>CAMTYL010000009.1:0-1248 GCA_947085985.1 uncultured bacterium | reverse complement strand
TCGTTTGGTCTGTACTTGGAGCAACAGACTGCTGGTATATACGACAACTACACCCTCTATTCAGCGGAAGGTCTGAACTACTTTGGTGGTACCGTGTCGCTCGCTTCAAGCTCCGCGTCAGCGCGTCTTTCAGTGGAGGGAGATGTGGGTGCTTCCGGCACCGTGTACGCAGGGCAATTGAAGGGCATGGCACTCACGCCTGGAGGCCTCGTATACGCAGATGCAGGCAAGCAGCTCACCTCAGCGACCGTTTCTTCACCTCTTTCATTCTCAGCAGGTACGCTCTCCATCTCAACTGCAGGAGATTGGACCGGAACGTTTGATGGTATCGAAGGCGCTGCATACCTAGACCGCGCAAACCACACGGGTACCCAGCTCGCTTCAACCATCTCTGACTTCAACGCAACTGCACGTGGCCTCTTCTCAAGTTCCGCAACCGGCCTCACATACACTTCAGGTACCGGCGCTTTCTCACTCACCGCTGGATACAACATTCCTCTCACGGCCTCAACCACCGAGTGGGCAAGTGCGTACACCTCTCGCATCACGTCTGCTACGTACCCACTCCAGATTACCTCTAACGTTATCTCGCTTGCGTTTGGGACGACTACCACGAACACTTGGTCTAACCTTCAGACATTTGCTGCAGGATTCGTATCTCAGGCTTCTTCAACGGTCTCAGGCGCGTTCAATGTTGGAGGACAGGGATACTTTGCTGGAAACGTAGGAATTGGTTCAAGCTCTGTCAGCAACTTTGGACTTGTGGCATCTTCTACACAGGCAGGCACCGCAGGAACTTTTGGCGGTGCAAACATCACAGGCACCATGAGTGCGGGTGGAACGTTGACGGGTAACTACTACGGAGCGCTCGTGCAGGCAAGCACTGCGCGAGGTGCTGCAAACAAGGTGGTAGGAGATTTCGCTGCTGTGTACGCACTCGCTAATCATTCTGGCCAAACGACTCAGACAAGTGCAACTGGTTTGCGTGCTCAGGTTGCTGTTGGATACGGAAGTACTGGTGCAGTAGGTAACGTTCTTGGAACGGGATACGCAGTCTACATTCCAGATGCAACCGTTAACACTGCAAACGGCAGCTCTCTTGAAACGTCGTTTGGTCTGTACTTGGAGCAACAGACTGCTGGTATATACGACAACTACACCCTCTATTCAGCGGAAGGTCTGAACTACTTTGGTGGTACCGTGTCGCTCGCTTCAAGCTCCGCGTCAGCGCGTCTTTCAGTGGAGGGA
>CAMTYL010000008.1:0-15337 GCA_947085985.1 uncultured bacterium | reverse complement strand
TCCACGACCATGCGACGAAACGGTAGTTCTGCATAGTCTATGCACCAGCCACCAGTCTGGCATCAATAGATGTCATGAGAACGATGGAAACCGCCCAGATGGGCTCCTCGCCAGTTGTGGTCGCCGAGAAGATTAAGTACTGCCTGTACGCTCGTAAGTCTACCGAGCAAGATGAAAAGCAGGCTCTTTCGATAGATTCCCAGATTAAGGAAATGCTCCAAATAGCTGAACGGGAGAATCTGGAGATAGTTGATATACGGAGAGAATCTCATTCAGCAAAGGATTCGGGACAGCGTCCTGTATATCAGGAGCTTTTGGAAGACATCAGGCGACAACGATTCAACGCCATCCTAACTTGGGCACCTGACCGATTGAGCAGAAACGCTGGAGACCTAGGAACGCTCGTAGATTTGATGGATCAGAAGATGCTCCTTGAGATTCGTACCTATGGGCAACATTTCAGGAACTCCCCTAACGAGAAGTTCCTTCTGATGATTCTCTGTTCACAAGCAAAGCTCGAGAACGACAACAAGAGTATCAACGTAAAGCGAGGCCTGAAGACAAGAGTAGAAATGGGGTTATGGCCTGCCCCTGCCCCAACTGGGTACCTAAAAGAAAAACGAATGGATAGAAAGTGCGAGACGCTTATAGATCCAGATCGTGGTGCAATTATTAGAAAAGTATTTGAGAAAGTTGCCTACGAGAAATGGTCAGGGCGAAAGGTATATAACTGGCTCAAGTTTGATCTCAATTTTAAGACAGCAGGAGGAAACAAAAACCTAACGGTCAGTAATATTTATTGCATCCTAGAGAACCATTTCTACTACGGCATATTTGAATATCCTAAGAATTCTGGTAATTGGTATCAAGGTAAGCATGAGCCACTGATTAGTAAGGAGCTATTTGATCAGGTTCAGGAGCAAGTAAAAAGTCAGTTTGTAAGATCAGAGGGTAAGGAGTTCGCTTTTACAAAATTAATGACCTGCGGACTGTGTGGTTCAGGTATTACGGCAGATGAGAAGTTTAAGAAGCAGAAGAACGGCAACATTCATCGCCATGTTTATTACGGATGTACAAAACGAAGAGACCCAAACTGTAAGTGCGGCTACATCAACGAAGTGGATCTAATCAAACAGTTCGAAGGTTTGATGGATCAGATAGATATAGACGAGATCGGGGTTAAAGAAAAGATAAAGTCTGAGGTTGAGAGGTTTAAGAAGTTTCAACAAGTCCTTTTAGGAAAGAAAGAGAAAATAGAAGTCGTGGCAATAGATATTCGTAACTATGCAAAATATCTCCTAAGAGAAGGTCAGGATTTAGAGAAACGAGAACTGCTAGGATGCTTGCGAGGCAAAATTCAACTCAAGGAAAAGACTATATCTTTAGCATCGCTCTAGCTGAAGTTAACAATAAAACTATACATGCCCATACTGCACGTACCCTGCACAGATGATCCAGTCTGAGATACGCCAATATCTATAATCTCTTCTCCTGTTTGAGAAAGAATCTTTTGGTATCCGATTGAACGGATCACTAAGGCAGAGGAGCAGTCGTATGTGCCATTCGTTTTAACAATCAGTTTCGTTGGAATGTCAGCTTGTGCAGAAGAGACCCGAGGGGAATAACCACCCTTTGCATCAATCGTTATGTACTGAATACCATCCTTTATCTCAACATTCTGTCCAGACTGAGTTGATGCGGATTCGGTACCATTTTGTGACCCACCAAAAAAGATGACACCGAGACCGATGACAAGCGCGACTGTAATAATTGATAAGGCGACTTTATTCATAAAGTTTAATTATATATTAAATAATGGATTGATAATTCCGAGTCCAGCCAAACCTGCAAGTAACGCAAATAGTCCAAGACCGATTACTACGATACCGGCAGTTTTGAAGAATAAAGGAGCGTGCTTTCCGTGTGCAAATGACGCAGACCCAAAAGAAAGCAGTAGAAGCATCGGCAATGTTCCAAGGGCAAAGGCAAGCATAATTAGCATTCCTGAACCAAAAGACCCACTACCTAACGCCGAAACCTGCATCGACTGTGTAAAACCACATGGCAAGAAAAACGTGGCGAAGCCGAGGACAAGAGGTGTGAAAGTTTTGTGTTCAATTTTCCTTAAGAAATTGAAAATACCTGAAGGTAAAGCGATTTTATTCTTAGCAAAGACTCCAACCAGATTCAAACCTAACATCAACATCACCAGGGCTGCTAAGAGTCCTAAGATTGCAGTGAGTGTAAAGTTAATTCCAATAGCACCTCCCACAGCTCCAAGCACACCGCCCAATACTGCGAAGCTGACAATTCTTCCTGTATGAAATAACAAGAATGTTTTCGTGTCACTTACGTTGTCTTCTGATATCTTTGCCGACAGAGATAGTACTAGCCCGCCCACTATGGCCAGGCAACTTGAAACCGAGGCAATGAGACCAATGATGAAACTCGTGATTGGCGTGACCTGTCCTCCGATCCCGAGATTAAGGATTCCAGATTTCTGTAGCAAGAAAAAGAGGATAAGAATACCAAGGCCGATCGGCAATGCTTTCCAAATAACATCATCGCCTTGTTTTTCCTTGACAGTCTTTGCAACTGAAAGCACGTAGCCGTTGGACTTTATTTTGTCGGTCAGTATCTCCGCTAATCTTATAGGAGACTCGTCACTATTAGTTTCTACTTCTACAGTCTCCTTTTTTAAATCAACTCGGGCGTTTTGTATGAAGTCTTGTTCATTCAAAATATCTTCAATCAAGATTTTACATGATGCGCAATGTGTACCTGATACGTATAATGTGTGTGTTTTCATACTTATAATTTCTTAGCCTTAATTCTAAGCGAATTCGACACCACGGAGACTGACGACATCGCCATGGCAAATCCTGCAAAGACAGGGTTCAGAAGCCAGCCAAAGACTGGATAAAGTGCACCCGCAGCAAGAGGTATGCCGACAACATTGTAGATGAATGCCCAAAAAAGATTTTGCTTGATTCCTCGCATGGTAATCTTCGAAAGCTTGATCGCCTTCACGAGCTTTGAAATATCACCGCCAAGTAAGGTAATGCCTGCTGACTCGATCGCCACATCGGTACCAGTTCCCATGGCGATACCAACATCGGCTTGGGCAAGTGCAGGAGCATCGTTCACTCCATCTCCAGCCATAGCAACGATACGTCCTTGTGACTGCAGTTCTTTTATCTTCTCGAGCTTGTCTTGCGGGAGGACGTGAGCTACTACATCATCAATGCCGACAAGAGAAGCCATGTGTTTTGCGGCCTTCTCGTCGTCACCCGTAAGCATCACAACTTTGATACCAAGCTTATGTAGATCGGCAACCGCCTGTTTTGATTCTTGTTTTATTTCATCTGCCACCATCACGAAGCCAAGAACCTTCTCTTTAGTAGCAAGAATGACTGGTGTCTTTCCTTGTGAAGTAAATTCATTTAACTTGCCGGCATCGAAAGAAACCTTAAGGTCACTCATGAGCTTTGCATTTCCGACAAAATATTCAGTACTTTTAATTGTTCCTTTGAGACCTTTGCCTTGTATTCCTTCAAAACCAGAGACATCGGATAGAGCGATATTTTTCTCCTGTACATAATTAACGATTGCGTGTGCAATCGGATGCTCTGATTTCTTCTCAAGGGAGGCGATTATCGAAATAAATTCATCGTCTTTTAGGTTAGATGGGTTTTGTATATCGACAAGCGTGGGCTTTCCTTTGGTTATTGTTCCAGTCTTATCAACCACAACTGTGTTTACCTTATGGAGTTTCTCAAGAGTTGCCGCATCTTTAATTAAGATGCCTTCCTTAGCACCTTTGCCGACCCCGACAATAATTGCGGTTGGAGTAGCGAGACCAAGTGCGCACGGACAGGCGATCACTAGGATTCCCACAAATGACACGAGACCGAATGAAAGTGCCTGAGAAAATCCGAGATACTGCGATCCAACAATGAGCCATGCGCCGAGGGAAAGAAAGGCAATTACTAAAACTATAGGCACAAAGATGGCTGATATTTTGTCTGCGAGTGCCTGAATCGGAGCCTTGCTTCCTTGAGCATCTTCAACCATCTTTATGATCTGAGCCAAAAGAGTTTCGGACCCTACCTTGGTCGCTTTGAAGGTGAAAGAACCGCTGGTATTAATGGTCCCCGATACGACATTGTCACCAATCTTTTTCTGAGCAGGCATCGGTTCCCCTGTAACCATCGATTCGTCAACAAAAGATGCCCCTTCAGTAATAACACCGTCTACAGGAATCTTTGCACCTGGCTTAACAATAATGAAATCGCCATGTTTTACATCATTCACTGAAATCTCGATTTCCTTTCCATCACGAACAACCAATGCAGTTTTTGCTTGAAGATTGAGAAGTTTCTCGATTGCATCACCTGTCTTAATTTTAGATTTTGCTTCAAGGTACTTACCGAGTGCAATAAAAGTGATGACCACAATTGTCACGTCGTAGTACTGGTACTCGACATTAATAAATGGACTAAGGACATCTTCGAAGGCACTGACTGCGAAACTGTATAAAAAAGCGGCAACCGTACCGATACCGATAAGCGTGTCCATATTCGCTTTGCCATAACGGAGAAATCTGTAAAATCCAAGCAAATACGGTTTACCCACAACAAACAAGACGTACGTAGCAAAAATTGGAAGGAGGTGATGGAAAAACTCCTTGAGTGTATAACTCATCGTGGGAACAGCCCCGTATTCCGCCAAAATATCCCAACCCATTACCAATGCGGCAAAAATTGCGAGCGGAATGGCAGAGAGTACTTTCGTCCTCATATCTCTCACCTCAGCAAGTTTCTCTTTCTTAGATTGGTTGAGTCCCAGATGTGCCGCATGTTCACTTTCGGACATACCCATCTCGCTCGCTGTCTCGGGAACTTCAAGTGAATACCCGAGAGGTTCGATGTGCTTAGAGAGGTCATGAGGATTGGTTTTTGAAGGATCAAAAGAAACCTTCGCTCTTTCTGTACCATAGTTCACTTCCGCAGAATGCACGCCCTCTACTTTCTTAAATGTCTTTTCAATAACAGATGAGCATGAAGCACAATGCATTCCTTTCACGTTGTATGTTTGTGTATGCATAAAATTATTTTCTCTTTAGCTTATAAACTTTTAAAATCTCCTGCTTGGCCTTCTCGGTCTGCCCAGCCTTCACTTGGTTCAGGATGCATCCACCGAGATGATTTTCGAGCAGTAAGTCTTCGACATTAGAAAGCCCCTGCTTGACCGCTGAAGTTTGAGTGATCACGTCAATGCAGTACGTGTCATTCTCAATCATCTTTTGTAGACCTCGAATCTGACCCTCAATAAGTTTGAGACGACGAATAATCTTTTCCTTACTTTTATCTTCCATATATTTCATACTTAGCATTATATACCCCCTAGGGGGTATAGTGCAAGTCAAACAATAAACCACCCGGTGATGGGTGGTTTATTGTTCTGGATACTGCTCTCAGCAGGTATGCCTTTTCAGAATAGACCTCTGACAGGTATCGACGCGTCTCGTGCGCGATACCCTAGCACGAGTTGGCTGGCCGTCTCGAGTTAGAACCGTGGTCGGTCAAGCCCGGGTTGGTCCGTTTGGTTAGTTTTTAGAAATGAAATCGACGCGTCTCGTGCACCTAGGAAAGTGACAAAAGTGACACCGGAAAGGACTTTTGACTGTCACTTAAAAGATTACAGTTGAGTGTCCTTTTTTGGAAACATACCCTTCATTGCCTCCTCCTGCCTTTTCGGATTTGTTGCGAAGAACACAATTCCCTTATATCCAGGGTCATCAATGCTCATCACCCCACCGTCTAGGTCGTACTTGGTACAAACCCTTTCCAACGCCATTAATGTAACAAGAGAGGTATCTGACCTTACCGTTCTTTTCAACTCCGATACAAATGGCCTGTTTTCGGTAAAATCTAGCCTTTCGTGGCGATACACAGGGTGGACAAACTCGGACAATCTCCGATATGACCTTAGGTAGGTAGCGTCTGAGTTAACGGCCTTGAACTTATCACGCACGCTCTTTTCGGGTTCATGGTCTTTAAGCTCCTTTTGGAAGAACTCGTACATCTCTTTGGCTTCTGGCGTGTACTCATCTAGTGCCTCAAATTTCCTAGCCATGCCCTTAAGGGATGAGAGCTTGAAATTCTTGGCTCTTTTCTCTGTGTCCTCTTTATAGATGTATTGAAGGTTTATAGAGTTTTCGAGTATCGACCTAGAGAGCTTGATACACCCGTCAAAGTCGTTCTTATGCATCAAAATATCCATTGACTCAAACACACCCAGAATCTCCTGTAGGGTGAATTTGGTCACATCAAATACGTCCTCAGGTATGGAGTCCTTTTTCTGCTCAAGCTCGCTTAAGTGGTCTACGAGCATAGACTTAATTGCACCAAACTTGGTTTTCTTCTTAAGAAAATTAAACATGTGGTTCTTTATCTTTAACCAACCTCAATAAATCCTCCTCTCGTTCGTATCCATGGAGACGTCCCTCAAGCATACCTAGACGATAACTAACCCCATCGGTCATAGGTCGCCAGTTGGTATCGGCGAGGGTTTTCCTGAGGAGCTTCTCTAGCTCCTTACTGCTTGCGTAGCCCTCTCTATCCGGCCGCTTCTCATAGACCACGAACGGCACGATTACATCCTTCGTAATCTCAGGGGTCTTGAACTGCAGTTTTATATAGTCTGCTTTCTCAAGGACTGGAGCGAGAAGTTCTTCTAGTTCTACAATCTTTAGTTTCTTGAGCTTAGCGACCTTGTCGTACGATTCCTTATTCTTCTCTTTCTCCTTTATCTCGTCCATGAGTCGCGATAAACCTTCGAGGTCAGCCTTGGCGGAAATGAATTCTCCGCCCTCGTTCTCACTCAAGCAAAAGCGTACTCGGTCTCTCTCAAAGTTAGGGTCTGGTCTATCAACCGTCCGTTCAATCTCTCTCGTGTCTGTGTAGTCGCAGTTCGGGCAGGTTTCTATGGTGACGAACTTCTCGTCTGTAGTCTTATCTTCTTCCGTGAGTTCAGTCTTACATTTAGGGCACTTCGGCCTATCCCGCTTGAACTCCTCCCCGTCGTCGTAGAATGCTCTGCGAGGTACATGCTCCTGCGCGCAGTCGTAGAAGAAGAGCACTCTATCGGATTCACCAAATCCTCTTGAGCTGTTGTGCTTTGAACTGACGAACATGAGTCGTCCGCAAGTAAGACAATTGATGTCCTCGGGCGCGGTAGCGGACTCAAAGAACTTATCGCTCTTCTCGTCTCTCTGCATCCATTCCCTTATTGTCTCCGATTTCTTGATGTACCTTTCTCCTTTGATGAAGTAGAGGTGCATGTTGGTAAAAGAATTTGCGGTACGGAGCAACTCTTTCTCGTCGAGCTCCTTATCCGGATACTTTTCCTTATAGCTTTCCCTTAATTTCTCGAGATCCGTAGGACGCTCATCCCACCACCGGCACTGCTCGACCGTGTGTCTGTCGTATAAATCTGAATAGTATTGGTGGGACTTGAGATGCGCTTCCATGTTTCGACGGCCTGATTATTGCGCGAGGTATTCACGAATTAGAACCTCGCAGTAGCTTGCACCATGCGAACGAATGAGCTTCTTTCCGAAGAGCAGTACGAGTAAGTAGAAGGCTAAGAGGGCTAGCGAGATACCGGAGGCAGTTGCATTGGGATAGGGATACAAAAACAGGAAACTACCCATCGCTGATACCAGCGCCGCTACGACCGAACCGCCGACGAGGTTACGCACAAAGCCATATTCAATATTGTGCTGATGTATCAGCCTTCCTTTGCCCATGCGAGTACGAATCAATGAGGTGGAGTCGGCCACCAGTTTGCGAGAACGCTTTTTGTCTTGTCCCTCGTCGTGTGCGGAAGGAATAGTCACGCCGAAATCGCTCTGTATCTTTTCGTGCACACGCTGTTTCAGCTCGGGCGACAACGTGGTGTCTGAATGTAGCAGGTAGCAAGTCGTCGGCAAGTGCTGGCCGTTCTTGAACATGCGTTTCTCGTAGAGTTCCTTCGAGATGAACCGATTAAGATGCATCGCGAGGTATAGAAGGGCCACGACTACCGTTACGTCAGACACTATCTTCAACGAGAGTAGCGACTGAAAGAATGTTCCCAGCACCGGACTGACGAGAAAGAAATACAGGACATAGAAAGGTATGCCCGTCAGCACAGCCGGAACGACGCGAGCGAAGATATCGTAGGTGTCAAAACGCATACTAGGCTTCGACAAGCTCATGGAACGGCTCCTCCTGAATACTGCCCCAGCCACGGTCAGGAGCGTTATGGTGGTGGCGAATGGTACCTCCGCTGGTCTTGTATACGCGCGCGCCTGTTTTCTTAAGAGCATTCACGACCTTCTTTGATGGGTGCTTTGAGCTTCCTGGAGATGCTGAGATAAAGGCGGTGGTACCGTTTATACGCGAGAGAACTGACGTGCTGAGATTACGACGACTGCCGTGATGTGGCACGTCCAAGAACTTCAGGCCAGTGAGAGCTACACCGAGAGTGTCGGCATAGTCAGCAGCAGAATGAAGCGCGGTCTTGCCAGCGTCGCCAGTGAATAGGAGACAGTGGCCATCGAGGTTGAAGAGTACTATCGCGCTTGAATTATTCTCGGCACTGGTCGTATCGGCATCGTCGCCTAGCAAGTCAACGTCAAAGCTGTCTGCTATCCATTCGATACCTTCCTTGACCTTGTCTGCGATGGTACCGAAGACGCTTGCCGTCTTCGGGGTTGGAGTTGAGCGGAAGTCTGGGAGGAGTTCCTGATAGTAGTCGCGCGATGGTCCGAGCACACGGACAGTTCCTTCGTTTGTTCCGACCCCTTGGAATGGTTCAACGATTTGAACACCCTTCGCCTCGGCGATAGACTTAAGGTCTGCCGCGAAGCGAATTGAACGCTCGAACGCCTCACCGAGACCGCGTTCGGTCCAGCGACCGTCAGCGAATGCGTCCTTAATATCTCCAGCGTGGTCCCATGGCTGGTGCATAAGCAGAGTTCCAACCTTCATCTTCTCAACGATAGTGCGGAGTCCGCATGTATGGTCGCCGTCTGGGTGCGTAGAGATGACGTAGTCGACGGTATCGGTACCGTAGTACTCAGCCATGTGCTTAATCATCTCATCGCCTGTATCCGTGGTACCGCCGTCTATGACAACGACAGTCTGCTCGCCACGAGGTCCAGTGAGGTTTCCGTATCGCAACGTGATAGCGTCACCGCTCTTCTCGCCCTCGCCCACCTGAAAGTAATCGATTTCGTAAGGGATGGAGGACATGATTAGTGTTTCTTATCTGCTGGTGGGTAAGGGTCTTTCGCAGGTGCGACGGTATCGCTGTCGCGAATCGGACCGGCGTTCGGCTTATGAATACGCACTTCCCCTCCGCCGGAGTTATGTGCAAGCTGCTTGGCAATGTACTCGGCTTTCGCCTGCGTCGGTGCGGTTGCCGAGGCGCGTTCTCCCTTCTCCTTAACGACCCTCCAGATTCCGCTATCCTTCGGGTTAGTGACATGATAATTAGCCATAGTTGGGCTCGCTTTCTAATGAGGAGGTCCTCTGCGATATAGATAAGATTAGCTTCTTTTGCCGAAGATGCAAGTCCTGTGGAGAAAGGCGCTTAATACGGCCTATTTACTTATGCTTCGGGAAGTAGACCTGCTGGACGCGGTACCGTACGACGATAGGATTCACGTCGAATACGTCAGCGAGCGAGCGTTCGAGCTCGTCCCTTCCCTCTTGGGTGATAACAGGGGTATCTCCTAGGAGCCCGGTCGATTCGAAGAACGGATCGGCGGCTGTGCGGAACAGATTCTCCGGGAGTAGAAGCGAGCCCATGGCCGCATTGGCCTGGTACTCCCACCATGAATTTTTCGATGCTACTTCAGCCTCGACAGACGAGCCTACCATATCGCGACAAAGTACTTTCGATACATCAGTATGTTCATCATCGAAAAGCTCTTTCATCTTGCGCGATGGCTTCATGAAAAGATGTGCGTGAAGTAGCGCGTGACCCGCTTCATGTGCGAGCGTCGTACGAACGCGTCGCTCGGAGGCTTGAGTGCCATCGTCTTGAAGTGAACGAGATATGACGATTGCCTCTGCTCCTGAAGTACCGAACTTTGTAAACCCAAGAATGTTTGGTGGCAGCTCTTCGTATGCAGGTGTAATACCCAAACGTTTCTCTATATACCGCTCAATGCGGACTGGAGACGGTTCGGCCGGAAGGAGTTCGTGCTTATTAAGTTCTTCGATGCACATTTGCTCAATCTCGTGGTTTTCATAAAAAGGCCGCTCCTTGTGCGGCCCTCCATATGCGCGAATATTCTTCATAAAAATCTTTAACCCTTTTTGGTCTTCTGTGCCTTATCAATCGCGGCAATCATTTCAGAAGGAGACATCCCACTATCAGCCATTTTTCTAAATGCAAAAGCGTATTGCGGGTCAATTTGCGTCAACGTTCTAATATTTTTAGTAGGAGGGCGAGTATCGTGTTTATCCAATTCTGCTCGCGGCACTTTTAAGTTTAGTGCAATTAAATCTAGAACCTCATCAGAAGGATGGCGTCTATCAAGTTCAATGTCATATAGAAACGGGGCTGTTTTCCCAATTAGCTTGGCAAACTCCGTGAGCGATAAATCAAGCTCGTCTCTCTTACCTCTGATATATGTCCCTAAGGTCATGCTGTTTTTCATATATTAGCTTGTTTAGCCGATAATGTCTAATGATAATGAATAAGGGGTGGTTTATATGTGAAGAATTAAATTTAATTATTTTGTATAAAACGGACTTATACTTAAGTCATGACGCCAAGAGAGATAGACCTCATTCTTACAGACTTCGCTCTCCACACCGTTGAAAAACGGGGTGCGAAAACGTTCGAGGCATCTATAGTTGGAAGGACTCCTGAAGGCTTACCTCATGGCCGTTTCAACGGCTCAATCAACACAAGGGGAGAGTTGGAAATACCCTTCCCCCAAGACATGCTCGACCAAATAGCGAGAGGAGAACTTATTGTCCGATGCTATGTACAGAAAGATGGAACTCCTGTCTTCGCAGGTAAAGACACGGAGGAAAAATTAACTCAAATGAATAAGAAGAGGCAGAACATGGGAAAGCACAACGCGCTCGTGAACAAAAAGCGTCACAAATAGGTATATACTGATAGTACAACCGAATACATACAGGTGGAGTACCGCACCCGAGTGCCATGCCCACTTCGTAGAGAAAGCCTGAGTGAGTCAGTTTACTGATTCTTTGAGACTTCACTGCGAAGTGGGCTTTCTTCTTATCTACCTAAGAAGAAATTATGGACACCAACAATATCAGTATCGTGTATGTGCCGGTCACAGACCTGAAGCCAGCCGAATACAATCCCCGCAAGATTTCCAAGGAAGCGCTTGAACGGCTTAAGGAAAGCATTTCCCGCTTCGAACTCGTAGACCCCATTATCGTAAACTCTGCGCCCGAGCGTAAGGGCTTAGTTATTGGCGGACACATGCGCTTGCGTGCCGCAAAGGAATTGGGACACAAGACCGTCCCAGTCGTGTATCTCGACATTCCAAACCTTGAGAAAGAGAAAGAACTAAATTTACGTCTTAACCGCAACACAGGAGAATGGGACTTCGAGAAACTTAAGTTCTTCGAGCCAGGCTTCCTTGCTGATATAGGATTCAGCGACTCTGACCTGTCTAGTGTCTGGGCGGAGAATCTTGAAACGGAAGATGACGAGTTCGACGAGGAGAATGAGCTCAAGAAGATAAAGGAACCCGTAACGAAAGTCGGCGACCTCATCGCGCTCGGCGAACATCGCCTTATCTGCGGAAGTTCGACCGATCCTGCCGTGCTCGCTCGCCTTCTTGGCGAGGAGCGTGCATCGATGATTTACAGCGACCCGCCGTACAACATCGACTTCAACTACAGCGGAGGCATGAGCGGCAAGCAGAACTACGGCGGAAACGTCCTCGATACTCGCACCGACAGCGAATATAAAGAATTCATCAAGAAGACTATGGTCGCTGCCCTCTCGTTAGCGAAGCCGGATACGCATGTCTTCTACTGGTCTGACCAAATCTACATCGGTCTCATGCAGGAGCTGTACCGCGAACTCGGTATAGCGAATAAGCGTGTCTGCCTGTGGCTTAAGAATTCACAGAATCCAGTACCGAGCGTCGCGTTCAATAAGTGCTATGAACCTTGCACTTACGGCGTTCGCGGGAAGCCATACATCACTAAGAGCGTGAGCAACCTGAACGAGGTAATGAACAAGGAATTGGGCACGGGAAATAGCCTGCTCGACGAGACGCTCGACCATCTCGACATCTGGATGGTTAAACGCCTTTCAGGAAAGGACTACGAGCACGCAACGAGTAAGCCACCAAAGCTCCATGACAAGGCGATACGCCGCTGCACGAAGCCGGGCGACATCATCCTTGATAGCTTCTCTGGTTCCTGTAGCACGATGATTGCTGCCGAGCAGTTAAAGCGTCGCGTGTACGCGGTTGAGCTTGAGCCAGTCTTCTGTGACCTCGCCATTCGTCGCTACGAAAAGCTCACGGGCAAGAAGACAGAAGTAATCGGACGCGTATGAAAAAGAACAAGGTAAAAGACGCGTTCTTGGAACAGCTCCGTAAGGTTCCTATCATTCAAGTCGCCTGTGAAAAGGTCGGCGTGTCGCGAAACAGCGTGTATCGCTGGAAGAACGAGGATGATGAGTTCCGTAAAGCTATGGAAGAGGCACTAGCCGAGGGCGAGGCGTTGGTAAACGACATGAGTGAGAACCAGCTCTTGAGCCTTATCCGCGACAAGAGCTGGTCGGCTATCAGCTTCTGGCTCCGGCATCGTAACCCACGATTCCGCGAACGCGTCGAGATAACTACCAAGGTCGAACACGTCGATGTTCCACTCACTCCTGAACAGGAGGAACTTATGAAAGAAGGCTTGCGCCAAGCCCTACCCCGCCATGAACCCTAAACAAGAAGAAATCATTGCGAGGATGATACATGACCGTCCGTTCCGTATTGCCATGGTGCGTAAGAGTCATTTCTGGTTCTTCCACTATTACTTCGGCCAGCAGTATGCGAAGTACCCGACTGCTGAATATCAGCGTGAGATATTCCAGCTCACGGAAGACCCACTCATTCAGAACCTCGTCATCACTGCTTTCCGTGGCAGTGCTAAAAGCACGCTCATAACGATGTCATATGTAATCTGGTCTATCCTTGGAAACCAGCAAAAGAAGTTCCCTCTCATACTAGGACGCACGCAATCAAAGGCGCAGAATCACCTGCAAGCTATCAAGCATGTGCTTGAGCAGAATGAGAATCTACGGCGGGACTTAGGGCCATTCAAAGAGGAAAGTAATCAGTGGGGCGCAACCGCCCTGATTCTTCCAGAGTACGAAGCCAAAATAGCTATTGGTTCAGTGGAGCAAAGTATTCGTGGTATTCGTCACAACGAGCATCGTCCTGACGTAATAATCTGCGACGACCTTGAAGACCCTGATTCGGTACGAACCCAAGAGAATCGCGACAAGCTATTCGATTGGCTTACCGGAGATGTGCTTCCTGCTGGAGACCGAGGAACACGCATGGTGTTCATTGGTACGCCACTTCACGAGGACTCGCTGCTCATGCGACTTGAGAAGATATTCGAAGCTGGGAATCCAAGAAATGTTTTCAAGCGATACCCAATCTTGGACGAAAATGACGTATGCGCGTGGCCAGGAAAGTTTGCAACCCAAGAAGATATCGATGGCGAGAAAGCAAAGTGCTTTAGTATCCTTTCCTGGCAGCGAGAGTATCTCCTAAAAATTGTTCAGAGCGAAGACCAGCTAGTGAAGCGAGAATGGATTCAAACATACAAAGAACTTCCAAACGGCCCGGGTTCCCGCTATCGCACAACCGCAACAGCCATAGACCCTGCTCGCTCGCAGAAGAAGACTGCTGACTTTACCGCGATGGTATCCGGCAAAGCGTACGGGGTCGGGAAAGACCGAAAGTATTACATCATGCCGAATCCTGTAAACGAACGCCTTACCAGCGAACAAGTCATTGCGCGTGCTTCCAGTATTTCAGTTGCTCTCGGGAATGGTATTCCTTCAAAGGTCTACGTTGAGGACGTGGGCTTCCAAGGCATGTTCGTTGACCTGCTTAAGGCTCGCGGTATTCCTGCGTATCCATACCCTATCCGTGGCCAGACCAAGGAGGGACGACTTCAGGCTATCGCCGCTCTTATTGAGCTCGGCATTATTCTCTTTCCTGAAACGGGGTGCGAGAAGCTTATCGAGCAGATAGTAGGTTTTGGAACTCGCGGCGAACACGACGATTTAGTCGACGCATTCACTATTCTTATATTCCAGATGCAGATCAATACAAAGAATTATCCAAGTATCAGCAGTATCCCTAAGAGCTATTTGTTTGGATAGCTATTGAACTATCTCGCAACCTCGGATGATAATATTTCCAAGAGCTCCGGAGACTTTGCCGCGAAGCGTAATCTTCTGTCCCTTGGTGACGCTTGAGAGTACGGCAGTGTCCTTGGTACCGAACATACACTGAATGCGGTTTATGACTTCGTACTGATTCTCAGTTGCGAATGCAATGTAAGGAGTGTCCGCGACATCTTTGCCGATAGTATCGACAGTGCCGGAGACCTCTACAATCTTATCTTTATACTTCGCATCTGCGGCGACTTCATTTTCTTTATAATCCGAAGCCATTTTGAATGCTGTTACGGTAATGGCTGGTTTCGTTGCCGTTTCTTTAGCTGCTTGAGTTCCAGTACTTGAGGAATCCTTCGAGCCACCGAGCGAGCCTATAAGTGCGAGTACGAGGATTGCGTACACTACAAACATTCTTTTCTTCAAATACCACTTCTTCTCGGGCTTCTGCCCATTTACTTCCTGAGACATATAAGTTGTTGGTTCGGTTTTGTAATTCCCGATGGCCAGATACACAAAAATCCCGCCACCAGGAGGACCCTTACGGGTATCCCTACCTAAGTTTCCCTAGGTAACCGAACCAACGACCCTGATGACGGGGTTTTTACGTTGGTTCGGATTTTCGACCATATCCTTTGGAAACCAAAGGGGTTAGGTCATTTTTATTCAATTGTAGGCAGGTTCCCCTGCCGTCTCCTCATGGTATCGCAGTTCTTAGGGTTTGCTAAGCCTGTCCACGACCATGCGACGAAACGGTAGTTCTGCATAGTCTATGCACCAGCCACCAGTCTGGCATCAATAGATGTCATGAGAACGATGGAAACCGCCCAGATGGGCTCCTCGCCAGTTGTGGTCGCCGAGAAGATTAAGTACT
>CAMTYL010000007.1:0-1497 GCA_947085985.1 uncultured bacterium | reverse complement strand
TCAGCAACCGGCCTCACCTACACCTCAGGCACCGGAGCCTACTCACTCACTGCTGGATACGAGATTCCTCTCTCTGCGAGTACTACAGAGTGGGCAAGTGCATACGCTTCTCGCATTACTTCAGTTTCAGCACCGCTCTCATTCACTGGAAACGTTCTTTCCATGACCCAGGCAACAACTGGAGTGAACGGCTTCCTCTCTTCAGCTGACTTCACCACCTTCAACAACAAGATTTCTTCTTCTTCACTCTCTGCAGCGTACCCACTCGCATACAACTCAGGTACTGGTGCATTCACCCTGGCGTTTGGCACCACCACCTCAAACACCTGGGGAGGTACACAGACCTTCGGCAACACCACCGCAACCAACGCAACCACCACCGCATTTGGCATCAACTCTGAGACCTTCACCGACCTCACCGGTTCAGGCCTCACAAACACCGCAGGAGCTCTCACCCTAGACCGCACCGGAGCATGGACCGGTACCTTTGACGGTATTGAAGGCTCTGCATACCTCGACCGCGCAAATCACACCGGTACACAGCTTGCTGCAACTATCTCTGATTTCAGTTCAGCCGCTGACGCACGCATCAATGCAACATCAACTATCGGTACTCTTACGAGCGCACCATATCTTGCCACTGTCGGCACTATTATTTCAGGCACATGGAGTGGTTCAACAATCAGTATCTTATACGGTGGTACAGGTATCACCTCAACGCCAACATACGGTCAGATTCTTGTAGGTAACGGAAGCGGATACACCCTCACCGCAACGTCATCTCTTGGTATCGCAATTTCTGACACTACAGGAACACTCGCTCAGTCACGAGGAGGAACAGGCATCACCAGCTACACATCTGGAGACATCCTCTACGTAGACAATTCTGGTGACCTTGCGGTGCTTCCAAAGGGAACGAATGGACAGGTACTAAAGCTCACGGGCGGACTTCCAGCGTGGGGAACTGACATTACTTCAGGAGGAGGAGGTGGCGCTACCGCATGGTCAACAACAACAGACAGTCTAGCTATTTACCCAACAGACACCTCCGACGTGCTCATTGTTGGCGGAAGTGCAACATCAACGGCAAACAGCATTCTTGAAATACTTGGAACTTCATACTTCTCAAACACGGTGGGTATTGCAACCACATCACCATCAGCCGCATTCAAGTTTGCGGTACAGGGAAATGCTCTATTCTCTGGAAACGTCTCACTCGGCAATCTTCTTACGAGCGGAACTGCTACAAGCTCTAATCTATCCATCACGAGCATCTCTTCCGCTCTTCTAAAGACAAACTCACTTGGCCAGGTTATTGCTGCGATTGCAGGAACTGATTACGAGAACCCACTCTCATTCACATACCCACTCACACGTTCTCTAAACGCAATCTCTCTGGCGTTTGGCACCACCACTGCAAACTCTTGGAGCGCACAAAACACCTTCGCCTCACTCTTTGCTACCAACGCTTCCTCAACAAACGCCACCACTACTAAC
>CAMTYL010000006.1:0-26722 GCA_947085985.1 uncultured bacterium | reverse complement strand
GCCAGCGCCTGCTGCTGAGGTTGCTCTCTGGAAGATGTTAGTAAAGGTAGTACCAGTTGATGCTGTGCCGCTGTTGGTGAGGGTTGAAGAGAGGGTGACGACCGTGCCGTTTGTTGCAGCGGTTGGCGTGATTGCTCCTGCGGTTAGGTTTGGACGGGCGGAACAGGCTGAATCAGCAATACAGGTGCCGTACGTATTTGTATGTATGTATCCGTTTGTTGGGCACGTCCTAGTCGTTGAGGTGTCATTCTCATACGCCATTTGGCTTGTGGCACACTGCTGAAAAATAGCTTCTGCTGCCATACAGTTATAGCCAACCGTGACCTCTGCACCACAACCAATAGCACTGAGTCCTTCATATGCAACGGAAACAGCCGTCCACGCCGAGCAGTTATTAGACTCATTAGACTCTGCGACAACATTAGTGCTGTCGGCGCAAGCGCGCACGTACCAGGTGCCACCATTGTCGAATGTGTGTGATACGGAGCCCTGAGCGGTAGCACCAGCAGCAAGTACTGGAGCGTTATATGTCGCAGTAGTTACAATCTGACCATGGTCGGTGTTGTCATCAAACTCAAAGCGAAGCGCTGAGCCGACGCCGGTACTGCCAGTACCGTTGTTAGCAACTGTTGAACGTATGGTAACTGCCGAGCCTTCTGTCGCACTTGTTGGCGATACAGGTCCTGAAGAAAGATCTGGTGCCCCCGATACGTTCACCGTAGCGAAAGCAACTGCGGAGGATCCTGGTGTAATACTTCCACTCGTACATTTATAGAGGGAGGTATTGATTACACAGTTTGCTGCATTGCTTACCACGTTAACCTTACATTGATCTGAAGGAATTGTGCTGCACGACTGGCCCGTTGGGTTGCTATTTGGGCAATTAGGAGTTGATGCATACGCAAGATCTGGACTGGTAACCGGGCAACTAAAATCGGAGACATCTGTTCCGTCTGCTTGCCAAGTACCTGACGTTCCGCCACTTGATGGTCCCGTACAGGTCACGGAATAATTTGTGGTAGCGCCAAGAGCACCCGTCGATACAGAGCCGGAAGTCGCACCAAGAGTGTCAAACCCATTGCCTACACAAATTGTAGCGTTGGTTGAGCTCCATGTAAGGGTTGAGCTCGAACCTGCAGAGATACTCGCAGGTGATCGAGTGAGTGTGGCAGTAGCTGTTGGCGGAGCGGGCTGATTTACCGTGACAGTGGCGCTGCGCAGTGTAGTGCCGTTTCCGTTCGTACAATTATATTGGTACGTGGTGGTTACTGTCGGAGACACTACCACTGAACCAGAGGTGTCAGGTATCTGCACGCCCGTAGGGATTCCAACGTATTGATATGTTGTTGTATCGGGAGCACCAAAGAACGAGGCACCTCCAACCAGCACTGTGGAACCGAACGTATTCTTTTCGTGCGTAGGAACACTGAAGTTAACTGGGGTACACACCGTGCCTTGCGCCTGGCTGTTTGCTCCTGCATTAAAGTTTAGAGTAGAGGATTGACCAGCTGCAATTGACGTTGGAGAAGCCGACAACGTATTCGCAGGCAATGCGTTAGTTGTACAGGTGAGGTTTGCGATATAGCTGTTTCCAATATCATTTGCGTCTGCGACCTGCCACACATTTCCTGGCGAAATATGTCCGTAACGAATTAATTTATTATTTTCTGGGCTAGCATAGCTTCCAGTAGTCCAACTGGCGGTAGATGTGGAGTCAATACGCTTACAGACCTCGCCTCCTGTCTTGTTCGTGGACTGTAATGACACGGAACCCCCGTGCACATTCCATGCAAACTGCGGAAGATTGCTTGTTCCATTGTTTGGATAGTCAAACCAATTCAGAGAGTCGGCGTTGGTTGCGTGCGCTCCTGCCCCTGCCTTATCTATAGCTAGCTTGATGTTGAAGTTGTCCGCCATACCCGCTGGAGAAGACTGTGCAACACAGGGAGGAAAACACAAGAAAGGAGTGCTTGTCCACGCAGGATACGGGTACAGTTTCTTAACGCCTGGTAGCGTGTAGTTGTTATTGTCTATCCTCTGGTTGAACACGGTGATAGCTGCCTGTGCGTGATTCGGAGCTACGGTGAACGCGCCGCCCAGAAGAACTACTACGAAAAGCGAAAGTACTGTTCCTGTGAGTAGACGGTTGAGAGTTTTATTCATAGTAGTTTATTTAAAGCGGAAGCTACCTAGCTTATTGAGAGAAAACTTGTTCTCGTACACGGTCAAAAGATTCCCGCTTGGCTCAACGAGAAATTCGTCGCGAACAAAAGAGAGCGGAGAGAGTGCGGTAAATCGAGCCACTGACGTAAGGGCAACATTGCCGGGGCTGGTGTTCTCTATGGTGTAGAAGAGTGTCTTGCTTGAAGTATTTGAGAGCGCTACTCGGGTTCCGTCAGGAGAAATGGTGCCGTTGTAAATATCTGCGTCAGTGCTCGGCACGAGTACTGAGACACTTTTTGAAACAGGGTCAATACGAACTATACCTTCTTCAGAAACAGCAACAAAGAATCCGTCAGTGAACAGTCGCGGACTTCTTCCGCGGCCAAGGTCGCTCGGTACAGTCTCTGCCTTGGTGAGGTCCGTGTGCATAAGGCGCGACTCCCCATCCATCATTGCTGCGTAGAGCGCCTGACCGTCCGGACGCACTGCAAGATTCGCCTTGTTTGTTCCATCTGAGAGGATGCTCTCAAAGGTGTCATTAGCGTGTAGAAGACCAAGCGTAATTCCTTCCACTCCAGGAACGCGAGCGAGCACTGCGTGCGCCCCCTGTTCGCCGTACTCAACTGCTTCAAGCACGGTCACGGGAGCCTGATCAAAGTCCGGAGCTCCCGCCACTTTCTTTGCCGTACCAAACGAAAACGCGTACCACGTAGGCACTCCATTCTCTACTGTCTCTACTCGGGTGCCGTGCGTGAGAAATACAAACTTCAGAAAGGAAAACGATATCGCAACATTTACGAGAACCACTACAATAAACAAAGCTCCGGAGACGACAAGGAGTGTTTTGGTTGAGGGATTGTGTAACCAGGCGAAACGGCGCGCGTGAGCAGCTGGTAAGACTGCAGTAGCAGCGGGGATGATAGGGTCTTCCATATACAGGAATTGTAGCACCGGCACTCTTCACTTCTGGACACGTCTACTGCACAACTCGTGGGGATAATTAATTAGAGTTTAGGGTATCAATGTCCCTTTGGAATTTTGCGGCCTTGTTCATCACGCTGTTTGCGTACCCTTGGCCTGCAGAAGCCCAGTTCCCTCCTGCGTAGTACCTGGCTGCTGCTGTGTGCTCGGACTGGTAGGCTCCGCCTGACGCACCCACATCAGCTAGAAAAAGTCCTGTGGCAACAATGGCGTGGAGAGAATTCCATGGGTCGGTTGCGGCAATACCGAGCGAGCTCTTAAGCTTCGCTTCAAACATGACCCAGGTGGACGGAATAAACTGCGTTGGACCCATCGCGCCACCATATCCGCCCGGCTGCGGACACGAGATTGGTGTGGTGGACCAGTCGCGACCAAGTGCATTCATCACACGCTCAAACGGAGCCGTGTCGCGCGGGGACTTCATCACTCCAGAGAACGGTGTGCCGGTATTTTTTCCTTTCCCGTCCCCAGTGGTCAGGTTTGTTACAAGACACTGCCCGACATTTTTACCAAGGTCAGACTCTTGCGAGAGAATGGCAAGAATAAGTGCAGGCCGTACACCGGTAATTCGGGAGGCTGTCTTTGCGTGCTCATACGCCGTACCAAACGGAATGGCACCACCACCACCAGCGAGTGCAAACAACTCAGCACGAATTTGCGCTGCGCTTTTTTCTTGCGCGGCTACCACTGCTCTAAACGCACTTTCCTGTCCTTTTGTCTGAGACAGAAGTTGATTCTTCTTTTGCTGTTCGGTTTGCACTTTCTGTTTCTCAAGTGCCTGCATAGCGGCCAACTTTGCCTGAGCCTCGCGCTTTGATTCCAGAGCAGCGCGCTCGGCCGCGGTGCGCTCTTTGGTGTTAGTCACCACATCAAAAGAAACACCGAGCGAGTGTTTCAAGCTGGCGTAGGTATCCATGTCGGCAAAAAACATAGAGAAGTCTTCTGAGGAGAGCGCCAGCTCTACAAGTGAGTAATCATCAAATTGATCTTGGTTGCGCAGAATTTGCGCAAGCGATTTGCGCTCTGCCTCCAACTTGTTATTAAGGGTTGTAATTGTTTTGGTATGGACAGCGATGTTACTGTCCATTTGTTTTATAGAAACTTGCGTTGCCTGCAGCTGCAATTGCGCTTTCTTAATACCCGCGTTTAGGGTCTGTACTTCGGTAGAGAGCGACTTCCCCTCCTTTGCCAACTTGTCTACCACTGCCTGATTCTCAGCAATCTGCGCATTCAGCTCGTTTAGCTGGCGGGTAAGCTGTGCTCTTCGCTCAGCGGTTGCCGTAGAGGTCTCCTGCGCTTCAGTCAGGTGGGGTGCTACACTCGCGCCCGCCACAAGGAGTGCGAGTACCATAAGGCCTACATATATAGGTAGTGAAAGTAGCGTACGCTTCATGAACAATATGTTGAGTAAGTATAACAGAAGACCCCCACGTCTTTGTAGACGTAGGGGTCTTCTGTTTCTTTCAATCAGAGCGGCGCTATGCCTCTGACTCTTCTTCAGCCTTACCCTTCTTCTCTACCTCAATAGCGTCCATATCAAGTACTGGCGACTCAGCTTCTTCGTCAGCTGGAGCCTGAGCAAGCACGATTACTTCATCAGCATCAGTGACAAATGTTACGCCGTTTGGTGCAACAAGGTCGCTCACACGAATCTGGTCATCAAGCGCCTGAAGCGGAGAGATGTCTACTTCAATTTCACTTGGAAGTTTGTCGGCCGCTGCCTCAATTTCAATCTCGTGCATAACCTTTACAATGTTGGCGCCTGCCTTTGCGGCAAGAGCGTCTCCAACGAATGAAAGAGGAACCGTGAGTGTAATCTTTGCACCCTTCTCCACCGCATAGAAGTCAGCGTGACGCGGAATGCTCGTCACCGGGTCAACATCAAGATCGCGGATTTGTGCTGCAATTGGCGCTCCCATACCCTGCAGCTCTATAAGTGAAGACTCACCACCATGGCGCAGCACTGCCTGCATCTCAGAGAGAAGGATGGATACAGAGATTGGCTCCTGTTTTGGCCCGTATACAACGGCAGGCATGCGGCCTTCCTGGCGTACGAGGTCGGCTGCAGTTGTGCCGCCAGCCGTGCGGGGGGTTATCGTGAGCGTTAGCATATGAGGCGCAGTATGCCTGATAAGAGGCGGTATTGCAAGAAAGCGGGCTAGTTTTGTAGCGCACTAGACACTTTTTCTAGTCTGGCCATAAACACGGCTCTCGCTTTGTCCTCGTTTGCCTCGTCCCCTGCCCACGCCGTTAGGGCTTCGTCCTGAAGTGCGCGAGCATAGCTAAAAGTAAGCGGCCATGGCGCGCTTACTTCGCGAGCCTTCGCACAGATTGCGCGCAGGTTTTCCGTAGCCTGCTCTGTTGCCTGCCCACCAGAGAGAAATACAATACCTGCCACATCCGCTGGTACACACTTCATAAGCACCGCGACCGTGTCCTCTGCCACTTCTTCTGGAGTATCTATGCGCCCCGTATCACTTCCAGAAAGTGCCATAGAGGTCTTCAAAATAAGTCCCGACATATCTACCCCCTGGTCGCGAAGCGCATCCATAAGTGCGGTGAGGGTTGCTTCAAGCACCTGGCGACTGCGCAGTCTGCTGTGATTTCCTTCAAGCAAAACTTCAGGCTCAACCATAGGCACCATGCCAGCGCGCTGTACTTCAAGTGCGTAGGACGCGAGGCGCTTTGCATTCTCTACAATCGCGTAGGCAGTGGGCAGGCGATCCCCTTCAATACGAATCACGGCGCGCCACTTGGTAAAGCCCGTGTGGTATTTGGACCTATACGCTGCTAAACGCTCAGGCAATCCAAGCAATCCCTTAGTAATGAGTTCTTCCGGAGAGTCAGGTATTGGTTCGGTGCCCTCGTCTACTTTGATACCAGGAATGATGCCACGCTCAAGTAACGCTTCTGCAAAAGGGACCCCTTCATCACTTTCCTGGGTGAGTGTCTCCTCATACAAAATTACTCCAGAGAGATAGTCTTCAATACCAGGCGCTGCAAGAAACAAATCCCTAAACTGCCGGCGCGTCTCTTTTGAGGGGGCTATGCCGTATGCGGAAAGGCGCTTATCAGCAGACGCCACACTCTCGTCTGCGGCGAGTATGCCCCGCCCTGTTTTCATAAGCGTTTGTGCAGTATCAGAAAGGTCAGTCATGAAAAAAGTGTAGCATGCAGAGGAACAGGAGGTCGTTGCTGTGCGTGGTAAACTTGCTCTATGCAACCCCTAGATTTTTTTGCCATTGGCGACATTGTAACCGAACCATTTATCCGCCTTAAAGATGCCAGCATTCACTGTAGAGTAGACACCGAGCAGTGTGAATTGTGCATGCGTTTTGGAGATAAGATTCCCTACGAATCCGCCACCGTGTGCGCCGCAGTTGGAAATGCTTCTAACGCTGCTGTTTCTGCAGCAAGATTGGGTGTGTCCTCAGCGCTACGCGCCTACACGGGGGATGATAGATACGGAGCCGAGATGATAGACGTGTTGAAGAGCGAGAATGTTTCCACTGATTTTATGGTGACTGAGGCTGGGAAAAAGTCTAACTATCATTATGTGCTGTGGTACGAAACGGACCGTACCATTCTTGTAAAGCACGAAGATTTCTCCTATTCTGTGCCTGAATTATCGGTGGCACCAAAGTGGGTGTATCTCTCTTCTCTTGCAGCAAACTCTGGTCCGTACCACGACGCAATTGCAGCATGGCTTTCAAGCAATCCTGAGATAAAACTTGCCTTCCAGCCAGGGACGTTCCAGATGAAGCTGGGCACAGAAGCCCTTAAGCCACTGTACGCGCGTACAGAGTTTTTCGTGTGCAATAAGGAGGAGGCCGCACGCATTCTAGAGCTTCCGGTTACTAACGACGTGAAAATGCTTATGCAAGGTCTTGCGCACCTTGGACCAAAGATTGTGGTGGTAACCGACGGCACCAATGGCGCGTACGCATATGACGGAGCTCGGTTCCTTCGCATTCCTATGTATCCAGATACGCGCGGGCCATACGAGCGCACTGGTGCAGGTGACGCCTTTGCGTCTACGGTAGTAGCGGCACTCGCACTTGGAAAACCCCTTGAAGAGGCGCTCTTGTGGGGACCGATTAACTCCATGTCAGTGGTCCAGGAAATTGGTGCACAAAAAGGACTCCTGACGCGTGAAGCGTTAGAAGGGTTCCTCGCTGCAGCTCCAGACAGCTACGCAATAACCGAGTTTTAAAAAAAGGCCCCGTACGGGGCCTTTTTTAAAACTCTTGTATGCCCATTTCAGCGAGCACGGCATACTGCCAGTTTACTTTCTGAATGGCTTGCTCTATAAGTCCCACTGCTCCGAGCCCGAGCAGAAGTATCACGCCTATTGATGCAAAGGTGTTGATGGGCGAGTTACGCATAGAGTTAGTGCACCTCCCCTCCTGTGTACGTTCTCGCAACCTCTGCAATGTGCGCGCTACTGAGTCCATAGTGAGCGAGCAGTTCCTCCGGTGTGCCTGATTGTCCAAACTGGTCGTCTATCCCAAGTCTCTTAATCGGCACTGGGTAGTGTGTTGAGAGACACTCAGCCACCGCGCTACCAAGGCCACCTGCTACTTGGTGCTCTTCAATGGTGATGACACGTCCTGCGCGCTTTGCGGCAGCTACCACGGCTTCATGGTCAAGCGGTTTTACGGTCGGGAGGTGGAGCACGATGCTATCAATACCATCCGCAGCAAGTGAGCGAGCGGCAACTAACGCTTCGTACGACATGCTACCGGTAGTAAGAAGTGCGACACGGGGCTTTGCTCCTTGCCACAATAGAATTCCCTTTCCAATTTCAAGTGGTGTCTGCGGGGTAGTAAACGTGGGCACGGGCGAGCGACCAAAGCGAATGTATGAGGGGCCAGGCAATAGTGCAGCCGCTTCAACCATTCTTTGAGCTTCCAGTGCGTCACCGGGGACCATTACCGTCATGTTTGGAAGCATGCGCATCATGCCGATGTCTTCAAGCATTTGGTGTGTTGCTCCATCAGGTCCCACCGATACGCCTGCGTGCATACCGCACACAATAACTTTTACTTCATTTAAGGCGATGGTGGTGCGAATTTGCTCGTAGTTGCGCCCGGGTGAAAACGCGGCGTAGCTTGCGATGTAGGGCACCTTTCCCGCAAGCGCAAACCCGGCTCCCAAGCACGCCATGTTTTGCTCTGCCACCCCCACCTCTATAAAGCGGTCAGGGAATTCTTTTTCAAACCATTCTGCACGTGTAGATTCTTTGAGGTCAGCACATAGCACGAGTACATTAGGGTCCTTTTTTCCCGCAGCAACAGTACCCAAACCAAACCCGTCCCGGGTCGGTTTCTGTTCAATGTCCTTTGCGAACACATCTGCAATTAGTTTTGCGTCTGGATTAAGCATATTCGTGTGGTACTCGTCCGCTTCCGGTTCGTAGTGCTTCCATAAAGCGCTTCGCTTCCTCCTTTGTGGGTGGCTTTCCGTGCCATTTGTAATCAAACTCTATTTCAGGCACACCCTTGCCGGCAATGGTGCGCGCAATGATGCACACAGGCTTTTCACTTATAGCCCTCGCCTGTTCGGTAGCGTCTATGAATGCCCGCATGTTGTGCCCATCCACTTCAAGCACATGCCACCCAAAGGCCTCGTACTTATCCTTGAGTGAATCAAGGGGCATCACGTCCTCCGTCATGCCGTCAATTTGAATGTTGTTGCGGTCAATCACCGCCGTTAGGTTTGCAAGTCTATTTTTTGCAGCCCACATAACCGCTTCCCACACATTCCCCTCGTTTTGTTCGCCGTCTCCCATACACACGTATACCTGATTCTTTTTCCCGTCCATTGCAAAGGCGTACGCAAGCGCTGCGGCCTGCGAGAGTCCTTCTCCAAGTGGTCCTGACGTGTTCTCAAGCCCCGGCAAGCGCAAACGCTCTGGGTGTCCCTGTAGACGCGTGCCGAATTTTCGCAGCGTTAAACACTCCTCCACCGGAAAGTAGCCTGCGTGTGCCATGGCCGCGTAACGCACGGGCACAATATGCCCGTTTGAAAGAATAAGTCGGTCACGCTCCTCCCACTGCGGGTTCTTTGGGTCGTGCTTCAATATATGAAAATAAAACGCGGTAAAAATGTCCGCCATGCCAAGTGGTCCTGCGGTGTGTCCACTGCCTGCCGCCACAAGCATGTCCAAAATAGTCTCTCGTACTGCCTCCGCCTTTTGTTCTAGTTCTAAAATGTTCTCGTCAGTCAGCGCCATTACTTTTTAGTATACCGTAGGATTATTCGTATATCCCATACTCCTCCGTGATTACCTTGAACGCGTGGAGTGCCTCCTTCAAATCAGGCGCCTTCCAGAGCGCAGAACCAACTACCAGGCGCGATACGCCAACTTCAAGAAGTCGAGGCGCGGTGATAAGCGACACACCACCGTCTACCTGTACCGGCACACTTGGGTGACGCCGCCTAAACGATTCTATGCTCTTGAGTACACTCATATCAAACGGCTCTCCCTGTCTCCCGATGCGCTTAATCCCCATGAACTGCACGTAGTCTATTTGGTCTAGATACGGAACGAGTATTTCTGGATCCGTTCCCGGATTTATCGCAATGCCAATAGAAAGTAGTCCAGAAGCAAATCCCTTATCGTGACCATAGTAGGTATGCAGACTCTGCAGCAAATGCTTGATGTGCTCACTACTGTCTGCATGAATGGTCACTCGGCTAGCACCAAGCTCAATCCACGCCCCCACGGTGGCCTCGGGGCTCTTCGTCATTAAGTCAATTTCAATGCGGCACTCACCAGAGCGTGGGATGAGGTCCCCGCTAGAGAGCATACGCGCAAGTTCACTGGGCCCTGTGTCGTAGGGCCACGTTGCTGGACTTGCGAAGAGCCCGTCCACAATGTCTACCTGTACCTCGTCCACCAGCCCCGAGAGCGCATCTAACTTACTAACTAAATCTCGTCGCGATGAAGGAAGTATGGCAGGCACAATAATGCTCATACCTATATATGGTACACCCACTGGAGTGATGTGGTTTTAGGGACGTGGACAGAGTAATCAATGCCAAGGTGACACCCTGGCATTGATTACTCTGTTAAAATTTGGCAATTCTCCGAGCGTGGCTTTCCTCTCCAGAAAAAGAAGTGGCCAAGAAAAGCCGTACTGCTTCGGTTGCTTCGTCCACAGAAAGAAACCGTGCGCCAAGCGAGAGCACATTCGCGTCGTTGTGTTCTCTCTCGAGCCTTACCACCTCCAGTGGTCCTCCATAAAACACACCAGCCCGCACACCTCTAGTACGATTAGCTGCCATTGCTTCTCCCTGTCCAGAACCCCCAAGAATAATACCGAAGCTCTCTGCAGTATCTGCTACTTTCTTTGCGCACGGCACTATGAAGTCTGGATAGTCATCCCCTTCGTCGAGAATAAACGGACCAACGTCTTCTACTTCGTATCCAAGGGACGCAACAAACGCAATCAACTCTCCCTTCATAGGAAACCCTGCGTGATCACTCGCGAAGTAGACTTTAGACATTGCCGGCTTTGATAGCGTGCTCTACCAGGGTGTGGGTGTACCCTGCCTCGTTGTCGTACCACGCAAGTACTTTCACCAAGTTGCCATCAACAACGCGCGTCATACCAAGGTCCGCGATAGAGGCGAAACGCTCTCCCACAATGTCGCTTGAAACGAGCTCCTCGTCCGTGGCTGAAAAGATACCCTTCCAGCGTGCATTCTTCGCAGCTGCTCGCAGGTACTCGTTCACCTCTTCTGCAGTAGTGGCACGCTTTGCAATAAAGGTAATGTCGGCAATGGACCCTGCTGGAACAGGTACACGAAGTGATACGCCATCAAATTTTCCGAGCAGTGCTGGGTACGCCTGCGTCACCGCAACAGCCGCGCCGGTTGAAGTAGGCACAATGTTTTGCGCCGCTGCGCGACCCTCCTTCATGTCTTTCTTAGACGGCCCATCAACCAAGGACTGACTTGCGGTGTATGCGTGAGTAGTGGAGAGAATGGCTTTTTCAATACCAATTGCTTCGTCCAAAATGGCCACAACGGGGCTTGCGGAATTGGTGGTACAGGACGCGTTGCTGGTGATTGCACAGGTTCCAAGCTTGCTCTCATCCAGCCCCATCAGGACCGTTGCTCCAAGCGGATGCTCGTTCTTCACCGGACCAGAAATAACCACGCGACGTGCTCCCGCAGTTATGTGTGCGTTTGCCTTTTCATAGTCGGTGAAGAATCCGGTGGATTCAATTACCACGTCTACGCCAAGCTCTTTCCATGGAAGGAGTGTTGGCTCCTTCTCCTGACAAAATCGCACCGGCTTCTCATTAATAAAGAGCTGTCCGTCGCGAACCTCAACCGGAAACGGTGCTCGGTTGTACACGGTGTCGTACTTTAGAAGGTACGCCAGGTTCTCTATTGAACCCAAATCGTTTACGGCCACCAACTCAATTTCAGGACGGTCGTATGTCTGACGTACAAATGCCCGTCCGATTCGCCCAAACCCGTTTACTGCTACACGAATAGTCTTCATAGATATATGTCAGTTGCTATGTCTTCCAGTGTAGCACCCTAGCCAATGGGCCGTTTCGCGCCCACCACAACCGTAGACGACAGCACGAAGTGAGCGAGAGCCCAGGCATACCAATAGATAGGCAGGAATAAGAACGCGAGCAGTGGAGCATCCGTCACGACCCAGATACTATAGAGACCGACCGAGAGTGCGAGTGTTACTAGGGTGTGTCTCCAGTACGAGCGACGCGCCGGCGCGTTATCCTTGACCCTCTCTGCGTATCCTATGGTCCAATTAAAACAGTGAAGCAAACTAATAATGCCTGGAACAACAATCCACAAATCGAGACCCATACCAAGAAAGAGCACTCCGCAACCAACAAACAACAGATACCTTTCAGCGGCACTGAAAGGATTATTCCGGACAATGCGCACAACTACATGTGCGAGAACAAAGAGACCAGCAAACACAGGGAGCATTTCGTAGCCGGGACCAAGTATCTGAAGCACGACTGAACCGTACAGAAGCATGAATCCAAGAAGACTCACAAATGTGTGAGGACCATTTTTCTCTCCATGGAGATAAAACTCATCAATGGCAAAATGAATACCGAACGCTATGCTTGTCACAAGAAACACGGGGACAAGCAAACCGCTGTATATGAAATAGACTGATGCCAACAGGAAAAGCAAGGCTGCTACGCCAACGTAGCGCCTCGTCATCTTCTTCCCCCTGTACTGATACAGGAATGCCATAAAGAAGTGAGCCTGGCCAACAATGACAAAAAGCAGGATAATCGTTTCAATGTCCGCCAGAAGTGCCAGTAACAAAGCAGCAACAGGAAGCAGACTATCGCGCACGCCCATGCTCATAGAGAATTTAGACAACAGCAGGGTGGAAATAGTCATGCGTGATAGTATTAAAACACAAAAAGATACCGCGAAATGAAACAGTTGCGAACCGTTTTTCTGATAGCCATAGGCCTAGCATTTCTGGTAGCAGCAGGAGTGTCTATTGCCCGCTACGCACCACCAGCTAAGCCTTTATGTGAGGGATGTAACGTAATCCTCATTTCCATAGATACCTTTGGAGCAAAGCATACAAGTGTCCATAACAAGAACCTTGATACAACACCCTATCTAGCTGAACTTGCGCGCGAGCGTGGCGTGGTCTTTGAGCAAGCATATTCCCAGGCACCGTGGACACTTCCCTCTCATGTTGCAATGTTTACCGGTCTCTATCCATGGGATGTGGGCATTGTACAAGCTGGTGATGCACTTTCTGAATCGGTTACCACTACTGCAGAAGTTCTTCAGAGAAGCGGGTACGCAACAGCAGCATACTCTAATGGGCCCTTTGTGAATCCGCTGTGGCAAACAACGCAGGGCTTTGAAGTGTTCAAGGGCTCGCTCCTTGAACAGGATTGGAATGATTTGCCTGATATGTTTATCGCCGGTAGCGCCCATATCCGTGAACATGTCGCGCGCGAAAAATCTAAGCCTTTCTTTCTACTCCTTCGACCCTTCATGGTACACGATCCGTATGGACCACTAGACGACCCGGAGTCCGTAACGATACGCGATATCGTAGAGGCAAACGCACTACCACAGCATCCAGAAACTGAGGAAGCCAAGCGCTTTGTGCGGGCATACCACGAAGAAATTAAACTGACAGATGCTGCGCTGAAGACGTTTGTTGAGGGACTTCGCAACGAGGGTCTTCTTGAGAACACCATTCTTATCATCACCTCAGACCACGGCGAAGAGTTTGGCGAACACGGGACGGTGGGCGCCCACTCGGTGACTGTTCACCGTGAGAACATCTGGGTACCACTTATTATTGTGGCCCCAGGTATTGAACCCTCTAGGATACCCGCAACGGTTGAGGTGCGAAGCATTCCAGCAACTATTGCAGAGCTTACCGGGACTGACATGAGCACCTTTGAGGGTCTCTCGCTTGTGCCATTTATGACAGGCAAGGAAACAGCTGACCGCATCGCCCTTTCTCAAACATCACTTACGCGAGAGGTGTTTTTGGAGCGTATAGAATCTTTCTATGAAGAAGGTGCGTTTGGTAACCCAAAAGTAAGAGAGGCAACAGTACCTAATTTTAATCAATCAATCGTGCAGGGACAGTGGCACCTTATTCGAAAGTCCGCGGATAGCTCCATAGAACTCTACGACACCCAGGTTGATATCAACGAACGAGTCAATCTCTTCCCTCGCATCAATACGTTCACAGCAGAAATTCAGTCTCACATTAACAGCCTTATTGGTCTGTTCCTTGTAACGTAAGCATGCGTACAAAATTTGTTGCTGTACTTCTCGCTGGATTACTCGTTGGTGTTGGTACTACGTACAGCGTGCTGTGGTTCCTGGCACTTGCGGGAATGGCCTTGTACTTGCAGCGAATATGGTGCGCTACGTCTACATGGAAGAGCGCACTACTTCAGGGATGCGTGTTTTCTTTTATAGTATCTGGAGCGAGTATCGGGTGGTTTTTTGATGCGTATCCACTGGACTGGCTTGGTATTCGCGGAGCATTCGCGCAAGCAGCGGTGCTTTTTCTTGCGTGGTTTGTGGTAAGTCTTTCCTTAACGATTGGTCCAGCCGCAGTTAGCGCACTCATTTGGCTTACCCGTACGAACCCCTACCGCATCGCTATTGCCGCCCTACTATGGGTGCTCGCAGAAGAAGCCCGCATGTGGGGTTTTGCCGCACTTACGTTTTCTCCTGCATCGCTTATTGGTCCTCACTTCTCTGTCGCGTCCATTGGTTATGTGTTTGCGAACAGTCCGTATCTACTGCAAATAGCGTCCTGGGGCGGACTATCTATGCTGACACTTTCTGTCGTGGTGTTTGCGGGCGCACTAGCAAGCGTGGTGTGCGCACGTAGCGATAATAAGGATAAGTACCTAGCGGGGCTACTGGTGGGCACAGTACTCGCACTTCCACTTCTGTATGGCGCCTTTCCGAAAGGTCCCACAGATGGGGACGAACCTCTGCGCGTGCTCCTGGTATCAACCAAGGATGTGGTAGACACGACAGCGCACAATGAAAAAGACGTTACTGAACTCGTCACGCGCGCAGCGACTAGCAACCCAAGACCAGACATGGTCATATTTCCAGAGAACTATACTATTTCTGATCATGTAGCTGCACTCGGACTAGAGAACGAGAGCGAGGTACTGTTTGTTGGCTCAGAGAAAAGAACCACGGACACAGATGCCGGATACACCGTTGATTTAACATACGACAGCACAACACGGGGTAGAATTGCTACCTATCACAAGCAGTTTTTTATGCCGCTTGGTGAGTATGCACCAACGCTGGCAATACCACTTTTCTCACTTGTTAAAAGTGAGAGTGTAGATCGGTACCTCCATAGACTGTCCGGACTTACGAGCAAGGGGCAAGGTTTTGTGACTGTTCCGTACAAGGGTCGTGTACTTGGTGGACTGCTTTGTTCTGAGTCTATCTCTCCCTACTTGTATACACAGCTATCAAAACAAGGCGCAACCATCCTTATTAACTCTGCAAACCCCGCATGGTTCCGTGGGTCCCATACACTGCACGAGAAACTGCTTCGCATTGGCAAAGTTCAAGCAGTCAGCAATCGTGCGTATTTCTTACAGGCAAGCAACGACCTCCCTTCTTTTGCCATATCACCAAAAGGAGCGGTTATTGCTTCCTCGTCGTGGGAAGATACTGAATTACTTCAAGTGCTCCTTCCCTAGCGCTCCTATTCTGCGGGCGCGGCACTGCCCCCGCCAGCTTCTGGCGAGCTTGGTGACGGTTCGGGAGAAGGCTCTGGAGCAGGAGCAGGTTCTGGGGTTGGGTTAGGTGCTGGTGCGGGAGAAGGCTCTGGAGCTGGAATTGGATCGGGCGCAGACACGGGCGCTGGTGTTGGTGTTGGTGCGGGAGAAGGCTCTAGAGCGGGTGGTGGCGTGCTGTTTCCCGCGGATGCAGGCGCATTCTGCACAATAACGGTGCGCACACGTTCGGTAGTGTTCCCTGCTGCATCTCTCACGACGTACCGTATCGTAAAGGTTGCTTCTGTCGCTGTTGGAATGCTTACGGTACTAACCTCAACATCATTCACATAGCGCCTTGTGACCAATGAAGCTGAAACATTGTCCGTAGAGACTACCCCCAAATCGGTGTATGGTGCACCCACTGGAACGTACGTAGGAGAACTTCCAAGCAGCGAGACCTGAGGAGGTGTCGTGTCCTGGCCTGTTGCTGTGGAAGTATTTTGCGACTGCTGCTGCACCACCGTTAGCGCAGCTCCTCCTGCTGCGTTGGCGTCAAATGTTAACGACGCAATCGGATTCGCGAGTCTATTTGGGTCTGAGCCTTCTGGTGCTTCTCCGCCGCTATCTCCGATTACTGGCTGGTACCCAGCGATTACCTCTTCGGTTGTACTCAAGTACTTCCCTACGAGCCCCGAATAGGTTGTGGCAACCACTTTTTGGGATAACCCGTTAGCCCGTTCAATTGCCTGCGTTTCTGCAAGAAGGCGTCGTTCATATTCGCGCACTTCTGCTAACTGCGCACTTACATAGGTACCCAAGTCTCGCTCACCCAGCGCATCCTTATGTACCACAAGATCTTTCTCAATAGCCGTATCTGTCCACGCACCGTCTACAAGACTTAGCGTTGTGAGCGTATATCTCACATAGTATTTCTCGCTGTCCTCTGTCACACTACTAATCTGAATGGAAAGCGGGTAGGACGCCACGTCTATTGCGAGCATTCTAGAGTTGTCTATGGCTACGGTGCGGGCGTTTGCGGTATAAATCGCACTGCGCACTTCTGGCGTTGCTGCCATGGTGCCAGTTGCGCCAAGGAATATGACACCGAGCACAATAGGAATCATGTTGTTGTACTTAACAAAATGAACAACGCTTGATTCTTCGCGCGGTACACTGGTGGTCTTCTTTGGTTCTGGTCGAGGAATGTCCATCATACTAAAAGTATATTAAAAGATATCAAACTGCCAAAAGGCGAACGCTGCGGAGTAGGTCACTGACAGATACGGGTCCTGGGATGTGCCCGCTGCCTCTGAGGAGCTAAATACGGCGTAGGAGCTGGGCAGGTCCGTTCCTGGCGCTGAGTTTTGAACGTCATGCCCGTCACGAAGCCCCAGACAAGTTATGCCCGCAGTCGCACTACAGACGCTTGCGGTACCTGCCTTTGCAATCCAGCTAATGCCTGTGGCGTTGAGTGGAAAGGTAACATAACTTCCCAATGATATCGTGCTTATTTCTTTTCTGTTTCCTGCGGCTATGCCCTCAGTGGTGCCTATGTTGTCGTAGTCAGCGTCCGCGAGTGTCGTGTGTGTTGCTTGTGACGTGCGCACGACGGTCACGTAATCATATGCGTCGTTTGGGTACGATGTCGTGGTAGTAGCATAGACCCCAAGCGATGCAGAAGTAACGTTTGCTCCAGCGGGAATACTGCTTGTATTAAATGGAAGAAAGACGCGAGAAATAGATGCACCACTTACTTTTCCAGACGCGACTGCTGCGTTAGTTGATACCACTGTGTCAGTACTGACCGATACTCCACTGGTAGAGTCGCGGGCATCACTCCAGGCAGGCTGAAGTATCGTTGCAATTTGCCCGTCGCCCGCACCAGCAAAAATTGTACTCTCTGCAGCCAGAGCCGTAGGAAGTAGTCGCCAACCGAACGCCTTTCGGTGCTGTGCACGGTCAAAGAGGTGTTTTGGCGCCTGGTCATATTCTATATAGTGCCACCCATCACCCTCTCGCGTGTACGAAGGACGCGCAAACGAGACCGTGGTGTATATACCCTTACCGGTCTCGTCTTTACCAAGACTTTCTGTGAAAGAGGACTCAGTGCGCAGCTCAAGCACTTCGTTTTCCTTGAGAAGGCCTGGTATCGGTTCGCCCTTGTATGCGTACGCAACCACCGCCCTACTACCCTCACCTCGCACTTCGCTCACTATCACATCTCGTTCCAAAAGGGCTGCAATGATTTTTTGCTCTTGCTCATCCTTCTGAAAGGGGTCGCTGGACACAAACCACGATGAGAGCGACACAACTCCAATTGCCACCAGTGCGAGCACGAGTGTGTACAGTAAATCCTTTGTCACAAACGGGGTTGCACGCGACACCGCAGACGAAACCACCGCTTTCGTTTTTGAAGTGTCTTTTCGTACGATGTCGTGATGAGCCATGGTTCAAGTATTGTACGTTAGAAGTTGGCACTTTGTGAGCCAAAGACACGGAGCGTTGACGTTGCCTGAGTAGCCACAAAGCTCCAGATATCACACTTGTTGGCGGTTGTTGTCTGCGTTGGCGCAGACGCCCCCGGCCAGAGAATTGACGTGCCCCAACTAATAGCACCGGCCGTTGCGTTCGGGTTACATACCGTGAGCATCAGGCGTTGTCCCGCAACGTAGCCAGAGAAGGTTATGGTAGTGTCGGCAGTACCAAGTCGCACGAGCTGCTGGTTTCCGTTGCGCCAATCAATGGTCATTGAGGTGGATGTTGCAAGCGTATTTTCAGCAACCACAATTGCCCCACCGCTTCCGAGCGAGAATCGTGCCCATGGAGTACTTGTCGCAACACCCACATTTCCCAAGTGGTTAATAATGAACTGTGTCGTTGTCGAACCAACCGTAAGTGCAGGAGAACCTGCGGTAGTAGAGATGGCGAGTTGTCCCCACGGCGTGGACGATCCAACTCCGAGACGTGTCTCTACAAGCAAGTTTCCGGTTCCCGCTGGTGTTCCTGCAGGACATGAGCCGCCAGAACATACCCACAGGTTGTCGTCGTTCAAACGAGTGTCAGCCCCCTGCGCACGGATTATGAGATCGCCTGAAGAATCCACCTGAAGAGTAGCGAAACGTGTTGCGTCATAGGCAAGCATGAACTGTGGAGTAGCGACGGTGTTAGTGACTGCAAGCGCAGTGGATGGAGTTGTCGTACCAATACCGAGCTTAGACCCATCAAAGGTAAGTCCGGTGCCCGAGACAATACTCGTGCCGTTGTAGTAATTCACGCCATTAGTTGTCTGAGTTGTTGCATTCGTGCCTCCGCGCGCTATGCCGATAGTAGTGCCGTTCCAAGTGCCGCTCGTCACCGTGCCAAGCGTAGTGATGGAGGCCTGACCAGTATATGACGCAGAGATTCCGAGCGCGCCTGAAGTCACCGTAAGTCCAGTGCCAGTGAGGTCGGTGAAATAATCTCCGCCGATACGGAATGCACCCGAAAGACTGAGTGCTGAGTAGATGGTAGATGTTGCCGTTCCGAAGTTAGCGGTGCCCTGTACTGAGAATAGGCTGCCCGGGGTAGTGCTGCCGATACCGACGTTTCCAGCGTTCGTTACAGTGAGAACTTCCGCGTTTGAAGAGTTTGCGATACTGAATATGCCTGCCGGAGTGACTGAACCACTATTGCCTGCATTTATAAGCGTTGCTGAAGAGTAGACCATAAAGCGGTTAAGCTTTGCTCCGAACCCTCCGCTGTATACGATGTTGTCAGAACCGTTTCCAACCTGCATGTACTGAGTTGCGGCAGAATCAGCCCACGCCGTTGAACGAACGCCACGGTACGCAAGGTTTCCATCTCCATCAAAGATTCTGAACGCACCTGAGTTGCTGAGCTTGAGGTCTCCCGAAACCAAGAGATTGGTTTCAAATGTAGATGTTCCCGTTGTCGCATTAGGTACAGAGAACAGTGTCGTCGTTGCCGCTGCTGTTGAGCTCGCAACTGCGAATAGGGTTGTTCTCGTTTCTCCGTTTGCTGCATGGACCGACAGCTTTGCGTACGGAGATGTGGTTCCAACTCCGACGCTTCCATTTGCTGCAATGGAGAGTGATGACGTACCAACCGCCGTATTCGTGCCTGAGAAGTATGCAATCTGTCCGGTGGTTCCGGTGAGCCCTGCACTTATACCAAGAGAGCTTGTTGCGGTCAGCGTATACCCTCCTGAACTGTTGCCAACCAATATCTGTCCATATGAAGGAGCACTCGTTAGTCCTGTTCCTCCGTATAGAACACCAACAGAGGTGGTTGCAGAGACCACGCCGTTGTTTGCCTGAAGCGGACCGTTGAGTGAGCCAATGGTGAGACCTGAGTTGAATGTCTGGAGTGCTGCCCAGGTGTTTGCGTTTCCAAGGTTAAGGCCAACGGTGCGTGCGGTTGCTCCGTCGTATGAACCACTGAAGGTGAGGGAACCGTTTGTTGCAGTGAGTGCACCGAGAGTACCGCCGAGTGAGATGCCAGAGATAGTTGAGTTTGCGAGTGTGGCGTTAGAGATAGAGCCTGCAGGAAGTGAGATGGTGCCAGTTGCGGTGAGGCCTGCTACTGAGAGGTTTCCGGAGAAGAGTCCATTCCCTTGGACAGAGAAGTTTGTTGAAGGAGATGTGGTGCCGACTCCCACATTTCCACTTCCAAGCAACGAGAGGACATTGACTGCAGTACCATTGGTTCTGGTGCGGAAATAGATATCTCCTACGGCACCATCATAGGTGTTATCAAAATACATATCACCAGTCTGCCAGTTGTAGGCCAGGGATCCCTGTCCAATTGGATCACTGCCGAGAAGAATCTGTCCCGAGGCGAGGCTAGAAGCAAGACTCGTGCCACCAGACACCATAAGGCCCGCAATGTTTGTAGACGCACTTACAACAGACAAGCGGTGCGTAGGGGCTGTCGTACCCACTCCAACCCTCCCACTATCAAGAATCGTGAAGAGTGGTGAATCGCTTGAGTTTGTGGTCTGGAAGTTTACGCCAGTTGTGGTGCCTGCTCCTTTTACGGAGAGTTTTGCATATGGGGTAGTTGAGCCGATACCGACGTTGCCGGTTGCCGCGTCAACACGAAGGCGCTCAGAACCACCTGCGTAGATTGTGGTACCAAGTGATCCTGTCCCATACTGGCCGAGCCTAAGCTCTCCTGTCGAGAAGATATAGTTCAATTGTCCGTAATATGTAGCATCATCTCCAACTCGTATGGTTCCGTTCTTTGCTACTGAATCTACGACCGTTAAGCGAGCGGTTGGTGCTGCGGTGCCGATGCCCACATTCCCACTCGTCGCAAGGAAGATTGAAGACGTGCCTACCGCAGTGTTCGTGCCTGAGAAGTACGCAAGCTGTCCGGTGGTTCCGGTGAGCCCTGCACTTATACCAAGAGAGCTTGTTGCCGTAAGCGTATACCCTCCTGAACTGTTGCCAACCAATAGCTGTCCGTATGTAGGAGCAGCAGTGAGGCCGGTTCCTCCGTATAGGACTCCGATTGAAGAGGTTGCAGACACGACTCCTGCGTTTGCGTGGAGAGGACCGTTCAACGTCGTAGCAAACTGCACGGTACCGGTTGCAGTGAGTCCTGCCGTAAGGAGGTTGCCAGAGAAGAGACCGTTGCCTTGAACTGAGAGTGCTTGGGACGGTGTTGACGTTCCGATTCCCACATTTCCTGCGGCAGTGATGCGCATCTTTTCAGTAAAGGCGAGTACGTTTGTTGTTGAGAAGGTTAGGTCGGTGTTTACCGTTGAACCTGTGTGCGTACCACTAGATATCGCCTGAATTGCTGCAGCTTTTATCCCTGGGAGTGTCGTGTTTGTGTCGCTTGATTGGAAATCAATACCGCCAATAAGATTACCTGTCACGATACCTGTTCGGAGACTGCGTAGATTGATTTGGGAACCAAATGTGGCATCCGTTGACGTCGCAGCGATGGTAAGCATTGTCACAGGGTCAGTGATGCCGATACCCAAATACCCATCAGGGGTAAGGCGCATGCGCTCTGCGTATGTGGTAGTCGGTGTTGTGTGGAAAACAATCGGTCCTCCAGCTCCAAGAGTACCTCCCGTTGATGCGCCCGCCGTACCTCCGCGAAGCAACAGGGTGCCGCCAGCACCGCTCACGCGAGTCCCCGCTCCAGAGCTTGCAGCGCCACCGTTGCCCGCTGTAAGAGTAAGTGTGCCGCCAACACCACCAGTGTTTGCAGTGTCCGCAGAGTTTCCAACACCTCCGGTACCTGCACTAAGCGTCACCGCGCCTCCTGCACCACCAAGGTTCGTGCCAGTCGTTACACCTGTAGCACCACCACCACTTCCTGCTGTCCATACAAAGGCACCACCAGCGCCTCCGGTATTGTTTCCGGTTCCGGTAGCTGCAGCGGCACCGCCGGCACCAGTGACGAAGGTGAGTGCACCACCAGCGCCTCCCGTAGAAGAAACCTCCGCGTTTGGTGCAGTGCCTCCAGCGCCCGTTGTGAGCGTAAGGAGACCACCCACTGGTCCTGCTACGGAACCGGTGTCCTGGCGGATACCGCCAGCGCCTGCGGTCAGAGTGATGTATCCACCAGCTTGTGTAGGACCCTTTGAACCACCTGCGACAAGAGTTATGTATCCTCCTGCACGATTCACCGTTTGGTCACCGCCGGCAAGACCGCCCGTGAGCGTAATGACGCCTCCAGCACCTCCGGTGCCGCCGGTACTTCCGGCAACGCCAGTGACCACTACGTGACCTCCAGCCGCACCTGGATGGTTCTGCACAAGTCCACCACTGAGCGTTAGGGTACCTCCATTACCTCCATTGGTTGCGCCTAAACCGCCAGTACCTGCACGTATGGTCATAGCACCACCATTGCCGCCGTTAAGTGCGCCGGAGCCTATTGTTGCAGCGCCACCGGTACCTGCAGTGAATGTGACTGCACCTCCTGCGCCTCCGGTGTTTGTTCCGCTTGTGTTTCCAGTAGCTGCGCCTCCTGTTCCTGCAGCCCAGGTGAATGCACTTCCTACGCCGCCTGTATTTGCTCCTGTTCCTGCTGCTGCAGCAGCCCCGCCAGCGCCTCCTGTGATAGTGTAGGTACCGCCGAAACCTCCTGTGGACAGCACATCCGCATTTGGCGCTGTACCTCCCGTACCCATGGTAAACGTGAATCCGCCGCCCGCTCCCGCAGTCGCCGTGCCGGTAGTCTGGTTGATGCCACCGCTTCCTGCAGTGAGCGCTACCGCGCCACCCGCCTGAGTTGGACCCTTAGAAGCACCTGCAGTGATGGTGATAGCACCTCCTGCACGGTTCACTGTTTGGTCACCACCAGCTAGTCCTCCCGTAAGGGTGACGGCTCCTCCTGCACCACCCGTACCACTTACACTTCCAGCAAATCCAGTAATGGTGACACCTCCTCCTGCCGCGCCTGGTGCATTACCGTATGCTCCACCACTGAGAGTGAGCAGTCCGCCCGCTCCACCTGTCTGTGTTCCTACTCCTCCCGTACCAGCACGTACAGTAAGTGCACCTCCCGCACCACCAGTATTTGTAGAACCATTACTTGCAGCACCTCCTGTACCTGCCAAGATTGTAAACGCTCCACCAACACCTCCTGTGTTGGCGCCACTCGTCACTGATGTCGCAGCGCCGCCGACACCTGCATCAAACGTTACTGCGCCTCCTGCGCCTCCTGTGTTGAGCGTGCTTGCCCCCGTTGCAACACCACCAGTACCCGCATCGAGGTCCACCGTACCTCCTGCACCTCCCCGATTAGTACCAGACGTGACTCCCGTAGCGGCACCACCGGCTCCTGCAGCCCAGGTGAATATACCTCCGAGACCACCGGTGTTGTTTCCACTACCTGCGACCGCGGAAGCGCCTCCCACACCACCATAGAGAGAGAATATACCTGCCTGACCTCCCGTTGCCGCAGTTGCCGCCGCAGTTGCCGTACCGCCAGCTCCTGTAGTGAGAGTAATCGCGCTTCCGTATCCACCTGTTCCTGTCGTTGCAATGTCAGTACTTCCTCCTGTTCCTCCTGCAATGTTTAGGGCAGAGATGTTTGTTGTTCCTGCAGCGGTTGATACGGTCGCTGGTGTAGCCCTTGTCAGATGTAGTACTGACGTAGGAGCGGCTATGCCAATTCCTATGTACCCCTCGGAAGTAATGCGCATTGCTTCAGCATAGGTAAGCGTGTCCATGGTACTAAAGACAATGTCAGAACTGAGTTGCACATCGCTATGCGTTGCTCCTGGCTTTACTTGAATACCAGCAACAACGGTACCTGGCGCGGTGAGCTGCGTGTCATTACTAATGAATTCAATGCCACCAACCACAGAACTTGTAAGTAATGCCCCACGGAAGCTGCGAAGCTGAATTTGACTTGAACTCAGAAGTGCAGAGTTTGCAATAGTAAGTGGTGCTGCCGGGTCGTATACGCCCGTACCGAGGTTGATGCCCACAAGTCCTGCGTTGCTTACCATCAAGTGAGCCGCTGTGTTTGCTGAGTTTCCTACGACAAATGCAGGTCTCGTGCCATTGTTGACTACCGCAAGGTTTGCCCATGGAGTTGAAGTGCCAACTCCCACCAGTCCTGCACTATCTACTATGAAGCGGGTTGCTGTTGATGAACCAATCACAAACGAAGGTGCTCCTGCAGGAATCGCATTTGGATTAATGGAGAGGAGACCCCACGGCGTTGTTGTTCCGACACCAACGTTTCCACTTGTCGCAATATAGAGAGACGATGTACCAATGACGGTATCGGTTCCTGAGAAGTATGCGAGCTGTCCGATAGTTCCCGTAAGAGCTGCCTGGAGACCGAGGCTTGAAGTTGCGGTAAGTGCGTATCCTCCAAGTGCGTCGCCCACCAAAAGCTGTCCGTATGAAGGAGCTGCGGTGAGACCAGTACCTCCGTATAGGACGCCGATAGAAGTGGTTGCAGAGACAACACCGTTGTTAGCCTGCAGAGGACCGTTCAATGTACCGATGGTGAGACCTGAGTTGAAGGTCTGGAGAGCTGCCCAGGTGTTTGCGTTTGAGAGGTTGAGAGAGATGGTTCCAGAACCACCAAGTGAGATTGGTGAACCTGATACAGAGAGTCCTCCACCGTTTGAGAGTCCGATGGTTGAGTTTGCAAGCGTTGCGTTTGAGATAGAGCCTGCTGGGAAGCTGATGGTACCGGTTGCGGTGAGTCCTGCAACAGAGAGGTTGCCAGAGAAGAGGCCGTTGCCTTGGACGGAGAGTGCTTGTGAAGGGGTGGTGGTGCCGATGCCGACATTGCCTGAGCTTCCTTCAATAAATAGTGCATTTGCTTGACCCAACGCTTCAAACCTGACATCTAGGTCAAGACCTGTTTCATTCCAAACAAGACCTGCCAGGTTAGTACCTGTACCGAACTTAAGTATATCAACAGGTGCACCGGCCTGTCCGCTAAAGAATCTGAACTTGGTTTCATCTCCTGAGTTAGATGTAGACTGAAAGAACATCTCGTAGCTATCAAATCCGATAGCCCCCTTAAAGTTGCTCGCGTTCCAGAATACCCACTTATCGCCATTTGATGTGGTGTTGTTGTTTGATGGTGCTGCATACCCACCATTGTTTGTGGTGATGGTTGTCCTTGCAGCTGCTCCGCCTCCCCCCGCACCAATTGTAAGGATGCTTGACGGGCTTGTGTTGCCAATACCTACGTTGCCAGCTGTTGAGATGAAGATTGAGGACGTACCGACCGCCGTATTCGTGCCTGAGAAGTATGCGAGCTGTCCGGTGGTTCCTGTGAGCCCTGCATTTATACCAAGCGAGCTCGTTGCAGTGAGCGTATACCCTCCTGAACTATTGCCAAGGAGTACCTGCCCGTATGAAGGAGCACTCGTTAGTCCAGTACCTCCGTATAGAACACCAACAGAGGTGGTTGCAGAGACAACACCGTTGTTAGCCTGGAGTGGTCCGTTCAAGGTACCGATGGTGAGACCTGAGTTGAAGGTCTGGAGTGCTGCCCAGGTGTTTGCGTTTGAGAGGTTAAGAGAGATGGTGCCAGAACCACCAAGTGAGATTGGTGAACCTGATACGGTGAGTCCTCCACCGTTTGAGAGTCCGATGGTTGAGTTTGCGAGTGTTGCGTTTGAGATAGAGCCTGCTGGGAAGCTGATGGTTCCGGTTGCGGTGAGTCCTGCCACTGCGAGGTTGCCAGAGAAGAGGCCGTTGCCTTGGACTGCGAACTTGGTGCCAGGAGTGGTGGTGCCGATACCGACAGAGCCGGTTGAGAGCGTGGCTCCGGTACCATCAAGATTAGTTCCGTAGATGAGGTTTCCAATAACGAGCTGGTTAGACGCGGTAGCGGAAGCAACGGCCACATCGTTTCCGATAGCAATGTTGTTACTTCCAGAAGTCACCTGGTTATACGAGGCTGCGATAGTAGCCGGACCAATGAGCACGTTTCTGGAGCCAGTACTTACGCCGTATCCGGTCTGATATCCATAACTTGTATTGTAGTTTCCGGTTGTGTTGCTGTAGAGAGCCTGGTATCCGTAACTCACATTTCCAGCACCATAGGTGTTCAATCTGCTGGCTAGGTATCCCGTTGCAATATTGTAGCTACCCGCGTTATTTTCCAACGCTGCGTGACCCACTGCAATACTCCGTATGCTTGAGGTAGCGAAACGCAGTGCGTCCACTCCGACTGCGACGTTACTTGAGCCTGTGTTGTTTGAGACAAGCGCTCGATTACCTACCGCTGTATTAGAGCCACCCGTGGTGTTAGCAGCAAGCGCAGCGTTTCCGATTGCTGTATTATTGGCACCTGAAAGAGTTGCACTGCCGAGAGCTGTACTACCAAGCGCTACGTTACTTGTTCCAGTTGGGAAATTACCATCAAGTTGAATCGTTCCGACAGCGTGAAGTGTCGCAGCAGGCGTCGTAGTACCAACCCCCACATTCCCTCCCGCTGTTGCAAGGTAGGTGTTGCCGGTAGTAGTGATTTGTGTAGTTGAAGCTCCTGCATTGAACTGCTGAAGCGCGCTCCATGAGTTAGCGGTGGTAGTACCAAACGCTAGAGAGATAACGTTAGACGCAATCTGGAGTGGGTACGTAGCAGAGGTGATGCGTGAGGTGTATGCACTTGCCCACTCCGTTGTTGAAGCAGTGAGTGGGATTGAGTATCCAGCGGTGAGACTGAAGGCTCCGGTACCTGAGGTATAGGTGAGGCCGGTTGCAGAAGAGCTGAAGAGACCACGAGCAACTGAGTTGAAGTCAGAGATAGTTGAAGCCGCTTGGGTGCCTGTGTGATTTGCGCGGTCGAGGTATGCAGAGCCTTCAATACCGTCAAAGGTACCGGTCCAT
>CAMTYL010000005.1:0-11084 GCA_947085985.1 uncultured bacterium | reverse complement strand
GAGCTAGACACATCTTCAGGGTCTGGGAACTTCTCAGTCCTTGATATGAAGGGCGTCGCTACGGCGACGCCTTTTGCTTTGCGGCTCATGAATTTTTATGTAAACTGCAATCGTGCCGAAGTAGCTCAGTTGGTAGAGCATTTCACTCGTAACGAAAAGGTCGCCGGTTCAATCCCGGCCTTCGGCTCAAGCGTGCAAAACACCGCACCCTGCAGGGACGCGGTGTTTTGCTATACTCACTCTATGAATCCCGAGGAGCGCATACAAGAGATTGAGGTACTCATGGCCTCGCCAAGTTTTTGGGCGAACAAAGACGAGGCGCAACGCATCGTTCGAGAGTATCAGTCGCTAAAAGAGGGAGGAGGCGAGGGAGACGGGCACGATGCGGGCCCCGCGACACTCGCCATCCTTGCGGGCGCCGGGGGAGACGACGCGGAGGACTTTGCTGCCATGCTTCGTCGCATGTACGAGGGCTATGCGGACAAGAAGGGGTGGCGTGTGCACGAGCTTGATATGAGCGAGAATAATCACGGAGGATTTCGCAGTGCACTCATTGAAGTAACAGGAAAGGGTGTGTATGGCAGACTGCGCCACGAGTCAGGCGTGCACCGCTTGGTGCGCATTTCACCCTTTAACGCTAACGACAAGCGTCAAACCTCTTTTGCGCTTGTGGAAGTACTCCCTAAACTACGACCAAACGACGAGATAGAACTGCGCCCAGACGACTTAGATATCCAGTTCGCACGTTCAGGTGGTGCGGGTGGGCAAAATGTGAACAAGAGAGAGACTGCGGTGCGTATCACGCATGTGCCATCAGGCATTTCAGTACATGTTTCAAGCGAGCGAAGTCAGCAAGCCAATCGTGAGAAGGCGATGGAACTGGTGCGTGCAAAAATATTTGCGCGAGAGGAAGCAAAGCGAGAGGCGGAAGCCCGTGGCCGTTCAATTGCTGCGATTACGGATAATAGTTGGGGAAGCCAAATGCGCTCCTACGTCCTCCATCCGTACAAAATGGTGAAAGATCATGAATCAGGGCACGAATCGCACGACCCAGACGCCGTACTTAGTGGAGAAATTGATTCCTTTATAGACGCGTCTATCGCAAGCAGGGTATAATGACTACCGATACACCACCTATGATTTATTTTGATAAAGTCACTAAGCATTATCGCGACGGCACTCCAGCCCTAGACGACGTGACACTATCAATTGCTCCAAAAGAATTTGTTTCTATCGTGGGTCACTCTGGTGCGGGGAAGACCACACTGCTAAAGATGCTCCTGGCAGAGGACGCTCCAACAGCTGGAACGGTGTTCTTTGAGTCGGTAGACGTCCACTCCATTCCAAAGAGCGCTCTGCACCACTACCGCCGCAAAATAGGTATGGTGTTCCAGGACTTCCGTCTCATTCCGAACAAAACGGCATACGAGAATATCGCCTTCGCTATGGAGGCAGCCGGGCGTCCGCAGGACGAGATTGAGAGCGACGTGCCACATTTCCTAGATTTGGTGGACCTATCCGACAAGGCGCACCATTTCCCAAGCCAGCTCTCTGGAGGAGAGCAACAGCGCGTGGCTATTGGGCGTGCCATCATCAACCAGCCAGACGTCATCATTGCTGACGAGCCTACTGGAAACCTAGACCCTACGAACACCTACGAGATTATTGAAATTCTAAAGAAGATTAATCAGCTCGGAACTACCGTAGTTATCACCACGCACAATAAGGGGGTGGTGGATTCGCTCGGCAAGCGTGTGATCACCATGGATAAGGGACAAATTGTGCGCGATGATAACCAGGGCCACTATCTTCTGTAACACTGATTATGATTTCTACCTCTGTACAGCGTGTTCTAACTGCGGGAGCAAAGAGTTTTGTGCGAAGTGGTGTGGTCTCTATCGCGACCGTGCTCATCATGACGGTGACACTCATTATTGTTGGCTCACTGGTGTTTCTCTCCGCGATTTTGACCAACACCCTTTCATCCATTAAGGACAAGGTGGATGTGAACGTATATTTTGTTACCAATGCACAGGAAGCAGATATTCTCTCAGTAAAGGGTAAGCTCGAATCACTGCCAAGTGTTTCCACCGTCACCTATACGGATAGGGAGACAGCCCTCACCAATTTCCGTAATCGCCACACAGAGGACGCGCTTACGCTACAGGCACTAGATGAGCTTGGCGATAATCCGCTTGGCGCGTCGCTTGCCGTTAAGGCAACTGACCCGTCCCAGTACGAGGGCATTGTGAAATTTTTGTCTGACGACCCATCAGTGTCTCCAGCAACGGGTCCCATCATTGACCGCATTAATTACTACCAAAACAAGACGGTTATTGACCGTCTCACCGCCGCTATTTTGACGACGGAACGCGCCGGCATTGCAATTGTTGTTCTCTTTGCTATTGCCTCGCTTATCATTGCATTCACTACGGTGCGCCTCGCTATCTACACCGCACGCGACGAAATCGCAGTTATGCGTCTTGTCGGAGCGTCAAATATGTACATCAGGGGTCCTTTCATCGTGGCCGGAATTATATCGGGTGTCTTGGCTTCGCTTGCCGCACTTCTATTCTTTTATCCTGCCACTTGGTACGCGGGCAGCACCCTTGCTGCGTGGCTAGGCGGATTTAACTTGTTCACCTACTACCTGGACCACTTCGTAGGTATTTTCTTCCTGCTCGTTGGACTCGGTATTTTGATTGGAGGGTTGGCGAGCTTCCTTGCGGTGCGTCGCTATTTGAAAGTGTAAGCTCAGAGATATGGCACTCGAAGGACACAAATACCTATTCGTACTAGGGGGAGTAATGTCGGGTGTCGGCAAAGGAATCGCTTCTTCTTCCATTGGGCTTATCTTGAAGCAGCGCGGCTACGAAGTGAATTTGGTAAAAATTGACCCGTATCTAAACGTGGACGCTGGCACCATGAACCCTACCGAGCACGGTGAGGTGTTTGTGCTGTCTTCTGGACTTGAAACCGACCAGGATATGGGAAACTACGAACGTTTCTTAAATCGCGATTTAGGTCCGGAAGACTACATGACCAGTGGCATGGTCTATCAGACCGTGATTAACAAAGAGCGCGCGCTTGAATACAAGGGAAAGTTTGTAGAAACCATTCCCCATGTGCGCGACGAGATTATTGAGCGGTTGGAGCGCGCAGCAGGACACAATGGGAGCCAAGTCTCAGTGATTGAGATTGGCGGAACCGTGGGTGATTTCCAGAACGGATTGTTTATTGAGGCGGCGCGCGTGATGCGGTTGAAGCACCCAAACGATGTGCAGTTTGTACTCGTGTCCTATTTGCCCGTGCCAAACACTATTGGTGAGATGAAAACCAAGCCAACACAAAGCGCGGTGCGCGAGCTGAACTCCTACGGCGTACAGCCAGACTTTATTCTGGCGCGTAGTAACGACCCGATGGATGACAAGCGAAAGGAGAAGCTTGCTATCTGGTGCAATGTGCCCGCGCAGCACATTATTTCAGCCCCAGACGTCGCAAGCATTTACGACGTGCCGCTTAACTTTGAAAAAGACAACCTGGGCGACCTGCTGCTTGACGCACTTCGCTTACCAAAAGACAAGCCCGCAGATTTTACAGCGTGGGGTGACTTTGTTTCGCGCGTGAAGAAGGGCGGGCCTGAAGTGCGTATCGGTATTGTGGGTAAATACTTTGATACGGGAGATTACGTGCTGTCGGACGCGTACCTATCAGTGATAGAGGCACTGAAATTCTCTGGCGCGGAGGTAGGGGTGAAGCCTCGCATAGAGTGGCTGAATGCAAAGGATTTCCAGAGTGGTGAGGGGGTAGAGAAACTCGGCGAGTACGACGGCATTATTGTGCCAGGCGGATTTGGCGAGACGGGTATTGAGGGTAAACTGCATGCTATCCGCCACGCTCGCGAGAACAAGATTCCGTACTTCGGGCTCTGCTACGGCATGCAGCTTATGGTGGTGGAATATGCGCGCAATGTGCTCGGGCTTGAAGGCGCTCACACGGTGGAAATTAACCCAGACGCCGTGCATCCGATTGTCGCTATGATGGACGAACAAAAAGAGATTCTTGCGAAGGGGCAGTACGGAGGCACGATGCGACTCGGAAGTTATGTAGAGCACGTGGTGCCAGGAACTATTGCCCATAAGGCGTACGGCACGGAAAAGATAGAAGAGCGTCATCGTCACCGCTACGAAATTAATCCAGCGTACGTGGAGCAGCTCACACAGGCGGGGCTCGTGTTCTCGGGCACGTCGCCTGATGGAGTACTTATGGAAATTGCAGAGCTCCCATCGTCAGTGCATCCGTTTTTCCTGGGAACCCAAGCGCACCCAGAACTTATTGCGCGCCCTCTTGCGCCGCACCCACTCTTTTCTGCCTTCCTGAAAGCTGCGCAGGTAAAGTCGCAGGGATAGTCGTTTTGTGCACCGCAGCTCTATAGCCCCCTTCGGAGGGGCTATACTGTATATAAGTTAGCAATTTAGCGTATTTCCTATGTCTTCAACCGTTAAAATAGGTATTGGGGTGGTCGCGCTCGTGGTAGTTGCATCAGCGCTTTATTTTGGCATTCAATGGTACGAAGGTAAGTATGGCGAGGGGTCAGCCGTCTTCAGTACTGAGCCAGTGGTTCTACCATCTGGTGATAGCACTACCGATGATTCGCTTGCAGAGGATGCGGCCGCTATTGATGCTGAACTTAAGGCACTTGGTGACGACTCCGCTTCTGTTGATGCAAGTATTGAGGAATCTGCACAGGTGCAATAATCCTTACATACACTGAACATATGAAACCTATTACAACTATTCTCCCGCTCGCGCTCGGCGCGATACTCATTACGAGCCCACTTGCCGCATTCGCGGAGGAGGGCGTAGCTGTCACTGCCGAAGCAGAAGTTTCAACATCGGTTGAAACACAGGTTCGTCCTGATGACGGGCGCAAAAACGATTTAATAGAACGTGCTAAGAAGGAGCGCATGGAAATGCAGGAGCGCTTCCGCACAAACATGGGGAGCAGCACAAAGCCGCGTCCAGCCTCAACATCAATGCCTATCAAAGAGCGCATGCAGGAGCGAGAGGGTAGGGGGCCAGATGGTCCAAAGATGCAGGCTCGCGGTGAAATCCGCATCGAGGACCGCATCAAGCATCTAGAGGCTCAGATTGAGCGCATCGGCAAGATGGAGCGCCTCTCTGCAGAGCAGAAGGCCACTATTACTGCAGAGCTTACTGCGCAGGTCACTGCACTTGCAGCACTAAAGTCGCAGATCGGTACAGAGACCGATCCTGCAAAAATCAAGGAGTTGACTAAGTCAGTTACTAAGGAATACCGCACCTATGCGGTAACGATGCCAAAGGCAGCGCTTACTGCAGCTGCAGACCGCATTATGAAGGTAGTGGGCCAGATGGAGTCATTTGGGGCAAAGCTCTCAGTGCGCGTATCAGTTGCTGGTTCTGCTGAAGCAACAGCACTACTTGGTGAGTACACCGCGAGTGTTGCTGATGCGAAAGTAAATGCGCAGGCCGCTGTCTCGCTTGTCGCTGGTCTCAAGGCTGACGGAGGAGATGCAATTGTTGCTGCTTCAAACACAGCCGCACTCAAGAGTGCAAAAGAGAAGATTGACGCCGCACAGGCAAGTCTTAAAGATGCCCGCAAGGACATCGGAGAGATTCTAAAACTGGTGAAGGGTCTAGGAGGAAAGGGGGCTGAGTAGTATCCCACTGGGGGCAACTACTTATAAAAAATGCAACGCGGCCCATCAGGGCCGCGTTGCATTTGGGTCCGTTTTCAAGTATCTTTTGCGAAGCAGGCAGGTGTTACCTGCCTCGCTATTGCGGGATCGTCTAATGGTAGGACTTCGGTTTCTGGTACCGACTATCTAGGTTCGAGTCCTAGTCCCGCAGCCATTGACAGCTAGCACGAGACGTGTCGTATTGAAGCGACTCGTGCTAGCTCTAAAATCGTTAGTTTATATAGGCTTTAAGTTGTCAGAATCTTGCAAAAGCAAGACTACTTTCCCGTGATAAAATTTATGTATGGCCACGTTGAATTGGATAGGAAAAGAGGCCGTCGTGAATCACGACAAAGATGTGCCTTTTAAGCTACTTGAGAAAGTAGCGTCTGCTTCTGTAGGAAAAGAATCAAAGAATTTAATAATTCAGGGAGACAACCTTGAAGCGCTCAAAGCTCTAATGCCTTTCTATCAGGGAAAAGTTAAATGTATTTATATCGACCCTCCATACAATACAGGGAATGAAGGTTGGGTTTACAACGATAAAGTAAACTCGCCAAAAATAAGAGATTGGCTAGAAAAAGTCGTTGGTAGAGAAGGAGAGGATTTAACACGACACGATAAGTGGTTGTGCATGATGTATCCTCGTTTGAAACTTCTCCGAAATCTTCTGGCAGAGGACGGAGCAATTTTTGTAAGCATTGATGATAACGAGCAACACCACCTACGTTTATTGATGGATGAGATTTTTGGTACTAAGAACTTCGTTACTAATATTATTTGGCAGAAGAAATATACTCAGAGTAACGACGCTAAGTATTACTCCGATACGCATGATTTTATCGTTACCTATGCCAAGAAAATAGAAAAGTTTAAAGTACATAAACTTATTCGAACAGAAGAGCAAAATGCTCGGTACACTAATCTTGATAACGATAAGCGAGGTCCATGGATGAGCCAGCCATTACATGCAAAGTCTGGTTCAGATAGGACCTATTCGTACACTTTTAAGAATGGCGTTACATGGTCTCCTCCGAACGGGACTTTCCCGAGGTACACCAAAGCAACCCTAGAAAAAGCTGAAGCCGAGGGACGTATGTGGTTTGGAGCTAAGGGAACCGCTGTTCCCAGGATGAAGAAATATCTGAATGAAATGGCTGAAGGCGTGGTTCCTCGAACACTTTGGCTTTATAACGAAGTAGGTAGCAACGATGACGCGAAAAAGACTATTAAGGCTCTCTTCGGCTCAAATCCATTTGAGTCTCCTAAGCCAGTTTCATTAATAAAGCGAATTATAGAGCTATGTGCCGATAAGGATTCAATTATTCTGGACTCTTTTGCCGGTTCAGGAACGACTGCCCATGCAACTCTGGAGTTAAATAAAGAAGACGGTGGAACTCGTCAGTTTGTGCTCGTTGAAATTGAAGAAAAGGTTGCCAAAGACATAACCTCTAAAAGAGTGAGGCTCGCAATAAAAGCCGAAGGCTACAAAGAAGGATTTGATTATTCAAAACTTGGGCGTCCACTTTTCGATTCGCAAGGCCAAATTGATGAGTCTTGCTCATACGATGACCTTGCAAGTTACATATACTTCACCGAGACTCAAGCAATTCTTGATAAAAAAAACATTACTAAGCCTTATATCGGTGAAAAGGCGGGAACTTCTTATTACCTAATGTATTCAGGTAAGAATAAGAATGACCTAACTCGTGAAGCGGTCTTAAAGCTTAAGTTTAAGGATTCAGCAGTAGTATACGCAGACCGTTGCCTGGTAGACGAAGATGAGCTAATAAAGAAGGGAATCACCTTTAAGCAAATCCCATACGAAATAAAGGTGTATTAGACTTATGAATTTAAAACGCTACCAAACGCATGCGATAGAGGTGCTTAACGAATTTCTTGAGCTTACCAAGAAGCTCAAGCCCCGGCACGCCTTTAATGAGATTACTGAGCAAGTTTATAATCACGAATGGTTCGGTGACACTCCTTTCATTTGTATAAAAATGCCTACAGGAGGCGGTAAGACTCTTGTCGCATGTAAATCCGTAGAACGAATAATGAATATCCTGCTCCAGCATAAAATGGATACAGGTATCGTTATGTGGTTTGTACCCTCTGATTCAATAAAGGTACAGACCTTGAGTAAACTAAGTGACCCGAAAGACCCTCATAGCAAGATTTTAAATGATGCATTCAGTAATGGAGTGAAGATATTTTCCAATGAAGATGCACTTGAGATTGCGCCTGAGGATATCAGAGATAATCTCTGTATCGTCGTGGCGAGCCTCGATGCATTTCGTAGGGAATCTTCAATTCAAAAGAGGTACAAGGTCTACAAGGAGAACGGTGCCTTGATGGATCATTTTGAAAATCTTAAAAATGACACAGATCTTGAAAAAGATTCCGATGGTTTGGTGGTTAATTCGCTCGCAAATGTAATCAGGAAAAATCAGCCTTTGATAGTGATTGATGAGGGTCACCACACCCAGTCAGACCTTTCATTGAAATTTCTCTCTGAGTTAAAACCATCTTTTATTATCGAATTTACCGCTACCCCTCGAGGAGGGAGTAATATACTCGTAAATACAAGCGCGTCTGAACTAAAAATTGAGGAGATGGTGAAGATTCCTATTGTCCTTGCTAGCCGTACTCAATGGGAACAAGTAGTCGTTGATGGTGTTTCAAAACGTGACGAGCTTGAGACACGAGCAAAGAAGTTGAAAGGGGAATACATACGCCCAATTGCATTGCTACAAGCACAGCCGAAAAGTAGTGTAAGGGCTACGGTAACGGTAGACCAACTTAAAGCTCTTTTGCTATCTCGAAAGATTCCGGAAGAACAGATAAAGATTAAGACGGGCGAGATTGACGAGTTGGTAGGTATAGACCTATTCAGTAAGTCTTGTCCGGTACGCTACATAATTACAGTAAACGCACTTGTCGAGGGTTGGGACTGCTCCTTTGCATACGTGCTCATCTCTGTAGCGAACCTTGGGGCGAAAGTAGCTGTTGAACAGCTCATAGGAAGAGTAATCCGAATGCCTAGTGCTCATCGTAAAACTGACGAGACTCTTAATAAGAGTTACGTCTTTGCTTCAGCGGCTAATTTTAGTGAGGCTGCCGGAAAAGTAATCAAAGGACTTGAGGATAACGGTTTCAGCAGGTCTGATTTTGTAGGTAAGCCTGAAGAAGACAGCTATGCAGACCCACTTGAGGCTAAGAAAGCAATAAGAGCCAATTTGGCTGTGCCGATGATGGCATTTGGCAAAAATCAGATGTCTTTCGAGGACTTACTCGACGGATTTGAATTGCGAAATCAAAAAGCAGAATTTGATTTTAAAATTCACTATGACTTGGATGGACAGGCAACAATTGATATCACGGAGGATGACGAATGGCTTCAGGGTAAGCAGCTTTCGTTGAGTTTTAAATACTTGGATGGAGACCATTCGGTCGAAGAACTAGTGCAATGGCTCGATAAGAAACTTCGTTTTCCTATGGTTAGTCCAGAGGATAAAAAGGCTTTTCTTGAGAAGACATTACAGAACCTAGTTAAAGGCAAAGGATTTTCACTCCCGCAATTATCCGTAAATAGATACTTACTATCTGATTGCCTGAGTGCAGTCATCATGGGAATACTGGAGGGATATGCGAAGGGAGTTTACTCTAAATCTATCCAGTCCAAGAAGATAACTGTACAAGAGTTTGATGCTTATCCATCGAAAATATCTCTTAAATCACCTCTGGCTAAAGTCTTCAATAAGAATCTTTACGAACGAATAGACCCAATAAACGGAGAAGAACGAAGTTTTGTAGAACGCATAGATTTGGGGACACTAGATAACATTCACTATTGGGTGCGAAACCGAGAGAAAATAGACCCGTTTTATATTCAAGGTTGGAAGAAAGGAAAGTTCTATCCGGACTTTATAGCAGTTACCAAGACAGGAAATATCATTGCTCTTGAATGGAAGGGTGAAGACAGAATCAGTAATGAAGATACTGCTTACAAGGTTGAAATAGCAAAGGATTGGGAGAAACTCGGTAAAGGTAAGCTCCATTTCTTCTTGGTTCACAAAGGAAATATGGAGGATATTTTAGTTGCTCTTAAATCGCTGTAGAAGATTGCTTTAGCGAGACGACCTTGTTTGCTAAGATTATTTTCGATTTAAGGCAGGATAATAATTCTCTCTTCTCGAAATCCTCCCCTTCCTTAAGGATGAACTTTGCGTAGTTACGTATATCCACATCAGCAATACTTATTGACTCGCTAACCCCAAGTAGTATTCTCTGGAATTTCTTGAATCGTTCAACTTCTCTCTTAATCTTGTCTTTAATACCTATTTCGTTTAGGTCGACTTTTTCTATTAGACTTTGAAATTGCTTAACCAAATCAACTTCGTTAATGTAGCCGCACTTACAATTTCTATCCCTTACTTTGGTACAACCATAGTAGACATGTCGTCGTATTTCTCCGCTGTTTTGCTTCTTAAATTTTTCGTCAGCAGTAATACCTGAGCCGCAAAGGCCACATTCCATTAGTCTTGTGAACGCGAATTCCTTATTTTCGACTCGCAAGACTTGGCTCTTCACTTGGGCTTGAACGGCATCAAATAGTTCCTTAGTAATAAGCGGCTCATGCTTTCCTTGGTACCAGCTGCCGCTTTTCCTTGGATACTCAAATACTCCATAGTAAAAGGGGTTTTGTAGAATCGTATAAATATTTCCAAGGGTAAGGTTCTTATTTCCAGCTGCTGTCTTGAAGTTGAGGTCGAATTTTAGCCAGTTATATATTTTTCGGCCACTCCACTTTTCGTATGCAACCTTCTCAAACATCTTCTGGATAACCGCTGCTCGGTCGGGGTCTAATATTGATTCGCACTTTCTATCCATTCTCTTTTCTTTCAGATATCCCGTCGGAGCACGTCCCGGCAGAAGTCCCATCTCCACTCGCGTTTTGAGACCTCTTTTTACATTAATACTCTTGTTATCGTTCTCAAGTTTTGCTTGTGAACAGAGAATCATCAGAAGGAATTTTTCGTTTGGTGAGTTATGAAAGTGTTGTCCGTGAGTTCGAATCTCTAAAAGCAACTTTTGGTCCATCAGGTCTACTAGCGTTCCTAGGTCTCCAGCGTTTCTACTTAGTCGGTCTGGTGCCCAGGTAAGTATTCCATTAAACCTTTGTCGCTTTATATCCTCGAGTAGTTCTTGGTATACGGGTCTTTGTCCCGAATCCTTTGCTGAATGAGATTCTCTCCGTATATCAACTATCTCCAGATTCTCCCGTTCAGCTATTTGGAGCATTTCCTTAATCTGGGAATCTATCGAAAGAGCCTGCTTTTCATCTTGCTCGGTAGACTTACG
>CAMTYL010000004.1:0-227813 GCA_947085985.1 uncultured bacterium | reverse complement strand
GCGGATTACTTAAGAGTTACCTTAGCTCCTGCCTCCTCAAGCTTCTTCTTAAGCTCAGCTGCATCGTCCTTGCTGAGACCCTCCTTCACCATAGAAGGAGCACCATCAACGAGGTCCTTTGCCTCCTTAAGACCAAGTGCAAGTACCTCCTTTACCACCTTGATAACAGAGATCTTGTTTGCACCAGCGTCAGTAAGCTCTACGTCCATCGTGCTCTTCTCCTCCTCGCCAGCTCCTGCTCCTGCTCCAGCAGGACCAGCAACCGCAACAGCAGCAGCAGATACACCGAACTTCTTCTCAAATACCTTCACGAGCTCAGAAAGCTCAAGAACGGTCATCTTCTCAATTTCAGCTACGATAGCAGCGAACTTTGCAGGCACCTCAAATGCCTCCTCAGCTGCGGCTGCAGGAGCCTCCTTTACCTCCTCTGCTGCAGGGGCTGCCACCTCGGCAGTCTCCTCTACTACAGCGTCCTGTGTTGTTTCGTCAGACATAGTATTTTCTTATCCGTTTTATTAAGCAGATGCCTTTTTCTCAGCGATCTTATCGAGCGCAATAACAAGTCCCTGGATTGGGCTGTTGATTACGTTTACGAACATGCCACGAAGTACTGGTAGTGGTGGGATGGTTGCGATTGCGCGCATACCAGCTGCATCCACGTACGCTCCGTCAAAGACTCCTCCCACGATGGAGAGAGCGCCCTTGTGCTTGATGCCGTGCTCATGAATGAGACGAGCAGGAGCCGTAGCGTCCCCAGCAGTCCATGCCATAGCAATTTCGCCTGGAAGTTCTGGGAAGGTTCCCGTGTACCCCTTAGACTCAAGTGCGCGACGCATGAGGGTCTTCTTGGCTACGTAGTAGCCAATGTCAGAGTCGCGAAGCGTGCGGCGCATTGCCGACGTATCACCCACTGAAAGACCCTTGAATGCTACGAATACTACTGACGCAGCGTCTGCGACGCTGTCAGTAACTTTCGCAACTACTTCTTGCTTCTTTGCTTTAGTAATAGCCATGTGTTTTTTGGTGAGAACTTCGAAAGAAAATAATCGCGGTCTGGTTCGTTCTGTGTCCGTTGTGAGAATCAAGAAGCCGACGAGGTGTGCTAGCAGCACATCGAGGAGGGATACGTAGATTCGCAACAGGACACGGGGCGAAACAGGCGCGAAGTGTTAATGGTTATTTTCTTGAGAGGTTCATGTACGGAAACGAAAAAAGTCCCTTGCGGGACCAAAGATAGGAGATGAGCACACCTCAATAATAGTGAGGGGTGCGTTCCTGCACCGGGCTTAGTGCCCCAAGGGGCTGCCAGTGGTCTTCGGTCCGTACAGGAGCACAATACACCACACCAACTGTTTCGCCAACTCCACCATGTCAAGATATCATCTTGACATGGTGCTAGGTTAAGGACGCGTAATACTCCTTCATTTCATTAATGACACGATCGAGTTTCAGGGTATCTTGTTGCAGTAAGGATACGGAGTCTGAGTCTAGTATTCCTTCTTCTGGTCGCCTACTGGGCCATGTATAGTCTGGCAAGCTACTGAATCGATAATCTTTGAGCTTTGTCTCAAGTTCGCTCAGGTTAAGCACTTTACCCTCCTTCCACTTCGGCTCGTATATTTCTATAGGGTTGAAGTGGATGTACTGGACCACCCGCTTGAAGTAGCGGTCATCAGCAACGTGTCTTGAGCGGAACGGTTTTACAAATAGATTTCCTGTTCGGTCTCTACTCATATTGAAGTACATGGTATACGCGATGCCAACCTTCTGCATAAAACGGCTTATCCCCGTACCTTCTTCGGTGAAGTCCTTTAGAAGCAAATGGAAGTGGTTTGGCATTAAGCAATAAGCGCCTATGTGCACGAGCGGTTGGTCTCGTTTTATACTAAAAACATCTTCTGCTTTCTTTTTCGAGAGGTCGCTGCGATGTATGGGCGCAGTACTATTACAAAGATACAGCAATTGCATAAAGCGCTCGTACTCCCATGTATTCTCAAAAACTGTTCGCTTATCGACTCCGCGACTATAACAGTGGTACCACTCGTCTGGAGCAAACGGTTTGCGATTCATTCCTAAACAATAGCATGTCAAGATGTTATCTTGACATGCTTGAGGCATTAGACGATTTGGCTAAGTGGTGAAGGCAGACGCGAAGTTAATTATGAAGAGTGCCCCACCAATGATGAAAAAGAAGACGGTCACGAACACGGCAAAATGAAAGATGTAGGGCGCCAGTGGTGCGCGCCTGGCTGTCCTTGCGCGCATGAGCTTTTTTGGAACTGTCATATGTAAACAGATTAGCATGGCACTGTGTGGCGTTTATTTTATTAGTACACATGTCAAGATGTTATCTTGACATGTGTGTCAGTGTTTAGGAGAGGAGGAAAAGCAAAAACCCCCGCTCGTAAGCGGGGGTTTTTGCTAAGCTAGTCCGAAGACATCGCTCACATATTCCTCGTAAGGACTATGCGTTTGGCGCAGCCATAGACACATCAGTGGTCTTGAACGTGTCAAGGTTTGACGTGAAGATGGTTGATCCGTCTACAACTGAGTCAGTGTCGTAGCCAATACCAGTGAGAATCACTCCTGTGAATCCAGCTGCCGTAGAGGTCAGCGTTACGTTAAGAGTGAAGTCGCGGCTTGAACCAGCATTGATCTTGTAACCGGTTGCGCTGTCGCCAGTGTTTGTTCCCTCAACAGCGAGGTTAGTTACACCCTGGCTTGTAGCAGCAGTGGTTGAAGTTGTTGTGGTAGCCCATGAAACACGGTTACCAGCAGCAGCAGCTCCAGCTGTTCCTACAGTCTTAGCAATCCAGATATCATCATCACCAGCAGCAACATTGAACTTGATGCTGTACTGAGTTGAGTCAGTAGAGCTTGCAGCACTCGTCTTAGGAGTCTTGTCAGTTGTTGCACTTACGCTAGTAACAGTGATGCCAGTCGTAGAGAGAGTCATCGTTCCTCCTAGAGCAGAACCTGCAAGCGTTGCAGAGTCTCCGTTCTCGTCCTCAGCATCCCATCCTGTGAGCGTGCTGGTAGTAGACGCGATAAGAGTTGTGCCGCTTGAGTAGGCGCTAGCCTTCTTGAGGTCAGCAACGATAGTGTACGTCTCTGTGTCGTCCTTTGAAACCGTAACATCTACGTTGTCAAAGGTTACTACACCGTATGTACCCGTGCTTACCGTCTTGCTGCGAAGAGTGTTTGAACCCTTCATAAGCTTAACGGTCTGGATTACGTCGCTGAGGTTGTTGTCCGAAGTACCGAATGATACTGCGAAGTCAGCAACATCAACATCCTGGTTTGTAGCCTTTGCGCGGAATGCAAGGAGAGTTACTCCGTTGGTTGCATTGTTTGCATCAACCTTAACCTGTGCTGCCTTTGGATTGTTTGAGTCCTCAGAGAGGGTTAGCTTTCCAGCGGTTGCAGTAGATACAGAGAAGGTCTGGTTTACGATAGAACCGTAGGTCTCTGAGATACCATCTCCTCCCATAGCGCGGATACCATCAGCAGGTAGGTTTACCGTGATTGAGTCTCCAGTCTCAGCAGAACCAATTGAAGAAATTGGTGTTACCTGAACGTAGAGCTCACCGGTACGACCCTCCTTGATGACACCGTTTAGGTTTGAGAAGCGGAATGTCCATACACGTCCGCTCTTGTCACCGTCATCAGCGTCCATGTCAGCAAGCTTCTTTCCGTCAAGGTATACAGCGACAGAGTCGACGTACTTGTTGAGGTTAGAGCTGCCTCCAGCGTCAGCAATTGTGAAGGTTGCGTCTACACGCTGGATTGATACATCTCCGTCAGTAGCGCGAGCAGAAACGCCCACTACCTTGGTTGTACCATCTCCCTCGTCTAGAGCAGACTCAACGTCACCCTGAGTGCTGATGTTGGTTAGACGTCCAGTTCCAGCAAGGGTTGTTGAGCCACCTGTAGAACCGCCTGTTGAACCACCAGCAGTTGTACCAGTGTGTGCGTTAACTGAAGCGCGGGTAACCGGGCCAAAGTAACCTACAGCTGGGCTGATAGCCTTGTTTGCCTGGTAGGCAGAAAGGGCTGCCTTAGTCTGAGCACCGAAGTACCCAGTTGCACCTGCAGGAATCTTGTATCCCTGGTTGATAAGGAAGTTCTGAAGAGCAGTAACATCAGCTCCAGAAGAACCTAGAGTAAGGTCCTTGTTGAAAGCGTAGTTTGCACTTGCAGTTGTTCCGCCCATAGAAGCCTTGAGAGCCTCGATCTGAGCCATGAGTGATGCGATGAGAGCTGCGTTGTCAGATGTCTGAGCCTTAGCAGCAGGTGCTGCGTAAGCAAATGACATCGCTACAAGTCCGAGACCTGCGACAACAGCTGCAATCTTTGCGATCACGTTGTTTGTTGCGATAGACATAACAATTTTTTAAATATTTTTTTGAATCAGAAGCGTATGCGATGCGAGACTAATAAAAAGTACATCGCATACACATCCTTCTTTCGAGTAATTTGCGAGCAGCTCTTGCGAGCTACTCAACACGAACTTCCCTTTCACACTACCCGACAGGGCGCATTATCGACACGCGTCCCATCGGCTAGTTGGCGAATGTGAGGCATCCGTGCCTGCGTTCATCCATATTCAGTAGATACATCCATTTCGGTACCACCATCCTCCTAAAAGGATGACGGCTGCACACGCTCTTCATTACAAGAGTGTGTGGTTTGTTCATCTGAGCACTATTGCGCTGTCAATGACCCATCATTCAGGAAAGCGCCCCAGCCGTACGGTATACCATCAAAGTATACCCCAGTGCCGGTGCACAAACCCCAATGTACCGATGTGGATAACGCAGGTACGTACGCGCGTATACGGGAAAAAGACCTTTGGCAGGCCTTCCTATATACGTCTACTTCCCTATCGCTATCACCCTTATAGGATAAGCCATTTCTGCCAAAAAGTCAATCCTGACTGGCAAAAAGTCCCTTCTGCGTCGTTACTGAGCCAAATCAGCTCATTCACCGTACTATCTGTACGACTCTCTCGCTGATTTGGCTCGCGCCTGGCATACTGGGAACTTTTTACTCAGACAGGCTACACAATGCTCGCACCTAGCATCCGGGCCATTTTGGGAAACTCCTTACTAAGATTCAGGCTCGGTACTGGAGTAATCTTATGCGTCTGACAGGGCGTAGGTGGTCCAACGACGCTCCCCGGAACGGGTCACCTGACCATCCGCGACTAGCTGTGCCAACTCGCGCTGAATGGTCTTCTCGCTTACCTCGCGAATCACCAGAGAGATGTCCTTTATATAGGAAGGTCCTTTAGTACTCAAAACGGACAGTATCGCCTCCCTTCTCCCACCACGCACCGGGGTCGAAGCTGATTGTCCTTTATCGTGTCCTTTATCTTGAACGGGTGTTGACTGAGCCATGTTCGCCGGTGTCTGCGCACCGTGACGAAGTGCGGCTCCGCTTACGCGTTGCGAAGAGCGTGCGAGTTCTGCAAGTGTCGGCGCCTCCTCTAGAAAGAGTCGCGGCTCTTCGTAGCCCGCCACTTCCTGTAGCAGCAGCTGGGCTTCACGCGCTATAAGGTCGGCATTCATTGGAGACAGAAGTCCCCCAGTGCGCGCAATTGATAGGACACTGGAGAGTGCCAAAAGTTCGCGGGAGAGCCCGTCGCGCGCCTCACTTGGCGGAAGCACGGCAGCGTCTACAAGCCCGACCGCCACCCTATCAATGCGGTCACGAAGTGCAGGGGACGTACGGAATGCTGGGGTGACCAACTGGATTGCTTTTGCCAGACGCTCTGCCTTTTTGTACACGTACACACGCTTTATGTCTTTATCGAATATGTTAGAGAATATGCTTTTATCTAAGACGAACGTATCCAGCTGCTGTCCTTCAGCGCTATTCTTGAGCGTATTGCTGTCCTTTATGTTTCGTATATCGCTCATGGACGTCTTATATATGTCTTATGTCCTTGTGACCGAAGTATAGGTCCTTGAGAGTGGGGGCGCAATAGTGTGAAGTGGTCCAGCAAGGCATTCCCGGTACAGGTCTATCAAATGGCGTGTTTTAAGGGTGGTAGACTGTGCACATATATTCATATGGCGAAAAAGAAAAGCTCTAAGAAGCAACCAGAGGAACAAAATTATCAGCTGCTTGGCAAGTGGACGGCGGGAGTAGTGCTCGTTGCCTTCGGGCTCATCATGGGTCTGGCTGCCTTTGGTCTTGCGGGAATTGCAGGAACCGCACTCTTTACCTTTGGTTACGGGGTGCTTGGTGTTGGTGCATTCCTCCTCCCCCTTCTCCTTATTGCGGTTGGATTTGCCATTATGCTGGAGCGCACCTTCGTCACCCCACTTACGGGTGCTGGTATTGTTTTGATTCTTCTCTCCACACTCACCTTCCTTGGCATCGTTTCAAACGAATGGGGTGGCATGGCCGGAGCATTTGCTGGACACGCTGCTGCTGAATTCTTTGGCGTTGCCGGTGCGGTCGTACTTCTTATGGCAGTTGCTGCTGTTGGTCTCATTATTGCTACCGATGTTGTGGCAGTGCTGCAGCGCGCTAAAGAAGCAGCTGAGCAGGCGCGTGCCCTCGTGGGCTCGGTGCGCTTGCCAGCACTTGGGAAGAAGAGTGAAGACGACGCTTCTGAAGAAACAGAGGAAGAGGATGTAGACGAGGAAGCCTCACCTCAAAAGCCAGCGAAGGAAAAGGAGCCGACGGTGACCATGTTCAGTGACGGAAGCAACAACATGGCAGCAGCAGCTATTCCTAATATTGATGCTGAGTACGAAGCCCCTCCCCTCTCACTTCTTGGCGAGGACAAGGGCAAGCCGGGCGTAGGCGACATCAAGGCAAACGCAAACATCATTAAGCGAACCTTCCAAAACTTTGGTATCTCGGTGGAGATGGACGAAGTGTCAGTGGGTCCTACCGTCACTCGCTACGCAATAAAACCAGCTGAGGGAGTGCGCCTGCAGAAGATTGTCACCCTGCAGCAAAACCTAGAGCTCGCCCTTGCAGCTCACCCCGTGCGTATTGAAGCTCCTATTCCTGGGAAGTCGCTTGTGGGTATTGAAGTACCAAACGCTTCTAAGGCCACGGTAGGCTTGGGTGGCGTTATGAGTGCGCCTGAGTGGTCAAGCAGTAAAAAGCCACTTCTTGCTGCTGTTGGGCGCGACATTACGGGCACGCCACACTACGTAAACGTGGCAAAGATGCCACACGGTCTTATTGCGGGTGCTACCGGCTCTGGAAAGTCGGTGGCTATTCACGCCGTCATTACCTCCCTCCTCTACCGAAATGGCCCCAACCAGATGCGCTTTATTATGGTGGACCCGAAGCGTGTGGAACTTACTCTCTATAACGGCATCCCCCACCTACTCACTCCCGTTATTACTGACCCAAAGAAATGTATTCTTGCGCTTAAGTGGGCTGCAAAGGAAATGGATCGTCGCTACGGTATTTTGGAGGAGTGCCAGGTGCGCGATATTGAGTCCTACCACACCACTATTTTGGAACCTGCTAAGAAGCGCAAAGGTGCGGAGGTGCCCGAGACCATGCCCTACATCGTCATTGTTATTGATGAGCTGGCGGACATCATGCAAACCTATCCACGCGAACTTGAGGCAGGCATTGTGCGCCTAGCGCAGATGTCTCGTGCTGTTGGTATCCACCTTATCCTCTCTACCCAGCGCCCTTCGGTGAACGTTATTACCGGCCTCATCAAGGCAAACGTTCCTACACGTATGGCGCTCCAGGTAGCGAGCCAGATTGACTCGCGCACGATTCTGGACGGCTCTGGCGCTGAATTGCTCCTTGGTGCAGGAGATATGCTCTACATGTCAGCGGACATGCAAAAGCCGGTGCGCCTTCAGACAGCCTACATTAGTGAGCAAGAAGTAAAGAAGGTGTCGCAATACATCAAGGCACACAACGCTGGGGCGCTTGGTTCACTTGACCTTGGTGCAGGAACAGGGGGCACCGGTGTACACGAACCAAACGACGCCATGATGCTTGCAAACGACGACGAGGACGTAGACGACGACCTCTACTCACAGGCCAAGGAGGCAGTTGAGGAGGCTGGGCGCGCGTCTACCAGCTACCTACAGCGCAAACTACGCATTGGCTACTCACGCGCAGCACGATTGATGGACCTCCTTGAAGATAAGGGAGTCATCGGCCCTGCGGACGGCTCTCGCCCGCGCGAAGTGCTCTCTCGCGGTGCGGACACCTCCTCTGGCGACGCTGAAGAGGATACGTAGTATCTATGCCGATACGAAGTATTGCCGCCGTCCTTCTCCTGCTGCTTGCACTGTACGGCGTCTGGAAGGCTACCCCTCTCTTGTCCGGCCCAGTACTTACCCTGCAAAGCCCGTCAGATGGTGAGGTGTTCGCTGACGGTGCCGTGCTTGTTTCTGGCGTTGCCTCACACACCGAGAAACTCACGCTAAACGGTGCGCCGCTCCTCATAGACCGCGACGGCAACTTTACCACCACCCTGGATATACCCCCCGGGAGCGCTATACTGTCATTAACGGTTACCGATCGCTTCGGCAGAAAAAACACCGAAAGCCGCGCTGTATTCGTACCACTTCATTAGTCTTGTATTCCCTACCCTATGCCTGTAAAGAAAACTGCTGCCAAGAAGAAAGCTCCACCGAAGAAGAGCACCGTACTTGATATAGACGTGGAGACAGGCGAAGTCACCAAAGACAGCAAGCAACGCTCCATTGAGCTTGCGCTTAAAGATATCAAGACAAAGTTTGGTGACGAGGCCATCATGACCTACGGCTCCACAAAGCCAGCGGCAACAGAGGCAATCCCGACTGGCTCTATTGGTCTTGATAACGCGCTTGGCGTGGGTGGTATGCCCTGCGGTCGCATCATTGAAATTTTTGGTCCTGAATCAAGCGGAAAGACGACCCTTGCACTCCATGTGATTGCCGAGGCACAAAAGAAAGGCGGCGTGTGCGCCTTTGTGGACGCGGAGCATGCACTTGACCCAGAGTACGCCCGAAAGATTGGCGTGAAGCTGACCGAGCTACTTATTTCTCAGCCAGACACTGGAGAGCAAGCGCTTGAAATTGTAGAGAGTCTTGTGCGCTCTAACTCCGTAGCGGTGATTGTGGTGGACTCTGTGGCTGCTCTTACTCCCAAAGACGAGATTGAGGGAGACATGGGTGCACACCACGTGGGCAAGCAGGCACGCTTGATGAGCCAGGCACTGCGCAAGCTCACGGCTATTACCGCCAAATCAAACACTATTGTTATCTTCATCAACCAAATCCGCATGCAGATTGGCGTGATGTTTGGTAACCCAGAGACTACCCCAGGCGGAAAGGCACTTAAGTTCTACACGTCTGTGCGTCTTGATATCCGCCGTATTGCGCAGATTAAAAAGGGTGAAGAGGTTGTGGGCGGTCGTGTGCGCGTGAAGGTGGTCAAAAACAAGGTTGCAGCACCATTCAAGACAACGGAGTTTGACCTGCTCTACAACGAAGGCATCAGTCGCGAGGGAGAAATCATCGCCCTTGGCGAGAAGTACGACATTCTGCAGAAGTCGGGCGCGTCCTACAAGTTTGGCGAGCTCCCTCTCGCGCGTGGGTACGACGCTACTCGCACCTTCCTGCGTGAAAACAAAGCAGTCGCAAGCGACATCTTGAAGCAGGTGATGGTAAAGATGGCTGCGGAATAGACGTGCGCGTACTTGCTTGGTAAAGAATAGGGCCGCGCTTTCGCGCGGCCTTTTTCGTTCTCACTTCAACCGTGAGCATCACGGGGTTTGTTGGGACAATCATCGTCCCAGCTCGGAGCCTTCGCAAGGCGTCCATTCGCGCCGTACTTCGTAGAGCACGGCTTACGGCTGGAAACCTGCCGCGTGCACCGGAAACAATACCCGGGCACCCTGTCGGATCCGCCCCCATTCCCTCCCTTGAGGGATGTCTTCTGTGTCATGCGACACCTCCATGTAAGAACAGTACCCTACGGGTATACCACGAAACCAATACTTATGTGAGTTATGCCAGGCGGGTTGAAATCTGCACACGAAGTGCAATATCGCGCGCAACCCAGTACATGCCCGCAACCATAAGCAGAGTGAGCACCTGCACTGCAAATGACGTATTTAGAAATGCCACTTCAAAAAATCGGAAGAAAGCGGTGATATTTGCGGGCGATGGCATGTTTTCAAACACGCGAGCCACCCATACTTCCCTGCTAATGACATAGAGTGAGGCGGCTATAACAAGAACCCCCAGCGTCGCTCCCGACATAAGTGGTCGCAGGAGCGCAATAGTACGTGCGCGGCGTAGCACGACGTTCTGAATACGAGAGTTAGGCATGGTCTCCATAGCTAGTATCACTTAGTGACTTCTTAAAAAGTTTCTTCGCTCGATGCACCCGCGTCTTTACGGCTGACACTGAGGTTTGCTCACTGTCTGCAATTTCTTCCTGGGTTTTGCCTTCAATGAACTGCAGGTGCAGGGCTTTAGCTGCTACTTCTGGAAGTCGGGAAAGCGCAATGAGCACCTCGTCCTTAAGTGCGAGCTCCTCCACAAAGTCACTATCGTCCCGCAAACGCTCGTATACTTCCGGGTCAAGTTCAAGCGTCCTTCCCCGCTCTTTTTTTAGCTTCTGGTACCGGGTGAAACATAGACGAGTAAGGATAGCGTACGCCCACGAGGAGAAGCTGGCGCCCTCCTGTGGCTTAAATCGGTCGGCGTACACGTAGATACGCGTAAACACGTCCTGAACGGCCTCCTCCGCCTCCTCTGGACTATAGAGGATACTCTTTGCCTTGCGCAGAAAGGCGGCCTCGTAGCGGTCCATAAGTACCCCAAGAGCCTCTGGATCCTTAGTGACCAACAAGAGCACCTCCTCGTCGGTGGCGTCCTTCAACTCCTCCCTTGTTCTTGAAAACCCCATGATGTCTTGTATGATACTCCTAACTCGTGCTCTTTGTCCTACCCTTTGGTAGGGAGAGTTTTTTATACTTAACACTAGCGTATGGCAATACTATCCTACAACGAAATCGTTCAGAAAAAGGTCATTGAATACAACAACGAGCCGTACGAAGTGCTCTCGTCACATGTGTTTCGTATGCAGCAGCGAAAGCCGGTTAATCAGACCAAGCTTCGCCACCTGGTGTCCGGCAAGGTTAACGAAATCTCCTTCCATCAGAGCGAGACCGTGCCTGAGGCTGACATTGGCAAGATGCAGGCGGTGTATCTGTACTCAAGCCGTGGCGAGAGTTGGTTTGCGGAGGAAGGAAATGCCAAGAATCGCTTTGCATTTCCAGAGGACGTTGTGCACGAGCAAGTACAGTGGCTAAAAAGTAATAGCCCGGTAGAAGTACTCCTGTACAAGGACAACCCCGTTGCCATTAGCATTCCTATTAAAATGGAGTTAAGGGTGACCGAGGCTCCCCCAGGCATTAAGGGAGATACCGCAACCGGCGGCACCAAGCAGGTGACGCTTGAATCAGGCGCCGTCATTTCAACCCCCCTCTTCATCAACGAGGGCGATATTCTCAAAATTAATACGGACACGGGCGAGTATGTTGAACGCGTAGAGAAGGCGTAGCTAAAAAATGGGGTGAACAAAGGAACCGGACCGGAGCTCTATAGCTTCACACTGAGCAGGACAATCTCGTGGCTCTGACTACTCTCCCCACACCCCGTATGATGAAAGCCTGAGTGACAATTTACTCGGAATTATGTAATATGTTTTTGCTGCCAAGGATGGAACGGGTGGAAGATATCTCATCCGGTTGCGGAGTGATCCAAAAACAAGACTCGACTTGGCTTGGTAGTGGGAACCTTACCCCGGTTATTGACGTGTTCGAGTCTTATGATCCGGACTGACGGCGAGAGGACAGCTAGCGTGATGCGGCCCCTCTCGTCGTCAGGACGGATTTTTTATAGTTAAAGAAAAGAACGCCTGACGCATACGTCAGGCGTTCTTTTCTTTAACATAGACTACGCCGCCAAGTATGGAAGCAACGCCATGTAGCGCGCACGCTTGATTGCAAGAGCAATCTGGCGCTGCTTTGTAGACGATACACCGCTACGCTTCTTCGCAAGAATCTTTGCGTGTGGGTTCATGAACTGGCGAAGATACGCCACGTCCTTGTAGTCCACAAACTTCTTGTTCTCTACCTCGTCCCTCTCTGATTGATGTGCCATAAATTTTTAATTAAAACGGAATATCTTCTGGATTGATCTCTTCGTCTGGATACTGGATTGCTTCTCCACCAAACGCTGGTGCCTCGTCTTGCTCGTTGGTTGCATTACGTGGTGCGCTAGAAGCAGCTGCTCCTGTACGCTCCCCCGCCGCCTGTGGGCCAAACTGGAAGGTGTCCACGACAATCTCGGTTCGGTACTGTTTCTGACCATCCTTGTCCCAGGAACGAGTCTGAATCCTGCCTTCAATGTAGGCTGGGCGTCCCTTCTTTAGGTACTGCCCCATTACCTCTGCAGTGCGTCCAAACGCAACAATGTTGTGAAACTCCGTCTGCTCCTGCTGCTGTCCTTCCTTGTTCTTGAAGGAGCGGTTGGTAGCAAGTCCAAACGATGCCACCTGCTGTCCACCCGGAAGGGCTTTGAGCTCTGGATCGCGTGTAAGGTTCCCGTAGAGTGTGACTTTGTTTAGGTACATGCGTTTAGTATAGCCTAGACTATGCTTCTACTTCTTTGAGCGCCTGATCAAGGTCAGTGTCTAGCACTTCCTCAGGTGCAACAGAGTTCTCTACTGCTGCCTTCGCGTAAATCTCGTGCATTTCTGCGGCGTGAACTGCGAGCTCCTTTTCAGTCTTAATATCAAGGAAGCGAATGATGTTTGCCTCGCTCTTAGCTGCACCAAGCACTACCTCGTGTCCCTCGCCATCTGCCTCGTAGGCAATCCAGCAAAAGTACGCACTGTCGTAATCGCGGCGAATGTGGTCAACACTGCGTGAGATAGTGTAGGCAAGCTGCACCTTCTGTGGCTGGCCTTCAGCAATAATGTCTCCTGCTCCTGACACAATGTCGCGAAGTACCTGGTACGTTTTTTTCGCCTCTTCCTGAGGAAGCTCAGGGTCGAGGTGGAAGCCGAGTTCGTACACGCGGGACTCGTTATATCCCGCCTCCGTCTCTAGCTCGGTGCTCTCGGCACCGTTATCGAATTCTTTTTTCATAACGGGCGAACTGTACCACGCGGGAGCGCTCTCGGCAATAAACCCCTCTATTTGCTTGCTATAGCTTGAAGAGGCGCTTGGCATTACTGAGTACCGTCTGCCGTACCAGCTCTTCGTCCTCGCCACGTATCGCGGCCATAGCCTGTACGACGTCGCGAACTGAAAATGGGTCATTTCTCTGCCCGCGACGAGAGACGGGCGCCACATACGGAGCGTCGGTCTCTGACAGCAGGTGCGTGATTGGTGCAAACCGCACCACGTCATCATAATCGTGGGTAAAAGTGAGCACCGCGGTAAACGACAGAGTGAAGTCCAAGTCAATAAGTGCTCGAGCCTCCTCTACCCCACCCACAAAGAAGTGGATGTCGCCGCGCAGACGCTCTCCATGCTCTTTCTTGTACGACGTGAGTATTTCAATCAAATCCTGGTAAGCATCCTGCGTTCCCTTTGTGGGGCGCGCATGAATCATGAGTGGTTTATCAACCTCAATCGCTAGACGAATGTGTTGCTCAAACACCGCTCGTTGCGTAGCGCGTGTCTCGTGGGGATTCTCTGGGCGAAAGTTATCTAGTCCGCATTCTCCAATCGCGACCACCTTCTCATGCATGGCCAGTAGCTTGAATGCATCCACCTCAAACGCCTGCTTTTCAGTGTAGTTTGGATGCAATCCAACAGCAGCCCACAAGTGCGGATGTGTTTCAGCGAGTGCAACTGCTTGCTCGCTAGAGGTTCGGTCTACTCCGACAACGACCCCACCGAATGCTTCCTGCTCCATTCGCAGAGCAAGTGCTTCCCGGTCTTCGTCAAACATGGGAAATTGGATATGACAGTGCGCGTCAAAGTATTTCATGCTTATGGAAGGCGCGGGAAAAGGTTTTCAGGCTTGGTGTTTGTATGTACTGCGTCTAATATCCGCACACTCGTGCTCGGCATGAACGGCGCAAGATATAGGGCGATGCGTGCAACATCGCTCACAAGCTTTGCAATATCAGCTCGTGCAATGCCTTCTGTATCCTCTACCTTAATTTTTTTGAACGGCTCCTCTCTTGTCATGAACTCGTCCCCCTCTCCAACAAGAGCAAAAATTTCATTCATGGCCTCCTGGAATGAGAATGCTTCAAGACGCGTAAAAAATGTAGGGTCTATGGTGTGACCCAAATCAACCAGTGACACTGGGCCTGGCAAATGTTCCTGCGCAAGCTTCATTACGCGCGATACCAAGTTCCCAAGTCCGTTCACCAAGTGAGCGGTGTACCACTCATCTAGTCGCTCCCAGGTTATGTCGGAGTCTTCGGTTGGATGCACGTGACGAAGGAGCAAGTAGCGGGTCGCGTCCACCCCATACTTCTCTACCAGCTCGTACGGGCTAATAACGTTGCCGGTGGACTTGCTCATACGTTGCCCGTTTGAGTTGATGAAGCCGTGATAGAACACCTGGTCGGTAGTCTTAATCTGTGCGGACATAAGCATGGCCTGCCACATAACTGACTGGAACCGCACCTGGTCCTTCCCTGCCACCTGCACGGTGCTTCCCTCTTCCCAGAATTTCTTATAGTTCCCCTGCGCGTCCTCTGGCCAGCCTAGTGTTGAAATGTAGTCGGTAAGCGCGTCAAACCAGACATACATCACTTGCTCATCGTCTCCAGGCACAGAAATCCCCCAAGTCAGTTTTTCTTTAGAGCGAGAGATGCTGAAATCCTCTAGTCCGCCTCGTACAAAATTGAGTGCTTCCTGACGGCGCCACTCAGGAATAATTACCCCTTCGTGCGAAAGATACTCTTCTAGGTCCTGCTGGTACTTTGAGAGACGAAAAAAGTAGTTCTCTTCTTCAATGATTTGGACGGGTGTGCTTGGGTGCAGTTCGCAGGTGCCCTCTGGAGTCAAATCCTTTTCGGTTTTGTACGCCTCGCACCCAACACAGTACGTACCAGAATAGGCTTTCTTATATATGTCTCCTGCAGCGTCGCAGCGTCGCCACATCTCCTGCGCGGCTTGTTTGTGCGCCTCACTTGAGGTGCGAATAAAGTTGTCTGGCGTGAGAGCAAGTACGTCTTTTAGTCCTTCAACTCTTGAAGCATAGAAATCTACATACTCTTGCACATGTTGTCCCTTCTTCTGTGCGGCTTCAAATATTTTTTGCCCGTGTTCGTCGGTGCCTGTTGAAAAAAAGACGTCTTCTCCTGCCAAGCGCCACGCGCGCGCGAGCACATCTGCGTACACACTCTCAAGTGCAAAGCCCAGATGCGGTTCGTCGTTTACATACGGGAGTGTGGTTGTGAGGTACCTTGCCATAGGCTTGTTTGCTACAGCACCAGGTCTCGTGCGCGCTGCTTAGACTTATCAAAGTCATTCAAGAACTCACGAAGTCCAGCTGCAATAGGAATAGAAAGCAGGATACCGAGGAAGCCCGCAAGACTTCCTCCAATAATGAGTGAGAGAATCACGAGAAGCGGAGGTATACCCACCACCTTGTTCACTACTAATGGATAGATAAGGTGCGCCTCAAACTGATTCACAATGAAATAGAGGCCCGCCACGATAAGCGCGAGGGTGAAACCACCGGAAGAGAAAGCGACTACCACGCCGAGAATTCCTGCAAGGAATGAACCGAACAGCGGAATAAGGTCCAAAAGTGCTGCCGCGACCGCCAAGAAAAGTGCGTACGGTACTCCCAGAATAAGGAGACCGAGATACACAATGATTCCCACCAAAAGTGACAGGAGCAACTGGCCCTGCATCCATTGTCCAATCTTTTTCTTTGCGCGCACCCACAGATTCACCACATACTCCTCGTGCTTAGCGGGGGTGATAAGACGGAGGAAGTCGTCCACACCAGTCTCCTGCAGTGCAAAGTAGAAAGACAACACAATCACCAGCAGAAGAGCGAAGATACCACCAAAGAACGTGGAGAGCACGCGCACCGTTCCGCCAGACGTATCAGAGAATGCAGACTGGAATGAGAGGATAGTTTCAAAGATGGACTGCGACTGATTGGACGTTGCGTCATGCGCAGCGTCAGTGATATTGGTGAGCGAGGCTGGCACATGGAGCGTATCTAGGTATTCAGGAGCAGCCTGTAGGAATGTCTGCGCATCGTTTAGTACAGGAGGCAAGAACAAATACGTAACGGCAAATAATGACCCGAACACCATGCCATACATACCGAGCACGGCGATAGCGCGCGGAATCCGACGCTTTACAAAAAATGCCACCCCAGGCTCGATTGCCGAGGCGATAACTATCGCCGTGAGCACAAGCAAGAATAGGTCCCGCAGAATCCACGCCGCGTACGCAAGCCCACCGATCAAAATAGCCCGTAGGAAGGTGCCGGTTGTGATAGCAATGCGCGTCTCGGTGCTCATGTCTTTAGTATACGCTCGCCTGACGAATTCGCTCCACTACCTCGTCCACAGTAAGCCGCTCCTGCTCTCCAGTGTCGCGGTGGCGAAGCGTAACGGTGTTTAGAAGCTCTGGTTTCTCACCAAGGGTGTCAAAGTCAACGGTAATACAAAATGGCGTGCCAATTTCGTCCTGTCTTCGGTATCGCTTGCCAATATTTCCGTTGTCGTCCCACGCAATAGCTGGGTGTACCGTCTGCAGCTTCTTTCTCACCTCTTTTGCCTTCTCTACAAGTTCTGGCTTGTTCTTGAGAAGGGGCGACACCATTGCCTTGACAGGCGCCACTGACGGCGCGAGCTTCAAATAGCTTCTCACTTCCCCACCAAGCTCGTCTTCGCAGTATGCGCTTGAAAGTATCGCGAGCACGGTGCGGTCCACACCAAGCGATGGTTCTATCACGTGCGGTGTAAATCGTTCTCCTGATTCTTCATCAAGGTAGTTGAGGCTTACCGTTGAGCCTTTCTCGTGGGCCAGGAGGTCAAAGTCCGTGCGGTATGCAAGACCCCAGAGCTCTTTGCGCCCAAATGGATAGTCGAACTCAAAATCAATGGTGCGCTTTGAGTAGTGCGCCAAGTCTTGCGACTCTACTTCAAGCTCGTGAAGCGCCTCGCCGGGAAGGCCAATTGCGCGTGCAAATTCGTGCATTTTCTCCTGCCATTCAGCAAACGCGCGCTCCCAGTCGCTTTCGCGCACAAAATACTCCACTTCCATTTGCTCCAGCTCGCGCAGACGGAAAATGAAATCACGCGGGGCTATTTCATTGCGAAATGCTTTTCCAATTTGCCCTAGTCCAAACGGCAGCTTTGGGTGGAACGAATCAATTACATTCTTGAAGTTCACAAACATGCCTGCTGCGGTTTCTGGACGCAGATACACTGTGGCGGACTCGTCCTCCATGGCACCCGCCTTTGTAGCAAACATCATGTTGAATTGGCGGGCTTCTCCAAGGGTTCCCTTCTTTTGGCAGGCAGGACAGGTGTCTGCATTTTCCAGGTGGTCGGCACGGAAGCGCTTCTTACAATTTGAACATTCAACTAGAGGGTCAGAGAATCCTGATACGTGACCAGATGCTTCCCACACTTTTGGATTCATTAAAATAGCAGCGTCTACACCGTACATGTCGTCGCGCGTCTCAACAAACATACGCCACCAGATTTTCTTTACATTGTCCTTTAGCGCGACGCCAAGGGGGCCGTAGTCAAACGTTCCTGCCAAGCCGCCATAAATATCGGAGCCCGGGTATATGAAACCGCGACGCTTTGCGAGGGAAACGATAGGCTCTAAAGATTCTATTTTCTTGGACATGGTGTTCTGGTTATCGTGCTACTTCTCCCTGCGCACTTACAAAGCCAGGGTCGCGCAGTGTCTGGGTAGACACATCCTGGCCCCGCCCCTCAAGCAGACGCTTGGTAAAACGGTCAGTCGCACTGTACGAGACGAAGGACATCAGTATTGGACTTGTACCCTGTTGGGAGAAGCTTGGCAAGAGTGCAACCTGGAACGCACCCCGCTTCGGCGCGGCGCTTGTGGTTCCGGCGGTCACTTCTCCTGCTGCCCACGTTACCGTTCTGGTGTTCTCGTCAAAGGTGATTGAACCATCGTTTGGGCTCGTGGCGCCCACAAACCTGACATACGGCGGAAGCACTCCCTTTGCGGTGGCACCTGCTACGGAATTAACGGTTGAGGTAAAGTCAAAAAATATGGTGTAGGTGCTTTCCGTGTTGGCTTTCGGTGGAACAGGACCTGTGTTTGTAAACGGCCCTGTTGTTCGCGAAGAGTACGAGTTGAAGCCTAAATCAGTACCTATCTGAATGGTGCGGTTTATGGTGGCTGTATTCAATACGGGTGTGTTTCCATCCTTACTACTTCGCCCTGACACCGTCACCGTTGCGGCAATGGTTGGATTGCGAAGTGCACGAATAGAGTCAATCTGTTTTGTCCTGAAGGTGAAGGACCCGGAGCCCTTTGTGCCCGAAGTAAGACGAGCGAGCGTAGCATTTGTTTCTCGCCCAAAAATGATTGTCTGGTCCACTGAGCGGTAGAAGCCTCCAGCAACTACCACGGACGACGGGTCAAGTACGTCTCCGGCAAGCTTCACTGTTATGCGAGCATCGGTAAGCTCTTGAGGCAAACTATTAACCCACTCCACACTTACCGAGTTTGACTCACCCACTGGCACCACCAAATCCGTCCCGCGGTTCCCGTTCACGGCAAACGTAGTAGCGAGGAATGGGTTGGACAGTCCTACACTTCCCTGCCCAAACGCGTAGGTAACACCAAGCGCTCCCTGCGCTCCGCGGGTACCCACCTTAAACCGAAAGACTCGTTCGTCCATGTCCTCTCCGGACAATGTTCCCTGCACATTCACGGAAACCTCCTGTCCAGGGGAAATGGTGCCCACATCAAAGAGCGTTGTTGAGAGTCCTGTTTTTGCCGGAATGAAACCAAACGGGTATTCAGCAAATACCACGATATTTTCAAGCGCGGTCGGAGCGTCTGAGCGGATAAATACTTGTAGCGTGATGTCCTGTCCTGCTGTTGCTTGCACTGGAGCAACTACGCGCACCGACAGGGGCGAGGAGGTGATGGTGACATCGTGACTATCATCTTTCACGAATGTGGCATTGGAGCCTTCTGTTTTGTACTCCACCTTTAGGGGGATACTGAACACATCTCCCTCGGCACCCGAGAGCACCACGCGCACCGTGCGCGTAATCGCGGCCCCTGGTGCTATATCCCCCACCATGTCTTCATATCGGGGATACGGAATTGTATGGTCATCTGCAGAACGCGCTGTCTCAGGAAACGACGCGGAGAGTACCGCACCAACCATTGGCGTTGGGTTATTGTTTTTAATCGTTACCAAAAGAGGCGCGACATCGCCACTACGTAGTGATGGAATAGGTGCCACCGTAATCTCAACATTGTCAGTGGATACGGCGCCGCCACCAAATACGAGGAAATACGCAGCTATGGCAAGCGCCAATACAAATACCCCGATTGCACCAAAAAGAAACATCACCGACCAGGCCACTTTCCTTTTCGGCACCTCGGCTGCCCAGGCAGTGGTCTCCTCTACGCTACCCTGGTGCACTGAGGGTGCGTGTATGGCTTGCTCTGGGAAGCTCTGTGGCGCATCCGTTGCGTAGAGCTTTTGACGCAGCTCCTCAAGCGCGCTGCTGTTCTCCTTGGGTGCATTCGGTGGCATATACCACACCAGTATAGCGCACCGACGTGTTCTAGAGTCCTGACGCGGCGATTCCTTTATTGATGCGAACAACCATATCGTTTCGCGCAAGCTTTACCGTATCAGTCCCTGTATCAAGCCCCAAGAGCATGAGTAACTCAAGCGCTGCTCTGCATTCTATAGTGTCTCGCTCTACTGAGGGTGCTCCCACCAAATCTGTGAGGAATCTGCGGTACAAACTGAAAAACCCCGCATCCTGCGGACCCTCCGGCATCAAGCGCAGGAACAGTGAAGCAATACGTGCTGCACAGGCGCGTGCATCACTGTCTAGTGTGTGAAATCTATTCTCTACCAAGAGAGCACCCGTAAGGCGCCACCCTTCTTTGCCGCGCACCAAGGTGACATCACTCTCACAGAGTGTTTGCAGCGCACCCGCTAATTTTGCACCAGGCTTTCGCAGACCCTCGGCTTTTGCTCTCACCAATCCGAAGTCCTCGGTCAGGAGCGTGAGCATGAGCCCAGACTCGCGAGCCGCACCGCGACCAAGTACCACCGCTCGCGTGACGTACTTATGCCGCATCGCGTATTAGAGAAAACTTCACCACCCCACTGGATATCTCTGCACTGTGCGCACCGTCCTCACGCATCTCTACCTTCACCTGGTCCTTCTGTGCATACCCCTCACTTTTGCGTGCCTCTGCAACTGCTCGCGCAAGAGTGCGCTCATCTCCCTCTTTAATAAGTTCTGGGGTAAGGACCGTATCAAGCGCGAGCTCCTTCGCACCGGTTCGTATTTCCTTCACATTAAGCTCGTCTGCGAGTATTCTTTGCATCTCCAGCGAAAGTTCGCCAACAATTGAAAGTGATGCGAGCGGCTGCCGCACCTTAGCTCCAGCTTTTTGGCGAAGCATCAGTGCCTCTGACGTAAGCGTGCGCACGCGCACCATTTCTTCTATAAGTGCCGCTTCTTTCTTTCCCTTACCAGTAAGTACGTCAAAGATACCCGCCTGTACCTCAGGCCAGTTAGCTAGATGCACACTCTCTGCGTCCTCTGTACTCTTTACAATTCGGTACACATCTTCTGCCACAAACGGAGCAAGTGGCGCAATGAGAAGAGCACAGGTCTTGAGTGTTTCGCGGAGTGTGGAAAGTGCAGCAGCATCACCGTCGCGCGCTCTATCGCGAATACGGCGCACGTACCACTGCGAGACATCTTCCAGCAAGAGCGCGATGGTGCGCGACGCTGTGTAGAGGTCATAGCGGTCCATGGCCTCCGTTACAGTCTTCACTGTTTGATTAGTGCGCGCGAGCATCCATTCATCAAGTGCGGTCTTTTGTGATGACTGACTTCCTGCTGCAAAGAGTTCGTAGAATTTGGCGCTGTTATCTAGCCACGAGATAACACGAGCGGCTTCGCGCACGGTCTTATCGTCAAAGTTCTTTGAGTCGCCAGGCTGATTGACGTAGTACATCCAGAAGCGCAGCGTATCCACACCATACGTTGCAATAGCGTCCGCTGGAACAATGACGTTCCCCAAAGACTTACTCATCTTCTTTCCCTTCTCATCAAGCAAGTGTCCGAGACAAATTACGTTTCGGTATGGCGTCCCCTTCCCCATCAATACAGAAACGGCAAGCAGTGTGTAGAACCAGCCACGCGTCTGATCAATAGCCTCTGAAATAAAGTCGGCAGGAAATGCTGGCGCCTCTTTTGCGAACGGATAGTGAGCCTGTGCAAAGGGCATGGCGCCTGAGTCAAACCAGACATCCATTACCTCCTTTACACGGCGAAGCTTGGTTCCCTTCTCACTTACGAGCACTACATCATCAATATATGGGCGGTGCAGATCAAGCTCGTAGTCGTCGTTATGTGGCAGTGGCACGAAATCAAGCTCGCGCACTTCTGCATTTACCGGCAGGTCGTTCTCTACCATTGCCTGGGTAGCGCGCGCATCACTTCCCGCAATGACCGGCATGAACATCTCAAGCCCAATACCGTGCGTGACAATCAGTATGGTTTTGTTCGCGTGCTGTTCCTCCAGGTCGTACAAGAAAGCACCAAAGCGACGCTTCGCGTCTAGATGACTCTCGCCTCCCGGCAGCGGCTCTTCGTACGCATGCACCTTACGGTACGCTAGGAATTCGTCTAGTGATTTATCACAAAGGGTTCCTGCATTTATTTCCTTTATACGCTCGTCAGTGACGATACTTTCTAAGGAAAGACCGAGCTCAGCCGCTACTACGCGCGCCGTTTCTTGTGCGCGCTCAAACGGAGATGCGTAAATCAGTTCAATTCCCTTTTCTTTGAGTGAAACGGCGGCAGAGCGTACCTGCTCGTGACCCTTCTGTGTCAGCGGCCACTTCTTCTCGTTAGTGCAGTCCACAATGTTTGCGACATTGTTCTCTGATTCCCCGTGGCGCATAGCCACGTACCGATTTCCGCTTCGCTTCGTATACTTCTTTAACTCTTCTACCGAACCAATCACCAGCTGTTCTTCTCCATTTTCACTTCGCCATACGGGAAGCGGCGTACCCCAGTAGCGCTCACGACTAATAGCCCAGTCCTTTACATTAGAAAGCCACTCGCCCATTCGCCCGTCACGAATGTGCGCGGGCTCCCAATTAATCTTCTTGTTCTCCGCAATGAGCGTATCGCGCAAATCCTGCATGCGGATGTACCACGAATCGCGTGCGTAGTAGATGAGGCGGTTCTTGCTGCGCCAACAGTGTGGGTAGGAGTGGTTGTAACTCTCCTTAGAGAAGTAGAGTCCGCGGGCCTGCAGGTCCTTCAATACCTCAACATTTGTTTCCGCATCAATGACTGACTTCCCTTCAAACATTCCCGTGCCTTGTACGAAGGTGCCGTCTGGTGCTACCAGGTGCACCTTTGGCAGACCAACCTTTTGTCCCAAATCAAAATCTTCTTGTCCGTACATGACGGCGGTGTGTACGATACCCGTCCCGTCTTCGGTGGTTACGAAATCTGCCGCGTACACTTTGTATGCATTCGCAAACTTTTCTACTTCTGTTTTTGCAGCAATGTCCTTTGCAAATGGGTAGAGTGGCTCGTACGATTTTCCAACAAGCTCACTACCAGCGACTTCCTCAGCAAGCACCCACCCTTCACCGAGCTTTCGCTCCAATGCTTTTGCAATAATGACAGTCTCTCCGTTATTCGTGTACTTTCCGTACACAACATCCTTCCCCACCGCGAGCCCCACATTCCCAGGCAGAGTCCACGGCGTCGTGGTCCATGCGAGGAAGTAGGTATTCTCCTCACCTACCACTTTGAACTTCACCGTGAGCGACAAATCCTTTACATCCTCGTACCCTTGGGCGAGTTCGTGACTAGAAAGTGCTGTCCCGCACTTCACACACCACGGCAGTACTTTGTAGTCCTTGTAGAGCCTGCCATCAGTGTCTACCTTCTTCATGATGTTCCACAGGGACTCCATGTAGGGAGCGTTGTACGTAAAGTAGGCAGTGTTGAAGTTTACCCAGTAGCCGATGCGCTCAGTGAACGCCTTCCACTCATCAATATAGGTCAGCACGCTCTCGCGGCACTTCTTGTTGAAGGCCGCAATGCCGTACGTCTCAATATCTTGCTTACCCTTGAAGCCAAGTTGTTTCTCTACCTCAAGCTCAACCGGGAGACCGTGCGTATCCCACCCCGCGCGACGCGGCACACGATAGCCACGCATAGTTTTGTAGCGCGGAAGCGCGTCCTTGAATGATCGTGGTTCTAGGTGGTGGATACCAGGGCGCCCGTTTGCAGTTGGTGGGCCCTCATAAAATACAAAATCTCCCTTCGGCGCGGGCTTGGTGAGTGTCTTCTCAAAAATCTGCTCTTTGTTCCAAAAAGCGAGTATTGCCTCTTCTCTTGCAACAAGCTCTGATTTCTCTTGTTCGGCCATGATTTCTCTATCCTAGCGTTTTACTACCTAAAATGAAACAGGCCCCACTATGGAGGCCTGGCCGGCATCCGCCGGGAGTTTGGGAACGGGAGTACGAGGACTCCGTTCGCTTTGTCTTTTTCTGCCGCCGCAAGGGCGTGCAGGATTTGTTCGTGAAGGCACTCTTCGTTGCGGATGTAGTACCGATCGGTCATGCCGCTCGGCCCGTCCGCATGAAGAGCGACCGGGAAGCCAATGGAACGAATTTGTTGTTCCACCGCTTCGGGTGAACAAAGTCGTTCCATTGGACTTCCTCCTGTCGCTAGCGACGACGAAGCGAGCTGAACTCGCCGAACAGCAGACGCTGTTGCGCGGCGGTCGGCTTGGGCCGTCCACCCGAATTGCGCGCGATCATCTCAAGCGTCTTCTGAGCATGGCCCTTGTGCGTGGGCTCACGCCGACGCGGGTTCGTGTTGCCGTGCGGCTGGTCTTCGTAGCTCTCGGACAAAATGTCCCCCTCAATTAAGAACACCGCGGTTAATCGCGGCATAATTAATAGTAGCACGTATTCAAGAATTTGCAACCCTACATTCTCTCTGGTGCTGGGATTCCAAGAAGCGTGAGCCCGTTCTCCATCGTTCTTGCAAATGCTTTCACGAGAGCAATCTTGTTCTCCTCGTCCGTGCTTCCAATAATTTTTCCTGACGCGTAGTACGAGTTCCACTCGCTCGCGAGCTGAGTGAGATATTGGGTTATTGCATGCGGTGCCTGAAGTGCTTCCGCTCGGCGCACCACTTCCGGGAATCGAGCAATCATTCTTGCAAGCACTTCAATCTCACCATCAGAATTACTACCATATATGGTAGTGTTTCCCATTCCTGAATTCTTCGTTGAGACTTGTGCGAGGATGCTCTTTGCGCGCACAAGTGCGTACTGCAGGTATGGCCCCGAGTCGCCATCAAGCGACAGTGACTTCTCCACATCAAAGATGACGTCCCCTCCTGGCGCTTGGCGCAGTATCAAATACTTCGCAGCACCCACTGCTACCTGTGTACTGATGAGCGGGTCAGGGTTTCGCTCGCTCGCCTTTTCAATAAGTCCCTCAAGAAATTCCTTTGCAGTAATGACACTTCCCTCGCGCGACGACATCTTGCCGGTAGTAAGGCGCAGGAACCCGTGTGGCATGTGATAGGTGTGGCGGGCCAGCTCTGGTGCCACTTCTTCAAGAGCTGCAAGAAATACTGCAAAGTGTCCGGACTGCTCTGCGGCAGTCATGATGTAGGAGTGGTCGAGCGGCCCCAACTGTTCCTCCTTCATAAACGCAAGACCCATTTCTTTTGTTTCGTAGGTAGGCGTGCCACGGCTCGTAATAAATACGAGCGTGTGGAGACCCTTCTCTTCTCCGCGATAAATCACTGCACCCTCACTCTCTGCGAACACTCCCTTAGCAAGACCGTCATTCACCACCCGCATACCGATTGGGGTTGTGTCGCTTTCGTGCAGGATGTAATCAAACTCTGTTCCAAGCAACTTCCAAACGCTCTTGTGCGCGTCGTAGGAAACATCACGTCCGTGGCGCCACAGCTCTAGCAACTCACGGTCCTCGCTCGTTCGCTCCGCCTCATCTTTTGCGAGTGTTTGGTAGAGTCTGGTGTTGAGCGCATCAATTTCAATCTTTGCGGTCTCGCTTTCTTCATACGAACGAGAACCGTGCGTGTACGCATCTCCAAGCTCACGCGCCGTGGAGGGCTCAGTAATTCCTTTCTTCTGAAGAGCCCAGATGGCCTTTGCCACGTGTGGGCCAACATCGCCCCCGTATGTGTCGCGAAGGACGCGCGCGCCCTGACTCTCAATAATGCGCGAGCATGCCTCACCAATGACGGTGCTCATCAGGTGCCCGATGTGCATTTCCTTAAATGGATTCGGGCACGAATACTCAAATGCAATCTTCTCTGCCACGCGCGCAGTACCCGTTCCCCACGTACTGTCCGTTGCGCCAACGAGACTCTCTGCGACTGCAGAAGCTGATAGACGAATATTTATGAACCCAGGTCCTGCCACTTCTACACTTGCCGCAAGCGCACCAAGCTCGCGCGCAATAGTTGGCGCGAGAGCCTCGGCCAACTCGCGAGGATTCTTGCCAAGCCCCTTAGCGGCTGCCATAGCAGCATTCACGGCGTAGTCACCGTGGGCGAGGTCTGCTGGCCATTCAACGGCAAAGGTCACGCTCTCAGCACCCGCTTCAGCGAGCGCCGTTTCTGTAGCCTTTCTAATAGCGTCTTCCATACCGCGATAGTAGCAGAAAACTAAAACAAGTTCTCTGTCTTCAGTATCTGCTCATCAAATGTGAGTTTTGAATAGTTTCGGTCATCAAGGCCACTAAGCTTATACACTTGATTTGCTGTGAATTTCTTGGCGTCTTCTTTTCTTAACCCGAGAGCTGCAGCTGCAGCGTACACCTGCTCCCAGTCTTGACCTTCAATTTCAAGATACGCCGGTAGTAGTGGCCACTCGTCTATGTCGTACTCAACCCCATCAAGAACATATCGTGTACGGTAATTTTCTTGGTACATCTTCTCTACGAGTCCAGTGCGCAGTAGTATCTCTCTTGTCGCATCAAAGTCGCTAACTACCACCTCCTTTTCGTACATTCCGTCATCGTCCCCAGCAAGACTGTCGGCCACAACCCCAAGTCTCTGCTTGAAGGCCAACGTAGTTTTCTCCCCTTCATCACGAAGTCTAAGAAACGCGGATGTTTTATCAAGTCTGAAATCAGAGTGATCAAAGATAACCCTGCGATAGTGATACACACCCACCTTCTCTGCTCCTATTTCTTTAAGCTGCGCCTCGAGCTTTTCCTTTTCTATGTCCAGGAATTTAATTTCTATTTCTTCCATGTCTATAGAAATGATTCTGGCACTGGGTACTTGTGCGCGAGCGCTTTGACGCGTTCGCTGGCTTTTGCCACCGTTTCGTCGTCGCGCTTTTGAAGTACCTCCAGCATGATGCGAGCCACTTCGCGCGAGTCTTCTTCGTTTAGTCCTCTGGTCGTCATCGCTGGTGTTCCAAAGCGGATGCCGGACGGGTCTAGTGGCTTTCGCGTGTCGTCTGCAATCGTGTTTTTGTTAAGAGTAATGCCCGCTCTATCCAGCAGTGTCTCTGCGTCGTGCCCGGAAATCTGGAGTGAGCCCCACACATCAGCCAGGATAAGGTGATTGCTCGTGCCGCCAGTGATAAGGCGCACGCCTCCTTCGGTGAATACTCCTGCCATGGCCGCAGCGTTCTTTACTACCTGCTGCGCGTAGTCCTTAAAAGACGGTTGAAGCGCTTCTCTAAAAGCGATGGCCTTTGCAGCAATCTGGTGCATGTGCGGACCACCCTGGAGTCCTGGGAATACCGCTTTATCAATTTTCTTCGCAATCTCCTCGCTTTCGCGCACAAGTATCATGCCGCCACGTGGACCACGCAGCGTCTTGTGGGTGGTGGTGGTCATTACATCAAAGCCGTGCGTAAAGGGATTCTCTGCAGCGCCCCCTGCGATAAGTCCTGCGATATGCGCCACGTCTGCAACCGCAAGTGCGTCCACCTCGTGTGCAATATCAGCGATACGCTTCCAATCAAGCTCGCGTGGGTACGCAGAGAATCCAGCAAGAATTACCTTTGGTCGCTCTCGAAGCGCGGTCTCACGCAGCTCGCCGTAATCAATTTCGCCCGTCTCAATATCCTTCATCTTGTAGCGGATGAAGTTGAAGATTTTGCTAATGTAGGTCACCGGGTGCCCATGGGTGAGGTGTCCGCCATGGGAGAGGTCCATGCCCAAAATTGTGTCCCCCGGCCCAAGGAGTGCCATGTAGGTGGCAATGTTTGCGTTGGCTCCTCCAAGTGGCTGCACGTTTGCAAACTTCGCACCAAAGAGCTCACAGGCGCGCGCTATAGCGATACGCTCTACTTGGTCGGTAAACTCTTGCCCGCCGTAGTAACGCTTGCCTGGGTACCCTTCCGAGTATTTATTGGTGAGCACACTTGCCATCGCCTCGCGCACTGCGCTTGATACATAGTTCTCACTTGGAATAAGTTCCAGACCTTCTGCCTGGCGTTTCTCTTCTCCGACAATTGCATCGTATACGTCGCTGTCCTCTTTTTTGATGTGTGCGTAGTAATCCATAGGATGTGGGGTTAAGTGGTGGAATATGGGTCGACCAGTTCTTATCTCATAAGCCGTTTCGTTCTTAGGTGTTTCCGGTAGAACCAATTCCTCCTCGCGCAGGACTTCCAAGCGACCCAACTTCTTCTAACTCAGTCCGCTCAACGGGAATCACCATTATTTGAGTAACTCGTTCCCCCTTTTTAATCTCCACTGCTTCGTCAGTAAAATTATAGAAAATCACCTTAAATTCGTCCTCGTCTCCACAGTAGTCCTCGTCAAAAATGGCTACACCGTTTGCCATCATAAGCCCTCGCTTATGCAAAGAACTTCTTGCGGCCATCATAACGAAATGGCCGGGCGGTGGCTTAAGCGAGAAATTAAGTGGGGCGTATCCAATGCTTCGAGGTGCTATAACCACGTCCTCTCGCACAGCACAGTCCATAGCAGCAGCTCCGGAAGTCTTATATTCTGGGAGCGCAACCTCCTTGTCACTTCGTCGTATCTGGACCTTCATACCGAGATTCTACCACCCCTGCCACAACCCCTCACAGATGCTACTATTTACCTCATGAAACCATTCTCGGAGCGCGCACCAGACACTCAGTATCGTGACCGTATTCGATACATTTTGGAGAATGGCGAGGTGGTGAAAAGCCAGCAAGGAGTGGACGCACTCACAGTGATTGCTCCACCGCCAATGCACTTCAAGCTTGAGAATGGGTTCCCCATGATTACTGAGCGGAGCATTAAAGGGTTCTGGAAAGGTTCAATTGGAGAAATCTGCGCTTTCATAAACGGCGCACGCACACTCGAAGAGCTTGAGGCTTTCGGTTGTAAATTTTGGACACCCTGGGGAACTCCTGAGAAGGCCGCGAAGCGCGGTTTAGATGTGGGTGACTTGGGGCCAGGTTCGTATGGCGCCGCATTCCACGATTTCCCCACCGCAGAAGGAGTGCCGTACAACCAGATTCAGAACATTATTGAGCAGATGATTGAGTTCCCACACCTCCGAACACACTTTATCTCTCCTTGGATTCCACAGTACATAATTCGAGGTGAAGGAAAGCAACAAAAAGTAGTTGTTGCTCCTTGTCATGGATGGATCCATTTACGCATCATCAATAACAAACTGACCCTCCACATGTTCCAGCGCTCGGCAGACTTTCCTGTTGGAGTACCATCCAACATGGTGCAGTATGCGGCACTACTCATGATGATTGCTCACGCGACTGGAACAGAGCCATATGAATTTGTTCACAGTGTTTCGGACGCCCACATCTATGTTGACCAGATTCCCTTGATGGAAGAAATGCTTGCGCGCGAGCCACGACGGCTTCCAACAGTTACGATGGTAAACAAAAAAGACGATGTCTTTGCGTACCGCGCCGACGACTTCGAGTTGTCGGACTACGAGCCACACGACCCAATTAAGGGTATTCCTGTCGCTGTATGAGCAAGGCGCATCTGCTCAATATAGGGAACGCACGCACCGAGGAACAGAGAAAGCTAATGGAGCAAATCCAGCAGGACGGGGTTTGCCCTTTCTGCAAGGAGTATTTTTCTACATATCACCCAAAGCCAGTTCTTAAGGAGACTGACTACTGGTACTTCACCGAGAACATGAGTCCGTATGCAGGAACGAAGTATCACTTCATTTTTGTATATAAACCAACACATATTGAGGACCCTTCCTTGCTCACTGCCACAGAGACTGGGGATTTGTTCGCGCTTATGTCATGGGCCACAAAACATTTTTCTATCCCGGGCGGCTCATTCTTTATGCGCTTTGGTGAAAGTAAATACACAGGAAGCAGTGTTGCGCACTTACACGCCCATCTTCTTATGGGGGATGTTGAAGCCCCAGACCACGAATCCGTTCGCGTAAAACTCGGATAGGGCTCCGTTTATTCAACGTACCGTATACTCACTCCTGCACTTTTTAGCACCTCTTCACCGTCGAGTACTCCATATCCGCCTCCGCAGTACAGATTTTTTATCCCTGCGTTTGCTATTAACTTGGCGCAGGGAGGACACGGAAAGACAGTTACATACATGTCGCAGCCTTCAAGTGCAATTCCCCGTCTTGCCGCCTCAGAAATCAATCCCGCTTCTGCATGGAGTGCTGAAGAGAACTCTATGTGGTCCCCTTTATGAAAATTATTGCGTGGATCCCCGTTAACGTACGGAGTGTGCTCGCTTGGGAGGTGCGTGTTATGAGACTGCAACAACACTACCCCATCCCGGCTAACAAGGCCGCCAACATGTCGCCAATTATCTGAGCTCTTTTTTGCTTCTGCTTCTGCAGTATCCATTAACTTCCGATGGAGGGTCTCCCTCGTAATGTATTCGTCTGGCACAACCGGTCTCTCTTGCAGAGAATTGTGTTTGTCCCAGCGCAAGAATATTGGGCGGTATTCTACAGATGCGCGTGAGAAGTACGTTTCCGTGAGTTTTCTTGCCACCTCTTCGTCTGGCATGATGATTTCCACACCGGCTTCGTTCATCTCAATTGCATTTTTGGCATCCAGCAATTCAACACTTGAAAAAATGCCGAGCGCCTCAATGGCTTGTACCATCAGTTCCGGTTTGAGTTCTCGTATTTCTTTTCGGAGCTCTGAAAATTCGGTTATGAGTGACGAATCTAGTATGAATAACCTCCTCTCTCCCTCTACCGATTCAAAGAACTTCCTGTATCCCTCATGCAGAACAGGTACATAAGCAATAAGGGTCTGCATGACTACTTCTTTTTCTCTATTGCTCGCAACGTCTCTTCAATCAGCCGTGGAATATCGCTCGCGATTGCCTGGGCGAGTTGTTTGGAGCTGTGGGCAAGTTTCTGCTCAACCATGGAAGAGAGCTTCGGAGTGATTTCTTCGGCAAACTTACCGGCTCCACTAGTGTGCAGGAGACGGACCTTAGCACTTGTTGAGGTCTCGGCTTGAGGTGGAAGAAGTACAACCTTGCCGCAATACTTTTTCTTTTCTTCTATATCCTCTTTCTTGTGCTTTGTACTTTTCGAGAGTACCAACACATCTGGCCTGATCAACTTTATAAGTGCGTTCGCTTTCTCTTTTGGTGGCTTTAAGGTTATTGCATCTACGTGTCGGAGATGCGACAAAATCTTAACTCGCTCCCCTTCTGGCACTACTGGACGATGTGGACCCTTGCGTTCCCGCACCTTCGCATCACTATCAACACCAACGATGAGCAGATCTCCCTGCTTTTTCGCCTGCTCCAAATACTCCGCGTGCCCGACGTGGAACAGATCATATGTTCCGGAGGTAAGCACCACCCGCAACCCAAGCTCTTTCCAATGCTTCACCTGACTAGCTAGCTTCTTTTGGTCAGGAATATACCGGTCCTTTAGATTGGTGCCGTCTCCAAAAATTCCAGCGTTTATTGCCATAGTATTGTTAGTATACGGCACATGAATAGAAAATTGGAATTTGCTTTTCTTGCCCCTTTTGGAGCCTTTGTAACGTATCAACCACTCCGCACGGAGGTAGATTTTGAGCTCCTTTTCAATTTGCCGAAGACTGCTACACAACACAAAATAGCACCACGCGCGTCTCTTAACCCGTCTGAGGAAGCTGCACGCGCCTGCGCCACCCTAGGCGAGCTTCCTGCTGCCATATTGCTGCCAGGGCGCAGGTTTGATGTGCTTGGTACTCGCCTTGGTCAGGGCGGCGGATGGTACGACCGCTTCCTGGCAGTGGCTCCAGTAGAGTGGCTACGCATCGGGTTTTGTTTTGACGATCAACTCTCCCCCACCCCACTTGCCCGCAAGCCCTGGGACGAACCTGTGGACGTCGTATGCGTTGTCTCACGCAAAGACGGTACTCTTTCAGTACACGAGACTCGTGCACGAATGCCAGCGTCTGATACGCTCTAGCTATGAACCCTCGCATCAGTCTTATTGCAGCCCTCGGACACGACCGCGTTATTGGTACCGGCACTGATCTGCCCTGGCATCTTCCGGGCGACCTCGCGCATTTTAAAGAGATTACCAAGGGGCACCCCGTAATCATGGGCCGCAAAACATGGGAGTCTCTTCCAGAGAAGTTTCGCCCGCTGCCAGGGCGCGCCAACTTCGTAGTGACAAGGAGCGGCTGGTACGAAGCGAAGGGGGCACAAACCGCATACTCATTTCCTGAAGCACTCTCCTACGCAAAAGAAGCCGAAGGCAGCAATGAAATCTTTATAATTGGTGGTGGAGAGTTATACCGAGCAGCACTCCCCTTCGCCAGTCGCCTGTATCTTACGCTTGTGGACGATGCCACAGCAGGTAGCGTCACCTTCCCTGACTACAGTGACTTCACGAATGAATTGTCGCGAGAGACGCGGGAGGAAAATGGAATTTCCTACGACTGGGTGGTGCTTGAGCGTCCGTAGAAATACAAAAAACCGCAGGGCTTGCCCTGCAGTTTTTTGTTTAAGCATCCTTACTTTACCTCCACGCCCATGGAGCGGGCCGTGCCCTCTACCATGCGCTCTGCTGCCTCAATGCTATTTGCAGTAAGGTCTGGCATCTTAGTCTCGGCGATCTCACGAACCTGAGCGCGTGAGAGTGTACCGACACGTGCAAGCGGAGCCTTTCCAGAACCCTTCTCAACGCCAAGCGCCTTCAAAATAAGACGAGGCATCGGAGACACCTTCATGATGAAGGTGAAGGTGCGGTCATCGTACACGGTCATTTCAACCGGAATAATGATGCCTGGCTTGTCCTTGGTTGCCTCGTTGAACTTGTTGACGAAGTCACCAATGTTCACACCGGCAGGTCCAAGCACGGTACCAATAGGCGGAGCTGGAGTAGCCTTGCCGCCTGGGATTTGGAGTTTGATTTTTTTAACTGCTTTTGCCATGTGTGTGGAATGTATCCTAAATAATGCTTTGGGTCAATGCGTCCTATTTCCTAACATAAATGTGGCGCGGGGAATGCTCGCCACATTTATAAGTAAGAAAATTAGTAATCCATAAATGGATTACAATTTCCTAATTTGCAGGAAATCTAACTCTACTGGGGTCTCGCGGCCGAACATAGCTACAAGCACCTTTACCTTTCCGCGATCCTCGTCAATTTCTCCAATCTTGCCCTCGAGATCCTTAAACGGTCCATCAACGATAGCTACTGGGTCGTCCTTCACGAGGTCGATGCGGTGCTTTGGCGCCTCTTGGCCCATACGCTTCATAAGCGTTGTGACCTCACTCTCTTCCATTGGCACCGGTGTCGTGCCGCTTCCTACGAACCCAGTCACACGGGGCGTGTTGCGCACCACGAACCATGAGTCCTCGTCCACAATCATCTTTACGAGGATGTAGCCCGGGTAAATCTTCTCTTCCTCTACGATGCGCTTCCCTGCCTTTACGCGAATCTTCTTCTCGGTAGGAACGACCACCTCAAAGATTTTGTGCTCCATACCAAGACTCTCAATGCGCTGCTTTAGGTTGCGCTCAACGGCATTCTCATATCCTGCGTAGGTGTGAATGGTGTACCAGCGTGGCTCGCTGTTCTCTGCCTCTTCTGAAAAGTGGGGTGCGGTCTTTGTGTCCATACTAGAGTTGTATTACCGACTAATAGCCCGAAACAAGACGATTCACCACGCTCGTGAACACGTAGTCCAGACCCGCAATGTAGAGTGCCACAAACGCCGAGATCAAAATGATGATGGCGGTGTGAATAATTGCCGTGTTGCGCTTTGGCCACACCACGTGCTTCAACTCGCCCTGTACGTTCTTGAGATAGCTGATGAATGCGCGCATAGCTCTGGAGTTATTTCGTCTCGTAAATAAAAAAGCCCTGCGGGCCTTTATGTAGTGAATATGATACCGCACTCCCCCAAAGTGTCAATAACGCAAAAACCTCCCTGCTGGGAGGTTTTTGCGTAACTGTTCTTATTCCCTAGCGAATCTCGTACGTAATAGAGACCGTGACTGTTGTCTTGTTCTCGCCAGTTGGAAGTGACGGCGCTGCCTCCATACGAGTGTCCATCATGCCACCCTTGGCAACGGCGCTATACATCATCGGCTGAGGGTACATGCTACCCTCTGAGTAGCTGATCACTTCGCCAAGCGATACGCCAAGCTGCTTGGCAAGCACTTTTGCTTTGGCGCGAGCTTCCTCAATGGCTTTCCCGCGAGCCTCGGCGCGCGCGGCGTCCTCGTCGTCAACCATAAAGTTTGGCCCGTAGATATTCTGCACACCAATTTCGCCAAGCGCTGCGAGTGCCTCGCTTGCCTTTGCCGTATCCTTTACGCGAACCTCAATGGTTTGTGATACTTCGTATCCAACAATGCGTGAAGAGCCATAGACCATGCCAGGACACGCCATACCTGGGCGACACGGCTGATTGTACTCATACTTTGGTGAGACATTGTAGCTTAGGGTCTTTACGTCCTTATCATCAACGCCAAGACCCTTTATTGCTTCTACAGCGGCATCAGTCTTTTTAGTTGCTGCCTCTTGTGCAGCCTTCACAGAGGCTGCGGATTCAGTGACACTAAACGTTATCTGAGCAACGTCCGGCACGAGAAACACTTCGCCCGTCCCCTCTACGGTCACCACATTCGTAGGCTCAAACTGGTCGCGACCAAAAAGCGCGTCCCAGGTGGCGGCTGCTAGAAAAAGTGAGAGAAGTACGAGTACACTAAGTACTGCGTAGCGCACGTTCTTGTTTGCCAAGAAATCTGTCATACAACGATAGTTTTATTCTTAAATTCGCCAAAAAGGCGGGATATCTCAAGTATATCACTCATGCGTATGACGGTGGGCGGGCGCTTTTCTTTCAGGAATGCCATAGGTACCAAGAATAAGCACGGCGATGGCTGTTGTTATAGGAACAGCCAAAATGAGCCCGATACTCCCTATCAAGATGCGAATAATTTCCGTTGCTAGAACTTCAGCGTTTACCAGATATGCAAAAGATGCTGAAGCCTTCTCAAGCAGCAAGAGGAGCGGGAGCGCGGCGCCCACGTACGCAATAGCAAGCGTGTTTACGAGCGCGCCAATGTGTTCGCGCCCCATACGCATAGCTCTACCAAACACATGTGCGGGAGAGAGTTCCTTGCCTGCGCGCATCAACTCTTCTACGGCAACCGCCTGACCAATGGCGCTGTCATACAGCACCCCAAGAAGACCGATGAGGATTCCGCCGAGCAACAGACCGACCAGGTCTATGGTGCCGTTAAACTGAAAGAAGACGTATGTCACCTCCTCGGAGGCGTACCCTGATAGGTGTGCAAGAGTGACGGTATACCAGGCAGCAATGCCCGTAATCACCACCGTAATAATCATTCCGAGTACGGCTGCAGTAGTGGTGCGATTAATTCCATGTGTCACGTAGGAGCCGGCAATGATAATCAGAGATGCGGTTCCAATCGCTACCACCATTGGCGAGTGCCCTGCTGAAATTCCTGGAAGTAGCACATACATGATGAGAAACATGCTTCCTGCGAGCGAGAGGAGTCCCCGCACACCCTGTTTACCGCCAACCAGCACGGTCAACACAATAAATATGATTAGTAGTGCGATGAGCACATGTAGACGATACGGATCGGCCACGGCGTAATACTCTCTCCCCTCGCTCGCGCTCACTTCGTGACGCAAAAAGAATTCGTCCCCAACAGACAGTTGAGTGAAATCATTCACAAACGTTACTTCCTCCCCCTTGTCCGCACCTGAGAGCACCCTGACGGTAATTTCTTGTGTCTTTGCGGTCGTGTCAGTGCCAGGAAGCTGCGCCACAGATTCCATTCCCACTGATATGACTCGAGCTCTTTCAAATGTTTCAGTGTCGGGCGTAAGTGACTGCGCTACCGCCACCACGGGAGCGAGAACTGAGAAAGCTACGAGGAGCGAGAGTATGATTTTGCTCATACCGCGCGTGCACATCGCTTACACGTACCAAAAAATTCTAGGGTGTGTTCACGTATGGACGCGAAGCCCGATGACTTGCGTGCCGTACTAGAAAGAGCGTCCGGCAGGCACACGTCCACATCCTCAATTCGATTACAGGTAGTGCACACCACATGATGGTGGTGCTCTCCTGCTATCTCGTAAAACGCCTTACCCGCTGAAAGCTCTACTTGTCGCACAAAACCAGCCTCTACAAAAGTACTGAGCGTGCGATATGCGGTTGCCATGTCCAATTCCCCTCGCAGCGAACGCGTAAGCGCCTCTACTGATTGAGGCTTTGTGGCGCGCGAAAGTACGTGCAGGAGCGCAACGCGTTGCGTCGTGGCGCGCAGCCCCGCAGTCTTAAGTAGCTGCAGTTCCGTTTGTGGTGGTGCTGTTTTCACTCCCCCATCATACGCGAAGAAGGTAACTTTTCCACCTGCGAATGATTTGCATCTAATTATATTGTCTTGTACGGTACACGATATGGATACACTCACATACCTCATTCCAGCAGTGGTTGCCGTCGCCCTCGTGAGCTCTGTTTCGCTTCTTGGTATTGTCACTCTTGCCTGGAACGAGGCGCGCTTGCGACGTGTGCTTTTTATTCTTATTTCTATTGCAGCCGGTGCCCTGCTCGGAGATGCATTCATTCACCTTTTGCCAGAGGCATTTGCGGAGGCAGAGAGTGCCCTTGCAGTATCCCTACTGGTTCTCACGGGGTTCTTCACGTTTTTTGTATTAGAGAAATTTCTCCACTGGCATCACGTACACGCGGACGAGCCGCTTGATGCTGCCGAACATGCTCGCATTCACCCCCTAGGACACCTGGTGCTGGTATCAGACGGCATGCACAACCTGATTGACGGTGTTGCTATTGGTGCGGCCTTTATGGTCTCCCCCGCTGTTGGTATCGCCACGACCGCAGCAATTCTTCTTCATGAGATTCCGCAAGAGATTGGAGACTTTGCACTCTTGGTGCACGCGGGATTCTCACGCACACAGGCGCTCATCATGAACCTCTTCTCTGCAGTTTCTGCCTTTGTGGGAGTTGGTCTTGCGTTTGTGCTTGCAAGCTTTTTTGAGAGCGCCGCTCCACTCATTGCAGCTTTTTCGGCAGGAATGTTTATTTACATAGCCGGCTCGGACTTGATACCGGAGCTTCATAAAACTTCGGGTATTAAGAAATCGTTCACCCAGCTTATTGCTATTGGAGTAGGTATCTTGGTAATGGCTCTACTGCTTTTGCTTGAGTAACCGTCTAGTTTGATTGGAGTGTGGTGAGCAAGGAAAGTAGTGCTTTGTGTTCAGGAAGCGCAGTAATTACCAGGTCAGGGTTCGTCCAATCAACGCCACGCTCTACAACTTCAAACTGCAGTACGTCTTGGTCTCGCACTAAAAAGTAGGCGGTGCGCACGATGCCTTCAAACCGCTCTAATGTTATGGAGCGGAACTCGTATCTACCCAGGTTCGCGATCTCGTAGAGGGCCATGGACTCTGGTGCTTCTCCCTTAGGCTCAAGAACTGAGTGCCTTCTAATAAGTACATTAGGGTCTTCGTCTGGCGCAGTGGTGTAGTGACGAATGATGATGGAGTGGCTCTCATCTTGATTGAGAGGCTTTTCAAGCACCCAGCGGAGTGTTTGGTCGGAGGCGACAGTGTCTGGCTTTTGCGCGTATCCAGCAGGAATGACAAAAGAAATGCCGATGGTGGCGTCCTCAGCATTCGGTAGTGCGCACGAGGCAAAGGAGCACGTGGGCCCTGTTCGTCCGACTGCGCTTCCGTCAGGGCAAAGCTTCGCTTCTTTTGTACAAGCTCCCTCACCTTCCCCAACCGTGATTGGTCGCTCAAGGGCGTTTCTATATAGAAAACCGCCAATGCCCACAACTACTAGTATCGTGGTGAGCGCAAACAGTTGCTTCATGCATTAGATGTTAATTTCCTTTTCTGGCGCTTTGAGTGCGTCACGAATCTCTTCAAGCACCTCTAATTCTGGGCTCTTTGGGGGTGGTGGTGCCGTTCCCTCTTCCTGTTCCCTCTTTGCCGCCGCTGCCAATTTGTTCATGCCGTGCACGAGCAAGAAGAGCGCGAATGCGGTGATAACAAAAGATATGACCGCCTGGATAAAGAGTCCGTACTGAATGTGAGCATCAGTACCAGGAATACTAACTGCCAAATCACTGAAATTTATACCCCTGGTCAGGAGGGAGAGGGGTGGGGTCATGATGTTAGCCACCAAGGAGGTAGTGACGGCGTTGAACGCCGCACCAATCACGACTCCGATTGCCAAATCTATGGCGTTTCCTCTAAGGGCGAATGTCTTAAATTCTTTAATGAATGATTTCATGGAAGTGAGTATACCAAAGTGACAAGGGAGGGTCATGCGACCCTCCCTTCTCCGACTCGCTATGGCTGCCACCCAGCGTGCGGTTCACCTGGTGGCGGCGAAACGTGCGGTAATTCTGTTCCCTCCTTGTGGACATGAAGAACGATGTGCGGGAGACGGAGAGGCTCTCGCGGGTACTCAATACTGTGAGCGGCACTGACCACGCGGTCAAACACCTCTTGCCTTCGCGTGTGCTTGGAGCTGACCAGCGTTATGTGAGGCTTTGTTCCCTCATGTTGACGCCGTGTGAAGGAAAATCTCCTATGCAGCTCGTGGTGAAAGTGATCAATGGTGTCGCTCAATTGCTGCCCCGTGAGACTTGCAACAAAGAACTTCTTGCTGCGGTGCTCGTAGCGCTGAAGGGACGCAATACGACACGGCACATTTCCGTAGTCAGTATTGAACTCCTGTGCAAACGCTTCGAGCTCATGGCGCTGCTGATCTCGTACGGTTCGTGGCGCCATGACGGTGACGTGTAGTGGGTGTTTACGCCGCACGACAGGTCCGCCGTGTACCACCACGAGTCGGTCGATATTTTCCGCAAACGGGTTCAAGATTTCGGGAACCTTGAACCCTGCAAAAACTTTGTACATGTTGATACCCCCTTTTCCGAAGGGAATGGTATGTGCAACCAGACCAAAAGACAAGCTAGCTTCTGCAAACAGCAACAACCCGGAAGTATTCACTTCTGGGTTGGCTGATTTGGGCGGCTAGAGAGAAACGTGGATTACCACTTTCGCCCGCGAGTCTGCGCCTCGTCGTCACTCGGCTTGCTCTGGGCACCGCCTCGCTGTTTCTCTCTACTGAGAGAAACATGCTCCGGCGTTCGATTCTCTCTCGCAGGTAATGCAGATTACCTGCTTAGCCGCCCAGATATGAAAAAGCCGCCAAAGGCGGTTTTCATATCTGGGCGGCTAGAGAGAATCGAACTCTCGATACAGGCTCCACAAACCTGAGTTTTACCACTAAACTATAGCCGCCATGTAGATGCGTTATAGCACGTTTTTCGGAAAATGATGAAATGCGGCCCAGGAGAGGACACGCGATTACGCTTTTGGCTACAACTCTCGCCTCGTCGTCACTCGGCTCGGTCGCAGCCCCGCCTCGCGGCTTTGCTCTGCTGAGCAAAGCATCGCTCCGGCTTTCAAGTCCTCCTGCAGGGTGTGCAGACACCCTGCTTCCTGGGCACCAAATGAAAAAACGCCCGAAGGCGTTTTTTCATTTGGTGCCCAGGAGAGGACTTGAACCTCCACAGCCGAAGCCACATCCACCTCAAGGATGCGTGTATACCAATTTCACCACCTGGGCATGGCATACGAGCTCAAAATGAGCCGGCCCGCTTACTATAGCGGGCCGGCTCATTTTTTACAAATATGCTGGGGCGTATTACGCGTCCTTCTTCTCTTCCTCAGTAGTTTCGGTCGCGGCAGCCACCTCCTCGGTCTCAGTAGCCTCAACCACTACCTCAGGAGCTTCAGTTGCCTCTTCTACAGTCTCCTCAACGATAGGAGCCTCCTCCTTCTTGAAGTCATCGGTGGAGATCTTCACCATGCGCATGTTGCGAAGCTGGCGACGTACCTCGCGAGCAACCTTCTCACGGATGAAGTAGAGCTTTGCACGGCGAACCTTAGAGCGCTTGGTGATCTCAATCTTATCAATAACTGGGCTGTATAGAGGGAAAATCTTCTCTACACCAACACCTGATAGGGTGGCGCGTACGGTAAAGGTAGCTCCTGGCTCTGTGCCGTGCTTAACGGCAATAACAAGGCCCTCAAATACCTGGAGACGGGTCTTACCCTTCTCTACCACCTTCTGGTGGACGCGAACGGTGTCGCCGGAACGAATGCCGAGACTGGCTCGTTCATTGGTTGGTACGGGGGTGATTACGGTATGCATGATTCGCGCACTCTACCATGCGGCCTAGAATGAGGCAATAACTGACGCGGCTTCTGGAAAGACCGAAATGGCGTTGGCAAGATCGCCCGGGACTGGTGCTTGTACGCGAACAGTGCCTCCTTCTGGGAGTGGTAGGACCAGGCTCACTGCATGAAGGGCCAGTCGCGAGGTCCCCAAATCACACGGTTTTCCAATCGCGTACAGCGGATCGCAGACAACCGGATGATGGAGTGCTTTCAGGTGGACACGGATTTGATGCGTTCTGCCCGTTTCTGGCATTACTTTCACGAGCGAATGCGTGCCGATACTATCTATAACCTCGTAGTGCGTGATGGCCTCCCGCAGCGTGCCGCGCGCCTTTGGCTGTGCGGAACGTAGGCGGAAATCCTTTCGAGAACGGCCAATAGCAAACTCAATGGTTCCCTTCTCTTCTTTTAGCGTGCCGTACACCACCGCAAGATACGTCTTCTTGGTGAGCCGCTCTTGGAATGCTGCCTTATAGAACACGTGAGCCTCAGGAGTCTTTACTAAAATCAACACACCCGACGTGTCGCGATCAAGACGATGCACTACGCCAGGGCGCGCTATCTCCGTGCCGTCAGGTAGGCGCTGCGTCTCCCCTACCTCGCGTGAAGCTGGGTACGCACGCGCAAACCAATCACTCACCGTTTCGTCGGAGGTGTGCCCATCTGGGTGCGTCATGGTGCCCGCCGGCTTATTGATAGCGACAATATTGTCGTCCTCATAGAGGATTTCAGGGTTCATGAGCTCACCCTATCACAGATACCTATTTTCCTTTACGGCGCTCTCGCGCACTGTACTCCTCAAGGATAGAAAGGAATTCCTCCTTAGTGAACGCTGGCCACTTGGTGTCGGTAAAAAACAGCTCGCTATACACTGACTGCCAGGTGAGAAACCCTGAGAGGCGCTGCTCCCCACTCGTGCGAATGATGAGGTCTGGATCAGGAAGGTCCGCACTCCATAATGCTCGCGAAAATTCCTCTTCGCTCTCAATTTCTTTCCCTTCCCGAATGAGCTTGTTTGCTGCCGCCACAATTTCCGCACGTCCTCCGTATGACAAACAGACCGCAAGCGTCCCACCCTTTCCATTACGCGTCCGCTCCTCGGCGCGTTCCATCTCATAAACAAGCTCCGGCGGTATGCGGCCCCGGTCGCCCAAGAAAACAACCCTGCCGTCTTCCTTTTCTATTTCATCCACAATCCCCTCGGAAAAGAATTTTGCCATCAGCTTCATGAGATAACTGACTTCTTCTTCTGCTCGGTTCCAGTTTTCTGTTGAAAATGCATAAATATACACTGTTCCGATACCAACTTCTCGCGCCCACCGCACCAGATCTTTTACTCGCTCGGAACCTTCACGGTGACCTTCAAACGGAGGTAGGCCCTGCTCCCTCGCCCAGCGGCGGTTACCATCAAGAATCACCCCGATAGCCTTCGGTACCTCGCCTTTAGTCATAGTTAATTGAAAAGGTAGTGTGTGTTCCCTGCGCAGGTAGCCACGAGACCTCTACGTTTGTCACGTGCGAGAGTAATGAGCCCTTGTTCAGCTTTTGTGTGTACACAACCAGTTTCTCTTTCGGTCCTTCGGCGACCACGCGCACCGTTTTGTCAGGTAGGTTTTGCACTTCCCCCACGAGGCGCAGCCCACGCGCTTTGCGTGTAGCAAAATCGCGATACATCACCATTTGCACTCGGCCACTAACCTTTGCCTCTATGCGCTCGTTCATAGTCTATAAGAACCAAGCATAGCCGACGTTGGTTGCTTTCCAAAATTTCATACCTGCGGTATTGTTCTCCTGCGGGCGATTAGCTCAGTTGGTAGAGCACTCCGTTTACACCGGAATGGTCAGAGGTTCGAGTCCTCTATCGCCCACCCGCACAGAAAAGGACCGGCCGTTGCCGGTCCTTTTCGTGTTTATGTGCCTGGAGCAGGAACCGTGGAGTACCACTTTCGGTCACCTGTTATTTGCTCGTCGTCACTCGCAAATGCACGCGACCCCACCTCGCGACGCTCGCTGCTGCTCGCGTATCGCTCCGGCTTTCGATTCCTGCTGGTGCCTACAAAAAATAGAAAAACTAAGACGCCGTCTTAGTTTTTCATTTTTGTGCCCCCAGCAGGAATCGAACCTACATCAAGAGCTTAGAAGTCTCCTGCTCTATCCATTGAGCTATGGGGGCTCCTCTACAGTAGCCCAGGTTATCGGCTTGGGTCAACGAAACGATAGGTGTCCTGGTAGCGACGCGCTTCAGCGGCGCGTTCTTCAAACACCTTCTCCACAGCGTCCACGGCACTCGTATCAAACTCAGGTATTGCCACTGTCTCGCTCTCTGTTGCAGGAGTGCTGGTAACTGAAAGGTACCTCCATACATTCCAACCAATACTTAGGCCTATTAGGAGTGCAGTGAGACCAAGCAACACAAACCAATCGCGCGCGGGGTGCGTGTGCGTCCGTACCTTAAACAGCTCTTTAACCGTGTGTAGTGAGGGAAATAATTTTTTCATACTAGTTGGTGGCGCTGGCGCCTATTGAGAAAACAGCCGCTGCAGTCCATGTCCTGTTCTTTGATCCTTCTGCGAAGCCGCTATCAATAGTGAGCGTGGTGAGTTGAGTGTCGTACGGTCCGTATTCAATGCGTCCAATGGTGCGCGCCACTGCGTCGTAGGAGCCAGACACCTTGAGAGAGAGTGAAAAACGTTGAGCAGGATTTCCTTGCCCTCCCGTTACTGACAGTACTTCAACGTCTGCTCCCTGCACCCTACCCAGCCTCTCAAGTTCTTCCAGAAACGGGACTATGTCGCTTGTTTGCAAGCTGTGCTTTGCGAGTTTTCCTTCAGCCTCTACCAGTAGCGGGAGCGCTGCCTTTGCTGCGGCCACACGGAGCATTTCTGCCTGCTTCTCTTCAATCTGTGCTGCGAGACGGTCCGCCTCCTTTTCCGTACTTACAAGCACGATCGACGTGCCAACCACTGCACTAAGTGCAATTACTAGTAAGGCTAGAGCAACGAGCGCGTGAAGTAAGAGGGGGCGGTTCATGGCGTGAGGGTACCTATGAGCGTAAGCGAGAAATCAATATCACTTTCCTTTGCATACGCACTGACGGGCAAATCAACAGTCTTTACGTACGAAAGCGTTCCAAGTGCAGTCGCATATGAGCGTAGTGCTCCTCTTCCTATTGCCTTTCCAGAAATAGTAAGCCGGTGTGCATCCGGGGCCTGTGCGCGAGTAAACGACATGCCTGTAATTGAAACTCCCGGATGATCAATCTGAGTGAGCGCGCGAAGTAAGCTGCTCACTGCCACTCCTTGTGTGCTTCCCGTGAGCGCTGTGGCAGAAGTAGCCAGGTGCGCTACACGCTCTCCAACCTGCTTATCCTCCGCTCCTGCCAGCTGCTCACCAAGACTGGAGAGTGTCTGTGTGCGGTCGGTCACCAGCTGATGTGCGTACACAAGTGAAGGAATGGAGAGCGCAGCGTGAATTACGCCCACCGCCGCGAGGAGTGCGGCGCTCACCACACTTAGCCTCACCAGATAGAGTTGTGCGAGACGCTTCTTTCTACTGTCGGGGAGCAGGTTCATGGCTTAGGTTGTGTGAAAATCACGCAGTGCAAGACCAATGGCGGTTGCGTACGCGAGCGACTCCATGTAATCAAGGGGTGGCAGCCAATGATCGCGAGAAGCTAGGTTGGTGAACACGTCACCAAGTGCCACCGGGAGCTTAATGGCAGTCTCCAAATACTCTGGTAGCCCGCGGACGGTGGCGTTTCCGCCCGTTAGGATGACACGAGTAACTGGTTCGTGTGCAGTTCCCATCTGCGCCCTCCCCTGCCAGTACTCAAGGCGGTGACTAATTTCGTCGCGAATTGCTGAAACCGTGAGGAGCATAGAAGACATGTACTCGTCCTTGCCGCCCTCGCTTACCAAGCCCTTCTCCGCCTTTACTTTCTTTGCTTCCTCTTCACTTACACCAAAGTGCTTCATCACTGCCTGCGTGAGCGAGTCTCCTCCAATATCTAGTGTTGTCGCAAATCGTGGGGTTTGCCCCGTTACCACCGCTAACTTTGTGGTGGTCTTTCCTATATCAATGATGAGTACCGTCTCGGTGCTGTCATGGGGAATAAGCGCGCGTGCAATTGAAAATATTTCGCTTTCAATCGCGCGCGTGGTGATGCCGACGTCGTCTAGCGTTGCGAGCGATTCGTCTATCACTCGTCGTGCATACCCCACGCCCACCACCGTGGTGGTGTCCTTTGTTGTTGCAGTGAGCGCGACATCAAACGCAACATCTGCTGGCGGCAAGGGCACGTATTCATCTAAGTGTGACTCCGTAAGGCTGCGGAGCTCTTTAGAGGTGGCCTGCTCGTGGTTACCCTCTAGCACTGCTTCAAACAAATAGCTGCGGGATTCCGAAAGTGCGATGTTTGCAAACTTGATATTGTTCTTTTTGACGATGGTCTGCACTGCTTCAATGACGGCTTTTGGATCCGCTATCTCACCACCCACCACCGCACCTGCAGGTAATAGGTGTTCTGCAAATTTCACTAACTCAAGGCCGTGTATACGTTCTGCAAGAACTGCGGCCTTTATTCCGCTGGTTGAAATATCTATACCAGCCGCAGTAAGCGAGAGATACCGCGGTGGCGCGAACTCTGTACGTGCTATACGGGTCAAAAGACTGTCCGACATTATATTCGTAGTATACCGCCTCCCTCGCCGGTCGCTGACCGGCTTCTCTTCACTGTCGTGTAAAACTAGTGCGCGCTTGTGCCAGGGGGCACCTCCTTGCTTGGGGTGAGAAACGCAAACGTCTCCTTGTTCCCTACCGCAAACAACATGCCGTTGCTTTCAAGTCCTTTGATGGTGCGCGGCTTTAAATTCGTGACAAAGGCAAGCTGCTTACCAACCAGCTCTTCGGGGGACGAGACATACTCGTTAATGCCCGACACGATTTGCCGTGCTCCTTGCTCCTCTCCAAATTCAACGGAGAGCTTTAGCAATTTGTCTGTCTCTGGTACCTGCTCCGCCGAGAGTACGGTTCCAATTTTCACTTCTACTTTTGCAAGGTCATCAATACTGATGCGCGGCTCCTCTTGCACTGATACCTCTTCAAGAACTGGTTCTTCGGAATTATCCATGGTTGTGTAGTCTATCTAAGTAGCTGGTCAAAATAAGTGCAGCGGCTGACGCGTCGACGTGCGCGCCCCCACTCCCCGGCTCGCGCACCCCTTCAAAATTTCTACGGGCTTCTTGGGTGGTAAGCGTCTCTGGTTCAAAGTAGACCGGCATGCCCACTAGCCTGCGCTCAATAAGTGCACCAAATTCCTTCGCAGCTTTTGCGACTGGGTTCGGAGTGCCATCGTAATTGCGTGACTCTCCTATCACCACTGCGCCCACTTCCTTGCGCGCAACCAAATCTAGCACCTCATCAATAAGGCGTCCGTTATTTGGAAGTGTGCCGTGAGGAAATCCCATGTGTGCGCCTTCGTCGGAGAGCGCAAGCCCCACACGCTTGGTGCCAAAATCTATTGCCAAGTACCTCATAGCTAAATCCTACACGGGAGCCAGCCGGCGTGCTATAGTCTCCCGGTATGGTGAATTCTTGGTTCATGGCTCCGGGAGCTCCAGAAATGGTGTCGTTCCTCACGCTTCCCTTTGCGTTTCCTCTCCTTATGGCGTTTGTCGTATGGACGGTAGCGATTAAGGGCTATGCGTTGTGGCACGCAGCGCGCGGCTCGCAGAACGGTTGGTTTATCTTTCTGCTTGTTGTGAATCTGCTTGGCATTCCAGAGATTGTGTACCTTGTCTGGTTCCGTAATAAAGGCGTGAGCGCTTCTCATGTTGCTCCCGCACCGGCACCAGCACCATCAGCTTCTACGGAAGCGTAAAAACACTCTGGAGGAGTGCGTGAGTGGTCGAAACGAGCGGTCTTGAAAACCGCCGAGGCGAAAGTCTCCGTGGGTTCGAATCCCACCTCCTCCGCAAAAGATAAAACCCGCCACATGGCGGGTTTTATCTTTTGGTGCATTACTCCATCTACATCAACTCACGAGTGCTAGTATTACATTTATATGGCCCGCACGGTCTTCTACCAGTGGGAAGCACAGGAATACACGTTTGAAGAAAAAGGTGCCGACTGGTACTGGTCTCTTGGCGTTATCGCTGTCGCTGGAGTGGTTGCCTGTATTCTCTTTGGAAATTTCATCCTCGCTCTCGTGGTGATAGCCGCCAGCGGTACTGTTGCCCTTCAGGCACTGCGCGCTCCGACACGACACGTATTTACCATTACCGAAGAGGGACTGTATGTTGACCAGATTCTATATACCTACGAGGAGATGCTCCACTTCTCGGTCCTTGAATACGCAGACCCAGCGTGGCCGCCATCTCTCTCCATAAAGACCAAGCGTATTTTTGCCCCCCACATTCTTGTTCCTATTGTTGATCACGACCCCGTAGAGGTGTACGACTTCTTCAGCGCGCACGTTGAAGAAGGTAAACATGATGAATCTTTCTTTGACATGCTCATCCATCGCTTCCGCCTGTAAAAGTTGCCAATAGTGCTCAGAAAGGATAAAGTCAAAAACGTGTCAGCGAGCCCAGGCTCTCGTACCCCTCTGCTCGAGGACTCGCGGGGGTACACAAGCTCGTTCGGCGCACAGAATGAGCACCTCGCTCTCGTACCCCGTACACTCGAAGACTCGTTAGGGGTACACGAGCTCGCTCGGCGAAATAGAAACATGAACTGCGTTCACATTTCTATTTGCCTCACTCGCTCTCGTCGTTCAATGGATAGGACGCATCCTTGCGGAGGATGCAATGTAGGTTCGATTCCTACCGAGAGCACCAAATGAAAACAGCCCAGTTAGGGCTGTTTTCATTTGGTGCTCTCGAGTGAGCCTGGGAGGCTCACGTGTAGGAATCGAAGCACGGAGCCGTGTCGACGGCGAGTGGGGGTCGCGCAAAATCTTAGCAGAGATTTATGTGTGACCGAAAGGCGTACTCGCCGGTTCCTACCGAGTCAGTAATAAAAGAAAAACCCCGGCCTTGCCGGGGTTTCTTCTTACTTTGCTGCGCGAGCGATAGCCTTTGCGAGGCGCGACTTCTTGCGGTCAGCGGTGTTCTTCTTAATCGTGCCTCCCTTTGCTGCCTTATCAAGTGCCTTGAATGCGGCGCTGAGCGACTCGTTTGCTGCCTTGGTGTCCGTCCCCATAAGCTTCTTTACTGCTTTGGTAGTGTCGGTAACTGCACGCTTGCGGCGCACGTTATATACGCGCTTCTTAAGGGAAGCTCGGTGCGCCTTCTTTGCTGATGAAGTGATTGCCATGTAGAACGGATAGTACGATATATCCGGTGCAGATGCAAGAATGCTAGGATATAGGCATGATTAGAGAGATTCGTGGCAGGGTTTTATCAGTAGACACCGTCGGTGCGGTGGTAGACGTGGCTGGCTGGGGTGTATTTGTGCATCTGGCTGCTCCGGAACAGCTTTCTCCCGGCAGCGAGGTGACCTTAAAGACCTATCTCTCCATTAAACAGGACGGGGTGGATTTATACGGCTTTGTTATTGAGGAGGAGCGGGCTTTTTTTGAACTTCTCCTTTCAGTACCAAACGTAGGACCAAAGACCGCGCTTTCAATCATGCGGCGTGGTCCACGCGCCTCACTTGAGAGCGCGATTGCAGGGCGTGACCTCGACTACCTCACTCGCGTTGCCGGCCTTGGAAAGAAAGCTGCGGAGAAAATTATCGTAGAACTTGCTGAGAAGCTTGGGGGCCGAGACCAGGGGCACGATGAAAGCGACGCGGACGTATTTGATATGTTAGTTGCACTCGGCTATACGGAGCGCGAGGCCCGTGGAGCACTTGGACAGATTCCCCGCTCCGCCGTTGGTAAAGATGCACGCCTTAAGGCGGCTCTCTCATCCGCATCAAAGTAGTTATGCACTTCCTTCGCTCACTCTTAGCAACACTTCTTCCCCGCTCGCTGCACCAGGCACTTATGCGTATCTATCATGCGCTCTGGGCGTTTGGTGCAGCTCTTGTCTACGGCTTCCCTGCGAAAAAGCTAACCGTGATTGGTATCACGGGCACCAAGGGAAAGTCTTCGGTTTCAGAAATGCTCTTTGCTATTTTGCGCCATGCAGACTACCCCACCGCCATGGCCGGCACTATCCGTTTTGCGGTGAACGAGGAGTCGCGCCCAAACCTATTCAAGATGACCATGCCTGGTCGCGGATTTCTGCAAAAGTTTTTGCTTGACGCTGCAAATAAGGGCGCGCGCTACGCGGTGCTTGAAGTGACTTCTGAAGGTGCGGTCCAGAATCGTCACCTGTTCCTTGCTATGGACGCGCTTATTTTTACTAACTTGCAACGCGAGCATATTGAGTCACACGGAAGCATGGAGGCATACGCGCGCGCGAAGTTCCGCCTAGGGGAAGAGCTGGCGCGCTCAACAAAGCGCCCGCGCGCGATAATTGCTAACAGTGACAGTGAGTACGCGAAGCCCTACCTGGCTCTTCCTGTAGAAACAGCGCTGCCGTTTAGCATTGGAGACGCCGCAAATATCTCCTATCAAAACGAGTCGGTTTCGTTTACGTACGAGGGGGTGTCGTTTGATATTCCACAACCCGGTGAGTTTTCTGTACGCAATGCTCTCGCTGCAATTAAGACTGCTGCGTGGCTTGGTGTGCCGCTAGAGAAAAGTAGTGAGGCGCTCCACTTACTTACTCGTATTCCAGGACGCGCTGAAAAAATTGAAGAGGGCCAGGATTTTCTTGCGGTGGTTGACTACGCTCACACCCCTGACTCGCTCACAGCACTATACGGTGCGTACGGAAAGCGCAGAAAGATTTGTGTACTTGGAAACACCGGGGGCGGCCGCGACACCTGGAAGCGGCCGCTGATGGGTAAAATCGCAGACGAACACTGCGACGAAGTAATCCTTGCAAACGAAGACCCCTACGACGAAGACCCGCAGGCAATTATGGACGCCATGGCCTCTGGCATGAGTCGTGAGCCGCGCATTATCATGGACCGCCGAGAAGCAATTGCCACTGCCCTTTCGCTTGCCCGCACAGGAGACGCGGTGCTTATCACTGGCAAAGGCACAGACCCATACATCATGGAAGCAAATGGAAAAAGGACTCCATGGAGTGATGCGGAGGTAGTACGTGAAGAACTCAAGCGAATGAAGTAGGGCGCGGTATTATACTTTTATGCAAAGCGACTTCCTCTTTTTTCTCGGAGTGATGGTCTTTTTCTTTGTCTTGTGGCTTGCTGGTGGTGGCCCGAGCAATCCTATTTCATTCTCGGGGCCATTCATCACCCCCGTTACGGGCGTTGGACAGACTCAAGTTGGCTATGGTGACACCGATTGGTATAAGGGTGGCATCAACGTGACGGGGGGCCTGCCAAGTATCCGCTCTGCAGAAGTGCGCAGCAGTGTGCAAAGTATTGAGTACCAGTTGGGTAATCTGCAGATAGAGTCTAAGCGCCAGGCACTGTTCAGCACCCCTTCTCCAAAGCGCGGCCTGGTGACTATCAGTGGCGGGAATGTTTCGTCCACCGACCCGCAGCATGAGTACCTTGTCCTTCAGGCGTCCTCAAGCGCCACAGAGCCCATAACCATTACTGGGTGGAAGCTTGTCTCTGTAGCAACCGACAGGAGTGCGACAATTCCACAAGGCACAAAGCTTCCGACAAGTGGCACACTTAATGCTTCAGAACCTATTGTGCTGTATCCAGGTGAGCGTGCGTACGTGATAACTGGAGAATCGCCTATAGGGGGCTCTTTTGCAGAAAACATGTGCACGGGGTATTTGGGAGTGAATCAAAGTTTCTCTCCTGCTCTTGGTCGCCGCTGCCCTTCCCCTTCGTCCGAGTTTGATAGGCACTTCACCGGAAACCCGTACAAAGAAACTGCCTGCTACAACTTAGTGAGAAATACGAGCATGTGTGTGACCCCACAGGAAGATAGCCGCACCTCAGCCAACTGTCTTTCGCTTATCTACTCACGCCTCACGTACAATGGTTGTGTGGAGAACTATCGCTACAGCTCATCTTTCTATAGCGATATCTGGCGCATCTATCTGGGGCGCACCGAAATAACCCGCAGGAATGACTCCACCATGCGGTACGGAGAGCTCTGGAAAGACTCGCGTGAAGCTATTAGATTACTGGACGAGAATGGGCTAACCGTAGACCTATACACCTATTAGCGGTATAACAGTGAGCATGCGCCTATAGCTCAGTTGGTAGAGCAGCTCCCTTTTAAGGAGACGGTCCCTGGTTCGAGCCCAGGTAGGCGCACAAATTAAAGAACCGCCCCACTGGCGGTTCTTTAATTTGTGCGCCTAAGCAGGCTTGGGAAGCCTGCGTCCTGGGCTCGAAGACCTTGTGAGCAGATTTTGCGAAGTCATGAAGCAAAATCTCCACAAGGTGTACTGCTCCTGTAAGGAGCGAGAAGTGTAATCACGTCCCAGGTAGGCGCACGTGCTGATATCTACACTTTTAACACAAACCGCTCCAACCCCTCCCTAAGCGCCAAGTCCCCGTTTCTAGAATCGCTCACCAACTCAATCAGTTCGCGCGAGAGTGTACGCGCTCCGTCCTTCCCCCACTTCGGATTCCCTTTTTGCATCATGTCGCGTGCTTTCCAGTGGAGTAGTCCGTGCACTAGTTCGGGCGCGTCTCCCTGTCGGTACGCTTTATGTAATTCTTTCCACAGCCCTGCGCTGTCTTTGTTCGCGAGCGCATTTACGAGCGCACTATTAAACCCCTGCCTGCCGGCAGGCAGGCGCGCGCTATCAACATCAATTTTGAATACCTTCTCTGCTTTTGCTTCTACCTTTTTCACTCTCGCGGCCAAAAGCTTTGGCGCAAGAATGGCAACGGGATTCTGCGACGCTGCGAGTTCCTCTAGAAGCTCAAGTACCGTCTCACTTGTTTCACTTTGCGAAAAAGGGTCGTCTAGAAGGATGAGTGACTTAGAAAAAAAGAGTCCCTGACTACTGAGCGCGCCGCGCACCATTTCTGGTGTCACCATCTCGGGCGTAAGTCGCACATACACCGCGTCTGGCGCCTTACTGCGCGCAGCCTCTACCCACTGAAAGGCCTTGGCCCGAACCTTATTCGTGTCGCTTCCACAGAAAAGATAAATCACCCGATTAGTATACCTACATCACTCTAACCAGAGCAAAAATGCTCGCAGACGAGGCGCGGGAGAAGGAACTAATAAGACGTACATATAGTACGGCGCATGAGCTCCTTGGGGCCCGCAACGACGTATCCGAACATTTTTGCCTGGTTATTCCATTGCTCCCCAGTTCGGTCCAGCCTTCCACTCCGCCAAAATCGGCACGTCTTTTCTTTGCTCGTCAGTGAGCACCCCTTCCATAATGTCCTCAATCCCACGCGCAATCTCTTCTACTCGCTCGTTTTTTACTTCGTACACCAACTCGTCGTGCACCTGCAACATGAGGTGTACGTCTTCTCGCGCACCTATTTCTCGGAGCCATTCGTCTACGCGCACCATGGCCGCTTTAATCACGTCTGACTGAGTGCCCTGTATCGGCGCGTTTATAGCCATGCGCTCTGCTTGTGCGCGCACATATGGCAGCGGCGACTTCATTTCTGGGAACTGGCGGCGGCGGCCAAACATAGTTTCCGTGTATCCGTGCTTGCGCGCGTATCCCTTTGTCTCTTCCAGGTATTCCTTGAGGCGAGAGAACGTGGAGAAATAATCCTCCAGGTATTGCTGTGCCTCACCGATGGTAGTGCCGAGCTGTACCTTGAGCGCGTTCACTCCCATGCCGTAGAGGATGCCGAAGTTAATGATCTTTGCCCGGCGTCGCATCTCTCTATCCACTTCGCCCGCAGGAACTCCCATAACCGCAGAAGCTACTTCAGTGTGTACATCGCGTCCGCTCTTGAAAATTTCACACAGCTTCTCGTCCCCCGAGAGAATCGCCGCGATACGAAGTTCAATCTGTGAGTAATCAAGCCCCACAAGGGTGTACCCCTCTGTGGGGATAAAGGCTGCACGGATTGCTCTGCCCTGCTCGGTGCGCACCGGAATGTTTTGCAGCCCAGGGTTTTGGCTCGCCATGCGACCCGTCACTGCGCCTGTCTGCAAAAATTCTGCGTGAAGTCGGTCCTCGCTATCCAGAAGTGGCGGGATTGCTTCAATGTAGGTGCCGAGCAATTTCTTCAGTCCTCTGTACTTGAGCACCTCGTCCACAATCGGGTGCAGGTCGCGAATCTTTTCAAGCTCGGTTTCCTTGGTACTGCGCTGTCCGCCAGCGGTTTTCTTCTGCCCCTTTACGGTGAGTTCAAGCTCGTCAAACAACACCTCTCCTAACTGCTTTGGCGAGCTTACATTAAACTCTCGCCCTGCCATCTGGAAAATGTTTTTCTCAATGCCGGTCAGCTCCTCCTGGTACTCGCTTCGAAGTCTTTCTAGAAGCGCACGGTCAATGCGCACACCGTGTCGCCCCATCTCGTCCACAATGGGTATAAGCGGCTTTTCTATGGTGTCGTACAGGTTCTGCAGTGTCGGAATTTCAGCGAGGCGTCGCCCGAGTTCCTCGTATGCTTCGTCAAAGGTGTGCGTTTTGGTAAACCCGAGCACGTCGTCGTAGTCTGGGTTCGTGAACTCTGAATACAAAAGCCACAGCATCACTTTCGCTTCTTTCAAGCGCGCCGGGTCAACAGACCCTGCCGACTCTTCAGTTGATTCTTCAAGGGCTGCGAGCATCGCCTCGTCCTCCATGTCTTCTTCCCCAGTGAGGGTGCGCACGCGAGCGCGCAGGGTTCTAAACCCAAACTCATCAAAGAGTGCAAAGATTGCCTCCTGCGATATCGTGTCTCGCCACGTGTCCTTTGGAATCCGAAACGCAATCGGTGCATCGGTGCGAATGGTTGCCATCATCTTGGAGAAGAGTGCGTCTTCCTCGTGCTCTTTGAGAAGGCCGATGATGCGTGGCTTCACCCCAGCCTCAAGCAGCAGCGCTTCATTCTTCTTGATTGTCTTGTAAATGTTTTCCACCGAGCCAAACTTCTGAATCAGCTCGGTTGCCGTCTTCTCCCCCACCCCTGGCACGCCCTTGATGCTGTCAGAGGGGTCGCCGCGCAACCCCTTGTAATCGGCAATAAGTTCTGGCGGAAAGCCGTAGCGCTCCCGCACCGCGTGCTCGTCGTACAAAATAGTGTCGTTTAATCCTTTTTTAAGGGTATATACCGACACTCGCCCCTGATCTATCAGCTGCATGGTGTCCATGTCGCCGGAAGCGATAATGATTTCTGTGTCTGTGTCGTCTGCAAGCTCTTTGCAAATAGTTCCGAGCACATCGTCGGCCTCAAACCCTTCGCGCTCGTATATTGGGATTGAGAACGCCTTGAACACTTGGCGTGAACTTTGCAGTTGCGTGATGAGTGCGTCGTCCGATTTTCCTCGGGTGCCTTTGTAGCCCTCATACGCTTCGTGACGTACCGTGGGCTTTGGCAAGTCGTAGCACGCCACAATGTAGTCGGGTCGCAAATCGGTCGCTATTTTTAGCAACATGCTTGAGAGCCCGTATAGTGCTCCTGTTGGTTGTCCGCCAGGGCCCGTGAAATCAGGGAGCGCATGATACGCACGATGAATGATGGCGTGCGCATCAAGGAGCACGAGCCGTTTTGTTCTCTGTGGTGCGGTCTTAGGCATACGAAATAGTTCGCCCGGCGGTTGCCGGATTATCTGCTGGTTCCGGCACCGTGAGTGTAATGCGGTGCGCGGGGGCTGGAAGCAGATCCGATACTTTTTCTGGCCACTCAAGCAGTACGAGATTGCTGGCCTCGCCCATCAGCTCGTCAAAGCCAAGAGCTCGCAACTCGTCCCCACTTACCAGCCGATACGCATCTATGTGAATGAGTTTAGAAAATGGCTGACCTCGCAGCTCGTACACCTTTTCAAGAACAAAAGTGGGGCTGGTGACCGAGCCTGCGACACCGAGTGCTGCGGCTACACCCTGCGCAAAGGATGTCTTCCCCGCCCCAAGTTCTCCCGAGAGAGTCACCAAGGTTGCTCCGCGCGCTTTTGGTACAAGCGTTCCGGTAAATGTCTTTGCCTCCTTGGTAAGCGCTTCTAAGTCAGGGAGGAATCGTTGCATGCCCTAATTGTACCCCGCCCCAAATAGCAACGGAACTGGCACACAGATCAGTAATTGGACATCAAAACGCGCCCATCCCGAAGGATGAGCGCGATTCGACGAGATAGTCAGGGTGAGCTACTGGCGCGGAGCCCGGTAGCAGTTCGGGTCCCCCGTCCCCTGGCAGCTATATACGCTACCGGAAGATGGGTTCTGGGTCGCCGGGGGCGGAGTGTATCCGCCTCCGGAAGGCGTCTGTTGGTAGCAGCCGGGATCACCCGATCCCCGGCAGACGTAGAGCTGTCCAGAGACAGGCCCGCGCGTTGGCGGTGGTGGCGGATAGTAGCCGCCGCCCGAACGCGAGCCTTGGTAGCAGGCCGGGTCGCCCTGGTTGCGGCAGACGTACGGTCGCTGGTACCCGCCGCCACTGTAGTAGGGCTGCTGGTACCCGCCGTACTGCCGGAAACCGGAGTAGTCGGGCTGGAATCCGCCCGAGAAGTATTGTGTGGGGGTGACGAAGTTCATCAACCCTGCACGACAGTCTTCTACCGACATGAAGTGTTGCATTGAGCACTGGAACCAGCCCCAGCCGGTATACACCGCCTTCTTCTTCGGCCCCTTGTAGGACCAGCGACAAGTAGTGTACACGCCGCCCTCCATCTTGAAGAGCGGCTCGTATTCCCCGTCCTTCGGCATCTTGCCGCAGGACGGTTTCGGTGAGCGGGTGACGGTGTCGCCCGCGCTGTACCAGCCGTCTTCGGCCGGTACCGTCTGCGCGAAGACGCTGGTGGCCGGAGCCAACAGAGCCAAGGCGAACAGAGCGGCAGTGATTTTGCGAGCGGACATGCGTCCCTCCTTTTTTGCGGCGTGAGCCCTTTCTGACTATTCGTCTGGAAAGAGCGACTTTATATATACATATTACACCCAAAAGGGTGTTTTGTCAAGGGCGACTGTGCCCTGCCCCCACGCAACGCCCGACCCCCGCAGGTGCTGGGTGCTATGATTCACGTATATATGACGGTTCATTTTGACGACCAAGCACAGAGTGAGCAATTGGCGCACCTGCGCGAAAAGGAGGAGGAGGATTTGGCGCGAATACTTGCTGAAAAGTACCGCTACACCTACACCGACCTCACCATCATGCCCATCAATGTGGACGCACTTCGGCTTCTCCCTGAAGCGGACGCACACGCGGCAGAGGTTGTTCTGTTTGATAAAAGTGGCCGCCACCTCTCGGTTGCCATTCATAATCCGCAGAACAAGAATTGGCCTGCGATTGAGCAGGCGCTTGAGGCACAGGGTTTCATTTTGGAGCGGTTCCTGGTCTCTATGAAAAGCCTAGAAACTGCGTGGGTTCGATATCAGGATCTCTCCCTGGCAAGCGTGAGTCGTTCTGGCGTGTTTGACCTTTCAAACGAGGCTCAGGCGGCACTCACCCGCGAACTTACCACCGTGTCTGCGCTTCGCGCGCACCTAGACAAGGCGTTTGCTGATGGCGCGCATGCAAAAGTGTCGGGACTGTTGGAAGACATCATGGCCTCCGCGCTTGCGCTTCGTGCCTCTGACATTCACTTGGAGCCAGAAGAAACGGGTGTTCGTCTTCGTATGCGTCTGGACGGTGTGCTTACCGACATGTATACCTTTGACCCTCACGCGTACCGCTTGCTCGCAAGCCGTATCAAGCTGTTGTCCGGCCTTAAACTAAACGTCACCAACCGCGCGCAAGACGGCCGCATCTCGGTGCCAGGACCTTCTGGCGACGTTGAGATCCGCACCTCGGTTATTCCTGGAGCGTTTGGTGAATCGTTTGTGCTTCGCTTACTTGACCCCTCTGTGCTTGGAGTTGAGTTTGAGAAGCTTGGTATTCACCCGAAACTACTGACGCGTCTCACCGACGAAATCACTCGCCCTAACGGCATGTTGGTAGTGACTGGTCCGACTGGTTCCGGAAAGACCACCTCCCTCTACGCGTTCCTGCGCCATATCCATACCCCTGAGATTAAAATTGTGACCATTGAGGACCCGATTGAGTATCACCTGCCAGGCATTGTGCAGACTCAAACAAATGGCACTGACTATACGTTTGCCTCCGGACTGCGCTCGGTACTTCGCCAGGACCCGGACGTAATCATGGTGGGAGAAATCCGCGACGCTGAAGTGGCGCAAGTGGCGGTACAGGCAGCACTCACCGGACACTTCGTGTTTTCAACACTCCACACCAACAACGCAGCGGGTACCTTCCCTCGCTTGGTAGACCTTGGGCTTGATCCAAAAACCTTTGCCTCTGCGGTCTCGGTTGCGATGGCGCAACGTTTGGTGCGAACCCTTGACCCAAACGCGCGCAAGCAAGTGCCCGCAACGGACGAAGAGAAGACACTCATGGAGCGCGTGCTCTCTACGGTAGAAGACAAGAGTCTTCTACCGGCTTCTATAGATATGGTGTGGGTACCGGACCCGAAGTCAGAGGACGAGACGGGATACAAAGGACGCGTCGGCGTACATGAGGCAATATTTATGGACGAAGAGTTGGGCACCTTCCTTCGCGACAACCCAAGCGAGAGTGACATTGCAAAATCAGTGCGTCGTCAGGGCTACCTCACCATGGCACAAGAGGGTGTGTTGAAAGCAATCAGTGGCGAGACGTCGCTTGAAGAGGTCTTCAAGGTGGTGGACGTGCCGCGCGACTAAGCGGTGGCTGCGCGCCGATTCTCCATAAATACTCGCGTACAGTCTTCAATCAGGTCTAGCGCGTGACTTACGGCACCAAGACCAGCCAGGTCTAGGCATATTTTCGCAACACGCTCGGCAATAGTAAGTGCCAGCCTTCTGCCCGTCTGCTTTGTGCGGGGAATCTCTGCGAGCGCTGCTTTCGCCTCGTTTGAGAGTGCACGATGTGCTGGGTCGTCAGACACGTTCTCAGTAATCGCAATTACGCCCTCGAGAAGCTGTTCAGCCTTGTCGGGGTTCTCCACAAGTGTTTGGGGGTCAACCAGTCCCGACTGCTCAGTACTTTTTGTGCGCGCACCCTCAAGCACGTCACCAACGGCCGCTACTGCCCCAAGCGTCTTAAGTGCCTCGTTCGCATCTGTAATGAGTGAGTCAAGTCTCTTGCGCAGAACTTCCAATTCTTCTGCGCGTCCTGGTGCCGCTTGCATTGCTTCGTTAAGCGCAAGCTTAGCATTCAGGCTTGCTGCAACGAGCTCGTGCTCATTGTGTACGCGCTCCTCGCTGCCACCCACTAATTCTCTTTCTGCTTTCGCTACCGGCGGCAGATGTTCGTGCGCTCCGTTCATGGCCGTGTATCAAATAGTTTTGCGCGCAGAGCAGCGAGAGCGCTGCTCTCTTTCTCCTTTTTTGCCTCTTGTGAAATGGCGCGGGCTGCAGCTGTTATGGCTGCAACTTCTTCGCGCACCTGGGCCAGAATGTGGTCGGCTGCTTTCGTATAGGCTGCAGAAATATGCGGGGCGTTCATGCTCCAAGTATACACAAATAGTAATGGCCCTCGATGAGGGTACATACATCGAGGGCCACAGGTAGTGGAACTCGCTTTTACAGTTTTCCCTTCACCATAAGGAGACTGCTGCCCAGAAGGGCAAGTAAGGAGATGAAAGAAAACGTGATAGGCACCACGAACCAGACGATGGTCAGGTTTCTGTGGAACAGGGCATCAATGCCCACGAAGCAGATGAGTGCGAGTATGACCTCACAAAATCCGATCGTGACCCACAACATGCGGGCCTCGGTTTCTTTCGTCCTCACATAGCCGATAACGGCTAAAGCGAGTACGCTAATGAAAAGTACAAGCGGTACAGGGACCGCAACCGTCAGATTAAGCATTACTGCTCTCCTGTTGTGTGGGCGCCACCATGACACCCACGTCTACTAGTGTACAGAAAACAAAAACATCCCGCACACAACCCTCCAGGCACTCCTTTCGTAAACGAAAGGTGAACGAGACACCTGGGGATTCTCCCAGCGCGCCCACTACGAGGTGGGAACCAGAAGGTCCTTGGGGAAACGCTCTGAAGCCGTCAAGCCTTGCCTAGAGGGTTGTGTGTAGGATGTCAAAGGAAAAACGCCTAAGACCTCGTGCGAAGCGGTATGCTTTGCGCAAGGCCCGTATTAGCGTTTTTTCAACAAGAAAGGCCTGTAGAGACGGTGTCTCTCGGGCCTTTCCCACGTATGCTAGAATACTAGCACAGACCATTTTTATGTCAAGCACCCCCAGCGACTCCCCGCTTCTCCAGACTAACAGCGAGGCAAGCCCTATTCGCGACCAATCCCTGGACGCGGCGCTGCGCCCCTCTCTCTGGGACGACTATGTGGGCCAGGCACACGTAAAATCCAACGTGCAGATAGTGCTTGAGGCCGCAAAGAAGCGCGGCGGTATGCCGGAACACATTCTTTTTTATGGACCTCCGGGAGTTGGCAAGACAACCCTCGCCCACCTGGTAGCCGCGTCGCTGGACGCCCCACTAAAGACCACCTCCGGAGTTGCTATTGAGCGCGCAGGCGACTTGGCTGCCATTCTCACTAACCTAGAGCCAGGCACTGTGCTCTTTATTGATGAGATTCACCAGCTCTCCCACAAGATTGAGGAGCTGCTCTACCCCGCACTTGAGTCAGGCTCCCTTGATTTAGTCCTTGGTAAGGGGCCCTCTGCCCGCACCGTGGAGCTTGCCCTGCCTCCATTCACGCTTGTGGGCGCAACTACTCGTATGGCCCAGCTCTCTCCCCCACTTCGCTCTCGCTTTGGTGGTGGTGTGTACCAGCTTGATTTTTATACTGAGGACGACTTGCGCAGCATCATCCGTCGATCAGCCGAGGTGCTCTCTCTGTCTGCACCAGAGGAAGTTATTGACCGTGTTGCTACGCGCAGCCGCGCAACGCCACGTGTCGCTAACGCTCTTTTGAAGCGAGTGCGCGATTATGGCGAAGTACATGAATTACCACTTTCGGGTGATGTTGCTGACGCTGCCTGCGAGCTGTTTGGTATTGATGTTCTCGGCCTTACTAAGGACGACCAACGATATCTCACCACGCTTCGCGACTCGTTTAAGGGTGGTCCGGCTGGAATCCGCGCACTCGCAAGTGCGCTTCACGAAGACCCTGACACAGTGGAGACCGTGTACGAGCCCTTCCTGCTTCGCCTTGGCTTCATTGAGCGCTCCCCTCGCGGGCGCATGCTCACCCAAAAAGGCCGTGAGTATTTGGTCTAGGTTTTGTATACTCTTTAAATGAGCGGACACAACAAATGGTCACAAATTAAGCGGCAGAAGGGCGCGTCGGACGCGGCCAAGAGTCGCGAGTTCTCGCGTTTTGCAAAACTCATCACCTTAGAATCAAAAAAGGCTGCGGGCAACCTCTCCTCCTCGTCCCTTGCTGCTGCCATTTCGCGTGCCAAGGCAATAAACATGCCAAAAGACAGTATTGAGCGCGCGGTCGCTAAAGGCACGAGCAAGGACGCCGGCAATTTAGAGCAGGTGGTGTACGAGTGGTACGGCCCGGGCGGGGTTGCGGTGGTAGTAGACGCACTCACCGACAACAAGAATCGCACCACGGCAGAGGTAAAGCACCTGCTCACTAAGAATGGGTACGAGCTTGGCGCTCAAGGGAGTGCACTGTGGGCTTTCTCAAAACAAGGCGGCGGGGCCCTTACTCCAAACGAACCACTCACAGACTTGTCGCCCAAGGACGAGGAAACCTTTGGCTCGCTATTGTCCCTTTTTGATGAACACGAGGACGTACAGCGCGTGTTCACGAACGCGCGTGGATATGAGACCACAGACAATGAGTAATTGGACTGAACGAAACACTACCATATATGGTAGTGTTTCGAGTTTGTGTTTTAGTGTTGCTGTATGAGTGCACGTCCTCCTACACGAGTGCTTGCCGTAGACCCCGGCTATGACCGGCTTGGTGTGGCTATTATTGAGGGCGACCCGAGTAAACCGGTGTGTCTGTGGAGTGAGGTGGTGCAGCCACCAAAGGGCGAGCGAGAAGAGCGACTTGCTTTTGTGTTTAATGCGATTGAGCGCTTACTTATTGAATACTCCCCCGCCGTGCTTGCGATTGAGTCTCTGTTTTTTACCAAGAACCAGCAGACAGGTATTGGGGTGGCAGAGGCGCGCGGTGCGGTGCTTGCTGCTGCAGGGCGCGCAGGGGTTCCTGTGCTTGAATTTTCTCCGCAACAAGTAAAGCTTGCGGTCACGGGGTATGGCAACGCAGACAAGAAGGCAGTTATGGTTATGGTACCCAAACTTGTCTCCCTTCCTTTGCGCAAACGATTAGATGATGAGTTTGATGCTATCGCTCTTGGCATCGCCGCACTGTCCACACGGCCGCGGTAGTCCCCTTGCAAAGCAAGCCTGTGCTCTTATTATGGTGATACTCTCTGTCTGTGGGGAGTATTCATAATTTACCTAACGTTACGCATCATGCTGTACGAAGACGATTTCCAGAATCTTGACGACGAAGTCCTAACCGACATTCCTGAAGACGAAGACGAGGGTGTTGAAGAGGATGAGGTTGGTGCGGACGAGGAGGAAGAGGAAGCAGAATCCTACTAATCTTTTCACGAAAGCGGTCCAGTACGGACCGCTTTTATGTTAGCATACGCCTACATATGCCGCGCCCTAAGCGTAAAAAGCCAGCTTTGCGGAAGCATCTGGAAAACCCCCACCCGTACCTTCGAGTTGCGTTTATTTTCGCGGGTCTTTTGTTTGTGGCGGCGGGCATTGCGGTGCTGGTTGTGGCTATGCGCCCCATACCGGACCTGAATAACTTCGATTCCCGTAAGGTGGCTCAGTCTACTAAGATTTATGACCGAACAGGAAAAACTGTTTTGTATGACCTAAACCACGATGTTCGCCGAAACATCATTCCGCTTAGCGAAGTGTCGGTAAACCTACAGAAGGCGACCCTTGCTATTGAGGATTCTACGTTTTACTCGCATGTGGGTATTTCGTTCCGCGGTATTGCGCGAGCAATTATTGCTGACATTACCACTCGTTCTTTTGCCCAAGGCGGTTCTACCATTACCCAGCAGGTGGTAAAGAACACTATTCTTACTGGACAGAAGAGCATTACTCGCAAGGTGCAAGAGGTCATTCTTGCTATTAAGCTTGAGCAAAAATATACGAAGGCTCAGATTCTGGAGTTTTATTTCAACGTGACCCCCTATGGTGGGACGCTCTATGGTGCGGAGGTAGCTAGTAAGGCGTTCTACGGCAAAAGCGCTAACTCGCTCACTGTTGCTGAGGCGGCCTACCTGGCCGCCATTCCCCAGCTTCCGACGTACTACTCTCCGTATGGCAACAACCGTGCCGCCCTAGACGAGCGTAAGGACATTGTGCTCTCTCGTATGCGAGCGCTTGGATATATAACTGAGAAAGAGTTTATTGAAGCAAAAGCGGAACGGGTTGTTTTTAGCCGCCAGCAGAACAATTCTATTCTTGCTCCTCATTTTGTGTTCTTCATAGAGCAGCAGTTGGAACGCAAGTATGGTTCTGACGTCGCCACTCAAGGACTAACGGTCATTACGACTCTGGACGCGGACCTGCAGCACGAAGCCGAGACGATTGTGAATCGTCACGCTCTCTCTAATCAGTCACGCTTTAATGCAAGTAATGCTGCGCTTGTGGCGATTGACCCTAAGACAGGACAGATTCTCTCAATGGTTGGGTCTCGTGATTATTTTGATACGGAGATTGATGGAAACTTCAACGCAACCCTTGCGAAGCGTCAGCCGGGCTCTGCGTTTAAGCCATTTGTGTATGCCGCAGCCCTAAAGAAGGGCTACACCACGCAAACAGCAATATTTGATGTTCCCACACAATTTTCAACCGCATGTTCCGCTACTGATATCTACAACAACACCTATCCGTGCTATGCCCCATCAAACTACGACGACAAGTTTCGTGGCCAAATGACCTTCACCACCGCACTGGCGCAGTCTATAAACATTCCAGCGGTGAAAGCATTGTATTTGGCTGGCATGGATAATGTGCTGGCGCTTGGTCAGGCGGTGGGTATCACCACGCTTGGTTCGGCAAAGGAATATGGACTCTCTCTTGCGCTTGGTGCGGCTGAAGTGAAGCTGCTTGAAATCACTGGTGCGTTTGGTGTGCTAGCCAACGATGGTGTTCGCAATCCCCCGACGGGTATTCTAGAAATTCGTGACAAGCGCGGCAGTGTGCTCGAACGATTCACCGCTTCACCACAGCAGGTATTAGACGCTGAGGTGGCGCGCGGCGTTTCGGCTATGATGTCCGACAACCAGGCGCGCCAGCCAGAGTATCCTCCAGAGAACCCGTTCTTTTTCCCTGATTACGATGTGGCTGCTAAAACGGGTACTACGAACGAGTCCCGAGACGCGTGGACTGTTGGATATACCCCAACGATTGCGGTTGGTGTGTGGGCTGGAAACAATAACAACACTCCGATGGTAAAGGAGATTGCTGGGTATATTGTTGCTCCTATGTGGCGTGAGTTTATGTTGGTAGCTATTGCGAAGATGCCAAAGGAATACTTCAATGAACCACCAGCTATTCCTGAGAACCTCCCTCCTGCACTGCGTGGTATTGGAACACTTACCCTTCCGGATGGCTCTCGTGTCTCACACAGCCTTTTGCACTGGACGAACAAAAATAATCCTCGCGGAGGAGCGCCGAGCAACCCAGCCTCTGACCCTCAGTATTATCACTGGGAGTACCCGGTTACATTTTGGGCCGCCGGGGGCACTGCTGTGGTGCAGCAGCCAAATACCGTATCAACAACATCCCCTGCTCAGGGAGAGCTGCAGGATCTACGCGGCGTAGAGAACCAATAAGAAGTAAAAGAGCCTGGACAGGGCTCTTTTACTTCTTATTGGTTCATTGGCATCACCAGATACAAGAATGATGGGTCGCCGGTTCCGCGCATTATCATTGCGCGTCCAATTCCAGAGAGCGATAAGGTGACGCTCTCACTTCCAATGTGTGCCAGTGGGGTTGAAAGGTACCGGTGATTAAATGATAGCTCCGCCCCTTCACCACTTAGGTTTCCTGAAATACTTTCCAGCGACTCCCCCACTTCTGTGTTTTGGGAACGCAGGGTTATTTTTTTATCCTCTGGCGAAAGTCCTAGGCGTATTTTTTGAAACGCGTCTGAAAATACTGCCGTTCGTCTGAGCGCTGCTTCAAAGTCTTTCTTTAATACGACCGCTTCACCCGTTGCTGCCTTTGGAATAATTTGTGCGTAGTCTGGGTACGTAGCAGCCACCAGTCTTGTGGTGACGAGTCCTCCCTTCCAGGTAAATACACACTGGTGGTCATCTAGTGAGATCTGAATATCAGTATCTGGTAGAACCTGCACAATATCCTGCGCGTTTTTTGCTGGAATAAGGAAGGTGCAGGGCGTAACGGAATTTGAGAGGTTAATTTTCTTCTCAGCTAATCGGAAAGAGTCGGTAGCAACTGCGGTAATTACCCCACCCTCTACTGAAAGGTACACGCTAGAAAGCTCTGGTCTCACGGTAGAGGTGGACGCGTAGGCTGCAACCGACGTAATTAAAGAGCGCAAAATTGCCCCTGGGAGCGTGAAGGTTGCTTTCGGAGACTCGGGGAGCGGAAGTACCGGGAAGTCTTCGTAGGCGAGCGTTTTAAGTGTGCTGGTGCCTGTCCCCGAGGTGACGACGACAGTGCTTCCAGACTGTTCCAGGGTAAGGGGGCCGTTTCCAGAAATTGATGCGGTTATCTCTCTCAGTACTGTTGCTGGCAGGGCAACCACTCCTGGCTCTTTGATAGTTCCTGTGAGAGCAAGGTCTATTCCTGTCTCTAGATTAGTAGCGCGCAGTTTAATTCCATCGTCTCCTGCGATGATTGCTATCCCTGAAAGTACTGGGAGACTTGCTGATGTGCGCTGTGCAAACTTGGCAACACTCGCTACCCCGTCTGCGAACTCTTTTTTATCTAAAATAATGATCATACGACTATTATTAGGGGTGTTGATAGCGGGGATAACGTCTACGACCTAGACAAGAAGCCATACTTTCCTTCCCCTTCATTGTACATCCTGGTGAGAAAGTAGGGGTACTAGGCGCACAGCTGTGGACTACTTTTTTTCTATCTCCACACAACCCCCTGCCAAGCGAGGCTTCCCCACATGTTTTCCCCAGAATAAGTCGGCAGTTTTTCATAGAATATCCACAGAGTTATCAACAATTAGACCAAAAGGGTTCGTATTTCAGCAATCTCCTTTGCCAGTTCGTGGTTCTCTAGAATCTCTCGCTTCACCTTCTCGCACGAATGAATGACGGTAGTGTGGTCGCGGCCACCAAGCTTAGAGCCTATGTTCGGATACGAAACACTAAAGTCTTCGCGAAGTAGATACATAATCACCTGGCGAGGACGAACCACTTCCCTCCTACGCGTCTTTTCGTAAATACTCTCTTCATCGATACCGTAATACTCAGCAACCTTAGAAACAACATGCTTCACGGACACAGTCTTTTGAGGACGTGCGAAAGAGCGCAGGGACTGACGCACCTCTGCTAGGTCTGGCGGGGTGCCTTTAACCTGTGTGTGGCACACTACAGAGTTAATAACACCTTCAAGTTCGCGAATAGAACCAGAAATAGACGTTGCTATGTGTTCCACTACCTCGTCGGAAAGGTTAACGCCATGAACAGCCGCCTTTTTTCGGACGATTGCCATACGGCTTTCCATGTCGGGCTCACCAATATCCACTGCCATTCCGCTCGCAAACCTGCCGCGCAGACGCTCTGCAATATCAGGAATAGCTACCGGCGGACGGTCTGAGGAGAAAATTACTTGTTTATTGTTGTCGTGGAAGGCGTTAAAGAGATGGAACAGCTCCTCCTGCATCTTTTCCTTCTTAGAAAGGAACTGCACATCGTCCATGATGAGCAAATCAAACTGGCGATATTTTTCCTTAAAACGGTTAGCAGTTCCCTGTTGAAGAGAGTCAGTGTAGTCTGTTCCAAACTTTTCTGACGTTAGGTAGAACACCTTTCGGTTTGGGTACATTCTCTTGAACTGGTTTCCAATTGCTTGGATAAGGTGCGTCTTTCCGCGCCCTGTTTCTCCGTAAATAAAGAACGGGTTGTAGGTTATACCTGGCCGCTTTATAGCAGCCTGCGCAGCGGTATATGCCAGCTCGTTAAAGCCACCAACCACAAAAGACTCAAAGGTGTACCGTGGATTTAGGTTGTCGCTCTTGTTTATATAAAAATCATCAAGCGGCAGCTCGGCCACCTGCTGAGTCGGCTGGCGACGCTCTGTTTTGGGCTTGCGGCGGTCATCTTTAACAATCTGATACTCAATGTTCCGGTACTCGTACGAAATGCCACGAATTATTTTAAGGAGAAGCGAGTGAAATTTCTTTAGATACCAGTCGCGAAAAAACTGACTAGGTACACCAACAAACACAATTCCCTCTTCTACCTTTACAATGGAGGACTCCCGAAACCATGTATTAAAATTTGCCGGCGACACTGAAAGTTCAACCTGTGTCAGCACCTGTTCCCACAACTCTTTAGGCTCTAGCCTGCTGGCGCCCCCCGTTAGTGTAGACATGTGGTACGGAACAAAACTGATAATTACACCAGGCAACACTCTTTCGGTTGTGCCAATCAGCACAAAAAGCTGCCCATGTGTGCACTAGTATACCCTCCCTGCTCGTGGGTGGAAGTGCCCGACATCCTTGCCCAAATACAGTGAAGCTGATAGTATCCACACACATATGCCAAAGCGCACCTACCAACCAAAGAAGCGAAAGCGCGCCCGAACACACGGGTTTCGTGCACGTTCAAAAACCCCAGGCGGACGCAGTGTCCTGCTTGCACGCCGCCGCAAGGGTCGCGCAAAACTCACTGTTTAAGCCGTTTTATGCTTCCCCGCCGCTTGCGGTTGTCTCGGGCAGCAATCTCTAACCCTAAAAAGGGCGTACGGCTTGTTTCGCCGCACTTCTCAATAACAGCACAGCCAGGTCAAATCGGCTGTGCTGTTGTGGTATCTAAAAAGACCGAAAAGACGTCGGTTGGGCGCAGTCGCCTGAAGCGACGCGTCCTAGAAATAATAGGGCCCCATTGCAAGAACGGATACTCGGTAATTGTGTACGCTCGCAGCGGAAGCAACACCCTTTCCTTTGACTCAATAAAAACTGAAATTACAGAGCTTCTTCAACAGCTTCCTCCACACTCTCGCCTAAGGTAAACTCTACACACATGATTGCTTTCTTTCACACCGTTCTCTATACGCCAATTTATAACTTGTTGATGTTCTTGGTAGACATAATTCCAGGAGCAGACATTGGTCTTGCGGTGGTCCTGGTGACTATAGTGGTGCGCCTCATCATCATGCCGCTATCCTTTGCTGCGCAAAAGACAGCTCGTGCAATGAAGGGTATAGAGCCAGAAATGAAGAAGCTGCGGGAGAAACTCAAAGACAACAAAGAAGAACAAGCGCGTGCAATGATGGCTTTGTATAAAAAGCACGGCGTTAACCCGTTTGCCAGCATTTTGACGCTACTTATACAGCTTCCAATTATTATTACGCTCTTCTGGGTCTTTCATAACAAGGAGCTTTTGGTGGTAGACCCCTCCCTCCTCTACTCATTTGTGGCCGTACCAGCGTTCGTGTCTCCACTATTTCTAGGAGTCATCACTATCACGGGCACCAGTATCACCCTAGCGCTGCTCACTGGCATCACTCAGTACTTACTTGCACTTTACGCAATTCCCGCAGCACCCGGAAAGGAAGACAAGTCTATGCAGGCAGACATATCGCGCGCCATGACACTGCAAATGCGCTACGTCTTCCCCCTCATCATGGCCTTTCTGGCCTACACTTCAGGTGCAATCGCGATTTATTTCATCACCAGTAATATATTTGGCATTATCCAAGAGTACTTTGTACGCAGGTCCCTCGGCGAAACCCCAAAACAAGCAGTCACCCTGTAAAGAAAACGGCCCGCATACACGGGCCGTTTTCTTTACGCTCTAGAAGTCATACGCCCACAGCGAACCATCTGTTTTGTTGGTGAAAATAATAGCGTCCTCTACTGGGTCTACCGTGAGCGCCACCATATCAATAGACACATCTGCCACCGCAAGCGGGTCAATCATAAGAGTGGCCAAGCGTGTACCAAGGTCTATGCTCCAAAGGCGGTCAGTAAAGTGCTTGGCGCCCTGGTACCACGCGTCTGGGAGATCGGTGGAGAGGGTCGACGGCACACCGCAGTAAAGCGACAGACCATCAGGTGCCCACGTGCACTTCTCTGCAAGTGTGGCTACCGGAAGCTGCGTCACTGTTCTTGTAGCAACATCAGTGACCGCGAGCAACACCTTACCGCGATATATGTAGCTGAAGAGAACGTATTTTCCCGTGGGGTCAGGAAGTGTTGAAAGTCCGGCATGCGGACCAAGAAGACGAGAAAGTGTTCCAGAGCTGGATGAATACATAAACGAATACCCGTCTATCGTCTGAGAAGGTTTGGTAGTAACCACAAAGTCGCTACGACCAAAAGGGACAGTGGTTACTGCAGAAAGAGGTGTGGTAAAAAGCGTGGTCACCGCCCCACTTCCAGGAGCAATAACGCTGGCCGCAGACCCAGCTGAGCCAGACGTAAGAACGTAGATGCTAGACGAAGCATAAACACCAACAGACGCTAAATCTGACTCTAGAAAGTACCCCTCAGTACCATTTGTGGGAAGTGCATATGTCGCCACCCTATCAACCCCGGCCTCGTTTGATACAAACCGGGCGAGCGCACGCGAGCCGTCCGGGAACCACGAAGCATCAATAATTCCAGGTAAGGTTTTGTTGCTTATGCGAGTAAGGGTGCGGTCATGAAGACGGAACGCATACACGTTGCCACTTTGTCGTTCAATATAGCGAACCTCAGTGTCTTCCAGCGCCGGGGTAGATGTGGAAAGACCCGGAACACTAATCTGCATTGCCAAAGCCCCGTGTGCCACAGGACCATCAGTTATTTTCATGAGACGGGGTGCGACAATCGTGCCAGCCCCCTCAACCGAACCTGTGGGAACATCATTATTCCCGGGCTCGCGGTCCCCCGCCCCAACAAAGGGATTGGGGGTAGCACCAGGACCATCACTACCAGAGAAAAACATAAAATATCCAGCGACAAGAATTCCCAAAACGACGACAACGCTAGCCCCGATAATAAGTGTGCGCTTGTTCATGGCTACTGCTGTTGGTTGACGTTGGGGCCAGTGGGCGGAGGCTCGTTTGGAGAAACTTTTATTTTTCCGCAACACTGCTGGCCGGTTTTTACATCAAAGCAACAGGCCGAATTAATTGAGGCCCAGTCCTCGCCTGCAAGCTTAGAGCACGATCCAGGAGAAGGCGCAATCTGTCGATGATATTTCTCGCACATCTTCTGTGTTTCGCTGTCGGAGCCACCACCAGTGCCTCCAGTCTTGTAGCAAAAACTTGTAGTTATCTCTCCTGCGGCGCACGTTTGGTTTGCGGCCAAGGTCCGGGTAGTGCCATCCGGCTTCTTACAAACGTATGCCAGCTTGTCGCCACCATCGGCCGTACACTTTGTTTCGGCAGCGCTGCGAGCAAGTGAAGAATTTGTCCAAAGCAATGTCTCGGTGCGCGCTCCAATTTCCTGGCCTTGTTTGTATCTTTCGAATTCGGTTTGTTTAAGCTCCCCAATAGCGTTTATTTTAAGGCTCAGAATATCTGGGTTTATGACTGAAAAAACAACGACGGGAGAAAGAATCAGAATTAACCCACCAATAGACAAAGCAATGAGACTTTTCGCCTCTTTCTTCTCCGTCACTGAGTCTCCGCCCATATACATAATGCCCGCACGCACAATTTGAAGCACGGCCAGCACTGCGGCCAGGCCAATCGCCAGACGGTAGAGACTGTTTAGAAAATCTGGCAGAGAGTCTGCATTTCCAGCACTTTCAATACCAGGAATACTGGTGAGGGGAACAAAGGCAGGCCTGTCCGGGTCTGTAGGCTCAGCAAGCACCACAAAAGGCACCGTGACCGCAAGCAAGAGTACAAGTATGAGTAGTGTTCGCATATGTCTAGAAGCCGAAGATACTAAATGGTGACACACTTTCGCCGAATCGAAGCAAGGATCTGTTGGTAGCAATGTTCGGGGTTCCGGTTATGCGTGCCCTCACCTCAAGCGCGGTTGCCCCCCGCCCCGAGCCGGTTGCCCGCACGGTGATATCACGCTGCGCGCTTTGCGGCACCCCACCAACACTCCACTCTATCGTCGGAGAAGAAGAAAAGAAGTACGGAATAGCCCTAAGTGTGCCCTCGGTCGCGTTTAGCGTGTATTCATTTTCTAAGGCCAGATCATAGTTTGGTCCAAGTAGCGGGTCGTATGGGTACATACGAACAATGGCGTCACTCGGCTCTATGACAGTCGATGCTTGTGCCACCACGCTAGAGTCTTGGCTCGTCACGAGGAGCGATATAGTAGCGTCGCGATACTTAATAGGTGCTGTGGCGACAAGTACCGAGCGGCCTATGCCCGAGGCGTCAGTAAGGACCCGCTCCCCAAGCTTCCAGGTATACACCAGTTTACTAGGGTCTATGCTGGTTGACGCAGAGCTCCGTAGGTCCGGCACGGCAACCAGCCGAACACGCCCCTCAGGAGCAACAAGCGGAAGTCCCTTGTAAAAGGGATGAACGGTAGTCGCGGGCTCTACCACAAGCGCCACATCTGCAGGGCGCACAGTGATGGTGTCGGTGTACACTTTCCCTCCCGGAGCGGTGACCGTCACCACAACAGTCGTCGTCTCACCCGGGCCCCCAATACGAAAAGCGGCGCCCTGCGTACCACTGCCCCGTTGAATTACGGTACCGTTTACAGAAATCACCACTGTACTTGCAGACAAATCAATCAGGCTACTTCGTGGACTCACAATAGCGGTCTGATACGGGCGCGGGTAGGTTGGAGTAAGGATACTATTTATAGGATTCTCTTCTGACGAAAACTGGGCGTGCGCCACAGTCGTCTGTGTTAGCAGTACCAGAAATAATACAAGGACAACTCCAGGCCTAAACATAGACACAGTATACCGCTCAAGTGGGTACGGGCCCACACCAAGCAACTGAACACTAGGACCCTCTTCGAGCAATGCCGCCTCGGTGTATGCGCTCCAAGGCTTCATTAAATAACTTTGCAATTTTTGTCTCGTGATAGTGGGCAAGGAGAACAAACACCATGGTGGTCGGGACCATTTGTACAAAAGGGATCAGCTCAATAGCGATACAAATTCCGTAGCGGACGAGAATTTTTTTAATGAGGGCCTTCTTCCACCACCCCCCACTTATCTTCCCGAACGTCCAAATAGCCAGAATAATCGCAATAATGACGGAAAAAAAGAACACAACAATAGTGCCCACAATAGTGAGGTCCAGCACGTCCAGCGCATCCTTTACCGCAGCTAGTCCAAAGATAAGTACGGGAAAGTCCGGTATCGTTGGTTTCTTGCCCTCACCAAGCAGTTGCTTTGCCTCCTCGTCCCCAAACTGCTCACCCTTGCTGCTGTAAAGCTCTGCGATAGAGGCAAAAACCCGAGCGTGGTGCTCCGCCTGGCGCTCGCGGTGAGTGTCCAGTGCGCGTAAATATTCTGCTGGATCTCCGTCGTATGCCATTGTAGTGAGGCCCTATGCAGCCTCAAGCCGACTCTTTTCCTGTTTAATGGCGAGCATCTGAGAAGGGTCAGAAGTAATTATTTGGTCCTCCGTGTACGAAGCCACAATTTTAATGGCAACGTGTTTAAGTCCCGCAAAAAAGAGCCCCTCCCCTACTCCCGATTCAAGGAGCAAGAACTTCTCCTCGTCCGTTAGGTTGAATGTTTCCTGCAGAACATTGATAGTGGTTGGTGATTGCTTCAAGAGTAGCTGAATAGATGAGTTTGAAAGAATTGGTCTTCCATAGGGGCTCTTCAAGAAGTCTTCAACGTCTTGAGTGATGGTTGCAAGCCCTAGGTAATATTTGCGGCCACGCTTTGCCAGGCTGTAGAGGAAGGAGGCAGTGTCGTCCGACTTCATCATCCACCACGCCTCGTCAATCACGAGAAGGCGCTTCTTCAGCTCATGACGCACCGCGTTCCAAATAAAGTGCGTGATGATGTACATTGCCACCGGCTTCAGCTCGTCCTCCATATCGCGCACCGAGAAGACAATAAACTGCTTGTTGATGTCCACGTTGGTTGGCTGGTTCAAAAAGCCAGACCACGTGCCATGTGTGTATTTAGAAAGGCGTGTCACGAGAGATTGTGACCCCTCCATGCCAGAAAGAATCTGTTCAAAATCAGAGAGCAGGGGCGGCTCCACGCCCGTAAAGTCGTTGTCACCGGTAATGTCCTTCAGCGCATAGGTCTCGGTAATAGCTCTGTCCACAATCGCGTCCTCTTCTGGGGTAAGTCCCCCGAGCATAATGCGGAACAGCCCTACCAAGTTAATGATGTTTGAGCGAAGAATGTCGGCGGGCTCCTCGTCCTCTTTTACGGGAGGCAAGTCAAAAGGATTGATGTGGTGTTCGGAGGAAAGCGAGATATTGAACGTGCGGCCACCAGTGGCGCTCGCAAGGTCTTCATACTCACGCTCTGGGTCAATAACAATGACATCTGTCCCAAACATAAGGGAGCGCAGAACCTCTAGCTTCACTGCATACGACTTACCAGAACCAGACTTAGCGAACACCACCGAGTTGTAGTTCTCCATGGAGAACCGGTCAAAAAGAATGAGCGATGAGTTATGTCGGTTGATGCCGTAGAGAATACCCGTGTCGCTTGTGAGGTCAAAAGAAACAAACGGAAAAATGGAGGAAAGCGGCGATGAGTTCAGTTTGCTGTGTACCTCTAGCTGGTCAAGTGCAAGAGGAAGAGTTGAGCGGAACCCCTGCTCCTGCTGGAAGAGCGCTGGTTTTGTGTATATAAGTTTTGAATCAAGGATGCTGCGCAACTCCCCTTCAATTTTGTCCAACTCTTCCTTAGTGTCGCCGTAGATGGTGATGTACAAGCCTACCTCAAAGAGGTGCTCCTGAGCCTGCTGTAGCTGGTCCCGAAGTGTTTCTAGGTCTTGGTACGCGGTATCAAGAAGCGGGTCGCGTACCAGCCCCTTCTCTGCACGGTCCTCAATCTGACTCTCTACTTCAGCCACCTTGCGCTGGAATCCACGAAGCGCAGACCCTGTGTCTATGGGGTGAATAAAAATACCAACATCAAACACCCGGTCTAGGTTGATGACGGGCGTGAACCATCCATCAGCTAAAAAGCGTGGGTAGGATATGGTGTAGAACGTGCGAGAAAACTTCTCACCGAGTTCAATCTCTCTAGCGCTTACTTTAAGTGCAGCGGGCGCAATTGCGTCAGCTAAGTCTAGTGCTCCCTCCGCGTAAATATCACGCGGCAACACCGGTGTGATACTGGGGGTTTCGTCTTTGTTGTTTCTACCGAGGAAATCAAGAAGTGCCATAGTTTAAAGTATAGAGTGCGTCAAAAAAGCCCCAGATACTAGGCGTGGGGACACGAAGAGCGGAGACGTATCAAGCATACGGCGGAGCGATGAGTGGGGACCCGCAACGACGTAGATGGGATTTTTAGACATACTCATACCATTATAGTCTGATTGGGCTCTCCAGCTCCCCCAAATTAAATGAGCGATACAAAAGTTCAATAATTTCTTCAGTACCAAGCGGTACTGCGCGAAGTCCTGCGGACGTGAGCCCGCCGGCAGCAAGTGCCATGCGCTGCTCTAGCTGCACACGGTCGTCTTCAAACGTGTCTCCTGAACCACTCCCCTGCCCGCGGCTAAGCATAGACACGGCGCCCGCAACTGCTTTTGCTGGAGCTGGCGAATACGGCACCACGATGTAGAACAACTTCGTCATGATGCTTGTAGAGTCCATAAAGCCACGCACAAACTGGATGTACTCACGCAACTGGAGACGCATCAGCTCATTGCTCTGTGAGTCCATGCGCCCCTCAAGCATCACTAGGTAGGGACGGATATCCATTTTGCGAGAGTGCACCACGATTTCAACAGAAAAATCCAGGGTATTTAGAAAGTTCTGGAACCCGCCAATGATTGCCTTCTGCTCGTCTTCAGACTTTAGGGCAAAGTTGATAGAAGAACACATGAGAATGCCGCGGTAGCCGCCATCTTTAAGGATGACGACACCATTTCGCACTTCCTTTACCGGCACAAATGCCTGTGTTGCTTTGGACTGGGGCATGATTATTTGTTGTCGTTATTTGCGCCAGTGTCCTTCACATCAAGCGACCACGCCAAGTCGTGTAGACGACTACGAGAGAGATTCTGAAGCTCTGCGCGCTCTGGTGCCCTTGCGGCGACGCTTGGTCCCTGCTCCACGGCCTTGCCCGTCTTCGGCTCCTTCTTCCACAGGTACAAGCGATCGGTGGTATAAAACTTGAAACCAGACTCAAGCACTTCCACAAAGCTCTTATTGTTTACCTTATAGAACGCAAGAGCGGCCGAGAGTGCTGCAAACGGGATGGCAAGCACAATGCCAAACGGCATGGGTACGTAGAGAATACATATTGCACATATGCCAACACCACCAGCAACGTAAATAAACTGTTTAAGAGTGAACGGACCAAAAATCTTGTCCTCTACTTCAATGAATTGCGGTACTTGGTACTCCATTACTTCGTAGTATACCAGCTGGCACTACGAACTATGCACAGAAACAATTAGTGATGACCACCTCCCCCTCCGCCACTTGGTTTTGAGCCACCACCCCCTCCCCCAAAGGAAGGAAGATTCTTAAGTCCGTGCCAAATCATATGTACAAATATGTATCCAAAAAAACCATGAAGAAAACCAGCGCCCATCTTAAAACCCTTACCCATTACTCGGCCCGTGCCATGGATGATTTTCCCAAAAGGTCCCCTAGTAGGAGCTACCGGGACAGTTGCAGCTACTGCTGGTTGCGCGGGGGCTTGGTTAGGTGTCGCTTCCACGGCTGTGCGAGCCAAACGTTCGCGTCTTTCAGCAATTGCTTGCGCCGGTGCTTCTGGAGTTGGCGGGACTGCGTTGCGCTCCCCGGTCTCTTCTAAAGAAGGTGTCGGCGCGGCTTCAGCTGGTGAATTGGGGCCGGACTCATTGCGAGGAGGGTTTTCAGACATGTGTATAGCGTATCAGAGAACGAATAATCACCAAACTAAAGCGGCTGCTCGCGATACGGATCTGCTACGTAGTTCTTCTCTAGGGGTCGCTCTGGCGTTGTGCCCGGCAAATTAGGAGGAGGTGCTGGAATCGGACGTACGGTTCGTACCACCTGTTCAGGTTGGCGTGTTGGTTGGATAGGAAGTTCCTCTACAGAGGCGGGTGTGTAAATTGGTTGTTGAGCAGGAGGTGTGGCAGGCGCCACCATTTGAGGGTGTACAGGTGCTGGGCCCGGAACATACACGTGTACCGCGGCCGCCGGTTGCCAGTTCCCTGCCGGAGCACCCGGCCACCCGCTTGCTGGTGTAAACACTTGCGTGTGGGGAGCGGGCGACAGCAGTGCTGGTGGAGCAACCTGTGGCGCCAAACCAGACAAGGGACGGGTGACGTGTTCTTGTTGAAGAGGTGCTGCGGGGTACTGCGGTAACGGCTGTGCTTGCGATACTGGCGCTGGCTTTGGAAGCGGCGCTGGAGCAGTTGTCGGCGAGTCTTCAGTAGAACTCCGCATTTTCTCCCTCAAAGGAACAAAGATTTTAGTGTTAATTTCAGACATTATCTGGCGCGCTTCGTCAGCAGATACTCCAATCTCAACAAGTTCTCCATACATCTCAGCTGGCGCCACAAGACCAACGAGAAGATTTCTGTTAATTTCTGCTAAATCACCAATCTGGTCTATGTGGAGATTGTGCGCAGCCCCAATATCAGCCAACGCTTTGTTCGTGTCTGAGCTACGAAGCGTCTCCTGCACCGGCACCGGCGCGGCATCTATAGCAGCAATGATTTGTTCGTCAGTGTATTCCATTAAGGTGTGGTTGTTCTTCTTGTTGGTAGTGTAACTCCCCAATAAGAAGCGTTACGTGGGTCTGCCTTTAGGTATCCCATGAATTGTGCGGCCCGCGGACTACCAGGGCTGGCAAGCACACTTTGTATGTGTGTGCCTATAGCGGCGCGCTCAGGGCCGGAGAGATTTCCTGCCTTTTGAATTTTCTCTAGGTGGCCATCATCAAGCAGCGCTGCCACATGTGGCTGTGTAAGGATGGCCCCGCTTAATTCCGCAACCTTACCAGGGCTCATCGTTGAGAGTGTTGCGGCCGCATTAGTGAAGTCAAACTTTCTCTTGAGCTCATTCTCTATTTTAGCCTTCTGGGTTGCGTCATATCGGTTGTCGTCCATCATGGCCACCAAGTGATCAGGCTTAATGTGCGGCAATACGTTGTCATCGGCAACGGTGTCTTGATCGAGTTTATTAATCTGCTCTCTACTCATTGCGTCGATTGTGGTCTTCGCGTTAGCAGCATTAAATCGAGCCTTGCGGGCATTTTTAGCACTCTGCTTCTGTGTCACTGTTAAATTGTCATTCTTTTGAAGACCCTCAGCTTGATCGTCGCTAATTAGGGCTGCAAGCTTCTCGTCTTTTAACAAGTCACCGTGCTCGGACGACCGGCCAAGCTGACCAAGGTCGTACCCAGACATGCTCCGGAGCTCTTGCTTCGCTTTCTTAGCGTCCTCTTTCTCGTCTACTGTTGCGGTTGGTGACTTACCTTTCTCAATTCTTGCCATTTGATCTGGAATTATGCCCAGGCGGGCGTTGCGCAACTTCTCTTTCTCCCCATCACCCAACTCCTTACCCTCCATAAGTTTCTTGAATTGCTCAGGAGACAGTGCGCGAGCAAGGCTGGCCACTCCACTCTTGATTCCGTGCAGTGCCGCGAGCTCCTTCTCTTCGGTAATGAGTGCCAGGTCACGCTTCTGCTCGTCCTTGAGCGGGGTATCTCCGTGTACCTGGTTGAGTCGGTATGTGCGTTCATCCGCGTCCGCTTGCCGCTTGAGCTTGTCCATCATTTTTCCGTCACGAATATCACCCGCTTGATGCGACATTTCAGCAAAGGTTGCGTGCTCGGCCGGTTTCGCACCAGTAGTTGCCCCTGCCACACCCAGTAGCGCCCCCATGCCAGCCATGCGACGCATATCAATATTTGAGCCGCGCACAAAGCTATGGGCAACATTCGCGGCTCTGACAGTATTCTGACCACCATACTTTCTGGCGAGCTGAAGCGCCCCCTTGGTGGCGCCACCGGCAGCAAAATTAGTTGCGCGCGCAAGAGAGCCGTACACCACCGCACTGGCCGCGTTTGTTGCGAACCCAGCTCCTGCAGCGCCCATCTTTTTCGCAATCATAAGAGATGCCACCATAAATCCAATCACAACCGCATACACCACAAGCACCTGCATGTTCCCGGCTGTCGTTCCGCCACTCGAGATGTCTCCCGTGATTGCGGCAGTAACAGATGCTCTCGACCCTTCACCATTAAGACCGTCGAGAAGCTTGAGGCTTATAAAAACCATAAGCAAATAAAGAGGAGCAAAGAACGATTGGTTCAATAATTGATGCCACCAGTCTTTCGCAATTCCGTTTAGCGCAGGTATGGCCATGCCGGCAAACCCAATAGGCGACGTGACCATAAGAAGGGAGAGCACCACCACGCGAATAACGAGCATGATTGCCGCAGCAAGTAGAACCACCGCGGTGATGGTTACAAGTATGGAAAGCATAATGAGCATCGTTGCCGTGGTGTACGGACGATCAAGCGCTCCCTGTGCCTGGCCGGCAGTTGGTAGCTCGCTTATTCCAGCAGCAGAAATAATTCTTCCAGAAATACCGATATTGGCGCAGTCTTGTGAAGACCCACCACCCTGGTCAGACGTACGAGCATCACACTTTTCCTGCCCAGCAAAGTTGCTGAACACAGAAGCAAACCCATTTGCCACGTCGATGATGCCCTGCGTCGCAAAGAGGCTGAAGTTTAGGAGCACTGCAAAAATAATCAGTCGAGGGAGCGCCCTTTTTGCGCTGTACCCTTCCATGTTTGGGGTGTTCAGAATGGTGGCAACACCCATGAAGATGAATCCAAACAACAGCCCAATGTTTGCGATGTCACGCATCACGCCCCAGGCAACAAGCATTCCATCAGATGTGCCGAAGTACGTTGCAAACTGGAATACCGTACGTATGACGACCCAGTTATACACAGTGCCCGCCGCCCACAATATAAGCGACGAGAGCACCAGTATCATGTATGCGATGCCAGATACGAGAAGACCAGGAATGTTAAGGATACACGCAACCAGATTGCCCGTGGTGCACGTCGCCCCTTTCTCAACCGTGGGATTCCCGTCACCATCAATGCTCTGTGATCCCCCGACGTCAGTAGCCCCAACCGGACCAATAACAGCCCCAACAAAAGTCATGTTTCCGTTGCCGCTCACACAGCCCGTTTGCGTTCCAGGGCCCAGAACGTAAATCTTGCAGAGACCCTCGCGACCCTCAACAGCGACCGGCTCTTTGTCTTTCCACCCCGCCGCATACTTCGCCTCTTGAAATACAAGAATCGGATTTTTTTCAATATCAAAGCTCGCGCAAGGGTTTGGCGTGCCTGTACACTTCGCGTAGGCTTCCTCCTCACGTGTTTGTGCGTGTACTGCAGGTGTGGCCACTCCAATGAGCAGGAGTAGCGAAAACGCTACAAGAAGCGGTGCTCGCAGGAGCCTCACCATACTGCTATGGGTTCTATCGTTCGAACGGAACACAGTTACTCGTAGCGAGTGCATTGAGCTTAGTATACAGCGTCGGTATCACAGATGTGTCAGAATCCTGTGTTTAGCGATTTGTGTTTCGCCCACTCGCTGCTCTGTAGCAGTGCGCCTAAAAAGTTAGACCCTTCGCTCGCGCGCCTGTGTCCACTATGTCCACGGGCGTCTGACAACCGTTAGTGGCGAGCGTAGTTAGTTCGGTATAGAGCGACGGGGTTAGAGATTGGCCGGTGTCCTTGGCATCCGCGGCTGCTTGCGTTAGTACTGTTGCTGGCGGTAGAGGGGTAGGAGCATTTGCGTCAAGTAGTCCTTGGTAGCCGCTTGCCACTAGCTGATAGGATGATCCGTCTTGCAGCTTTCTTGCCAGGTCCGAAAGAATAGCAGTGAGTGCGTCAGCCCGAACTACTGCAGCTTGCGCCCGCGTGAGTGCTGGATTGACCACCTCGTTAAGCACTGGTCCATTGATTGCACAGACCGCGCTTGCTGCCTGCGCTGCAGTCACAATCTTCTGAGAATCAGCCTTCCACGCACCTACCTGCGCAATACTTGTCTGTATGGATACTGCCAGACCTTCCTGGTTTGTGATTACTGTAGCCTCAGTTGCTGTGCGAGTAGTTGTTACGGCTGACGCACCACCACCCTGAGAAGGGTTAGACACACCACGCAGTCCCCCGCCTCCACCAAGTGCCTTTGAAATGAGCTGCTGAGCAAGTGCTCCCAGAATTGCATCAATAGATTGTGCAAGCTCTAGCTGACGAAGAGGAGAGTCGGAAGAAACGTTTAGTTTATTCTCAATGAACGAGCCTGGCGTGACAATTTCTCTGTCGGCACATGTGTCGGCGTCACTAAGCGAGTGGACGCTACCAGAAGTATTACTTGCGCTACCCCCGCCAGTACCAGTATTCGCTGCCCCACCAGTCCCTGCTGCCCCGCCCCCGTGCGCAGTTGTTGCACCACTACCACCACCAGTGGGCGTGGTGTTTGCGGGACGTATGCAGTCGCCTCTCCACGAGAGGAAGCCCTTACCCCACGCAAGCTCTTGTGTGCGCTGTTCAATCGCAGAACTTATATCCTCAGCCATGGCTTGAGACGCAATCATGTTTGCACCAATAGGGTTGTTTGCAGGGTTAGCAAACGTTTCAAACCAAGCGTTCCATCCTCCTTCTTGGAAGTTACCCGCCCGGAAAGCCGCCGGATTTTGTGAGGCGCTGCCAAGAGTGTCTTGCAGGCGTGCTGCAAGCGCATCTTTGCCGCTATAGAGGTAGTACGCTGCACCCACATTTGTTATCAGGTCGTTAATGTACGGCGAATTAATTTTGGTGTTCTGAGCAAGGTTTGTGAGAAAGCGCTGAGCTTCGCCATCTGCAGCACGGCGAAGCCCGCGCCTAAGGTCAGTTTCAAACGCAGGAGAACCTTCAAACCCACCGTTAATCCAGTTGACGGTGCTATCAGTAATGCTCTTTATCGCTGCTCGGCCAAGCGCAAGAGCTAGGGGGCGAATTATGTAGTCCTCTATGGTGTCCTTAGTATCCTTTGCTGCACTTATTCCTGTAGTACCTGACGTTACTACGTTTGCTCCTGCCGACACAATACCCTTAAGAAGGGCCACACCAGTTTCAACCACTGGTTGTACGAAAGCGTGGGTTTTTCTCGGCACAGCCGCAAGCGGAGTTGTTATTGCAACAATCAACAGCACCGCAATAAGACGAGACGACATTTTCTTTGTATGGTTAGACATCATAGGCCGGATGGTTCTGTCTGATTAGCAAACTGTAGAACCGAGTAGAACTCGTACCCCTGCTCTCCAGCAACAAGCACAATATTGTTTGCAGAAAGAACGCCGTACAGTCCTGAAAGGCTCATGGTCACCTCATCGGTGGCATCTTGGTAGCGCATCAAGCCCATAAGACTGCGCACTGGGTCTGTGCTTGAGGTACTCATGTCTACCGTGACAGTACCAAGTGCAGCAAGTGCATTTGCAAAACGAAGGTGTGCGGCCTGCAGTTCCGTTGGAACTTGAAGCTTGATAAGTGCCTTACTCATGCTGGTGTATACATTCCCCACTCCCCGAACGTTCTCCAGTGCGGAAAGGTCGTTGCGTATGATTGCGTCTTCCATGAGAAGCAACTCTTCCTTTTCTTTTGCAAACGAAAATGCGTTAAGAGCGGTACCGGCTCGCAATAGGTAGGAGCGAACCGCAGCATCTCCAGTGCCAGAAGCAGACACCTGAGAAAGCTTGTAGGTGTTTTGTATGTCTGTCTTTTCTATGAGTTTTTGCACCGCGTTCTGGGCAAACGTGCTGAGCTGGTCGTCGGAAAGAGTGGCATCAAGACCATAGCTGGTGACATAGCTTGCAAAAAACTCCCTAGCAAACTGTGCGGTCACCGTGTTGTCTGCAGGACTCCCGGGAACACGCTCTCCCTTTGCGTTTCCCTCAGGTGCTTGCGCGCCAGCAAATTTTGGCTTCACCAGGCCTTGAGCAACAGCGTCACCGTCGCGAACACCAATGGCTACCGACTCAGGATTTGCTGGGTCTGTTCCATAGAGTGCCTCTTGCCAATCGGGAAGCCCATCTGAGTCAGTGTCTTTTACTGCGTATGACTTAAGGAGTGATTCTGCGGTAGCTGCGTCCACCGTCATGGGGCGGAAAGAATAGGGCCCAGAGAATACGTATGCGCACACAATAAACGAAAGCGATGCTGAGGAAGCAAGAATGAGATGAAGTGTGCGTTTTCGTATGGTCATAGGTGTAGTACGTACAAAAATACTAGCACGCACCTATACCTATTATAGGTATAGTCTAAAAACACTGTGCATTAGTTTACGAAAGTAGTCGCGCGAGCTCTCTCCAGGTGGGAGTAGGTACCTGTTCGGCACGAACGTTTACAGAGAGCCCAAGAGAAAGAAATACTGCTTCAATACGGCTTTTAGTGCTTACCTGCTCTAAGTTCTTTGCCAAACGCTTTCGCTTTTGTGAGAAACCAGCCTTGAGTACTCTAAAGAAGTGCTCTTCCTCACTAGCGTTCAAAAACGTGTCTTGTTTAATATCAGCGATAGAAAGTACGGCAGAATCAACGTTTGGTGCGGGCCTGAACGCTCCGCGCGGCACCGTAAAGCAATACGATGGGGTGCCGAACACCTTCACTGACACTGAAAGCACGCTCTCCTTTGGGTCACGTGCTATGCGCACCGCCACTTCCTTTTGCACTAACAGGGTCATAGAAGTGGGCTTAGTGGTTTCAGTAAGGAATTTCCTCACTATTTCCCCGGTTATGTAGTACGGAATGTTTGCCACGAGCGCATAGCCGTGCGGGAGGATCCCTGCTTGGAACTCGCGGATATCAGCATGAATGAGCACAAGTCTGTCGGAGGCAATTTCAGCACCAAAAGTCTCTGAAAGTACAGGAATAAGCTCCGCATCTGCTTCCACCGCGTACACCTTAGCCGAGAGTGCAAGTAGCTCGCGCGTAAGCATGCCCGTACCAGGACCAATCTCAAGTACCGTCGTTTCCGGAGTCAGCTTTGCGGCAAGGGCAATGCGCTGCGCAGTTTGCGCATGCATAAGGAAGTTTTGACCGAGAGATTTCTTTGGAAGCATACTTATTCAATTATGGTCTCATGCTCGTCCCCCTCGTCCAGGTGCACAAGGTGCTCCCCAATATCGTGAATGAACGAAGAAGGCTCTGCAAAAAAATCTGTTCCGTAAATTCGGCGCACTCGTGCAAGGGTCAGAATAAGTTCTTTGCGCGCGCGCGTGACTGCAACATAGAATAGTCGTCGCTCTTCTTCCTCGTCTCGCTTCTCATCTCCCATGCCCTGGTGTGGGAACAAGCCCTCTTCAAGGCCGGTAATGAATACCGTATCAAACTCAAGCCCCTTAGACGCGTGCACCGTCATAAGTGTCACACCTGTTTTACTTTGGTCGCGGTCCATTTCGTCTTGGTCTCCGGCCAGTGCAGTATCAGCAAGAAAATTATTAATACCTTCAACGCCAGGAGTTGCGTCATAGCGACTGGCGAGTGTTGCAAGCTCGCGTGCGTTCTCTAGGCGCTCAGCGTCCTCTTCCCCGCCCTTTTGTAGTGCAGTCGCAATACCACTTCGCTCAATAACCAAGCGAACAAATTCTGACGGAAGCATGGTCTGCGCTGACTCGTGAAGTCCTTGTACAAGCGATTCAAAAGATTCTATTTTTGCGCGCTCTGCAGGCTTCAGCGTGTCGCGCGCTCCTGCAGTCATTTTTCCAAGCGTCACCTTACCAATGCCACGTGGTGGAAACTGAACTGCTCGCATGCGGTCGGTCTCGCGGGTTGGTTCTAGGGCGAGGCGCACCCAGGCAAGCACGTCCTTTACTTCCTTACGGTCCAAGAAGCGCGTACCTAAGAGCTTATACGGTATCTGGCCACGCAAAAACGCTTCTTCTAGCGTGCGGGATTGAAAGTTAGTTCGGTACAGTACCGCAATATTCTCGGGCAACACCCCCGCAAGCATTTGGTGACGAATCTCGTCTACCACCCATCGCGCTTCCCCGTCCGCGTTCCCCGCAACATGGATGCGAATAGGTGCGCCTTCATCATTATCGGTGACCGCAATCTTTTCTTTGCGGTTGCGATTCTTTTCAATCACGCTGTTGGCTGCCTCTACAATTGTTTTGGTAGAACGATAGTTGTGCGCAAGCACCACGGGGTGCGCGCCGGGGTACGTCTCTTCAAACGAAAGCAAGTTTTCAATGGTCGCCCCCCTCCACGTATAAATGCACTGGTCTATGTCGCCCACCACAAAGATATTCTTGTGAATGTGTGCAAGCATGCCGGCAAGTTCGGCCTGCAGAGCATTGGTGTCTTGAAACTCGTCAACGTGAATATAGGAAAAAAGCTGCTGCGCCTCTTCCCTGATGTCCGCGTGGTCGCGCAAGAGTCTTGCTGGTAGTGCGATGAGGTCGTCAAAGTCTAGCGACTTCTCGCGCTTCAGCGCCTCGTCGTAGCGAGTCCACACTTCAGCCGTGATGCGTGAACGGAAACTCTCGTGCCCGTGCTTCGCGCGAAACTCAGCAGCAGTCTGTCCGTCACCCTTTGCTTTCCCAATGCGAGAGAGAATTGCGCGTGGCGGAACCTCTTTCGGGTCAACATCAAGCGCCTTGAGCGCTTCTTTTACTGCGCGTTCAGAGTCATCGCGATCAAAAATAGCAAAATAGCGAGGCACTCCAATACGGGTGCCAAAGCGCTCAAGCAAAATGCGCCCCAGCCCGTGGAACGTGACCACGGTAGGAAGCTTTGCATCATCTAGCATGTGGGCCAGACGCTCACGCATCTCGCGCGCCGCCTTATTGGTAAAGGTGACTGCCAAGATGCGCTCGGCTGGAGTGCCGTTCCGTATAAGATGATAGATTCGCGTCGTAAGAACCTTCGTTTTTCCGCTTCCTGCCCCCGCAAGTACGGATACTGGACCCTCTGTGGTCATGACGGCTTCCTTCTGCGCCTCATTTAAGCCGTCTAAGTACTGCATTAGTTACACTATAGCGTGAAATGCGCTCTCCACACCTACTCAGTCTATAGGTTGACCAGGTGCCCAGAAGGGCTATACTGGACAGGTTGACCGCAACGGCTGAATTCAAGGAATGGCTTATGTACGCCATTTTTGTCCACGGAAGTCTGATAGTACCACCTTCGCTCCCTTATTTTGCCCCCAATTGAGCCTCCGAGTCCTTCCGTACAGAAATCAGACTTGGTTGCATACTGGATTCCTGGCGCCCTAATCGCCGCAAGCCTAATTCTTGGCATAGGAATCACCCTCGTCCCACAAACCGCGGGCGCATTTTGGCCTTTTTCCATACTTCGAGCTTCTGAGGGCGAAGCTAACTCGCCCGTTCTCCACGACAGCAGCATTAATCTTTTGCAGGCCGCAAGCAACCCCGACCCTTCCCCAGAACTGGGCGATACTGAACTTGCTATGAGCGAGGGCTCAGCCCTTATCGCAAGCGCTGGTGTGGACGGAACAATCCCCGTGGATCACACATCTTCAAGCGGAAGCATTTCAACCTATACGGTTAGTGACGGCGATACCATCTCAGCAATTGCTGCGAAGTACCGTGTGTCTGTAGATACAATCCTCTGGGCAAACGGCCTAACGCGGAAAAGCGCTATCAAGCCAGGAATGACCCTCGTTGTTCTTCCGGTTTCTGGAGTACGTCATACCGTTGGTAAGGGAGAAACGCTTAAGGGTATCGCCAAGGCATTTAGTGCAGACGCTGACGACATCGCAGCGTATAACGGCTTGGACACGGGCGCTGGTCTTATTGCAGGAACGGTGCTTATTATTCCAGGTGGAGAAGTTGCAGCGCCTGTTGTAACCAAGGCGAAAACGGCGACGAAGACCGTGGTTAAGTCCACCATAAAAACCGGTGGCAGCATGGGCTCTGTGCGCGCTGTTGGAAACACGAGCAAAGAGGTTGCTCTGGCTAACCCTGCTCCGTCAGGACGTCTGTCGCAGGGAATCCACGGCTGGAACGGTATAGACTTCGCTGCTCCGAAGGGCTCACCAGTACTAGCTGCCGCAGAAGGAACCGTTATTGTGTCTCGTGTGGGCGGATGGAATGGCGGATACGGTACGTATGTCGTTATTGACCACGGAGATGGTACTCAGACCCTGTACGCGCATAATTCATCCAATGCGGTATCGGTTGGACAAAAGGTTTCTAGGGGTCAGCAGATTGGCACGGTAGGAAACACCGGCAAATCAACGGGGTATCATCTTCACTTTGAGGTGCGGGGCGCAAAGAACCCGTTCGCTAGGTAAGCCGATTAGAATCTTTAATTACGTTGTTGGGGAGCCTCAACAGCTCATTCACCGTACTATTCAGTACGCCTCATTCGCTGTTCTCTCCCCGCCTAGTACCTAAAAATTCTCTCTCGGCTTACTAGGAATGCACCGGTTTGCTACTCAAACCCAAACATTCCTCGCGGGCGATACTGCAGTGCCTCTAGCACATGCTCCACTGCTATCTCGTCACTCTGGCCCAGGTCTGCAATGGTGCGTGCGACACGAAGCACCCGATGATAGGCGCGCGGGGAGAGATTCAGTTTAGTGTTCGCCGCTATGAGCATGTCGCGAACTGCTTCGCTTACAAATTCTGGACTATCTAGTTCACGCGGTGACAGGCGCGCGTTCACACATCCGCGCTGTACGGCTCGCTCTCGCGCACTACTCACCTGTTCGCGAACCTCTTTTGAAGAAGCTCCCCCACCCACACTGCGCAGCACTGATTCTGGTAGGTGTGGCACCTCTACCCACAAGTCCAGACGGTCTGCGATAGGGCGCGAAATTTTTCGTGATTGTTTCATCGCTTCGCGCACGCGCGCATCCGCATCCGCGGTGAGTGTGTCGGCTGGATTCATAGCAGCTACAACCATGCAGTCGGCCGGAAACGTGATGCTGGCCCTAGCGCGAGACACGGTCACCACTCGGTCTTCAAGAGGTTGGCGCAGTGCCTCTAATGTGCGCGCGTCAAACTCAGCAAACTCGTCTAGAAATAGTACGCCATGATGTGCGAGGGTCACCTCGCCCGCTTTTGGGTACGCGCCGCCGCCCACAATCGCGGTGTGTGAAATGGTGTGATGGGGCGCGCGAAATGGCGGATAGAAGAGCGCCTCCCCGGCACGCAACTGGCCTGCGGTGGAGTGAATAGAAGTCACTTCTAGTCGCTCAGCACTTCCTAATGGTGGCAGAATTCCCGGAAGAGCGCGCGCCAACATAGTCTTCCCTGTTCCTGGAGGGCCATACAGCACGATGTTGTGGCGGCCAGCTGCTGCAATGATAAGTGCGCGCTTCGCACTCTCCTGCCCTTTTACATCCTGCAAGTCCACGGAGGGCGCAGGGGGAGGACCACTCTCGTCTCTGGTGAGTACAGGCAGAGCGATGGTTCCCGAGAGATGCGCCACCAGTTCTTTGAGGGTGTTTGGGGCGTACACAGTTATGTCTGGGGCCAAGAGCGCCTCGGCTGCGTTTTGTGGAGGGACAAACACACAACCAACACCCGCTGCTTTTGCGGCAACTACTTGTGGAAGTACGCCACGCACCCCGCGTAACGCGCCATCAAGCGCAAGCTCGCCCACATAGAGCGCTGGTTCCTGTGGCAGGGAAAGGTGCCCTGCTGCGGCCAGGTAGCATAGTGCGATGGGCACGTCATAGTGTGAGCCTTCCTTTTTTAAGTCAGCTGGTGAGAGTGCGAGCACAATGCGTTTGTTCTCGGATTTTGGGGATTTAAACCCGCTGTGCTTAATCGCAGCAGCAACACGATCCCTGGCCTCCTCTACCGCCTTATCGGGAAGGCCAACAATTGAAAAGGAGTGGAGTCCGCGACTCAAGTCAGCCTCAATGGTTACTAACTCAGCAAATGCGCCAACGGGCTGCGCGGCAAGAAGTGATGCATATCCTTTTTTCTCTTCTTGCTCAGCTTCCGGCACGTCCTCAAACGTGATGTCCATACCTGTATAGTACTCCTGGTATACAAAAACTCCCCCGCGATACTGTGTATCGCGGGGGAGTTTTTCCGTACTAAGCTACGCTGCCTTGTTTTGAGAAATCGTGCGGTATGCGTGAATGAACGCAAGCTGCGAAATCGGAACGGTCACGAAAAGGCCGACCAGAAGTGCACAGAATCCAAGAATATTGAGCACAAGCGCCGCAAGGCCAAGCTTGAAAAGCTCAAAGCGGTGCCCCTTCGTAAGGCGCACACTTTCCTTCAGGGCCGCAATTGGTCCAAGACCCTTTTCAACTACGAGAATGCCAGCGAATGAGAACGCGATTGCAATAATAATTCCAGGGACAATAAAGAGCACGAGGCCAAGTATGACGGGAATGCTACCGAGAAAACATACACCAAGGTATCGCCAAAACGGCTTCGGGTTCCACAAGTCATGCAGCTCAGTGGTGGCGACGCTGTCATGCGCCTTCAGGTAAAGCGTTATGACGGCGATTCCCATAAGAATAGTGGTAATAACCCCTTCAATATGTATAAGAAGCTCCATCTTCTCTTTTCCGAACACAAACCCAAGCACGCCCTCAATGAGAGCAATGCCTAGGTTAATAGCAAACAGTACGAGCGGAACCGCAATGAACAGCCACGGGCTCGCCTTAAAAGTTTTCCACCCAAAGAGCAAATATTCTTTTATGCGACTCATAGAAAAATTCATAGTCATGATGCGTGCGCTACGCACGTGGTTGCCGAAGGGTTTGCCTCAAGCCTCGCTTCGTCTATGGGCGCACCGTCAACACTGCAGACCCCGTAAGAGCCGTCCTCAATTCGAGCAAGCGCTCCAAGCACAGCGCCATAGCGAATTTCTAGGTCTTTCAGAATTGCCGCGTTGTCCTCGTATCCTTCAATAAGATCTGCAGCGTCCACCTTATCGGCCTCCTGGCCAGTTTCTTGTGGAAGCGGCTCCCAGTCACCTGGGTTAGACGGATTAATGCGGCCAACGGTAGCAAGTGAGGCCTCAAGTTCAGATTTCTCTGTCTCAAGGCGGCTGCGGAAGTGTTCAGTGTTCATCGAGGCTACTTTAGCACACAATCTACTTCCCTCCTGCTGAGAGTCGCACAAGGAGCGCGGCAAACGCGGCCTCGTTACGAGCAATAATGAGCGTCTCGCGGTCTGCGTATCCATACAACACAACAGAGCGGCCAAGACTATCGCGCATAATGCGCACGTCACGGTTAGCAACAATCGCGTCCACAAATCTTCCAGACACGGTCACGGGCGGTGGCGCGCTTTGTACAACTGGTGTGGTAGTCGCAGCTGTCGCAAGAGTGGTGGTGGCAGTGCTGGTTGCCACGAGCGACAAATCAACCACAGGCTCGGCCGGTGAATCACTTTGATAGAGCGGGTACAACACACCTAGCTCGCGCATCATGAGGGGCTCCCAGGTGAGCATTGCCGCAAAGGTTCGCTCGTACGAAGAGACGCGCAGAATAAAGAATGTACGTGTGTCTCCGCCCTCGTTAATAACACCCACCGTACTCTCCTGTGCGATGTTTCTAAGCAACAGGTCAGGAGCTCCAAGTGCAAGCGCACGCACCAACACACCACCTGGAGCTGGCGAGCCTGCGAGCGTTCCTGTGTCGTCGCTCACCGGCCAGCCAACGTAGGTGACGACCGCTGTTCCTGGAAGAAGCTGCTCGCCTGCTGTGGTTGCAAGCGCTTGCATGAGTGTTGTGCCAGAACCCTCAACCTTTTTATATTCGTCTGCAAATATAAGTGACGGAACAGACAGCGTGATAACGGGAATTTCATGACGAGCACCCAGGTATAGATAGGACGCATAAGCTCCGCCCGCAGCCAGAACCAGTAGCACTACGCCAGCGGCAATCACGAGGACTGGCGGACGCTCGCGAGCGGGGGCCTCTCTGCGCGAGGCAACCGCCTGCCCCGCATCAAGGCCTGCAGCAAGTACGGAGAACGAGGAAGAATTTGTTGCGGCCGTCCTGTCCTTAAAGTCAGTAGAGAATGAGTGAAAAGGGGCCGCTTCTTGTGGCTTTGGAGTAGGAGGACGAGGCGCAACAGGAGGCGGCGGAGCAACAGCCACAGGAATGTCTTCAATTGGCTCCCGGTACAGTGGTGGCATCACGTGTACCGGCTCTGGTGCAGGCTCAACAAAGGTTGGTGGAGGAGGCGGAGGCGGAGGTGGAGGCTCGGGAATCGCGGCAACAGCGGGAGTCTCAGCTTGGCCCACGTCCGGAATCGGAGCCGACATAACCGGCACCGCCATTTTTGTTCGTAGGCGAGCCAGCACCTCTTCCCTCTTATCTTTTGCGTCGTCTTTTGCGGCGGGCGGTTGAGCACCTTCCACGTACTGATTCAATTCGGCGGAAGACTCAAGGTCAACAACTTCTCTGTCCGGTCGCTCAGGCTTTTGCTGCCCTTCAAAGAACGGTTGCTCAGTAGCGTCAAACTCAACTCCATCTGCAACCTCTCCCTTTGGTTTACCGAGCGCCACTATTTTAGGCTCCTCAGTCTGCGCGGGCTTTTTCTTTTGCAGAGCACCCACGTTTGCCTTCCCGGTTTGTTGCGCGACATCCTTCGCGTACGTGCGAATGTACTGCGACATGTCCTGTGCAGGGATAGCATCTGTGAGGTCAACAGGTGTTGGGGCTGGTGAAGCGGGGTCCGGCATGTACTTCTTTGATTATAGCCTGCTTACTCCCCTCTTCCACACACAAGTACACAAGCACCGCCAGCGGTAGCGAGCGGTGCTTGTGTACGGCTGAACTATCCGCGATGTCCGATGATAAATTTCTTCGGATCCTCGCACATATCAGTGAACGCGTGCGCAGCCTCCTTCAGTTTTTGTGAAGACGACTTTCCGAACGAGATGACTTCCACCTGACACCCGTCGTTCTCTAGGTATTCAATAAGTGGCACAAAGTCGCCGTCGCCAGTGGCAAGGATGACCGTGTCCAGCTTTGGCGCGAGCTTCACGGCGTCAATGGCAATGCCCACATCCCAGTCAGCTTTCTTGGCACCGTCGGAGAATATCTGAAGTCCTTTCACCTTGGTTTCAATACCCATTTTGGTGAGCGCTTCAAAGAAGTTCTTCTCGTCTCCGCTTTCGGTAGAGATGACATAGGCAATGGCGCGCACGAGCACGCGGTCCCCTACTGCTTCTTCCAGAACATTCTGAAAATTAACGCGAGACTTGTAAAGGTGTTTGGCACTGTGGTAGAGGTTCTGAGTATCAATGAATACCCCTACTCGTTGCGCCGGATGCTTGATTACAGGCATAACGGTATGAAATTAGAAACGTATTAAAAATGTAGGTTGGAGAGTGCTCCTACCTATACATCGTAGCACCTGCTTACGTGCATGCGCACAAAAATCCTAGGAAAAAGAAGAATGGGTGCGAGGAACCCCTTCCCCAGAGCCGACTCAAAACGAGTGAGATATGAGGCGCAAACGATTTGCGAAGCAAGACGTACTGGAGAGTACGTTGAGCGAGCAAAGAAGTTTGCAACAAAATAGCCCGCCGTTTTCAGGCGGATCTACTTTTTCAGGCCGAGCTTTTTGATAAGGGAGGTATACCCCTTCTTATCATTCTTCTCTAGGTAGCGAAGATGTGTGCGGCGGTCCGCAACCATCTGAAGAAGTCCACGACGACTGTGGAAGTCCTTCTTGTTCTTCTTAAGGTGTGCAGCTAGCTCATCAATTTTGCGGCTAAGCACGGCAACCTGGACGTCAGCAGAGCCGGTGTCCTTGTCATGTCGTGCCGCATCCTTGATAACGGCTGTCTTTACGCGTTTCGTAAGCATTAGCACCACATTACCACACCTTGATTATTTACGCAAGTGTCCTGCAATTGCGAAGCCGCGGTGTTGCGGGTCCCGGCTCGTCATTGCGTCGTACTGCTAGTACGCCTCCATTCCTCACCTTCCCGCGCCTAGCGGATTCATCAATTGCAGGACACTTGTATAGTCTTAGCCATGCTTGCTCCAAAAACTAGTAAAGTGCGCACAATATGCAGGCTATACTGTGGACATATGCAGGCAGCACAGATGAAGCGGGAATTTCTGGAATATATAGAAATTGAGCGCGGTCGCGCGGTCAAAACAGTAGAAAACTACGACCACTACCTCTCTCGCTACTTTGAACAGATGAAAATAGTGAGTGTTTCGGACATTTCTGAGCAGAATATTCGTGAATTCAGACTCTGGCTCAACCGCCAGCCAGGCACGGGTAGAGACTCTATGAAGCGCCGTACCCAGAACTACTACCTTATTGCGCTGCGAGCCTTTCTAAAGTTCCTTAGAAAGCGCGGGATAGAAAGCCTGTCCCCCGAGCGCATAGAGCTTGCAAAGGTACCTGAGCGTCATTTGGACCTTATAAATGCTAGCGAACTGGCCCGCCTCATGAAGGCACCTATGGACGCATACGCTGCGGAAGAGGACGAAAGCAAAAAAGCAGCCTACTTGCGGGACGCTGCAATCCTTGAGCTTCTATTCTCCACCGGGCTTCGTGTTTCCGAGCTCTGTGCCTTGAACGTAGACATTGACCTGTCTCGAGACGAAGTATCGGTGCGTGGAAAGGGCGACAAGGTGCGGGTGGTGTTCCTCTCAGAAGCAAGCAAGGAAGCCATTCGTGCGTATTTAAAGGCCAGAAAGGATATGGAGGAGGCATTGTTTGTGGACGGGCGCCCCACTTCCCTACACCGCATCACTCCTCGCGACATCCAGCGCCATTTAAAGAAGTACACGGCGCGTGCCGGCATCACGAGTAAAGTCTCGCCCCACACCCTACGCCACGTATTTGCTACGGATTTGCTCCAAAATGGCGCAGATATTCGCTCCGTCCAGGCACTTTTAGGCCATGCCAGTATCAACACAACCCAGATATATACCCACGTCACCGACGCTCACCTGCGGGAGGTCCACAAGAAGTTTCACTCAAAGAACAGATAAAAGAACCGCCACCGTTTTTTACGGTGGCGGGTTGTTTATGGATTTCTGCCGAAGATCCAGGTTTCGGGACAGTTGTGCACTGTGCCGAGGGTCGAATTGTTCATATAGATTGGACGCGGCTCTCTCCATTCGGGCGGATCGCTGCCGATTATTGGAATGACCGGGTATCCTGGTCTACCGGCAAGTTCATTCCTGTACCCGAAATCATCGCCTCGAGGCTCGTCGCTCGGAGCGAATTTATATACCCCATCAACACGTACCCCCTCGTCCCTAAGTTTCAGAAAACACATCAGAACAGCTTCAAGAGGAACGGGATAGAGTCCAATGGATTCAGCTCGACCCCACAGCTCCTCAATGGTCGGGATTCGCGAGGCCGAACTTATTCCTAATGCCGAGGAATGTACGCCGACCAGATTGATATCACGTCGCACAGGCGAGAACGCGCACGACTTTAGGAGTGAATGCACGTGATAAAGCCCTCTATCACCCTTACGGTTTATCTGCTTCTCAAAGTTTGAGTAGCTACCAAGAGTAACTGAGCCAAGAGTAATGAGATCCGACTCTTCTGGTCGAAGTCCGTAGTCCTTGGCACTGGACACCAGATAGCCCTTTACGAGTCGACGCAGCCGAACCAGGTCCATTCCGCAAAGACTTTCTATGTCATCTCGCGACCAGTTTGCGGCAGCCAGCTTCTCCTCCAGGCTAACAATCAAAGGAACCGTTAATAAATTCATGGTGTGGTCTCCTTAGGAACCGTGGTTGCTTCTGCCAGCACTGTGCCGTATTACACACATTTGTCAAATGTTATATTAATCTAAATTCAAAAAAACCTATAATACTCATACATAAATGATTATTGACTTTTAATTCAATAAAATTATTATAAATTAATGGATACTGAATATCTTCAAAAACTCCAAGGAGTGGGCCTGAACGATAAGCAAGCCCGTGCATACCTTGCTCTTCTTGAACTTGGGCGTGGTTCGGCTGCTTCAGTAGCGGCGAAAGCGAACCTGAAAGCCCCTACAGCATATGTGATCCTAAAGGAACTCATTGAACAGGGCTTTGTGCACCGGGTACCAAAGGCAAAGAAGCATTTGTTCGTGCCGGAATTGCCGGATCTTGCACTGGCTTCCGTCGAAGAACGTGTTGGAGGGTTCCGTTCGATTGTGCCGTCCCTTAGCGCACTTGCAAAGAAAAGTCAGTCAGAGAAAACAAGAACTCTTTTCTTTGAGGGCTTAGCAGGAATGAAAAAGGCATATGCCTACCGGCAGGACGAGTTACGGGGCGGCGAGTATCTCGCATACTTTGCCACGGCTGAGAACATTTCGCGGGAGGTAGAGACCGTTCTGCTTGGGTGGAGCGCAGCAATGGCAAAAGCCGGTGTTGCATCTAGGGCTATTGTGCCAAACCATGCTTCCCTTTCAGTATGGAGAAAAAGGGACAAGGAGTTCTTGCGGACCGTGCGGGTGGTAGAAAAGAATCTGTACTCCTCAAAAAATTCCATAGAAATATTCCCAAATTTCGTAAGGATCTCTCTTTACGGGCAGTTGCATTGCACCATCATAGAAGATGCGGAATTTGCCGCCGCTCAACGACAAATCTTTGAAATGGCTTGGGCAACGGCGGACAAAGGATAGGAGATTGACTTTTTGAGATAGATATTATATATTTACTACATCAAATCGCAGCGCTGGGGAGAAGAAGTAACGTCGAGTTTCGGAATTCAGCCAACTGCACTTGATAGTTATCAGGTGTATCGCTCTACAAAATCTATGTTGCAAGGCATTATTGCTGGACTCACAGACAAGGGATTCGGATTCATTAAGATCGAGGGAGAGGAGAAGGATCTATTCTTCCACTCAAACGAGCTCGTAAATGTACGTTTCGATGATCTTCGTCAGGGGGACAAGGTTGAATTTGAGAAGGCTGAGGGTCCTAAGGGTCCTAACGCTATCAAGGTCAGCAAGATCTAACCAAACGAGCGCCCGCTTGCGGGCGCTTTTGGTTTCTCGCGGGCCAGTTACTAGGTAACCCACCACTACTATGCAGGACGGAACCATTGCAGAGCTCGGTGAGCGAAGCTCGGGCCTCATCAAGCGAGGAAAAGAGAAAGAGCCTATGTTCTTTCACGCTGACTCGCTGGTGGGCACCACCTTTAGTGAACTTCGTGTTGGAGACAACGTAAGTTTTGAAAGCACGGAGAGCAAGAAAGGAGCCTACGCTACCCGCGTACAAAAGAAGTAGCGCTTTATTGCGCCATTAGAAAAATACCGCCCAACTGGGCGGTATTTTTCTATGTATCAGCGGGCGTTGCTTCCCAATCCCGGTGGAATTTCTCTCCCCAGGAAATAATCATGGGGTCGTTCTTATCCAGTGTTTTAATGCTCTCTGCCATCTCAGGGTGAGCAACTTCTAGGTGCGCCATACCAGCCGCTATCATTTCCATTTCTGTCTCGGCACTCAATTTCTCCTCGCACATCCCTCCCATCTGCGCACAAGTCATTGTTTTCATACGGGTCGCTAGTCTAGATATATGAAAATCGTACCACGCTAGCGTCTATTTGCGTCGAAAACTTTTTCCAGAGCATCGAATATTTCGTCAAATAAGCCCATGTCCAGTAACCCACCTACCTGCTGCACTCTGTCATGAAGCGCGCTGAGCTCAGCAGAAACTACCTCTGGATTAAGGTTAGACTCCCCTAGTTTGTCCCGCATCTCCTTAACCCGCAACAGAAGCGCATCTCTGCGAACCTCTAGCTGGTCCGGTGGCGCCTCGTGAAACGGCATACGTTCAGTCATGCGTACATAGTACAATGCCTATATGAAAATTGTGTCGTGGAACGTGAATGGCATTCGGGCCGTACATCGCAAAGAGCTGTTTTTGCCATTCATCAAGCAGCTGAAGCCCGACATCATTTGCCTGCAGGAGACAAAAGCAGAAGAACACCAGTCCCCTGTTGATCTAATGGAGTACGAAGAGTATTGGTACTCCGCAAAGAAAAAGGGCTACAGTGGCACCGCCATATTCACCAAACAGGTGCCCCTTGATGTGCGTTTCGGCATTCCTGTTGAAATAGCGAGTAAATACAACCTGGTAGATGACGGGTATGGCGACCCTAACGACGAAGGTCGCGTGATTGCGGCTGATATGGGCCTATTCTTTGTGGTGTCCGTGTACACCCCAAACGCAAAGGACGACCTCTCTCGTCTCCCCCTTCGTCACAGCAAGTGGGACCCTGCCTTTTTGGAATATATGAAGGAGTTGGAGCAAGAAAAGCCAGTTATTTTCTGCGGAGATTTAAACGTAGCCCACACCGAAGACGACCTCGCCAGACCCAAGGAAAATAAGGGTGTGAAAGGATTTACCGCGGAAGAGCGCGAAGGAGTTGATAGCATCATCGGTGCTGGATTTATCGATACCTTTCGTCTGTTTACTACCGGCAATGGGCACTATTCCTGGTGGAGTAACTGGGGCCAGGCGCGCGAACGCAATGTGGGGTGGCGTATTGATTACATATTTGCCTCCAAGGCACTCAAGAGCAAAGTAAAGAGCGCAGAGATACACGACGACATCATGGGCTCCGACCACTGCCCTGTTTCAATAACGCTGTAGCTAGTTCTATAGGACATAAAGGACACTGTCCCCACCCTTGTCCTTTACACTGTTTCCCCCGGGTATATAGTAATGGAAGACGAGGCACGGTCTAGTGCGAGAAGAATTGTTAAAGACCGGCCTTGCATTGGCTGTTCTTTGATAGTTCTTTCTAATCAAATAGTGTTTGCACACGTTATCCAGGCCGTCCAACAACCAAGGAGTGATCTCCTCTACTTAAGACTGGGTCCAGCCACACGGATACCAAACGTGACGAGCAACACTCACACAAGAAGCCACCCGCACATCTCACGGGAGGACCGCCAAACCAGCCCCCGCTCCATTTGGTCCTCTCAACTTAGGGTGGCTTTCTTATTTCCCTGTCAGCACAGTAAAAAAGCACCATTTGCTTTGTTGCTCGCTCCGCTGCTCACTCATCGTACTATTCAGTACGCCTTGCTCACTGCGCCCCAAGGGCACTTGAATCTCTAATCGCTGCGCTCAAGGGCTTCTGGCGCTCTCACTCGCCTCGCAACTGGCACTTTTATACTGCACTGGGCCCCATTTCACGTGAAACTACCCATAGTATGAAGAAAACGGCCTATATAGGCCGTTTTCTCTTGTTTCACACGAAACAGGCACCCCTTCGGGTGTTTCGCGTGGAACCTAGCAGACGTGATGCTTCTTGAGTATCTGTTGCAGTTCCTCCTCTTCACGCTCCTCCCGCTTCTTTTTGCCAGAATCTCCCAGTTCTTTAAGCTGTGACTCTGGAAGCTCCAAAAGCACCTGCGCACGCATATCTAGATAGGTAAGCTCGTTCTTCTTCGGGTCCTCTAGAACCTCCTCCAGTAGGGCATTAAGTGTCCAGCCAATCTTTGGGCCTGGTTTCGCGTGAAACTGCTCCATAAGCCTGTTTCCGTCTGTTTTGAGCATGGCTACAGAGATAGGGTCGCGCAGGGCCTCCTCCACCATTGCCTTGTACTTGCGGAAGCGAAACGGCTGCTCCTTTGGTCGTCCTGTCCCAATACGGTCGCAGATACGCAAATCTAGAAGGTCATGGATATTTTCTTCGCCCACATTCACAATCATGCGGCGTACGGCAGACAGAGTGATTTGGTCCGGGTCAGAGAAAAACATGTGCCAGCGCACCAGTTTGCTTACCTTTTCAATGGTTTCACGTGAAAAGCGCATTTCCTCTAGCGCCTTTCTGGTCACTCGGGCACCCACTACTTCGTGGCCATGGAAGGTCCAGTCCTTCTTCTCGTCAGACCAGCGCCTCGTTTCTGGCTTAGATACATCGTGGAACAGGGCAGAGAGGCGGATATCAAATGGCATATCCTTGTCAGCTGCATGCTGAAGCGCGCGCAATAGGTGCCCAAACACGTCGTAGCTGTGGGCCTGGTTCTGTTCCACACCAATACCGCGGGTAAGGTCAGAAGAAATGTACTCCAAAAGCCCGAGCTGCTGGGAAAGTACGAGCGCCATCATTGGTTGCTTGGAGTTAAGGATTCGTACAAACTCGTCCCGAACCCTTTCACGTGAAACGTGGCTTAAATTCTTGGCCTTTTCCTGTATCGCAGCCGCCGTTTCGCTGTCTAATGCAAAATCAAGCTCTGCCACTAAGCGAATGGCTCGCATGAGTCGGAGCGCATCCTCCTCAAAGCGCTCAAGAGGGGAGCCCACCGTGCGTAGCACTTTATGGGATATGTCCTTTTGTCCTATATAAGGATCAATAAGATGTCCTTTAGACTCATCAAGTGCAATCGCGTTTATGGTGAAGTCGCGGCGGGCCAAATCCTCCTCCAAGTTATCCCCAAAAGCCACCAAGTCGGGGCGGCGCTTGTCGGAGTAGCCCGACTCAGTGCGGTACGGAGTCACTTCAATTATGGAGAGGGCAGTGTCCTCACTCCCGGTCTTCACTCCCACGGTGCCAAAATCGTTCTCGTAGAAGGACTCTGGGCATACCCGCACAATATCCTCGGGTTTTGCGTTTGTCGTTACGTCCCAGTCCTTTGGGGTGCGACCGATGAGCAAGTCACGCACACATCCACCCACAAGGTAGGCTTCGTATCCAGCATCGCGCAGTGCGCCCGTGACTGTGCGCACTTCTAGGGGAGCCTCGTACTTCATATCAAAAATACTAGCACAACGCGTTTCATTCAAACACTATAGTATATACTCAGTATATGAAGACTAAGGTTCAAGAGCGGGAACTGGTTCTTGCGTTACGGCGGAAGGGATACACATACCGTGAAATTCTCAGTAAAGTGCCTGTGTCAAAGAGTTCGGTCTCACTATGGCTAAAGGAGTCAGTACTTACCAGTGCTGAGAAGCAAGTTCTTAAGAAAAGGAGGGTCGCTGGCATCACAAGAGGCAGGATTCGTGCTGCAGCTTCGCTGAGACAGGCGCGAATGGCGCGTGATAATGAGTCTCTCCTTTGGGCGCGTGCACAATTCCAGACGCACAAGAAAGAACCGTTCTTTCAGGTTGGAATTGCTTTATACTGGGCCGAAGGATCAAAGCGCACAAGCGCGTTTGGGTTTATTAATTCTGATGCAGAGATGATACGAATGATGCTTTCGTGGATAAGAAAGTATCTTACGCAAAGTGAAGAAGAAATTCGAATGAGAGTTTACACGCACCATGCATTCAAGTCGGAAAATCATGAACAATTATGGTCCAAGGAGACCGGTGTGCCGTCTACTCAATTCGGGAAAACGGTTTATAAAACCCAGGGACTGCAGGTAAAAAAGCGCCCGAACTATCAAGGGTGTGTACGAATAGAGCTTGGAATGGTTAAGTACCTTCGCATAATGTCATTCTGGCAGCAGATGCTTATTGAAGAGTACAAGAAAGAAAGGTAGAGTGCAGGGGCGCCCGTAGCTCAGCGGATTAGAGCATCTGTCTTCGGAACAGAGGGTCGGGGGTTCGATTCCCTCCGGGCGCACCGATAGTAAGCAGGCGCCAGGTATACTGTTTCTCAGTATGACCAAACTAAACACAAAAGAGCGAGCGCGATTACTTTCGGTAGCTAAGAAGTTTGGCACCCCGCTCTATGTGTACGACGCGGCACTGATTTCCGCACAGTGCGAGAGGTTGAGGCGGCACTTTTCCGGCACTACCTTTCACTATGCAATGAAAGCGAATTCTAATCCGCAGATTCTTGCGCTCATTAAGAAGGCAGGTCTTGGCGTAGAAGCGGTATCGGTTGGGGAACTTGAGCTCGCATTGTCTGTAGGTTTTTCTGCGTCGCGCATTAGTTTTACGTGTTCAAGTCTAACTGAAGCCGAGCTTGTGCACGTTGCAAAGACTGGTGTGCGGGTTCATTTAGATTCCCTACATCAGCTAGACATCTGGGGAGCAAGAAAGCTTGGAACCACAGCGTCTATCCGCTTGAATCAAGGGATTGGAGGAGGGCACCACGCGCATGTGATCACGGGCGGACCAGACAGCAAGTTCGGCATTGTATTGCGCGACGTAGCAAAAGCGAAGGCGCTTGCGAAGAAGTACGGAGTTTCTATAACAGGCATACAGCAGCACATCGGCTCAAACGTGCTTGATATAAAGATTTTTGAGAAAGCTGTGCGGGTGTTGTTAGAAACTGCGAAGTCATTCCCGGATGTTGCGCACATAGATTTTGGAGGAGGAATTGGCGTGGCGTACGCGCCAGGCGCCGCATCACTTCCGCTTGGTGAGCTCGGTAAGCGCATGCGTGCACTCACGAATAGTTTCCAGCGCGAAGTAGGACGTACGGTTGCATTCTCAATGGAGCCAGGGCGGTTCATCGTTGCAGAGGCGGGCACATTGCTTGTGTCGGTCACTGACATCAAATCAACCGAGAAGCATCACTTTGTCGGCGTTAACTCAGGATTCAACCAACTCATTCGTCCCGCTATGTATGGCTCCTATCATCCGATTGAGAACTTGACCCGAGCGCGAGGCCCCCGAAAGTCAGTGACGGTTGCTGGGAACGTGTGCGAGTCGGGCGACCTCTTTGCAAGCAAGCGACTGATGGTGGCGCCCCAGATAGGGGATACGCTTGCCATACGTATAGCGGGCGCATACGGGTTCACTATGGCGTCTAACTACAACCTGCGTAAGCTACCGCGTGAAGTGCTGCTCACTGGCTCTGGCACCAAGGACATTTCATTTGTGCCGAGTACCCACGCACGGTAGGTCTGGCCTTACGACGGACTCATATGGTATTCTGCCTCTGCGCGGATATGGTTTAGTGGTAAAACGAGTCCTTGCCAAGGATTAGTCGGGAGTTCGATTCTCCCTATCCGCACTCGTCGTGAGAGAAAAGACCCGGAAGGGTCTTTTCTCATTCACGCGAGTGCGGATAAGTAGGGTGCCTGCGCACCCTACGGGGGAGAATCGAAAAGCGGAACGATGTCCTGGTCAGCAGACCAGGACCGTGAGCTGGGCCTGCGAGCCTGACGAGTGACGACGAGTCAGGACTTGTAGGCGAAAGGCGTAATCGCCGGTTCTCCCTGGACTCAGTTAAAGTGGTAATCCACGGTTCTCCCTCGCGAAGCGAATTCGAATATGGGAACTTCTCCCTATCCGCCGGTTCTCCCTCAGAATCTACTCTTTGCATAAGTGGGGATAAAGGTGTGTGTATTGGGGACAACTCCATAGGACAAATCCAGTGTCTTTTGCCGTTGTCCGAAAAATAGTGAGCATTTATATACGTTTTCTCTTTACCGTCCTTGGGCGCTATACTAGGAATGTGACCGACATTTCCACACTCTCCACAAAGGAGCTTGGCGCGCTCGGAGAAGAAGCAGCCGCTCTGTACTTGAAAAAGAAGGGGTTATCCATCGTTGATAGGAACGTAGTGCGTAAGACAGGAGAGATTGATGTGATAGCAAAGAAAAAGAACACGCTCCACTTTGTAGAGGTGAAGTCGCGAATTTGCAAAGAATTCCCCAAGGATGCTGGCAGCGACACTGGATTTGATCCGTCCGCAAATCTGCACAACGCAAAGATTAGTAAGGTAGCCCGCACCAGCGAGTGGTACGTGGCAGAAAAAGGTTGGGAAGGGGACTGGCAGGTGGACGGGCTCTTGGTGTGGCTACGGGCGCGCGACGGAGCTGCCTTTATCTCCTACCTCCCACAAATTCTATAAATCTGGTAGGATGGCTGAGAAAGAGGGACGCCAAGACAGTCCGGGGAGGGTCGGTTGCTTAAACCTGCGCACCCCGTTCGCTCGGCGAAACACCAAATATACGCTCCGCGTGCATTTGGTGTTTGCCTCACTCACGGGGTGTCGTATACCGGTAGTACGCTACTTTTGGGAAGTAGATGACGGAGTTCAATTCTCCGCACCCCGACTACTTTTGAACGCAGTGAAAAATAGACGGGTGCGGCACTGTGTCTGCACACAGTGCGTGGAGAATTGAATGGCGGATGGTAATCCACGTTTCTCCGCACCCCGACAAATTTGTGCGAAGCATCAGAAATACAAAAGCCGCCCCTTCGGGCGGATTTTGTATTTTCCGCAGCCTGCTCACTCAGCTACCTTCCATAGCACATCAAACAAAGCGCGCTGACTTGCTACAGCAGGTAGACTGCGCACGCGCACCGTAAGTATCTCTGGCTCATATATGTTGAAGCTCACACTGTCTGGGCGAATACAGACATTCACAATGTCGCCAATTCCTGGAATGGTGCGCGATTCATTTTTAATCACACTCTCAGTCTTGTTGTGGCGCACGTCTTCCTCAGTCCCTATGTAGCGCAGGTGTATATCCCTTTCTTTACGCAACTCCTCCCATTCCTCAACACGCCCCTCAAACAAACGTACGAAATTCATGCCGGCCCCTCCCACAATATCCAGATAATCCCCCTGCTTAGCGTTCTCAAGCATTTGAAACTCGCTCTCAATACATCTTTGGCTCCCTCGTATGACCTCCACCACACCCGCCGGGGACTTTTCATACAGAGACATGAGGCTGCGAACGCCTTCCAGTGTGTCCAAGCGTTGTTTCTCTACGTCTTGAATGAGACGATCAGGACTTGTGGCTTCGTATTTAGTGCTCCGCTTCTCTCCAACACTACGGACGAGTCGCTTCTCCTCAAGCTCGTAGAGTGCGTCATAGACGTATTGACGGTGCAGGGAAGTGCGTAGGATAAGCGACTTGGGGCTCAGCGGCGCTCCAGCGTCTAGCAGTGCCACATATACGCTTGAAGCCTTGCTTGAAAGGCCAGCCTTTAGGCCACTTTCCAAATAGTCCATATTTTTGATAGTCATAAATATATGACTATAATAGTGGAAACTACAATAAAATCAATAGTTTCATGTCCTATATTTAATACACTAAAACCATGACTATCTATTGACTTACCATGGTAAACACAGCATAATATTCTCAGGAAGTTGAACTTCAAAAAGGAGACTGAAATGAGGAAACTGACTTTTGCTAAAAAGGTCGCTGTCGCCACCACTCTCGAGCAGGCGATGGAACTCTGGGACGAGGCCTATTGGAAGAATCCTTCACCCGAGATGAACAGGAGTGAGGTTCTTGCGTTCGCCAAGGCTCTCTCGTTCGTGGCAGACACTAAGGATCTGGACGACCTCGTCTGGAATCGTTTTGAGTGCCACGGGTGCAGCGCCTCCAGCTGGAGGCAACACATCAGGATGGTCTTTGATCGGGCCGACGAAATTGAGAACGGAAACTAGCACCGCCTGGTGCCAAAAGATCGTAAGGAGAATTGAAATGAAGACTCTTACCGACCAAGAATGCCGAGCTATCGTTGACGGCATTGCCGAGTATCTCGGCAACAAGCTACAAGCTTCTGACTTCTTGAAAATGGCTGACGACCCCTCCACCGCCAGCGACGCCCTTCAAGGCTACGACATTGACCTGGAAGAGCTTCTAGACAATGCACTAATGGGCAGGACTGTGTTCTTCAGAATGCTGCTGCCATACCTGGGGAAAATGATCGCCAACAACGTTCAGAATACTCTCCCAGGGTTGACGCTCAAAATATCCCTTCCAGAGTTTGATCTGGATGCAAAGACTAAGACCGCCGAGTAATCGGCGGTCTTCTACTTTCAAGCGTTTTGAATATTACCGCATCGCCACTCCACCAAGCACTGCAGTGAGCGTGTCACGCAGTAGCGAGTTTCGCTCCTGCATATCTGCTGCAATGTTTGTAGAGCGGTAATTAGTGAGGAAGTCATCAAGTGAAATGCCTGTGTCTTGCTCAAAACTTTCACGTACGTGCCCTGCAGTCACTGCGCGTAGGTCGCGCTCAGAAGGGGCGCCAGCAGTGGTGCTGGTAGTAATAAGTGCCACCATATCGCCGCGTGCGTTCACAATGCCGCCGCCAGAGGAGCCGTGCTGCGCTGCCTCGCTACCGCCAAGCGAAAGAAGGTCCACCGTGTTGCCACCAAAAGTGTATACGTCGCGCACTGAACCAAGCACAAGGGTAGGCATCAATGAATCTTTAATCTGCGCGGTAGTAAGCGACTGTGCGCCGTATGAGCCGATAGCGACGGCATCACCAATCTTTGGCGCATTGGTACCAAAGGGTACGTGAGCAAACTCAACCGGAAGGGCAGCGCCCGTTGCAGAGCGAGTGATAACAAGGAGTGCAATGTCGTTCTTGCCGTTTCCACGAGGGTTCGCCACTACGAGGCTGGTGCTATTTGATTCCACCCACGGTTTAGAAATATAAATAAGCTCTGCGAAGTACGCGGTGCGTGCGGGAGCACCGGTGCGCACCACACACACTACGTTGCCCGTAGTCGGGTGATTTTCAAGGAGGTAGAGCTGCGCAATGTGCGCGTTAGTGATTATCATACCCTCAGGGCTGATCACCACACCAGAGCCAGAAATAGACTTCACGCCGCCTCCCTTAGAGGCGCAGATAATGTTTACGATTGCATCGCCCAAGTTGTCCTTGGCGCCAGAAAGGCTCTCAGGTGGAGCCTCGTGTCGGCTAGTGAGACTGCCTACAGCAGCAAGCTGATTCTTTGCAGTAAGCGAAGTAGCAAAGGAACCAGATCCATCAAAGAAGCCATAGTGAATATCGCTATCCGGTGCTGCTCCCGGCTTATCAAACAGATTGGTATATAGCGCCAGGTAGGCAACGAGGGTCGCCACAACCAGCAAACCAGCCCAAGCAAGTAGGTTTTTTGACATATGCCTATTATACAGCATAATTATAAAATGAAAAGCCCTCCACAGGGCCCCGCAAGTATGCTATTCTCGTCTCTGAAGCGGGATTAGTTTAATGGTAGAACTACAGTTTTCCAAACTGTTAGCAGGAGTTCGATTCTCCTATCCCGCACCAAAATCACGACGAGAACGCGGAGCGTGCGAGGACTATGTTTTGGGCTGGGATAGGAGAATCGAAAGGCGGAACGGGCACCAAGCCAGCAGGCTTGGTCGTGAGCCGGGGTCGCGGAATCGGCGAGTGACGACGAGCAGATATCTGTGACCGAAAAGCGTAATCGCTGGTTCTCCTATCCCGCACACGAAACAAAGGCCCCGAAAGGGGCTTTTGTCGTATGCGGGATAAGCAGGCAATCTGCATTGCCTGCGTGGAGAATCAAGCCAGGCCCTGTTACGCAACGGTATACTTCTTTCATGCCTGAAGGAGCGCCAAAGAATCATGCCCGGATTGAATCTAACGCCGCAACTGAGCGACCATTTAATTGGGAAACAGTTAAGTCTGAGCTACTAGAGCAGTTACGGAAGAGTAATGATCCTCGTTCATTCCTCGAGTACCTGCTTCAGTTTCCAAATAAGCACATTGAAACTGAGTGCTGGGACGACTATTTGCTGTGGGTGTATGACCACTCGGACGAGATTCTCGAGCTCGCCAAGCGAGAGATACCTGATATTGCGGACCAGGTAATCATGGTGCTCACTGACACCTACACCTTTATCGACGAGCGAGCTGATGGGTTTGAAGAATACGGATACCGTTCTAAGAAGGAAGCGCTGCATCAGAAACTTGTGGCTTTTTGTAACGAAAACTTTTCGTCGTACTGGGTCGATGATACATCCGAGCCATATCGGTTTGGGCTACGTTTGCCAGCACTGTCGAAAATTATGTGGCTGTGCGAACGACAGCCCGAGACCATACTCTTGCGACTTATGGCCCACAAGGCTGCGGTCGAAGCTATAAAGCGAGGATTTACGGATGAGGATGCACGTGAAGAAATGTCGTTCGCATACAGCGACATGGATTTCGATATTGATACCGCTCTTTCGGACATTATTCTTGATGAGGAGATTGAGGAAGTTGCTCAAGCTGTTGCCGCAAGAACCGGCACACAATTTGATCTTCGACGAGAAGGGTTGCGTGAGGCTCCTAAGAAAGAAAAGAGCCAGGCGCACCACAAACACCTGCGTGGATGGGTGACCTCTACACTTGAACTAGAAGGACACGCGAAGGGTGCATCAAAGGAGCTCCAGGAGCGCTTTGGAATTGTGAATTTCAATCACTACCCCATTGAAGTGCTTAGAAAGCAGTACGACCTTCGTGATACACACGTTCCATACGGTGTGTTAATTGGAACACAGTACGACTGGAATGATGCGTTCAGTAGTCGTTATCCGACCGAAAAGATGCTCAAGGATTTCTCCGAGCAAATATCTGAACATGGCTCAAATCTGCGCGTCGTAGAAGTCGATTCGCCTCGTGCACTGGCGCAACAATTTATTTCGCTCGAAAGGCAGTATGGCGCCGCTCACAAGATTACGTTTGCGATTCTTCGAGCTCATGGCAGGGAAGAAGTGGTGAATCTCGGAAACAGATACGACCAAACGCTGTCTAAAAAGAGACTGGGGAGCGCTCGTCCAGAGAACTTGCAACGTTTTTTTGTGGAGCAGCCAAGTATTATATTCGATTCTTGTTCAGTAGGAGCGTACGGCGGGCTCGCTGAATCAGTCGCTTCGGCGCTCGGTGGAGTAGTGCAGGGTCCAGAGGGCATATCCCATGGCATTGAAAAGATAGGTGTTTCTGGAGAGGGAGAGAGACTAACCTTCGCGGTAACTCTTAGACAAGGAAAGAAAATGAATACCCATTTGTAGATTGTATTTACAGAAAAGCGAACCACGAGTTGTGACGACGAAGAAATTATCCGTGGCCAAAAAGGGTAATCCACGTTTCCCCTATCCTGCACACCGTTCTGTTATTTCAGGGGACTGAGATGGGTTGTTGCAAACGTTTCCTCACATAAACCAGAACGTACGGTGCGCTAGTTGACAAAACCAGCATATAGTAGTATCATATATATTGAAGCGGCTATAGGAGTCTACGAATGTACGCTACTACGCGCTACTGGTCCGACGTTAAAAACGCCTGGACATTAGTGGACAAGGCGGGTCGCGCGTTCGGGAAGTCCCTCCTGAAAAGTCGTGACCCTTTCGTCTACGTCTGGCCGTGCCTCCTTATGGTGGCACAGTTGGTCGGATTCTTCCTTCTCCTGCTGATCTTCACGGGTCGCAGGCTCATCAACAAATAGAGAGGCAGAAGAAATGCGCAACGTTCTCATTATCTTTGCGGGCATTCTGGCTTTTGTGCTGGTCGCCACGCTCTGGTCGATGTTCGACCAGGCAGGCGTCCAGCGTTTTCTGGAGAACGCCTGGGCCATCACGGGCCACGTTGTCCGGATTGTCGGCACTGTTGGCGCCATCGGTGTCGGCTTCGCGCTGATTCTTGGGTGGCGCCCCTTCCGCAACAAGGAGAAGAAAAAACACTGAACCTTATTCGTACGGAGCCTCACACAACCCGGTGTGGGGCTCTTTTGATTTCATGCCCGTATGTTTGTGGTACGCTGACCTGAATATGAAAATTGGCATTATGGGAGCGGAGGGGAGCTTTTCGGAAGAGGCTGCCCGTAAATACATACAAACTGAGAAGGTGAGCGATGCAGAGCTCGTATTTCTGGTGTCTGCGGAGCGTGTACTTACCGCGCTTGAGGATGGCTCTATAGACACGGGCATCTTTCCTATAGAAAACAGCAACGGTGGCATTGTGATAGAGGCGGTGCACGCCATGGCCAAGCACCGCTTCCAGGTAGAGAAGATGTTTGAAATAGACGTGCATCAGAATCTCCTCGTAGTTCCTGGCACAAACCCCGAGCAAATCACTACAATCACGTCGCACGACCAGGCACTCAAGCAATGCCGTATGTACTTAAAGCGAAAATGGCCAGGAGTAGACCTGTCTGAATACGAAGACACTGCAAAAGCTGCAGCAGACCTGCGTGCCGGCGTATTGCCACCTACAACCGCTGTAATTGCTTCTAGGCGCGCGGCAGAGCTGTATGAGCTAGATATACTTGAAGCGTCTATTCAAGACCTTAAATTCAACTACACGAGCTTTGTGGTTGCGAAAGCGCTCGCTTAAATGAGCAAACAATAAAAGCCCCGCGTGTGCGGGGCTTTTATTGAGAAATAGTTGGAAACTACTTTACTGCGTCCTTAAGCGCCTTTGCTGGGCGGAACTTAGGAGTGCGAGTCGCAGCGATGCGAATGGTCTCGCCAGTGCGAGGGTTGCGGCCGGTGCGTGCTGGACGAGCCTTTGCACTGAAGATACCAAGACCTGCAATTGAAACCTCATCACCAGACTTAAGGCCAGAAGTGATGCTCTCAATCACAGACTCAACTGCGCGCTCTGCGTCAGCCTTCGTGCCACCGAGCACTTCCTGCACCTTACCTGCAATATCTGCTTTGTTCATAGGAAATCGTTAGGGGGTTAATTCCTCTAGGGCTCTGAGCCCCACAAGAGGGCTACCGAAGAAAGTATAGGAAATGAGCCATATATTGCAATAGCTGGGAAAACTTGACGGGGATAGCGAAAATCGCCCCAATTGGGGCGATTTTCTTCAAAAGTGTCAATGTGTTACCGAGCAAACTCCACCACACGGTTTTCGCGGATGACGTTTACCTTAATTTCTCCTGGATATTTGAGCTCGTCCTGCACGCGCTTTGCAATATCGCGCGCCATTTTGTGCATGGCAATGTCTGAGACCTTGCCTGGATTCACAAAGATACGCAATTCGCGGCCTGCGCTGATGGCGTATACCTTCTCAACGCCAGGATACGAGGCTGCAAGGCGCTCTAGGTCGCCCAAACGCTCCAGGTATCGCTCTACCGTATCGCGACGCGCACCAGGGCGCCCAGCACTAATTGCGTCTGCCACCTGCACAATCATTGATTCCGGTGTTTCATACGGATATTCCTCGTGATGCGACTGCATTGCCTGTATCACGCGTATATCCACGCCAAACTTCTCTAGAATTCTGCGCCCGATTTCTACGTGCGTACCCTGTACTTCGTGGTCCACCGCCTTTCCGATGTCATGAAGCAGTGCGCCTGTGCGCGCTACCTCTGCATCAGCACCAAGCTCTTCAGCGAGCATGCCAGAGAGGTGTGCCATTTCTATAGAGTGCTGCAACACATTCTGTCCGTAGCTGGTGCGGAAGTGTAGGCGACCAAGGAGCGCCACGAGTTTGGAATCAAGTCCAACCACCCCTACTTCGTACGCTGCTTCTTCACCCTTTTGCTTAATGACTTCATGAATCTGCGCCTTTGCTTTCTCTACCGCTTCCTCAATCTTTGCCGGCTGAATGCGGCCGTCTTCAATCAAAGACTCAAGTGCAAGCTTTGCGGTGTGGCGGCGGATTGGGTCAAAGGAAGAAATCGTAATTTTGTCCGGAGCGTCGTCAATAATCACCTCCACGCCCGTGGCGCGCTCAAATGCTTTGATGTTGCGGCCTTCTTTTCCGATAATCTTTCCCTTCACCTCCTCTGACGCAATAGTGATAGACAGCGTCATGACGTCTGCGTTCACATTCGCAGCAAGGCGATGAATGGTGGTAAGGAGAATGGAGCGGGCCTTGTCTTCAAGGCGCGCCTTGCCGTGCGCTTCAAGCTTCTGCAGGCGCGCAAGAATAGATTCCTCTAAGGTCTCCTCCAAATCGCGCATGAGCATGGCGCGCGCCTCGTTTTCTGAGAGTCTGCCCAGGCGAGTAAGTTCTAGTCGGCGCTCCGCGAGCAGCTTGTCCGCTTCGCGCTTTATGTTCACTACTTCGTTCTCGCGATTGCGCACTTCTTCCGTATCGTCTGCGAGCGCACGCTCGCGTTCGTCCAGAAACTCTTCACGTTTAGCAAGGCGTTCAGTATTCTTATCAAGCTTTTCTTCGCGCTCTTTTAGCGGTCCTGCGAGCTCGTTCTCCACTTCGTCCGCGCGAAGTTCTGCTTCCTGGATAATACGCGCTGCGCGCTCCTTGGCTTCAAGGAGCTTTTGCTTCACTTCAAGCTCAAGCGAGCCTCGCTGACCAAGAGCAATGAGGAATCGCAGGGTGTATCCGAGTGCGATTCCTGCAAGACCACTCAAGGCCAGCAGGGCCAGTATTAATTTAATAGACATATCAGTGTGCACGCTCAGAAATGGGCATCTGCGTTGTTGCGGGTCCCGGTCGTCACGCTCACCGTACTTCTATGTACGGCTCGCGAGCCGACCTTCCCGCGCCTAGCAACTGCCGCCTTTCTGAACGCGCATTTAGAGCAAATAAAATCGATTCAGATAATCAGCCATACTCAGTACTTCAGGAACACAACCGCTGTAGTCAGTGTGCCACAGCGCGGTGGGGGCGCAAATGAACGAGAAACGGCGCCCGGAGGGCGCCGTTTCTCGTTCATCCTGCGTGCACTACTTAGTCTTGTAGACGGTATCAATCAGGCCGTACTTCTTGGCCTCGTCTGCGGTCATAAAGAAGTCGCGGTCCACGTCCTTCTCAACCTTAGCCAGTGTCTGACCAGATGCTTTTGCGAGAAGCTTGTTCAAGCGGTCGCGGGTAGCGAGGATGTGACGCGCCGTGATCTCAATATCGGCTGCCTGTCCCTGCACTCCGCCCCACGGCTGGTGAATCATCACCTCAGCGTTTGGAAGTGCGAAGCGCTTACCCTTGGCACCAGAGGCTAGAATCACTGAACCCATAGAAGCCGCCATACCAACCACAACCGTCGCAACAGACGGCTTGATGTGATTCATGGTGTCCACAATCGCAAGACCTGCAGAGACAGAACCTCCCGGAGAGTTGATGTAGAGGAAGATGTCTTTCTTTGGGTCCTCTGCTTCAAGGAAAAGGAGCTGTGCCACGACGAGGTTTGCCACGTCGTCGTCCACACCACCAGAGAGGAACACAATGCGCTCACGAAGGAGGCGTGAGTAGATGTCGTATGCACGCTCGCCAAACTGTGACTTCTCAATCACCATCGGGACAAGCATTGAAGCGCGTGGGGTTTCTTTACTCATATATATAGTGGGTTAGTGGGGGAATAGTACCAGAAAAACAGACAGAGACGAATGTGGGCTACTCTTGAGCTGACACCGCAGCCTCTACTTGCACCGTCTCTTGTTCTGGCGTTGCGTACTGGTAATTCTGTGCCACACGCTTGTTCCATACGTAGAAGGCGCCCACCACGAGGATGACGACAATCATGATGATAGAGAATAGGCTGCCGTATGCGCCGGGCGCTTTCTGTGGGATTGGGGTATTTGCTGGTTCCATAGTTATATCAGTATACCCCTCTCGTGCTGGGCACGACAAAAGGCCACAACAGAATGCTGTGGCCTTTTGAACACGTCCAAATTCCTAGTCCTTCTTTGCGTCGTACATCTCGCGAGAGCGAGTAAACGCAGCTTCAGCATCCGCCTTGCCACCCCACTCACCAAGCGTCACTTCCTTGTCCTGAATCGTCTTGTAGGTCAAGAAGAAGTGCGTGATTTCCTTGAGCGTGTGCTTGTTCACGTCGGCAAGGTCAGCAATCTCCTTGAAACGAGGGTCGTCGCAGGGAACCGCTAGAATCTTTGCATCAGACTCGCCACCATCAACCATAGGAAGAATAGCAACCGGGCGAGCACGCACGAGGATGCCTGGCATCAGTGGATAGGTGGTAAGCAGTACCACGTCCAGTGCGTCGCCATCGTCCCACAGGGTCTGTGGCACAAATCCGTAATCAAACGGGTAGTCCTGAGCAGAGTGCATCACGCGATCAAGCGCAATAAGCCCTGTCTCCTTATCAATCTCGTACTTGTTCTTAGAACCTTTTGGAATCTCAATAATGACATTCATCTCCTCGGCGGTGCCGGACACTACATCGTGTAGCAAGTTCATACAATTAGATTGGAATTACTTAGCTTCGTCGCGAGCCTCGTTCTCGTCCACGATTGAATCGTTAGACTCGTCACTCTTGGTGAGCTCCTCCTCAGCGGGTAGCGCTGAAGATTCTGGCTCTTCCTCAGTGATAACGGACTCAGTCTCGGTTGGGTCAATGCCTGCAGCAACTGCTGGGTCAGCGTCTTCCGCTGCTTCTAGCTCTTCAATCACCTCGTCGCTTACGCCTTCAGGTGTTGCAACTGCTGCCTCTGCCTCTGCGTGAGCCCCACCAACAGAGTTGATATCAATGTTCCAGCCGGTGAGCTTTGCAGCGAGGCGCACATTCTGTCCGCCACGACCAATGGCCAGTGACTGCTGGTCTTCAGACACGGTCACCGTTGCACGGTGTCCTTCCTCGTCGAGCACAATATCAAGTGCGGTAGCGGGGGAGAGAGACTCCTTGATGTAGGCAGCCTGGTCCTCTGACCACTCAATAATATCGATGCGCTCACCACCAAGCTCGCTCATCACCGTAGACACACGTACGCCGCGCTGTCCTACGAGTGAGCCTACAGGGTCTACGTGTGGGTCGGTTGAAGCAATAGCAATCTTGGTGCGACTTCCTGGCTCGCGCGCAAGACCCTTTACTTCAATAGCACCGTTTGCAAGCTCTGGAGCCTCAAGCTCAAACAGCTTCACGATGAAACGCGGGTGAGAGCGGGAGAGGCGTAGGTATACGCCACGGAATCCTTCGTCTACGGCGTAGAGGTATGCGCGAATGCGCTCGCCACCACGGAAGCGCTCTCCAGGAATCTGTTCCTCGTAGGGAATGATGCCGGTAGCACGACCAAGGTCAATAAATACTGCACCGCGCTCAACGCGCTGCACGATACCAGAGACAATCTCGCCCTTCTTGTGACCGAACTCGTCCAAGATAGAAAGCTTCTCAGCCTCGCGAATCTTCTGAATAACTACCTGCTTTGCCGTTTGTGCAGCAATGCGGCCAAAGTCGTCCTGTGGCTCAAGCGGGAAAATCATTTCCTCGCCCACCTCAACACCACGCTTAATACGCTTGGCGTCGTCAATCAACATGTGCTTCTCGGCATCAAAGCGTGGAAGCTCGCCCTCGTTGAGTATTTCTACCTCCTCACGGTGTCCGTGCTGTTCTGGAGCGTGCACAATTTCCTCCTCGCCTTCCTCAGGGAAGCGCACCATGGACTCGTCTACGACGGTCTTTACCTGCTCAAACGCAACGGTGCCCGTATTCATGTCCAAAATGCCACGGATTACCTGTCCGCGCTTTCCGTACTCCTTCTTGTAGGCAGTAGCCATGGCCTGCTCAATAGCGTCCACCATCACCTCCTTGGTGATGCCACGCTCCTCAAACTCGCCGAGCACTGAATTGATTGTCTTTAGATCCAACATAAGCCTGTATTTAGTTGTAGTACCTGTATGTAATTGTCGCCCAGGGAACCTGTCTAAAATCACCACCTGCTTCGTTGCGGGCCCCCGTCCAGCTCGTTCATCGTACTATTCAGTACGCCTCACTCGCTGGCCTGCCCACGCCTCGCATTTGGCAATTTTACCTCAGGTTCATGCAAACACTGCATTCTTAACAAGAAATGCCCGGGTTCCCGGACATCTCAGATAGGTAAAACATACCATATATAGGTAGATTCAGTCAATATGCCCAGCTTGACTATTGGGTCATAGTGGTGTAATATATATATGCGTTTGGGCTTTTGTTTTGGCCCTCCATTTCCATTAGCTGGAGACTGGATCAAGGGCGCACTGCTCTTTGACCGTCTCCATACACCCTTGAAAGGGGAATCTGAACATGAGCGACACCACCACTTGTAGCAGTTGCACCGATCCCATAACTCCGGCGACGGAGTACGAGGACAGTATCAGTGGTGACCCTGACCGCTTTGACTTCGTGCCCACCGTCATTGCTGCCGGCTTCACCATCGTGGCCATCATTCTGGTCGTGATGGGGTGGGGCATCTACCAGAAATGGCAGATCAACCAGCTGCCGGCGGCATTCACGGCCAAGCAGGACGACGCGGTGGTGAACTACGTCACCGCGACCAAAGACCCGGTGGCAAAGCTCCGGATCGCCGTCAGGGCGGCCGAACGTGTCGACCTGCCCGTCTACGCGACGGAGTCCTGTAAGGCCGACGTACCGCAACTCCCGAAGGGGCTTTGCGGCCGGAGCTTCCTGGTGACGTACCAGCACGCCCGTCACCTCGCCCGCTATCAGAAGACGGTGGAGCTGAACATTCCGCTCCATCCGGGCGACATCATGGACGCGCGCGCCGGCAGGTTCACGCAGGCGCCGCCGTCCAAGGTCACGACGGTCTCGCCGCTGGTGATCACTGCCCCCTGCTGCGAGTAATCGCACAACCTTTCAACACACCATGGAGACGAAAGCGCCCGCACAGCAATGTGCGGGCGTTCTTCTTTTCCCCGTAGCAAAAATATAAACGCGCGAACGCGAAGCGTGTGCGCGCTATACTTTTAATACGAACTTTTTACATGCAAGTATCTGAAAGCGAACTAAAAGAATTTATTCTTGATTCCGGACTCGTTTCCCGGAAGGACGTTGAAGCTGCAGACAAGGAGGCAAAGGAGCGAAAGCAATCAATCGGAGATATTTTAGTATCAAGCGGCCAGCTTTCAACTGATGCACTCCGTCGCATTAAAGCGTACGTGCTCGGCATTCCGTTTATAAACTTGAAGGACAGAAAGATTCCTCTTGAAGTGCTTTCACTTATTCCAGAGCCAATCGCACGCACGCACAGCATTGTGGCGTTTCGTAAAGGAGACAAGGAGCTTGAGGTAGCGATGCTTGATACGGAGGACCTGCCTGCAATTGATTCCGTGCGAAAAACTACGGGGCTTACTATTTTGGCGCGTCTTACCGACGACGACTCGCTGAAGCACACATTGCTTCAGTATCAGAAGTCTCTCAAAGAAGAGTTTGGTGACTTGATTGCAACCGAGTCGGGGCGCATCAACCTCATTAAGGACAGTGACGGGAACGAAGTGTCGGGCGACGACCTCAAAAAAATGGCGGAAGATTTGCCGATTGTACGTATTGTGGACACGCTCCTTCGTCACGCCATTATTCAGGCAGCCTCCGACATTCATATTGAACAGTTAGAGGACCAAGTACTTGTGCGCTATCGCATTGACGGCATGCTCCACGACGCGATGACTCTGCCCAAAGACGCGGGGCCGGGAATCATTGCGCGTATTAAGGTGTTGTCCTCACTCAAGCTGGACGAGAAACGTTTGCCGCAGGACGGCCGATTCAAAATGGAGAGTGATGGCGACAAAGTGTCCTTCCGTGTGTCCATGCTGCCAACCTACTACGGAGAAAAAATCGTGATGCGCTTGCTTCGCGAGACGGGGGAGGGCTTCTCTCTTGAAACGCTCGGCTTCCACGGGGAGACGATGGAGCGCATTCACAAGGCAATGAAGCAGACGACGGGCATCATCCTCGTGTCGGGCCCTACTGGTTCCGGAAAAACCACCACGCTCTACACCATTCTGGATATTTTAAATACGCCCGACGTAAACATTTCCACAGTAGAAGACCCGATTGAATACCAGATGAAGCGCGTGAATCAAACGCAGGTGAACCCTGCTATTGGGTTTACGTTTGCGCAGGGACTGCGCTCGCTCCTTCGCCAGGACCCAAACATCATCATGGTGGGAGAGATTCGTGACAGCGAGACCGCTTCGCTTGCTATTAACGCCGCGCTCACCGGACACGTTGTGCTCTCTACCATTCACACCAACTCGGCAGCAGGCGCTATTCCGCGTCTCATTGATATGGGTGTGGAGCCGTTCCTCCTTGTCTCCACGCTTCGCTTGGTAGTGGGGCAGCGCTTGGTGCGCAGACTTTGCGACAGCAAGGAGGAATACATTCCTGATAAAGCAGAGCGCGAAAAAGTGGCGAGCGAGGACCACTTCATGGCTGCGCTTAATTCACTCACCGAGGAAAAGTTAGTAAAGGCGGGGACAAAGCTTACCGAGCTGCCGTTCTACCACCCGCAACCGTCTACGGAGTGCGAAGATGGATACAAGAGCCGTATCGGTATTCACGAAATTATGACCGTGTCTCCTACCATTCGTGATTTGATACTTCACAATGCGTCTCCTGACGCGATTGAGGCGCAGGCGCGCAAAGAAGGAATGCTCACCATGCTTGACGACGGTATATACAAAGCGGCGCGAGGCATCACTAGTCTTGAAGAAGTGCTTCGTGCAGTCACCGAGTAGTCGCTGGTACCTTCACTCGCTCGGGTGTATATCTACTACAGAGCCGTAGTATCAAACGGACTACCTGTTTGACTGTGGTGGAGGGCTATTCAATGACTAAATTTGTAATTGAAGGAGATATTGCTCTTTGTGTGGGTGCTTTCGCCGGCGTCAGCGGCGCTCTTTTAGGCGCCGTGCTCGGGTTTGACCCGCTGTATGTGGGCGCCTGCGGACTCTCTGCAGGAATCCTGCTCGTTTTTGCGAGACCCTCGCGCGACGGGCTCTGTATGTGGAGCCTCGCACTCGGCGTTCCTAGCGTGAGTCTTGCATTCGTGCCACAGCTGCCAGTCGCGCTTGAATGGGTGGCAACGGTTGCGCTCGGCATCGCTATTGCCTCCGCGATCGCCGCTTCGGTGGACTTTGTGCGAACGCACGTATGGCACTAGCCACCAACTTCGGGCCGGACTCTCCATGAGAAAGTCCGGCCCAAAACTTTTTGCATGCTACGATAGCAGTAATGAAATTTCGCGTATCCGTTCAAACAAAAGACGGTGCAAAAGAGAAGCGAATGATAGATGCGGAGAATCGTTTCTCGGTGTATTCGCAACTAGAAGCAGAGGGTGTGACGGTACTTGATGTTGCTGAAGCAAAGGACCCAAAAAAAACGGGTGGCATTGTGTTTGGTACCGGTATTAAAACCGAGGAGAAGATTACGTTTACCAAGAACCTCGGAGCCATGCTTTCCGCAGGACTCACACTTTCGCGCGCACTGTCCGTTATTGAGCGTCAGTCAAAGAACAAATACTTGAAAGCGGTAGTCGCAAGCATTGAAGAGAAAATCAAAACAGGCGGGTCGTTCCACGAAGCACTGATGATGCATCGGAAAGTGTTTCCCGAGTTGTTCATCGCAATGGCAAAGGCAGGCGAAGAATCGGGAACTCTTGCCGAGTCTCTCAAGTCTATTGCCAAGCAAATGGACCGCTCCTTTACGCTGCAAAAGAAAGTAAAGGGGGCCATGATTTACCCAAGCATTATTCTCTCTGCCATTGTGGTGATTGGCGTGCTGATGCTTATGTTTGTGGTGCCAACACTTTCTGCCACGTTTGAGTCGCTTGGTGTTGAGCTTCCTACGGCGACAAAGATTATTATTGGGGTCTCTGACTTCCTGGCAAACAACATAATCGTTTCGCTCCTCCTCCTTGCGGGGTTCTTTGGTGCTGTGTATGCCTTCACCCACTCACGTGTCGGAAGCGCACTTATTTTGCAGGCTGCTTTGCGTATCCCCGTCATTGGAGACTTGGTGCGCGAGACCATGGGTGCTCGTGCTGCACGTTCACTTTCCTCACTCCTCTCCTCTGGAGTTGAAATGCTTACTGCTATCAGCATTGCCGGGGAGGTGGTAGGGAAGAATGTGTTTGGTGCGGTGCTTGTTGAAGCGGAGGAGAGTGTGCGCAAAGGAGAAGCGCTCTCCGCAACATTTAATAAGTATCCAAAGCTCTACCCAGCATTTTTTACCGACATGATTTTGGTGGGCGAGGAAACAGGAAAGGTGTCTGACATGTTGGGACAGGTGGCAGAGTACTACGAGACTGATGTGGAGGACAGAACGAAAGACCTCTCCACCATTATTGAGCCGCTTTTGATGCTCTTTATCGGCGTGTTCGTGGGAGTCTTTGCTGTTTCAATGATCACGCCGATTTACTCTCTTTCGGACAAGATTTAGTAGGCACAAAGCACCGAAGAAATTTGAGAGCACCGAAGGTCTGAGGGAACAGTACATTCGTGCGCTATCATACAAACATGAACGCACCGCGCGGTATGTCATTTGTAGATGTGATTGTTGGCTGCGCACTCATCCTTATTGTGTTCGTGGGACTCATCGGACTCTTGCGTGCCTCTCTTCTTATTTCCGGCATAGCAAAAGCGCGCGCTGGTGCCACGTCCGTTGCGGAAACACAGCTTGAATACATTCGCGGTCTTGACTACGACCTGGTTGGAACCATCGGCGGAATACCCGCGGGGGTCGTGCAGGCTACCAGTACTCAGATGGTAAATGGTGTCACCTACAATACGCGCACACTTATTGTGTATATAGATGACCCAAAGGACGGGTATGGTGCGGCTGACACTAATGGAATTCAAACTGATTATAAGCAAATAAAGGTTGAAGTAAGCTACACCGTGCGCAGTGTGCCGCACACTGTTTCGCTACTCTCTAACTACGCACCGCCTGGACTTGAGACAACGGGGGACGGTGGCACGCTAGCAGTGGCAGTAGTAAACGCTGCTGGCGCACCTGTTGCGGGTGCCACGGTCTCAATTCAAAACAGCGCCACGACCCCCGCAATTTCCTTCAGCACCTTTAGCAATGCTCTGGGTTATGTGCAGCTACCGGGCGCACCCACGTCCACAGAGTATCGAATAACGGTAGATAAGGGTGGGTATTCAAGCGCGCAGACCTACGCACGCGACGCCACAAACCAGAACCCGACACCAGGCTATCTAACGGTTGCCAAGGCGCAGACGACGACGAGCACCTTTAGTATTGATACGCTGACACCGTTTACCCTCCGCACATTCTCACCAGTTCGAGCTACGACAACGACAGACACCTTTGCGAATGCCGCAGGCCTTTCTTCGCAGACAGGTACTGCCGTAAGTGGGGGGAGTCTGCGTCTTTCAAGTGGTGGGGCAGGGTATGAGCTTTCGGGAAGCGCCCGTGGAGTAGCTATTGCTCCTCAGTATCTAGTTGCATGGAAACAGCTTCAAGGCACGCTCACCGTGCCAGCTGGAACCACTGCCCTGGTGCGCGTTGTAGATAGTGCTGGTGTGCCACTGCCAGACGGAGTGCTTCCTGGAAATGCGGCTGGTTTTTCTTCATTCCCCGTTTCACTTGCTAGTGTCGCAACTAGTACGTACCCAACACTTGCACTTGCTGCAACACTGAATACGACAAGCACCACCACGACGTCACAGATACTTGATTGGGGGATTATGTATGACGAGGGGCCTGTGCCACTACCAAATATCTCCTTCACCCTAACGGGAGCTAAGCAAAAGGGCTCTACAGGAGCCGGCGTACCTATTTACAAAACAACCATAGCGAGCACGACAGGAAGCATCGCCACCTACACGGGGTCACTTGAGTGGGACGTGTACACACTCAGTGGCATCACGCTTTCAATCAATTCGGCCTCTTCAACTCCAAGTCCGTTCACTCTCGATCCAGGAGTTCCGTTTGAAGCCAACCTTATACTAGAGTAACTATGAAAGCATTCACGTTGGCGGAGACATTGGTAGTGGTTGCGATACTTGGTACGGCAGGTATCGCTCTCTCAGGCATGATTGCGTTTTTTTACCGCTCCAACGCCTACCTGCTAGAACAGACAAGCGCCATTGATAGTGCTACACGCGGTCTTACCGTATCGCACCGAGACATTCGTGAGGCCTCCTATGGTGAAGATGGCTCCTATCCCATATCCGCGGCAGCAACGTCAACCATTACGTTCTTTAGCGATGTAGACAGCGACAGACCCGTTGAAAAAATACGACTCTATCTCTCAGGTGGTACGCTGTACCGCGCAGTCACCAATGCAGGAGGGAACCCGCCCTCCTACGCTTCGCAACCAGAGACTATTTCTACTCTGGCTACGTACGTTACTAACACGGCCGCATCACCGCTCTTTCGCTACTACAACGCTGCGGGTGTTGAACTGACGGGCGCCATTGATGTGGCAGCAATTCGTTCGGTGCGGATTCAGTTGCAAACTGACTTAAACCCACAGCGCGCACCAAACATTGTCACGCTTGAGCGAACTGCCACGCTCCGAAATCTTCGCAATTAGTATGAAACACTACGCACCAACTCGTGGCTACCTCATGCTCACTGCACTGGTGTTCGGTTCAATCTTTTTTGGCGTGCTCGGGGCTCTCGCAAGCTTCGTGCTCACTGAAAACAGACTTCAAATGAACGCGACAGAAGGTACGCGTGGCCTGGCTATTGCAGAAGCCGGACTTGAGTACTACCGCTGGGTCTTGGCACATAACCCGAACGATTTGCAAAACGGCACGGGAGCCCCCGGTCCCTACACCATTCCCTATCAAGATCCAGAAGGCGGACAGACCGGAACCGTTACGCTCAATATCACTGGCAACGCATCCTGCGGTCAAACCACCTCAATTGATATTCGCTCTACCGGAACACCTATTGAGAACCCCACGGCCGACCGAACCATTGTCGCGCGCTACGCTAGGCCAACCGTGGCACAGTTCTCCTACGTGCTAAACAGCACCGTATGGGCGGGCGATGACCGCATTATTTCAGGCCCCTACCACAGCAATGGCGGTATTCGTATGGACGGAACGGCCAATGCTCCGGTGACCAGTTCACTCGCGTCATGGTTGTGCACCTCGTCGTTTGGTTGCTCGCCAAATCAGACAAAGGCTGGTGTGTGGGGAGCGGGGCCGAATCAGTCCTTGTGGGAATACCCGGTGCCACAGGTAGATTTTGCCGGTATTGCTGCGGACTTCACTAACTTGAAAACAACTGCTAACGCAAGCGGCCTATACTTTCCGCGCTACAGCTCGGGAAACAGTAATCAGGCTAACTATTGGCGCGGCTACCGGCTCACGTTTAATGGTAATGGGACGGTGACGGTGCGTAGGGTGACTTCCACCACCTCGCTCTCCTCCACGTACATAAACCCAGCGGACTCTCTTGATAGGACTCTGATCTCAAACGAAACGCTGTATGGCACATACACTATTCCCGCAAACTGCGGCCTCATCTTTGTGGAGGACAACTTGTGGGTGGATGGCGTGGTGGATAGAAAGGTGACTGTGGTCGCAGCAAACGTGACCACTACGGGTATTGCCCCAAACGTGATGCTTCCAGGAAATCTAACGTACGCAGCTACAGATGGCACGGACGGACTCACACTCATCGCTGAAAATAACGTACTCATTACGCCAAACTCGCCACAGAACATGACGCTCAACGGCGTATTTATTGCACAAGGCGGAGCATTTGGTCGCAACCTCTACAGCTGCCCAGGAACCTATGAGCCACGGGGCACGCTCACTATTTTGGGAACTACCGTTTCAAATCTCCGCACGGGTACGCAGTGGATAAACGGGTGCGGCTGGTCAGGGGACGCAGGGTACCAGTTGCGTATTGATGCATTTGATAGAAAGCTTTCCACCGACCCGCCTCCGTTCACCCCACACACCTCCACCGACTACGAGTTTGTGGACTGGCGTCAGGAGTAATCCTTGCGTTTTATTGAGTTATCGTGCAAAACAGATACAGAGACTTCGTCGGGAGGTCAGTAAGGGAGTGGGGAAATGTCGGTACCTTCTAGATTGACGATTGGTCTGTTTGAGCCAAGCGTTCATGTACGCATGGAGCACGCGAAGCGGCGAATCGTTGCTGCTCAGGTGAAAAATATCCACCTGCACCGGGCAGTCATAGTCACCGCTACGAAAGAAGCGGGGCACGGCATGCCTAGCCACGCGGACTATCGGCTGGAGCGTATTGCGCTGCTGCGCTTCTTTGCACCTGTAACGGGTGGCCGGCAGGCGTGGCAGTTCTTCGGTGAGAACGTTTGCGGGGAGGAACTGTTCACTCTGTACTTTCTCTACACCGGTCCAATACTCCTTCTTCAGTCCGAAGGGTTGGTACGCGAGTACTCTCCTCTCGCGCTGGCCCGCATGGGGAGCGACGTAGAAGAAATCCTTTGTTCCTATAAGCCCTAGCCTTCGGGTCTAGAGTTTCATGGGGCTAAAACGGCTCGTGCCAAGTCACGGGCTGTTTTCTTTTGTGTGCGTGCTAGCATTATGGGCATATGCTCATCGTCTCAAATTGGAAGGCCTACGTAGAATCAAGCGCTTCGGCAAAGGCGCTCGTGACAGCCGCACAAAAGCTCGGAAAGGGAAGTACTCACGAGCTCGTACTTTGTGTACCTGCTCCCTACATAGGAATGTTCTCCGGGCAAAAAGGTTTCTCACTTGGAGCACAGGATGTCTCCGCTACGCTTGGAGGAGCCGCAACAGGAGAGGTGACTGCAGGAGCGGTCGCGTCTCTTGGTGCCACCTATACTATCGTTGGTCACTCAGAGCGTCGCGCCATGGGAGAGACAGACGCTGTCATTATTGAGAAAGTGCGCCATGCGCTTGCGCACGGCCTCACCCCTATTTTGTGCGTAGGGGAGCGCGAGCGAGATGAAGACGCCCAGTATTTAAAGACGGTCCGCTCGCAGCTCTCTTCACTCTTTGATGCACTCACACAGAAAGAACGTATGGAGGTGATAGTTGCCTACGAGCCACTGTGGGCGATTGGGAAAACGGCAGACGAAGCAATCACTGCAGAGGACCTGCGCGAGATGGTTTCCTACATTAGAAAGGTGCTCGGCGATTTTGTGCCAGGAAAGGCAGCGGCAAAGATTCGCGTGCTCTACGGAGGGTCTGCAGAAGCTGCCAACGCACCCGTGCTTGCAGACGGTTCTGGAATAGACGGATTTCTGGTAGGCCACGCAAGCGCTGACCCGCTCACCTACACTGCACTTCTGCAGGCGCTCAAGTAGCTACTGAACGAGCGCTTCAAGAGTCGTGGCGTAGCCAGAAAGCGCAAACGGCACAATCACTATTGCCGCCACAAGCGGAAGCAGGAGTGCAACGGTAGTAATAATGAATGTCCACTGCATATAGCGGCGGGTCTTTTCAACTGACGCAGCTACGACGTCCAATTTTTGGGCTACGTCGGCGAGTGTTGGTTCCATATATGGATAGTATACGACACGCGTGCGGTAGTATGGGGGAATGAAGTTGCTCTCAGAATGCAAAAAATTGGAAAATGTCCCTGTCTTAGTGCGGTGCGCACTGAACGTTCCCGTTGCAGATGGGAAAGTGGCTGGGAACTTCCGGTTGCGCCAAGCACTGCCAACGATTGAGTATTTACTTTCGCGGCACGCAAAAGTAATTTTGCTGGGACACATAGGAGACCAGGGGACGGAGACGCTACTCCCCGTGTATGAGGCAATGAAAGAGTTCTTTCCGCGCATCGCTTTTTGCCCGGTCACTACGGGGCCACAGGCGCTTGCCGCTGTGAGGGCGCTCCCTGCGGGAGAAGTTTTAATGCTTGAAAACGTGCGCAGGCAGCGGGGCGAGAAGCTGAACGATGAAGCGTTTGCGCGCGAGTTAGCGCAACTTGCGGATGTATTTGTGCAGGACTCGTTTGATGTGTGTCACCGGGCGCACGCCTCGGTTGTTGGCGTTCCCACATTTCTGCCTTCCTATGCAGGGCTCTTGGTCGAAGAAGAAGTGCGCGAGCTCTCGCGTGCGCTAAAGCCAAAATCACCCTCACTTGCCATTATCGGTGGCGCAAAATTCGCGACAAAACAAGCGGTACTGAGGCGATTGTTGTCTGGCTACACCAACGTATTTGTGGGAGGAGCACTGGCAAACGACTTTATGGCAGAGCAAGGTATTCCGACCGAGTTGTCGCTACGCTCTACGGAGGGACAGGAAGAAATACGTGCACTGCTTCTTCATAAGCGACTTCTGCTACCGCTTGATACGGTGATTGGAGAGCCTGGGAGTAGGGGTGGGGGGCGTGTCGGCGTGCTTGATGGTGTCGCGCCATTTGAAGCAATTTTGGACGACGGCCCAAAGACGGTGGAGATGCTTGCGGGACTTTGCAGTAAAGCAAAGACTATTCTGTGGAACGGGCCACTGGGGAATTATGAGAATGGGTATACCGAGGGGACCGAGGCGCTTGCGCGTGCCATCGCAAAGAGTAGCGCGCACTCCATTGTGGGTGGGGGAGACACTGTTGCAGCGATAGAAAAGCTCGGATTAAACGACCGCTTCGGATTTATCTCAACGGGAGGGGGCGCTATGCTTGAATTCTTAGCACAGGGGTCGCTCCCAGGAATAGGCGCGCTTTCGCGTTAAACAATATTCTTGCGAATAGCTTCGGCGATTGCGTCGGCCTTACTACGATTAAGCTCAATTTTAGGCCAGCAAAATTCAAATTCTTCGCGTGCGTGACGAGGAATGATGTGGAAGTGAAGGTGGAATACTTCCTGACCACCCTCGTGCTCGTGATTTGAGTTAATATGCACACCCTTGGCTCCTACAGAGTCGCGAACTGCTGGGGCCACTTTCCGCACCGTCTCCATAACCCGTGCAAGAGTTTCCTCGTCGATATCAAAGATGTTTCTGAACGGCTCTTTTGGAATCACGAGTGTGTGCCCTAGTACGTTTGGTGCAATGTCTAGAAAGGCGAGGGTGTGCTCGTCCTCATACACAATATCTGCAGGGATTTCCTTTCGAACAATCTTTGAAAAAATGCTGTCTTCCATATCCCCCAAGCATACAATAGACACTCTGGGGTACAATGCGACGGCATGTTCACCCTCCACGACGTCATAGATGAGACCATTCGCAAGGAGCTTTCTGCGTACGACGACCTGACCGCCTCGCTCTTGGTTCGCCGCGGAGTCACTACTCGGGAAGAGGCTGCTGCGTTTCTCGCCCCCTCCTACGAAGAGCACATCCACGACCCATTTTTAATGTTGGATATGGCAAAGGCCGCTGCGCGTGTTGCAGAAGCTATCAATAACCACGAGCGCATCACGGTGTGGAGTGATTACGACTGCGACGGGATTCCCGGAGGCTCCTTGATGCATGATTTTCTAAAAAAGGCGGGCGCAAACTTTACCAACTACATTCCGCACCGCCACCTAGAAGGATACGGCGTGAACAGTGCGGGAATTGAAACGCTCGCTAAAGAGGGAACCACGCTCATCATCACCGTTGATTCAGGTATTACTGATGTGGAGGCAATTGCACGCGCGCGCGAGCTTGGCATGGACGTGATTGTCACCGACCACCACCTGCCGCAAGAAAAGCTGCCAGATGCGTTTGCGATTCTAAACCCAAACGCTCGCGAAGAAGAAACGTATCCATACAAGTCTCTCTGTGGTGCAGGCGTTGCCTGGAAACTCGTGTGCGCGGTGTTGGCTCACGGCTTTGTCGGGCGAGAGCTTATACCGGTCGGCTGGGAAAAGTGGCTCCTAGATTTGGCAGGACTCGCAACCATTGCCGACATGGTGCCGCTGACTGGAGAGAACAGAGTTATTGCAAAGTACGGACTCTTAGTAATGCGCAAGTCTCCACGCATTGGCTTTCAGAAACTCTGCGCCATAGCGCGCGTGAATCAACGATTCATAACCGAGGATGATGTCGGCTTTATGATAGCGCCCCGAATCAACGCGGCGAGTCGCATGGGAAACCCGCGCGACGCATTTGAACTTCTCACTACGACAAGTGAAGACGAGGCCACAGAACTCGCCCGCACGCTTGAGGCAGTGAACCGTTCTCGCAAAGCGTCGGCAGGAGCAATTACCAAAAGTGTGCACGCTAAGCTTGAGCGTTTGCGCGAAGCTGAAGGCGACATTCCCTCCGTCATCGTGCTTGGTGACCCCGAGTGGCGACCAGGACTACTGGGGCTGGTTGCAAGTGGTATTGCCGACGAATACGAGCGACCAGTTTTTTTGTGGGGACGCGAGGGGAATGAGGCACTGAAGGGTTCCTGTCGTGGAGGCCCGGGAAATGTGCATGTGGTGGAGTTGATGCAAGAAGTAGACGCGGGAGTGCTTGCGGGGTTTGGTGGGCACGCAGCGGCGGGCGGATTCTCTGTGCTTCCAGAAGCAGTGTTTGATTTACCAAAGAAGTTGGCAGAAGCGCACGCACGGTTGGCCCACAAGGGAGGAGTGGAAGATGTTCGTGCGGACTTAGTACTTTCTGCAAGCGACATTACTCACGCGCTTTTGAAGCAGTTAGAAATGCTCGCTCCGTTTGGTATGGGCAATCCAAAGCCAACGGTGTCACTGCAACATGTTCGCATTGAGCGAATCGCGTGGTTTGGAAAATCGTCTGAGCATTTACGTGTGTACATCAAGCGCGAAGAGGGACCGCTCGAGGCGATTGCATTTTTTGCCCGCCGTGATTTGGGCAAGGCTCCCGATCGAATCTCACCAGGAAGTGAGGTGCATGTGCACGCCTTCCTTGAGCGCGATCAGTTCTCTCGCGGTCAGCCCGTACGACTACGCCTGCTTGGTATCAGATAGTAGTCAGAATCACAAAACGGAAACACTACCATATATGGTAGTGTTTTGAATTTGGTAGGGAGAGGTTTGGTATACTGCTGCCATCATGCATTTTGTTTTGTACGCCGATGGAGGCTCTCGTGGAAACCCAGGTCCTGCTGGGGCAGGTGCACTCGTGCGCGACGAGGAGGGTGTGCAGGTGGTGACGGTCTCGCAGTATCTTGGTGTCACAACCAATAACGTCGCAGAGTACACCGCACTCCTCTCTGCACTAGAAGGACTATTCGCACTGCTTGGTGCAGCGAGTGCTAGCGCGTCAGTAGAAGCACGGCTTGATAGTCAGCTGGTGGTGAGGCAGATGAATGGGGAATACAAAATCAAGCATCCAAATATTGTGCCACTGGCAGCAAAGGTAAAAGAGGTCGGAAGAAATTTTAAGGCACTTACGTTTACGCACGTGTATCGCGAGGACAACACAGAGGCTGATGCATTAGCGAATGAAGCGATGGACCGAGGTCGCTAGGGCGCACGTCCCAAAACTTCCATCTGCTGCGTTTCTTGCTGCGGGAACGGTTCGCTGTACAGACTCGTACAGCTCGCCGTCGTCCTCGCTCGTGCCTTGCATATGAAAATTTTTGAACATACGCTTAGGAGCAATGATGCGCCCGGGTCTTTTGATAGGAGGAATCGGACTAGTGAGCGGCATTGCATGCCGCTCACTTTTTATATACGAGTGGCACGTGCTGGCGTTCATCGTTCTTGTGGCACTTGTACTTGTGGGTGCTGGAGTGTTGTGGAGAGTTCTTGCGTACACACTCACGGCAGTGTTTCTGTTGAGCGTAGTGCTTGGCAGTGCGCGCATGACGCTCGCAGAGCACCGTGTGCCGGAAGTGTTTGTGGCACACATCCACACGGCGGGGACGTATGACGGGGTGATCGTAGCAGACCCCGACATTCGTGAGTCATCACAGAGAGTTGTTGTGGAGGTAGTGCGAGGAAGTGCGCGTGAGCGCGTGCTTGCGGTGGTGCCACTGCACCCCGTACTGCTCTATGGAGACTCGGTGCGTGTCACGGGCGAGCTCTCCTACCCGGAACCATTTGAAACACTTGGCGGGCGCGTGTTTGATTACCCAGCCTATCTTCGCAAAGACGGCATTGTACTCATGCTGCCCAGAGCCGACGTAGAAATAGGGGGAGCATCAGTGCCACTCTCTATGCAGATACTCCGCACACTCTTTATCGTGCGCAAAGAATTTGCAGAAGGAGTGTCAGCAGCCATTCCCGAACCGGCAAGCTCGCTTGCAATGGGAATGCTTGTAGGTGGCAAACAAGGTCTTGGGAAAGAGTTACTGCTTGCGTTCACTCTCTCGGGACTGCTCCCCATTGTGGTTTTGTCCGGGTACAACGTCATGATTGTCGCCGAGGCGGTCATGCGCATGTTGCGACGTGCGCCAAAGATGCTTGCCACAAGTGCGGCCGCGCTTACGATTGTACTCTTTGTACTTTCTGCCGGCGCCGGAGCTTCGGCGTTCCGTGCAGGAGCAATGGCGTGTGTCGGTTTGTTTGCTCGTGCCACAGGTAGAACGTATGACGCGTTACGTATCTTGCTCGTAGTGTTTGTGCTGATGGTTGCGTGGAATCCCTACCTGCTTCTTCACGATCCCGGGTTTCAATTTTCGTTTGCCGCAACACTTGGCATCATTGTGGGCGCACCCATTGTTTCAGGATGGCTAGCATGGATACGTAGTAGCGTGCTGCGTGAGGTGTGTGCCACAACTATTTCCGCGCAGGCGTTTGTGCTTCCACTTCTTCTCTACCAAACCGGCACACTCTCACTCGTATCAGTTCCTGCAAACATACTTGCGCTTCCACTCGTGCCGCTTGCGATGCTGCTATCGTTCGTTGCAGGAATCGTGGGGCTCGTGCTTCCTGTCGTAGCACCAATCGCAGGGCTTCCCGCATACGTGGTACTCTCCGTAATCATTTCAATTGCAACGATAAGTGCCGAGCTTCCGCTCGCCGCACACACGATTGCGCAGTTTCCATTTTTTATCGTCGTGCTTTTGTATGGCGCACTATTCCTACTCGTGCATCGCTATACAAAAACTACCCCGCACCCAAGGGGTGCGGGGTAGTTGAAAAAAATCTCTACACTACCACTGCTGCGCGCGCCTCTACCACGTTCCAATTTACGTTTGATAGAAATGCTTCAACGTACGTTTTCTTTTCTGCAGGAATGTAGTCCACCATGTACGCGTGCTCCCACAAATCAATCGCAAACATAACTGGAAGTCCTGATAGTTGTCCTAGCTCGTGGTCGTTTACAAACGCCGTGTGGAGCGTGTTTGCAACAGTGTCAAAGTAGACGACTACCCAGCCAATGCCGCGAGTGCCCGCGACTTCATGAAGGTGCGAAATAAATCCGTCCCAACTTCCGTAGCGTTTCTCGGCAAGTGTTGCAAACGAGCCACTGGTGATGTCGGCTGCGCCTCCTTCAAGTTGTTCAAAGTAGTACTCGTGCATGCGCATGCCATCAAACTCAAATCCAAGACGACGACGAAGTTCGTTGATGACGTAAGCGTTCTCGGCTGCATCTTCTTCACGAAGCTTTTCAATCTTCTCCATGATGAGATTGGTGTGCTTCGCGTAGCCCTGGTAGAGAGCGAGGTGAACCTCAATTTGCTTTGGTGAGAGGCCGGTAAGTTCAGGAAGTGAAAATGTTTTTGCGGTGTACATAGGTAAGGGTTCTTAGACGTTTGGAGTATACCCCAGCACAAACAACTTGCACGACCCTATACTTATAGACATGAAGCAACGAAGAGCACTGGTGCTCGGGGTATTTCTTGCGGGGTTGGTGATAGTGAATGCTCTCGTTGTGGTGCAACTTTCTGCGCGCCAATCAGGAGTGCTCACCGTTTCGTTTCTTGATGTGGGACAGGGCGACGCGATTCTCATTGAAGGGCCAACTGGTGTGAATGTGCTTGTTGACGGTGGACCTGACAGAAGTGTTGTGCGCGAGTTGCCGCGCATCATGGGTCCCCTTGATAGACAGCTTGATATGGTTGTCGCCACGCACCCTGACAAGGACCACATCGGAGGATTGTCCGATGTGTTTCTGTTGTATGACGTAGACACGTTACTGACACCTGGACTTGCAAGTGATACGGACGGGTACGACCGATTCGTGGCAACGGTTGCGAACGAGTCGGGGCTGCAATCGTACCTAGCTCACGCAGGTCAGAAAATTTCTCTCGGAGGAGGAGCGTACATGGAGGTCCTCTACCCGAACAAAGATGTGTCGCGCTTGAAAGCGACTAACGACGCGTCTATCGCACTTCGGGTTGTGTATGGAGACACGTCGTTTCTTCTGACGGGAGACTTGTCTTCAAACGTAGAGGACACTCTTGTGAAGGTCGGTGATGGTTCGCTTAAAAGTGATGTGCTTAAGGCAGGGCACCATGGGTCAAAATATTCTACGAGCGCGAAGTGGCTGTCACAGGTAGCACCGAGCGTGGTGGTCGTGTCTGCTGGAAAGGAAAATACCCATGGGCACCCAGCTCCCGAGGTGCTGCAAAGAATTGAACGCCAAGGTGCAGCAGTCGTCTCTACTATAGAGGAGGGCACAATAACGTTCGTGAGTGATGGTGTCAGTTTGTGGAGACGGAAATAGAAAAAGCCGGGCCCGTAGGGGCCCGGCTTTTCTTGTCTGCTAGATGACTCCAGCTTTGGAGAGCGTCGCGTGCGCGCCGTTCTTCTTGATGTGGCGCATACCCTTTGCAGAGATGGTCACAAGGATAGTCTTTCCGAGCTCCGCTACGAAAATGCGGCGCTTGTGGAGGTTTGCCTGGCGGCGCACCTTTCCCGTTGGGTTGAACTGAGTAGCACGCGTACGGTTAGAGTACCGTCCGCCTACTTGAGTTGTCTTTCCTGTTACTGCGCATTCGCGTGCCATAGTTCCTGCATGCTAGCATATACTCATCTAAATAGGCAACAGTACTGCCGCCATTCAATAATCCACCATGGAAATAGCCATTTTCACCATTATAGTGCTCATATTCTCCATCATTCTGCATGAAGTGGCCCACGGCTACGCTGCGCAGTCTCTTGGCGACCCTACCGCAAAGCTGGCAGGCCGCCTCACGCTAAACCCGATTCCGCACGTAGATATCTTGGGCTCAATCATTATTCCGGCCATTTTGGTGTTCACCCAGGCAGGCATTCTCTTCGGCTGGGCAAAGCCGGTGCCCTATAACCCATACAATCTGCGCAATCAGCGTTGGGGCGAAGCGTTTGTTGGGGTGGCGGGTGTAGCCACCAACCTGCTCATCGCAGTGCTGTTTGCCATTATTGCGCGCGTTGCAGTGATGCAGGGGATGGGCGAGTTCGCCAGTCTGGCAGCCATCGTTGTTCTGGTGAACCTTTCTCTGGGTCTATTTAATTTGATACCCATTCCACCACTCGATGGCTACACCGTGCTACGTGGCATTGTTCCGTATAAAATGAGCATGGTCATGGCTCGTCTTGAAGACAGGATGCGGGCTGGGGGCATTTTCGTCCTTATTTTGGTGCTTTTTATCCTCATGCAGTTCTTCTCCGCACCATTCTTTGCGTTTGTGCGTTTTTGTTACCACCTCCTCGTAGGGTAGCGAGTATATAAAAAGAAAAGGGGCGGTTCCGCGTTGCGGAACCGCCCCTGATGTTGTGCCGGCGCCCAGGTTCTAGGGGGCGGCGCGATCTTCGTCGTCTTCAGCGACTTCTTCATCCTCGACCATGACGCGAGCCAGGTCGAGGATCCGCCGGCGAACGCCCCCCTTCTTGATTTTGGGGAAGAGCTGGGCCAGCTCCAGTCCTTCCGAAGTCATCAGGAAGTCGTGGATGGTCAGCTCGGCGCCGCTGTCGGTTACGCCGTCGGCTTTGGCCGTCGCCGGGTCGTTGAGGCCGTCGAAGAAGTAGCCGATCGAGGTCTGCAGGCTCTTGGCGACTTCGTACAGCTTGGACGCCGAGACGCGGTTTGCGCCGCGCTCGTACTTCTGCACCTGCTGGAAGGTCAGGCCGAGGTCGTCGGCGAGGAGTTCCTGGCTGACGCCGAGCAGCCGGCGGCGCATGCGGATGCGTCCGCCGACGTGCAGGTCCACCGGGTTGGGGGAACGGCCAGTCGTTTCGGCCGCCGAAGCGTCGAGGGTCGTATTTTCAGAAGAACTGCTATCAAAGGCCATGTGGCCCTCCCTTGGTTAACGGAATATATATATTAGCACATGCTGTTCAAAAAGTCAAGTATCTGGCCGTCGTGCGCTGTTTCTGCTGCGAAAGTAGGTTGCATTTATTTACTGGTCCGTATATAGTCCATGGAGCTCCCAAGCGGGGGTTTTTATCTACACATGGCAACAATTCAGCAGCTCACAAAGAAGGCGCGCAAGACCACCGCTCGTAAGACGAAGGTGGTGGCACTTGGACGTGGTTTTAACACTCTTAAGAACCGTCCAACCTTTTACGCGTCTCCTTTCAAGCGCGGTGTATGTGTGAAGGTAACGACCAAGACTCCTCGCAAGCCAAACTCGGCTATTCGTAAGATTGCTCGTGTGCGCCTTACCAACGGTATGGAGGTTACTGCCTACATCCCAGGTGAGGGTCACAACCTCCAGGAGCACTCAGTGGTCACCCTTCGTGGTGGTCGCGTGAAGGACATTGGCGTGCAGTACACCATCGTGCGTGGTCGTCTTGATACCGCAGGTATTGATAAGCGTCGCCGTGGCCGTTCTAAGTACGGTGCTAAGAAGCCTAAGGCTTAGTTTTATTTTTCTACTACCATGCGTCATCCCGTAAAAAACAAGTATCCTCGTCGTCCTGACCTCGTGTACGGTTCAGAAGCTATTTCACGCTTCATCAACACGGTTATGTGGGACGGAAAGAAGGACACCGCAACTAAGGTGGTCTACGACGCGCTTGATAAAATCAAGGCCGCTGAGTTGGACCCACTTGAGACGTTTGAGACGGCAATTAGAAACGTTGCTCCACTTATGGAAGTGCGCTCACGTCGTGTGGGAGGTGCTAACTACCAGGTTCCTCGCGAGGTACCACAGCAGCGCCGTACATCTCTTGCATACCGTTGGCTCATCAACGCGGCGCGCGCTAAGAAGGGAAAGCCTATGGCTGACAAGCTTGCAGAGGAAATCCTCCTAGCTGCCAAGAACGAAGGTTCAGCTATCAAGAAGCGCGACGACATGCACCGCATGGCGGATGCGAACAAGGCCTTCGCTCACTTCGCTTGGTAGAGACGGGTCGGTTAAAATACCTGTCTACTGCGTTGCAAATGCGTAGACTTCTCTCACTGTACAGTCGCGCACACTTCGAGAACTCTACTTCTTGCGCCTGGTATACAGGCATTTTTCCTCGCCCCGTAAGAATAAAAAAGCGCCCGAGAGGGCGCTTTTTGTTGACTTTTAAGGGTCTTGGATTGAAGCTTCAACCGGAGTTCCGGCACCCGTGCCTGGACAGATTGGATGGAGACAGAAATGCAGAACGTTGTAGATAAGCGTGTCCTGCCGTTTCGGGATGGTCTGGCGGCCGTGCATCTGCGCGGATCTGCTGGTATCAATGCCCGGTTCTATGTAGAAGGCAGTGCGGCTCGTGTTAAGAAGCCACAAATCTTTCTTCACGAGGAACCCGACCCACGTTCGTCCCGGGTCAGTATGCTCAACCTAAACGAGAAGGCGGTGTTGTATCCGCACCGTTCGAGCTGGGTCATGGTCCAGTGCGAACACGACTCCTACGTGGGGTTTGCGCGCACGGAGGACTTCAACCTGTCGGAGCGACCAGCGCCCGTGCTTACACACCGGGTGACGGCCCTCTCCGCGCTCGTATACGCGGGTCCGAGTCATACCCTTCCGACCTTCGAGCGCCTTGGTCTGTGGACCGAGGTGCATGTCGCGAGGCTACAGAATGGCTTCTCGGAGATTCCTGGTGTGGGGTGGGTGAAAGAAGATACCTTGCTCCCTCTGCATCGGGGCTTCTTTGAAGAGAAGGAGTTGGACTATGTTGGTCCAGCAACGGCGGCGTACAAAATGCTCGGTGTGCCGTATGTCTGGGCTGCGAGGAGTACGGCGCTCGGCCTAGACTGCTCGGCGCTCGTCCAGCTAGGGTTCCATGCCTTGGGCCGGAAGGTGCCGCGCGACGCCGACATGCAAATGTCGCTCGGCAAGGAAGCGGAAGTGCCTAAGCCCGGAGAACTCGGTTCCTGGACCAGGGACCAGTTATTGTTCTGGGAGGGGCACGTGGCCATCAGTCTGGGTCGTGACTACGTAGTGCATGCGAGCGGCAACGCTGGACGCGTGATTACTGAGCGATACGAGAACGTCGTTGACGAGCGCGGGCTCCCGATTGTTGCACGCGACGTGAACTAGCTCACCTGGGCGCGAACCAAAACTTGGTTCGCGCCCGTTTGCTTTTTGTCCTTAGATTACGTATCTTGTAGATAACGCCCTGGCGGCTTTTATTTTATTTATTCCCATCTATGAACCGTGATTATCCCCTAGAGAAAGTGCGCAACTTCGGCATCATTGCCCACGTGGACGCTGGAAAGACAACGACTTCTGAGCGCGTGCTTTTCTACACTGGTAGTCAGCACAAGATTGGCGAAGTGCACGAGGGAGAGACCACCACGGACTGGATGGAGCAGGAGCGCGAGCGCGGTATCACCATTACTGCAGCTGCGATTACCTGTTTCTGGACCCGTTCAAGCGAGCCAGATAAGAAAGACCTTGCGAAGAAGTACCGCTTCAACGTTATTGATACCCCGGGACACATTGACTTCACCGCCGAGGTAAAGCGCTCCATGCGTGTACTTGATGGTGCAGTAGTGGTATTCGACGGCGTTGCCGGAGTAGAGCCACAGTCAGAGACCAACTGGCGCTACGCGGACGAGGCAAGCGTGCCACGCGTATGTTTCATCAACAAGTTGGACCGAACCGGTGCAAACTTTGAGACGTCATACCAGTCTATTCTTGATCGTCTATCAAAGAAGGCCGTTCGCGCACAGATTCCTATGGGTTCTGAGGGAGACTTCATGGGAGTGGTAGACCTGCTATCTATGAAAGCGTTCACCTTCTCTGGTGCTATGGGAGAGAATGTTGAGGAAGGAGAAGTACCTGAGCAGTACGTAGAAGAAGCGAAGAAGTACCGCGCAGAATTTATTGAGCGCATCGTGGAGCACGATGAGGCGCAGCTTACCGCCTTCTTTGAGGGCAATGAGCCAACGCTCGAAGAGCTGAAGAAGACGCTTCGTAAGGCAGTGATTGCAAACGAAATCTTCCCGGTCTACACCGGCTCAGCACTGAAGAACAAGGGCGTACAGCTCGTGCTTGATGCGGTGGTTGACTACCTTCCGTCTCCACTCGACCTTCCACCAGTAAAGGGAATCAACCCAAAGACGGGAGAGGAAATTGAGCGCAAGGCAGACGACAGTGAGCCATTCACCGCGCTTGCTTTCAAGCTTCAGACTGACCCATTCGTGGGAGCGCTTACCTTCTTCCGTGTGTACTCAGGAACCGTGTCTGCAGGTTCATACATTTACAACGCAAACACTGGCACCAAGGAGCGCGTGGGACGTATCGTCCGTCTTCAGGCTGACAAGCGCGAGGAAGTGGAGAAGGTATTCACCGGAGAAATTGCATCCTTCGTAGGACTGAAGGACACAAAGACTTCGCACACACTCTGCGACGAGGCTAACCCAATTGTGCTCGAGGAGATTAAGTTCCCAGAGCCAGTGGTGTCGCTTCGCATTGAGCCAAAGACCAAGGCCGACCAGGAGAAGATGGGTATGGCACTTAAGAAGCTCTCCGACGAGGACCCAACCTTCAAAATTACGACTGACGAGGAGACTGGCGAGACCATTATGGCTGGTATGGGTGAGCTTCACCTTGAAATTCTCGTAGACCGCATGAAGCGCGAGTTTAATGTGGAGGCAAACGTCGGTAAGCCGCAGGTGGCATACCGCGAGACCATTATGGGAACTGCTGACGTGGACAACAAGTACATCAAGCAGACCGGAGGTAAGGGTCAGTACGGACACGTGAAAATTAAGATTAAGCACTTGGAGCCTGTTGACCCAGAGGCAAAGGTTGCCAAGAACGTGACGCGCGAGGACCACTTTGAGTTCATCAACAACATTAAGGGAGGTGTTATTCCGTCTGAGTACTTCAACCCAATTGAAAAGGGTATTCGCGAGGCTATGAACCGTGGCGTGCTCGCAGGCTTCCAGATGGTGGACGTGTCAGTGGACCTCTACGACGGTTCCTTCCACGAAGTGGACTCTTCTGAAATCGCCTTCAAGATTGCAGCCAGCCAGGCCTTCCAGGAAGCGTCTCTTAAGGCAAAGCCAGTTATCCTTGAGCCAATCATGCGTGTTGAGGTGGTTATCCCAGAGCAGTTCATGGGAGACATCACAGGAAACCTATCCGGAAAGCGTGGCGCTATTGAAGGTATGGAGGAGCGCGGCATGAACAAGGTGGTAAACGCTAAGGTGCCACTTTCTGAAATGTTCGGCTACACCACAACCCTTCGCTCTATGACCGAAGGTCGTGGAAGCATGACTATGGAGTTTGATCACTACGAAGTAGTGCCTTCAAACGTGGCGCAGGACATTATCGCGAGCCGCAAGTAGACTGTTTTGCAGCGAAGTAGCACAAAAGCCGCCATTTGGCGGCTTTTGTGATATGGTCTCTCTGGGAAATGTAACTAAGAGGGAGGTGGGCATGAGCCCAGTTAATTCGTCTGGCATTATCGTCGTGGATGATACCGACCAATCGCCGATTTTCAGTCGCACGATTGTGGCGACTGAAGGGTCCGTACTGATGGTCTTTCCGCGCGCAGATTCGGCACTCTTCGCGCTGGAGCAGCTCATCCGGGCAGAACTCATTCGCGAGAAGACCATCTGGGAGACCTTTCCGCAGCCGCCTCGCGCTCTTGGGCGCTCCATTCCAGCTCGCGAGGTGCCCAATCGGGGCGTCAGACGCCCCTGCGGCGGGTGGGGCTGCCGTTAGACCACCAAGTATCCCCCGGCCACAGCGTGGCCGGGGGATGAATTTTTGTGGTAGTATGCTCGCCTGGGCAGGGAGGAAGCTATGATTGCAGCTATCAGTGACCGGATATTCCGGTTGTACATGTTCTTTTTTGTGCCGTTTGCGCTTGTGCGCTTGGCGTTCCCGGGTCGCTACCCGCTACGGCACGGCGCCCGGCGTAGCAGACCGGAAAAGCCGACTCCCGTTCCTGCGTACCTGGGACCGGAGCTCGGCAATAAGCCGTATCGGGCTGAGGTTGCTCCAAAGCGGTACACATCGCACCGACGGTTCGCCTTGGCGCGCTAGAAGTAGAGTAGGGGCGGCCATCTGGCCGCCCCTTCGTAGTTGCAAGGCTCTAAAAGGGCCTTGACCTTTAGTATTCGCTCGGGTACTTTTACTAGTAACGCGAGAACGGCGCTCTTTTTAGTATTCCAGGTCTCCACAGGGAGGCAGGGGGTGGCTGAAAGGCGTTGCGCGGAAAGTTCGTGTCTGCGCCTTGGTCGCCTGCTGCCATCCCCGGCTGGCAGGCAGGCGCGGCAGCGAAATTACACAAATTTAGCTACCAGTAATTTACAAACGTATGGCAGACGCATTCGACCGCAGCAAGCCGCACATGAACGTAGGAACCATCGGTCACGTGGACCATGGTAAGACTACGCTCACTGCCGGTATTCTTAACGTTCTCAACCTGAACGCAGCTGCAGGCTACAAGGCCCGCGCTGAGAAGATTGAAAACATCGACAACGCACCTGAGGAAAAGGCTCGTGGAATCACCATCGCCCTTCACCACTCAGAGTACGAGTCACCAAATCGCCACTACGCGCACATTGACGCGCCAGGCCACGCCGACTACATCAAGAACATGATTACGGGAGCTGCCCAGATGGATGGTGCAGTACTCGTAGTTGCCGCAACTGACGGTGCTATGCCTCAGACCCGCGAGCACATTCTTCTTGCAAAGAACGTTGGTGTGCCTCGTCTTATCATCTTCCTCAACAAGGTAGACATGGTAGAGGACGCTGACATGGTAGAGCTCGTTGAAGAGGAGATGCGTGAGCTTCTCACCAAGAACGGCTACGATGGTGCTACTACTCCTATCATCAAGGGATCAGGTCTTAAGGGACTTGAGGCAACTGATGCTAACGATGAGTGGGCACTTAAGGTGAAGGAGCTCGTCGACACGATGGACTCATACTTCCCAGACCCAGTTCGCGAGACCGACAAGCCATTCCTAATGCCTGTTGAGGACGTGTTCTCAATTGAAGGACGCGGAACAGTTATCACTGGTCGTATCGAGCGCGGTGTTATCAAGGTGGGAGAGGAAGTTGAAATCATCGGCCTCCACCCAACTGCAAAGACCACCATTACCGGTATTGAGATGTTCAACAAGCAGCTCACCGAAGGTATGGCTGGAGACAACGCAGGAATCTTGCTCCGCGGTACTAAGAAGGAGGACGTGCATCGCGGTCAGGTTATCGCGAAGCCGGGATCCGTTGCTCCTCGTACTGACTTTGAAGCCGAGGTATACATCCTTGGTAAGGACGAGGGAGGACGTCACACTCCATTCTTCTCTGGTTACAAGCCTCAGTTCTACGTTCGCACAACGGACGTAACAGGTGAGGTGACCCTTCCAGAAGGAAAGGAGATGGTTATGCCGGGAGACACCGTTACCTTCAAGGTAAAGCTCACTGCGCCTATCGCGCTTGAGGAGTCTCAGCACTTCGCTATCCGTGAGGGTGGCAAGACGGTTGGAGCAGGTGTGGTAACGAAGATCGTTGCCTAAATCCAATCTAATTCTTACTCGTATGGCAACAACCGCGAAAAAGACCGTCAAGAAGGCCGCTACAGCGGAGGCTCCTGCAGAGCCGAAGCTACGCATCCGGGTGCGTGCCTACGAGCACAAGATTCTTGATGTTTCGGTGAAGCAGATTATGGACACCGCAAATCGCTTTGATGCGAAGATTGTAGGACCCGTACCGCTTCCAACGGAAATCAAGCGTTGGACCGTGAACCGCTCAACGTTCGTTCACAAGGACGCGCGCGAGCAGTTCGAGATGCGTATCCACAAGCGTCTTATCGATATCCTCTCGCCAAACGCGAAGGTTATTGAAGCCCTTACCAACCTCAACCTTCCGTCTGGTGTTACTATCGACGTGAAGATGGTGTAAGATTCGCTCGGATAACAAAAGCAAAAACCGCCCCGCAAGGGGCGGTTTTTGCTTTTCCTTTCGCACAAAGCGCGGTATGCTCCCCTCTGTTCATCGGTAGAGAAGGAGAGTAGATGTACGGTAATAACCGCAATGTGCCTGGCGGCGGAAAGCCGACGGCGGAGCGACAGCGAGAGTATGATCGAAACCATCGGATAGGGAAGGCTCTGCACCCGAACCCAGAACATCATCGGGATTATGAGCCTACTCCGATGAGGGCTCGAGAAGTGTACTGGTGTGACAATTCTCTTCGCTGGAAGAGCAAGAAAACCCACCGGTACGTGTCCCCGCACTGCATACCTCATTAACAGGGCCGCGAGCAACACGCTCGCGGCCCAAACTGTATATGAGAAAGACCCGGCGCATCCGCGCCGGGTCCCATTCTGGGCGGGGACGGCTAGATCTTGGTGCCGCCGTCTCCGATGATGGTGGTTCCACCGTCGCCCTGCTTCAGGCCGTCGGAACCCCCATCTCCGAAAGTGATTTCCCACATGGGCTTACCGTTCCTTTCCGTCAGGCAACCCTGACACCTGCGAATATAGCATGGAAAGTTGCATTCCAGAGACAGACCCTGTATAGTCCTTGAGTTGCTATGTACACCGTCATTTGGGCGGTAGACCACTAGCCGAAGTCGCTTTTGAGCGACCTCGCGCTACGTGTTAGCGCGATTTATTTTTACCTCATGAAATTCATCCTCGCTCGTAAAGGCCGCATGACTCAGATTTTTGATGAGTCTGGTCGTGTATACGCTGGAACTGTCGTACAGGCAGGTCCTGTTGTGGTCACACAGGTGAAGGAGGCTGCTGGTAAGGATGGATACGCTGCTGTGCAGGTTGCTTTTGGAGAGCAGAAGGAAAGCCGTGTAGCAAAGCCACAGCTTGGTCACACCAAGGGCAAGGCATACCGTTTCCTAAAGGAATTCAAGACTGAGGCAGGCGACCTAACCGTTGGAAGCGAAATCAAGGCTGACGTATTTGCTGAGGGTGACACCGTTGTTATCTCTTCTACCTCTAAGGGTCACGGATTTGCTGGTGTGGTTAAGCGCCACGGCTTCCATGGAGGACGCCGCTCACACGGTCAGAAGCACTCTGAGCGCGAGGCTGGTTCCATCGGAGGAGGAGGTCGCGCCGGAGGACGCGTCGCTAAGGGTATGCGCATGGCAGGACGCATGGGTAACGACCGTGTAACCATCAAGAACCTAAAGGTCTTGAAGGTAAACGCTGCTACCGGAGAGATGATTATCTCTGGCGCTATTCCAGGCGCTCCGGGTGCACTCGTGGAGATCATTTCTGCATAATTTTGATACGTATGGCAACTGCAAAGAAAACAACCACGAAGAAGGTCGCTCCAAAGAAGGCAGAAGCTGTTTCTATGGAGGCAACTATGTACACCGTCGCTGGTGCATCAGCTGGGACAATCAAGCTTCCAGAGGAGCTCTTCGGTGTGTCTTGGAACTCTGACCTCGTACACCAGGTGGTAACCGGTATGCAGGCAAACGCTCGCCCGGTGACTGCGCACACAAAGTTCCGTGGAGAAGTAGCAGGAGGTGGCAAGAAGCCATGGAAGCAGAAGGGTACAGGTCGCGCTCGTCACGGCTCTACTCGCTCTCCAATTTGGCGCGGAGGAGGTGTGACCCACGGTCCACGCGCTGAGAAGGATTACTCTGTAAAGATTAACCGCAAGATGCGTATCGCTGCACTCGCAACGATTCTCTCACGCAAGCACCGCGATGGTGAGGTTATCTTCGTAGACAAGCTCGGTTTCGCAGCGCCAAGCACCAAGGAGGCAAAGGCAGCTATCGTTGCAGTAGCAACCGCGTCAGGCAAGGCGGACCTTGCAACCAAGCGCAAGAACGCAGCGGTTATCGCTTTCTCAAAGAAGGACCTTGTTGCTGAGAAGTCTCTTCGCAACATTGGCAGCCTCACCCTTGAGGAGGTGCGCAACCTAAACCCGGTAGACCTCGTAACCAAGCGCTACCTCATTATCGAGAACCCAACAGAGGCGTTCGCACTTCTACAGCTTCGCCTCGGGAAGAAGACTGCTTCTGCAGAGAAGGCATAACAGAATTACGTATGGCACTCTTTTCCTCTAACTCAAAGAAGACAACCAAGAAGGCGGCGCCTGCAAAGGCTCGCGGTGTACTTGCTGCTGACGATGCACGTCTTGCAAACGTACTAAAGCGCCCATGGTTCAGCGAGAAGGCGCTTATTGGTACCGAGAACGGCGTATACACCTTTGAGGTGCTTCCAGCTGCAACCTCTACCGACATTGCAAACGCAATTGAGAAGGCATATGGCGTGGTACCTGCTCAGGTTCGTCTTGTGAACCTTCCTGCAAAGACTGTTTCACTTCGCTCACGTCGTGGAGTAGGAACACGTAGCCGTCGCCACAAGGCGTATGTGACTCTCAAGAAGGGAGACACCATCAGCTTCGCATAGCCCATTTACGTATGAAGACTTACAAACCAACATCCAAGAGTCGCCGCCAGATGAGTGTTGTCACGTACCGTGGCGTACTCACTCCGGGTGTGAAGCCACACAAGGCACTTACCTCACACAAGAAGCGTCAGGGTGGACGCAACAACTCTGGACGCATTACCGTGCGTCACCAGGGAGGTGGTCACAAGCGCTTGCTTCGTGATATTGATTTCAAGTACGACAAGAAGAACATTCCTGCACGTATTGAGACAATTGAGTACGATCCATACCGAACTGCATTCATCGCACTCACCGTATTTGCTGATGGAGAGCGCCGCTACGTGCTTGCACCAAAGGATATGAAGGTTGGAGACACGTTCCTTGTAGGAGAGGCAGCACCGATCAAGACCGGAAACCGTCTTCCCCTTGGAAAGATTCCTTCCGGAACCTTTATCTACAACATTGAGCTGCAGCCAGGAGCAGGTGCACGTCTTGTACGCTCTGCCGGAAACTACGCTGAAGTAGTAGCTCACGACGCTGGCTACGCGCAGATCAAGCTTCCTTCGTCTGAAGTACGCAAGGTCAACGAGCTCTGCTGGGCATCTATCGGTGCGGTTGGCAACGAGGAGCAGCGCCTAGCTAACTTTGGTAAGGCAGGTCGCAGCCGCTGGCTCGGCATCCGTCCTACTGTTCGCGGTACTGCGATGAACCCAGTTGATCACCCACACGGAGGTGGAGAAGGTAAGCAGGGACGCGGACTCCGCCGTGCCAAGAGCATGTGGGGTAAGCCAACCGGCAAGGGTCAGAAGACTCGTACTCCGAAGAAGTACTCAAACAAGCATATTGTTTCTCGTCGCAAAGTCGGCAAGAAGGGGTAGTAGTGAGCACAAAATTACTACATCTGCGTTGTTGCGAGTTCAGAAATTTCTTCCGTCGTACTGCCAGTACGCCTCCAGAAATTTCCTCCTCGCGCCTAGCATCTGCAGCAATTTTCTGCTCCCTAGCAAAAAGCCGCTCCAACGAGCGGCTTTTTGTTTATACTCCAGGCACACGAAGGGCCCGTCTCGCGACGGGCCCCACTTGCGTGGTCTTAGAGCCACGGCTTCAAGAGCTGGATGTTGGTCCAGGCTTCCCGCAGCCACGCCATAAGGCGGTTTGGCGGGCTCACCGTGACGTTGGCATCCAGATACTCCTCCTCTGTGATGCCGCGACGGGCAGCTTCCTGACGGCCGATTTCTCGGAACCGCTCCATAAGCTCCGGGCTTATTCGTTCGGGTACCCCGCTACTGGGGCCGCAAGCTTCACACATTTGGGTTTCCCCCTTCTGTTCACCTGCCGTAACCCTAGCAAATAAAGCGCAGTAGTGCACGTAAAGAGTAAGCTGTTAACGGGCACTATTTTTGTACTCAACGCGTAGATCTGAAAGTTCTGACACTGGAATAGGAAGTTCAATCATGCCCAGAACATACGGGCCGATTTGGTAGGGAGGGAAGAGGAGTACCAAGTTTCCGTCCTTGAAGTAGAAGTTTTGGAACGCGTCCTCCACAGCCATGGTGCCGCTCGCGATGTAGTCGGTATCTACTTCGCTTACCGCTACGCCGCTACGCGCAGCCATAAACGCAGGCAGTTTGCTGCGCGAGAGGGTAGAGAGAGTCTCAAGGTAAGGCGCATCTTCCGCAAAGAGGTCGTGCATGCTGAGCTGGGCTCCCGTCTTTACATCAAAAGTAAAGGTTCGGTAAAACACATTTGGATGGGCTCCACCCGTATCCATGTACATTTGGTACACATAGGTGAGTGTCGCGTTACCAGCATGTGTAGTGTACTCAAGATCCAGCTCATACTTGCGCTGATCGAGCCCCAACATCTGCACATCGTCGTGCGATAGGTTCGCAAAGTTCCCGTTGTCTTTGAACCGGGCAATTTCTTGCTCTACGAAGGTCTTCATGACTGAAACAGCTGTCTGGTCGGCCTGTGCCCCTGCAGAAGCTTTAAGGGGTGTTTCACTCGGGTACAGCGCCCTTACGGTGTAGTAGGTGGCTTCATCCGTGACGGTGACGGGTTCTGTGGCGGCAGCTGGTGTGTCAGTACCAAAATTTGGTGTAGGAGCGGGAGTGCTCATCATGTACCAAACGACACCGCCCAAGAGAATTACGAGTAAGATTGCTGCGGGAAGGAAGTACTTTATGCGGTCGGTCATATAAGAAAGTATACTCCCCCATCCTTAATAAGCGCGGACCCTGCATGGTGCAGGGTCCGGGGTGGGCTTATTTTAGGACGGTACTTGCGTATGCCACCAAGAGAAGGGTTTCTCCGTCAAAAGGCTCCTTAGCCTGGTAAGCAACAAAGTCCAATCTCACGGCCCTGTCCATGCTTTGCACAACACGGTGCTTTTCATGGCTCTCCAGTACCCTGGCAGACTTATTGCTTGTGACCACTAGCTGGCTGAGCGCCCTTTTGGTGCGCGAAGCAAGCCTCTTGATGAGTCGCTTTGATGCCCAGGCCAGCCACTTCGCCCTCAAGGAGGGGAGAAAGTCCGTCCGCAAGCTGTTTTTAGCGCATTGCTTGGTCAGCTCTTCGCTCCTTTTGATAAGAGCAGAAAGGTGACCGGTGGGGTCCGTCAGCATATAGCTGGCACGGTCTCTAACAGGCACCTGGCCTCTGAACTGGCCCGGATAGCGCGTCCAGACGCGCAATTCAACAACGGGAACCATCGTCATAACTTGACCTCCAGTAGATCATCTAGCATTTGAACACCTGCCAGCACCCTACCACAACACCCAAAGTTTGACACCAGGCCAGCTTTAATATAGATTTTACCTATCCCGCTTGGCGGGCTTTCCATTGTCTATCTATGTCACGCTCACTTAAAAAAGGCCCATACGTCGACATCAAGCTTCTTAAGAAGGTTGATGGCAAAAAGCCGTCTGATACGGCCTCTATTAAGACATGGGCGCGCAACAGTCAGATTGCGCCTGAGTTCGTTGGATTCACCTTCGGGGTGCACAACGGCAAGAGCCACATAGACGTACTCGTCACCGAGGACATGGTGGGCCACAAGCTTGGCGAATTCTCTTCAACCAAGAAGTTCGTCCGTCACGGAGGTAAGATGCAGAAGCAGCTTGAGCAGAAGAAGCAGGCTGCTGAGATTGCAGCAGCTAAGGCTGCAAAGGCAGCCCCTGCCGCTCCTAAGAAGAAATAATCTACTATGGCATCTACTGGCACACACAAGGCACCCGCTGCAATTCGTAAGGCAGAGCAGAAGAAGGCAATCAAGGCCGAGCTTGCTACCTATAACCAGTCTCCACGCAAGGTTCGCCTGGTGACCGACATGGTAAAGGGCAAGAAGGTTGCTGACGCAGTAGCAGCGCTTTCGTTCCTTCCAAAGCGCGCAGCGCTTCCTATCAAGAAGCTTATTGAGAGTGCTGTCGCTAACGGTGTTGCTAAGGGAGAGGACAAGGACTCACTTCGCGTGGCTAACATTCAGGTGAACAGTGCGGGCATGATTAAGAAGTACATGCCGCGCGCTATGGGACGTGCTGCTCCTATTCGCAAGCGCCGTAGTAACGTTATCGTTACTCTTTCTGTAGAGAATCCATCTGTGCCAAGTGCATAATTTTTACCATGACACACACCGTACATCCTTACGCACACCGCCTCGGCATCATTCGCGACTGGAAGAGTCGCTGGTTTGCTGCAGATAAGAAGAGTTACCGCGAGAACATTGCGGTGGATGCTGCTATCCGTGGCTTTTTGAAGAAGCGCCTTCGCTCAATGCACGTTGCCGATATTGAGATTGAGCGCTCAGCTGCTGAAATCCGTGTGATTCTTCACACGGCTCGCCCAGGTCTCGTTATCGGTCGCTCAGGTGAGAACGCTACCAAACTTCGCGCAGAACTAACCACCGTTGTTCGCAAAGCATCACCGCTTCATGGTCGCGCAGTAAAGCTGGACATCATTGAAATTCGTCAGCCAGAGACCAGTGCCGCAATTGTTGCGTACATGGTCGCTGAGGGTCTTGAGAAGCGCATGACCTTCCGCCGTGTTCTGAAGTCAACGGTTGAAAAGGTAATGTCTGTTCGCGAGGTAGTGGGTGTGCGCATTGTAGTGTCTGGCCGCCTCGGAGGAGCCGACATGAGCCGCACCGAGCAGATTAAGAAGGGACGTATTCCACTTCAGACCTTCCGTGCAAACATTGATTACGCTCAGGAGCGTGCATACCTTCCGTACGGTGTGATTGGTATTAAGGTGTGGATCTACCTTGGCGAGACCTTCGCAGAGTCTGCAACCGCTCCTCGTAACGCTCAGTCTAAATAAACGCGTATGTTGTTCCCTAAGAAAGTAAAACACCGCAAGTGGCAGACTGGACGAAAGAGTCCAGAGAAGCTCGCGCGCCCTGATACTCGTGGCATCACTGTGTCATTTGGTTCATACGCAATGAAGGCGACCACACCAGGACGCATCACCAGCAATCAGATTGAGGCTGCCCGTAAGGTGCTCTCTCGTGCATGTGGCAAGACCGGCAAGATGTGGATTCGCGTATTCCCAGACCGCCCGGTGACTGCAAAGCCAGCTGAGGTGGGCATGGGTAAGGGTAAGGGAGACCCGAAGGGCTTCGTCTTTGAGGTTCGCCCAGGACGCGTACTCTTTGAGATGGATGGCGTAGAGGACGTGAAGGCACGTGATGCCATCCGTCGTGCTGGCGCAAAGCTTCCTATGAAGACAACCGTTGTAACCCGCTAACTCTTTGCGTATGTCTAAGAAACTCACCCTAACCGAAAAGACCGCCGAAGAGCTCGCTCTACTCCTTGGAGAGAAGCGTGAAGAGCTTCGCAAGCTTCGCTTTGCAGCGGCAGGCGCTCGCCCAGCAGATGCGTCTCTCCCAAAGAAGACTCGCAAGGACATCGCACGCATCTTGACCCAGATGACCGCACAGAAGACCAACTAATTATTATGGAAAAGACCACCACACAGCCACAGCATTTTGAGGGAGTCGTTGTAAAGACGGCAATGAAGGACACGGCTACCGTTGCGGTATCTCGCTACGTCATGCACCCGAAGTACAAGAAGTTCCAGGTGAAGACCAAGAAGTTCCTCGTGCACGACGAGGGCAACACCGCAAAGGAAGGGGACAAGGTTACCATCGTGGCCTGCGCACCTATCTCAAAGCGTAAGTCATTCAAAATCGCCAAGTAACTCTATTATTTATGCTACAGCCACAAAGTATCGTCACCGTTGCAGACAACTCAGGCGCAAAGATTGCGCGCGTGTTCAAGGTGCTTGGTGGTTCAAAGCGCCGCTACGCTGAGATTGGCGACGTGGTTGTGGTATCAGTCCAGACCGCAGAGCCACGCAAGGCAGTAAAAAAGAAGGACATCTACAAGGCTGTGGTGGTGCGCCAGAAGAAGGCCTTCCGTCGCGCATCTGGTATCTACGTGCGTTTTGATGACAACGCAGTCGTGCTTATTGAGAAGCAGGGTAAGGAAATGGGCCCCAAGGGTAACCGTGTGTTTGGTCCAGTACCGCGCGACCTTGTAGAGCGCGGATGGCAGAACATTGCGTCTATTGCGCCTGAAGTTGTATAACCTCTATCTATATGTCAAAGGCAAGCATGGGTCAGCAGACCGCAAAGTTTAAGATCAAGAAGGGAGATACGGTTCTCGTTATCTCTGGAAAGGACAAGGGTAAGACCGGCGTTGTTGAGCGTGTTATTCCGCTTGAGGCTAAGGTAGTAGTAGAGGGCGCAGCTATCGTAAAGCGCCACCTTCGTGGTACTGGCCGTGGTCAGTCTGGCCGCATCGTAGAGCGCCCACGCGCTATGGCTATCTCAAATGTGATGGTCTATGACCCAAAGGAGAAGAAGGGTACTCGCGTAAAGCGCGAAGAGATTGATGGAAAGCGTACCCGTGTCACCGTAAAGAGCGGCACCAAACTCGCGTAACCACCGTATTTATGACAATGATTACTAAAGAAAAGCAGAGCAAGGCATTTGATACGCTTAAGGAGCGTTTCGGATACACCAACGTGTTCTCATCTCCACGCCTTGTAAAGGTGGTGGTTTCTACGGGAGTAGGAAAGGCTGACAAGAACCGAAAGACTCTTATTGAAGGGCGTCTTGCTCGCATTACGGGCCAGAAGGCTGCGCCGCGTGCGTCTAAGCAGTCAATTGCACAGTTCAAGATGCGTCAGGGTGAAATCGTAGGTTACCAGGTGACGCTTCGTTCAACACGCATGTTCCACTTCGTGGACAAGCTGATTCACATTGCACTTCCTCGTACGCGCGACTTCCGTGGACTTTCTGCTGGGTCGTTTGATGAGATGGGCAACTACACCATCGGTATCAAGGACCACACCATCTTCCCTGAGACCTCAGAAGAGGACTTGAAGGACGTATTTGGTCTTGCTATCACCTTTGTGACAACCGCAAAGACCAAGGAAGAGGCAGAGGCATTCCTTCGTATGCTTGGGCTTCCGATTAAGACTGCGTAAGTAGCATTTCTTACAAGTAAAACCCCGGCAGTGCCGGGGTTTTACTTTTATGCATTTCGTGGTATCCAGAGAGGAGGAGTTCATTGGTGCATTCCGCACCTCTGCTCAGTAAGGAGGCCCTATGGGGGACATTCTCGATATTCCGCGCGTTCGTTACTCGCTGGAAAGCAACATGGACCACGTGTCCCACTTCCTCGCGTTCGCTGACCCGAGTCATCAGATGGACGAGCACGCCCGCAAGTTGCTGGCGACTTTGGCCAGCAGCGAGACGAAGGGCTGTCTCGCGGTCTACGAGCACAAGGGCCTGGTTGGCCAGGTCACGCTGGCGCACCTCGGATTCAAGCACGGTGTTCCCGTCCGCGAAACGGCCGTCCTCGGCCAGCTTTCGAAGATGGGCGCCAAGCCTCTCTCTCTGGCGTTCGCTCTTGACCTGTGGGCGGCGCCGAAGGGTACGCAGCTTGCCGGCGTGGTCTACACCGAGCCGGTCCTCGACGGCAACGATCAGCCCCATCACCTGGTGGTGGCGGAGGAGCGCGGAATTCGGTGGCTGTATGCGCGGCGCCTCGATCCGCAACGGGTCTGGGAACCGGAACGCAAGCTGATTTTCAGCCTGCTGTAGAGCCATTTCCTGGGCATACGGGCCCGGTGCTGCAGATTCTCATCTGTGGCGCCGGGCATTTGTCATATCAGCTCGTCCCTTATTTGACAGCCTATATACTTACTGATAGATTACATGAACGGCTCTCCGGAGCTATTTTTTATGGCAAAAACCTCTCAAATCGCTCGCAACGCCAAGAAGGCGAAGCTAACGCTCAAGTACGCTGCAAAGCGTGCGGCTTTAAAGCTTGCGGGTGACTGGGAGGGTCTACAGAAGCTGCCAAAGAATTCTTCCCCTGTTCGTGTGAAGAATCGCTGCGTCGTCACTGGTCGCCCTCGTGGCTACATGCGCGCATTCGGTCTTTCTCGCATCCAGTTCCGCGAGCTCGCTCGCGAGGGAAAGATTCCTGGCGTTAAGAAAGCTTCTTGGTAATTTTTCGTACTATGGTAACTGACCGCGTAGGAGACTTCATTATTCGCCTCAAGAATGCTGGCGCAATCGGCAAGCACACTGTTGTGGTGCCGTATTCAAAGCACGTAGAGGCTATCGCCTACAAGCTTAAGGAGCTTGGCTACCTTTCTGAAGTAGGAAAGAGCAAGGTGCCGTACAGTTTTGAAGTACAGCTTGCACTGAACGATGCTGGCGACAGTAAGATTACTGACGTAAAGCGCGTATCAAAGCCAGGACGCCGCCTCTACGCAGGTGCAGACGATACACACAGCGTTAAGAACGGTGTGGGTGCCCGCATCATGTCTACGCCAAAGGGAATCCTCTCTGATCGCGAGGCACGCCGACTCCATGTTGGTGGGGAAGAGCTCTTCAAGATTTGGTAATTGGTTACGTATGATTACTTCACTCTCTCGTCTCGCAAAGAAGCCCATCATCATTCCTGCAAAAGTGTCAGTAGACACTAACGATGGTGTGCTTTCTGTGAAGGGTTCAAAGGCAACACTTTCTATGCCTATTCACCCAAGCATCACCATTGAGGTGACGAGCGAGGGACTTGTTATTGCACCTGCTGAGTCTTCAAAGCTTGCGCGCGCACTTACCGGCACCTTTGCTGCACACGCCCGTTCTATGATGACTGGTGTTGAGACTCCTTTTAAGAAGGTGCTCATCATGAAGGGTGTGGGATACAAGGTAGAGCTTAAGGGTCGCGACCTCGTGTTTGCCGTTGGATTCTCTCACCCGGTGACACTCGCTATTCCTGAGGGACTTGAGGCGAAGGTTGAGAAGCTGACCATCACCATTGAAGGCTCTGACAAGCAGAAGGTTGGACAGTTTGCTGCAGAGATTCGTGCAATCAAGCCACCCGAGCCATACCTTGGAAAGGGTATTGCGTACGACAACGAGGTTATCCGCCGCAAGCAGGGCAAGAAGGCTGTATAAGATTGATCTATGGCTACTACACTACTTACAAAGAAAGGACTTCGCGATCGTCGCCACAAGCGCGTACGCGCTCGTGTGTCTGGAACAACTGCGCGCCCTCGTCTTGCAGTATTTAAGTCAAACCGCTACATCAGCGCGCAGGTTATTGACGACAGCGCTGGCGTAACGCTCGCGGCTGCTCACGGCAAGGCATTTGGCGGAGCGCTTTCAGCGCAGGCAGAGGCGGTTGGAAAGGCAATCGTTGTTGCTAGCAAGAAGGCTGGAATTGATACGGTTGTATTTGACCGTGGTGGATACGAGTATGGCGGACAGATAAAGCTCCTTGCTGACACTGCTCGTGCAGAGGGACTTACGTTCTAATTATTTTTATGACTGACACTGAGATCAAACCAGAAGCAACCACCGAGACTCCCGTAGAGACTCCGGTAACCGAGGCTGCAGCTGCTACCACCGACCCTCGTGGGGCTGTTCGTGGACGTCGTCCACAGGGAGGTGGTCGCGGAGATGGCCGTGGCCGTCCACGTGACCGTGCTCCTCGCGAGCGCAGCGAGTTTGAGCAGGCAACGATTGACGTTCGCCGCGTGGCTCGTGTGATGGCAGGAGGACGCCGCTTCTCCTTCAGTGTGACCGTAGTTATTGGTGACAAGAAGGGTCGTGTTGGTGTTGGTCTTGGAAAGGGAGCAGACACCGCGCTTGCTATTGATAAGGCAGTTCGCGACGCGAAGAAGCACATGATCACCGTTAAGCGCACCAAGGACAACTCTATTGCGCACGACGTTTCTGTAAAAAATTCATCATCTATTGTCACTATCGTTCCTTCTCCAGGACGCGGTGTGGTGGCAGGAAGCGCTATGCGCATCGTGCTAGAGCACGCTGGTGTCACCGACGTGGTTGCAAAGATTTTGACCCGCACTAAGAATAAGCTCACCATTGCTCGCGCAACCGTTGATGCTCTTGCTTCAGCCCGCTAATCACTTTTACTATGCAGTCAAACACACTCGCTCCAAAGACCCCTCGCATTGAGACTCCTCGTGTTGGTCGTGGTGGTAAGCGCGGCAAGACCTCTGGTCGTGGTACCAAGGGTCAGAACGCACGCGCAGGACACAAGAAGCGCCCTGAGATGCGCGACCTCATCAAGAAGCTTCCAAAGCTTCGTGGTCACGGAAAGAACCGCTCACGCACCGTGCGTGTTAAGGCCCCGTACGAGGGAGTAAACCTCTCTGTGCTAGAGAACTCGTTTGTTGCGGGCGACCTGGTGAACCCAGAGACCCTCTACAAGAAGGGACTCGTGCGTGCACGCGGTGGACGCATCAGCTATGTGAAAGTACTTGGAACTGGTACCCTTACGAAGGCCTTGAAGATTTCCGACTGCGCCTATTCAGAGAGCGCTAAGACGGCAGTAGAGGCAGCCGGAGGTTCCATCCTATCCAATGCTTAAGCAGATTACACACAAACTAGGGCTTATCTTCGGCGACCGGGTGCTGCGCAACCGCATCCTCTTTATTCTCGCTGCCCTTGTCGTGTTCCGTATTTTGGCTGCAGTGCCAATTCCGGGCGTTGACGAGGTTGCGCTCGCTCAGTTTTTCAATAACAACCAGTTCCTCGGTCTTCTTTCCGTGTTCTCGGGAGGTGGTTTCTCTTACCTTTCCCTTGTGATGCTCGGTGTTGGTCCCTACATCACTGCAAGCATCATCATGCAGCTCGCAACGGTGGTGTTCCCGCAGGTGAAGGCGATGTACTCGGAGGAGGGAGAGGCGGGTCGTACTCGCTTCATCGCCATTTCACGCGTACTTTCTATCCCGCTTGCCATTCTTCAGGCAATCGCATTCCTCTCGCTTCTTGAAAGCCAGGGCATTGTTTCGTCACTCTCTCCGTTTGCGTTTGCACTAAACGTCTTCCTTGTAGCCGCTGGTTCCATGCTCCTTATGTGGATTGGTGAGCTTATCACTGAGTTTGGTGTTGGAAACGGTGTTTCAATCATCATCTTTGCGGGTATCGTGGCGTCACTTCCTGCAGGTATTGGTCAGGCCATCTTCTCGGCTTCGGCTGCAAATATCCCGGCCTACGTTGCCTTTGCAGTGATTGCACTCATTGTCACCTTCCTTGTAGTCGTGGTGTCAGAGGGTGAACGCTCAATTCCAATTAACTACGCACGCACGAGCCGCGGGCAGGGTGCTACCGGACCGTCATACTTGCCGATTCGTCTTCTTCAAGCCGGTGTTATTCCAATCATTTTCGCGCTTTCACTCTTGCTGCTTCCGCAGATGATTATCACGGCACTCTCGTCTGTGGGTGTAGCGGGTATGGACGCGGTACTAAACGGCTACAACGCGTTTGCTGCTAATCCGTTTGCGTACGGCGCCGCGTACTTTGCGCTTGTTGTGATGTTCACCTACTTCTACACCTCTATCACCTTTGAGCCACACCGTGTTGCCGAGAACTTGCAGAAGTCTGGCGCATTTATTCCTGGCGTTCGTCCGGGTCGCGAGACAGAGAATTACCTTGCAAAGGTGGTGAGTCGCATCACGCTTCCTGGTTCTACCTTCTTGGGTCTTGTGGCAGTCATTCCGTTTATTATCCAGGGTATTACCGGAATCTCTGCGATTCTTGTGGGTGGTACGGCGCTCTTGATTGCGGTCACCGTGGTGCTTGATCTTATTCGCAAGGTTGATGCGCAGGCATCTCTTCGCGAGTATTAGAAGCTCGTTTCGAACTACGCCAATCTGCGTTGTTGCGGGTCCCGATTCGTCGCTTCGTCGTACTGCTAGTACGTCTACGCTTCTCATCTCCCCGCGCCTAGCATCTCGGCGCATTTCAAACCGAGCTGACACAAGTACGCTTCGTGATACAGTACGTTTGTAATAATCTTTCTTAAATGGAATCTAGCCCAAAAACAGTATTTTTTATTGGTCGACCTGGTTGTGGAAAAGGTACTCAAGCAAAAATGCTTGCCGCAAAGACGGGATGGCATGTCCTTGCTTCGGGTGATCAGTTTAGAGAAATTGCCACTGAAGACACTCCTGCGGGTCGTCGCACAAAGGAAGAGATGGATAAGGGACTTCTGTCTCCTCATTGGTTTGCTATGTATGTGTATCTACGCAGCCTTTTCTCCGTATCTGCAGACGAAAGCATCATTTTTGACGGATTTAATCGCAAGGAGCAGGAGGCTCAGCTTATTATTGATTCGCTTAAGTGGCTTGAGAGACCCTTCTCAGTTCTGGAGATTAACGTGTCAGAAGAAGAAGTGGCCAAGCGTCTTGCGGGTCGCGCAGAGACATCTGGCAGAGCTGACGACCATTATGTTGAGAAGCGTATGGAAGAGTACAATACCTATACGACAAAAGCACTGGACCTATTCAGAAATCTTGGGGTATTAATTGAGATTAATGGGAACCAGGCGCCCGAAGCAGTAGCTTTGGATATAGAGAAGGCGCTTAATCTCGTATGATAGTTCGCACGAACGAGCAGCGTGAAGGCATTATTGAGTCGGGTCGCCGACTTGGTATCGTGCTTGAAAAGGTGGCCGCACTTGTAGCGCCTGGGGTTTCCGTAGATGTGCTTGATAGAGAGGCTGAGCGCCTTATTCTTGAGGGAGGAGATACGCCTGCGTTTAAGGGCTATACCCCAGAAGGGGGAGGGCGCCCGTACCCAGCCACGCTGTGTGTGTCGGTAAACGAGGAGGTGGTGCACGGTATTCCAAACGAGGACCCACGCATCCTCAAGGAGGGAGATATTGTCGCGCTTGATATCGGTCTTACCCATAAGGGTTTCATAACAGACACTGCTATTACGGTGCCCGTTGGGAAGGTGGGTAAGGAGTCGTACGAGCTTATGAACGCCACTCAGGCAGCTCTGGAGGCCGCAATAGCGGTTGCACGACCTGGGAACCGTATTGGCGACATTTCCCACTCCACGGAGCAAGCATTCGTCGGCACAGGCTTTTCAGTGGTGAAGATGCTTGGCGGGCACGCGGTAGGGGAGCGCGTGCACGAGGAACCGTTTATCGCCAACGCTGGCCACCCAGGCACGGGCCCAGAGATTGTGAGTGGCATGGTGCTCGCACTTGAGCCTATCGCAAACGCCGGCAAGGCATCTGTCGTAATTGCGCCAGACGGGTACACCTATCGCACACGAGACGGTTCTCGCTCTGCGCACTTTGAGCATACGATTCTTGTGGAGGATGAGGGAACCATAGTAGTGACTCGTCGTCCTGGGGAATAGATATGACAAAAGAGCAGATGCCACAGGCAGAGTCAGTGGAACTGAAAAAAGCTCAATTCCCAGCTGAGTATTATGCTCACCCCGAAGGATATCTGTGGCTCGTATTAGACCCAGGCAAATTTCTTGACCTGCCAGAATCTCTTGAAGTAGGGGGTCAGGTGTTTCAGAAAAAGGACGAATTCCACGTAACGATAATAAACGCACGCGGAATAGCGCGTACTCTTGCTGAAGGAGACGTTAAAAAGGAGGATTTCCTCAAGGAGGAATTGAAGCGGTTGCTAGCAGAGTATGTGCGCACACACACCCTTTCATTCTCAGGTTTTGTGGGCGACCTGCGGCTCGCGAAAACTGCAGAACGAACAAGCATTGCTGCAAGGTGCCGAATACAGGGGCTCGGGGGCTATTTTGAAACAGTTCGCCGTGTTCTCAACGTTGACGTTCCGGTGCAGCCTGCTCATGTATCGCTGTATACCGTCACAGGCAAGGCCGTCGGGATTGATTCTACGCAGGAGATGGAGTTATTTGAGCAGATAGAGATTCCGGCGGTTTCGGCTGCACTCGCCAAGTCGTAGTAGTGGATCAGCGTGGCAGAATACGTACGTATGCGTTATAGTGCATATATATCAACGCCGTAAGGCGGTTTTTAATAAACAATATGGCAAACCCTTCCCACCCAAAGAAAGAGCGAACATTCGTGATTGTGAAGCCGGACGGCGTACAGCGCGGACTCGTTGGAGAAATTACTCGTCGCTTTGAGAACACTGGTCTCAAGATTGTCGGCATGCGAATGGCCGTTCTTCCTGAGGATCTCCTTTGGAAGCACTACGATAAGGACGATGCGTGGTTCCTAAAGAAGGGAACAAAGATTGCTGAAGACCGTGCTGCTGCAGGTATGTCCGTAGACAAGGAGCCTATTGAGTACGGAAAGGACATCATCCGCGCACTCGTGAAGTACATGACCGTAAGTCCAGTCGTTATGATGGCGCTTGAAGGTAATCAGGCGGTAGCAGTAGTGAAGAAGATTGTGGGTGAGACTGAGCCTGCTACAAGCGACGTGGGTACTATTCGTGGCGACCTTACCATTGATTCGTACGCAATCTGCGCCGTAGACGACCGCGCAGTGCGAAACCTTATTCACTGCTCAGACGAGCCAGAGAACGCAAACAAGGAGCTTGCTATGTGGTTCCCAGAGTCTGATCTCTATAGCTACCGACACGTACAGGATGAGATTCTGTACGATGTGAATCTGGATGGCGTAATGGAGTAAGGGGGCACGTCCAAAAAGGCTCATCTACAGCGTTTCTCGCTCGAACTGTTCACCCCAAGAGTATTTGAATTTCTAATCGCTTCGCTCAAGAAATTCTGGCACGCTCACCGTACTTCTAGTACGACTCGCTCCAGTCTGAACTCGCGCCTTGTATCTGAAACCTTTTAGAACGTCCCTGTTCACTACAAGAACACTGCCTGAAAGGGCAGTTTCTTGTTTTCCACAGACCGATATTGGGGAGGGGGTATAATTTCAGAGGAGTCGTCTCGCAATGCAACTTGCTTCAATTTCGGGAGTCTTATATTCACGCGTTCGGGTGCACTTTTTATAGTCTAACGAACGCGGTGCGGACACCCACGTGGCATATAAGAGTTGCCACATAGAGGCGGCTCCACGAACAAACTCGCAGTAATGCGAGTTTGTTCGTTTCTACGCATGCTAGAGTAGTAGCAATGCGATTATATTGGTTCCTTCTGGCACTCTTTTCCTGTGCGATACTGGCGCTCGTTCACAATGTGGCGACAGCGGAGTCTTTGTACTGGACCTATCGCTGGCTTGATGTGCCCATGCATCTTCTAGGAGGTTTCGGCATGGCAAGTCTTCTTATTGCGTTTTTGTTTAGGTACCGCCCAGTGTACTTGTTGCTTGGCATGGTCGCTATTTCCGTAGGGTGGGAAGTGTTTGAAGTACTTATAGGCACCCCACAATCGGCCGACTACGTGTTTGATACCGCAAAGGATCTACTGAACAACGCAATTGGTGGCTCTGTCGCGTACGTATTAGCTCGCTACACCATATGGCACTCCGCGTAACATTTGCAGGTGCCGCAGGCACCGTCACCGGTTCTAACTTCTTAGTAGAAGGCTTGCATGGCAAGCTTCTGGTTGATTGTGGCATTGAGCAGGGTAGGGACATGTGCGAGTCCTGCATGTACGAGCCGTTTCCGTATGATGTGCCAAGTATTGATGCCCTCGTCATCACCCACGCGCACCTAGACCACATCGGGCGCGCGCCAAAGTTGATGCGTGAAGGGTTTAAGGGAAAAGTCTACATGACTGCACCAACGGCAGACCTGACTGACCTTATGCTGCGCGACTCAGTAGTGATTTTGAATAGAGAAGCACAAGCAGATAATCGGGAGCCCATGTACACCGAGGCAGACATTGATGCACTTATGGCGCGCGTGGAAATTGTGAAGTATCACACCGAGCACAAGGTGGCGCCCGGGCTTTCTATTTTCCTTCGCCACACGGGCCATATCTTGGGCTCTGCGAGCGTCCGCATAAAGGACGACGAGGGTGTCACGCTCGCTATCACGGGCGACATTGGTGCCACTGGTGAGGCGTACCTGCAAGACCCAGAGCCAATCCCAGACGCTGACGTCATGATTATGGAGAGTGTGTATGGCGACCGAGTCAACACCGGGCGTGCAAACAGAGAGGAGGAATTATGCGAGCAGTTAAACATCGCCATAAAGCGTGGCGGCGTGATTTTGATGCCAGCATTCTCCATAGAGCGCACACAGTTGCTTCTGTACACCATCTCTAACCTTATGGACGAGGGCAAACTGCCACGTATTGGTGTGTTCCTGGACTCACCACTGGCAATCCATGTGACGGATGTGTACCGCAAGTGGAGCGTGGAGTACTTTAACGAGAAAGTAGCATCAGAGCTTACTCGAGAGAAGGATATCTTTTCGTTCGGCTCGTTGCAGGAGACCCTCTCTCGTGGAGAGTCGCAAGATATTGAACTGGCACCAAACCCAAAGATTATTATGGCGGGCGCGGGCATGAGTCATGGCGGTCGCATTGGTCGCTGGGAGCAGAAGTACTTGCCAGACCCCGACACCACGCTCTTTATTGTGGGATACCAGGCTCCAGGTTCACCAGGCCGCCTGCTTCAAAGTGGCGCTAAGGTGGTGAAGATTGATGGCAGGCCGGTGAAAGTGCGGGCAAAGATTGGCAGCTATATGGGCTGGAGTGCGCACGCTGACCGCGACGGCCTTATGGAGTTTGCAAAGAATGCACTCCCGCGCACCAAGACCTTCTTCACGGCGCTTGGTGAGCCTGCGTCTTCTCGCTTCCTTGCGCAGCGCATCCACGGCTATCTGGGCGCCACGGCCTATGCCCCGACGAAAGGGGAGGTGTGGGAAGTGACCAAGCAGGGTGCGAAGAAAGTATCATAGATATGTCTCTCAGTCGGAAGACCTTCCTCGCTGCCCTGATGATTTTCATTTGTGTTAGTGTTATTTACGCGTACTTCATTTTTGCTACGAATCCTGAACCCCCTCATACTACGAACACCGAGCCGGTGCTCGTGGCAAGCCCGTCCGAAGATATGGATAAGAAAGTGGTGAGTGAAGCCGCACAAGCAGTTGTGTTTGAAAGAGAAGGAGAATGCGATCATGTCGTTTCCGAATCTCGCTCATTCACCTTTATGTGTCGCTCCGCTTGCTATAGCGACTCGGATAGCTGCAGATTGGAAGTTCTTTCCAAGGAAACTGGTTTGAATCCAAACCAGGAAAAAATTTTTGTCGAAGACGCTCCTTCAAGTTTAATTACCAGTCCTGATTCCAAACATATTCTTATTATTCGGCCGGGTTCAAATACTGGTATTGGTGTTCCATTCGAACATGATACGGCTACTGTTGTTGATGTAGAAACTGGAATCATGCAAGATGTATATGTTGCGGATGCAAACACGTCATTAGGACTCCTCTCAGAACTTCCTGCATTTTATGGGCGTGGTTCGTGGGTAGATAACTCGACGGTGTTGCTAAGGGTGTATAAGCGAACCGAAGCATACCTTACGGGAAATAGTGAACCCAAGCCAACTACTGTCATTCATATTCCTATCAGTAATTAAGAAAGGCCCCGCGAGAGCGGGGCCTTTCTTAGGGTGGGGAAGTGATTAGCCCTTCACCTGGTCTACGATGCGGCCAAATACTTCTGGCTCGGTAGCAGCAAATGTCGCAAGTACCTTGCGGTCTAGGCCAATGTTCTTTGCCTTCATCTGAGCGATGAATGTGCTGTATGACTTAAAGCCAAGGTCACGAAGGGCAGCGTTCAAGCGAACAATCCAAAGCTGGCGGTATACCGTCTTCTTGTCGCGGCGGTGGTTGAACGCGTTCTTACCAGCGTGTACCAACGACTCCTTTGCAAGGCGCACCTTAGTAGAGCGACCGTGTCGGTATCCCTTTGCGCGAAGAAGGATATTCTTCCTACGCTTTGCTGACGCTACTCCTCCTTTTACTCGTGCCATACAGAATTAATTAATTTACTGAAATTACTCAGCAGTTGCTGGTGTTTCTACCACCACGATAGCCTGCTTTGCTGCTGCGCTCTTCTTGCTGCCACCATGGCCACCAAGGAAGCGACGCATAACGTCGTTAGTCACGGTAAGCGACTGGGTGCGGTTCTTCACACGCTTGGTGCGCCCGCGCTCCTTTGCGTTGAAGTGGTCCTGTCCGGCCTTGCGCACGACTAACTTGCCGGTGCGGGTCACCTTTATGCGCTTTGTGAATGACTTGTTGGTTTTCATGGTGTTGGTATTGGGGTCTTGTCGATACTCGCACTCGTTGGCTTTACCTTGGCTTCGCGCTCCAGAATGGCCGCAAATCCCTTTGGGGCCTTTGCTACTGGCTCGGCGATTTTGTACTGGTAAGGAATCAGCATGATGAACTTCTCAAGGCGGGTCTTTAGGAAGGCTTCATCCATTCCCTTGTACCGACCCTTGAGGAAGAGCTCAGCACGCACCCGGTGGCCTTCTTCTAGCCACTCAGCGGCCTTGTTGGCCTTTAGACGCATGTCGTTCTCTCCAGTGCCCACCTTTATCTGTACTTCCTTAGTCTCAGAGACCTTGGCTTTGCTTCGGGCAGCGCTTTCTCGCTTCTTCTGCTCGTACTGAAATTTACCATAATCCATGACCTTGGCAACCGGCGGGACCGCATTTGGCGAGATTTCGATCAGGTCTAGTCCCATGCGTTCTGCTGCCGCGAGGGCCTCAGAAAACGAGAGAACCCCTAGGTTTTCTCCCTCAGGGCCGACAACGCGTAGCGTTTCTGCGCGAATCTCGCGATTTATTCGTGTCCGTTCTGTAGTACTCAAGTGTGATTGGCTTAGGTACTGGTTATTTTAGCACACCAATGCCGGATAAACAAGTAGGCCACGGAGTCCCAAGGGGACTCCGTGGCCTACTTCCTGGACTTTTTACAGGCTACCCTTGACGGTGGCGTCCTTGGTAAGGTCGGTGCTGAAATCCCGTAGCATATCGCTTAGGTCCTGGAGCTCTTTTGCACAGGCATCTTTGCTTTCTTGGTCAGTTTTGGTGCAGTATTCGCGCACGAGGTCGCGCTGCGCGGTAATATTTGTGTCTTTTTGTCCCCTAGGGTTAGCGAGGAAGAAAAGAGAGACAATAAGGAGGAAGCCGAGCACGACGACGAGGCTCCAGGCGACGGTGAGCTGTTTCTTGATATTCATACCCCTACAGTGTACCGCGTCTTAGCGAGACTGGGGAGAGCACCAGGGGGTGGGGTAGAATCTGGATATGGAAGCCTTTGTACACTTAGTTATGTTTCTTTGCTCCGCTGCCATTATTTGGTTTTTTGCGGGAGTTCTTATTGATGCGGTCTCACGCCTTGCAACCAGGTTCAAACTCACTGGGTTTATCATGGCGTTCTTTGTGCTCGGTTTCCTCACTTCCATTGGTGAGATATCAGTCGCTATTAACTCCACAATTGCTGGTGTACCAGACGTATCCATTGGAAATCTTATTGGAGCCTCATTCGTTATAACGCTTCTTATTGTTCCTCTCCTTGCTATAGCTGGTGGAACAGTGTCGCTTCGGGGAACGGTATCGCCACGAGCCCTGCTGATGCTGTTGGCGGTAATTTTGGTGCCTGTGTTAGTGACTCTTGATGGCAACGTGACACAGTCAGAAGGACTCCTCGCATTGCTTGTGTACGGAACGGTTGCCTTTGCGCTCTACCACACACGTGCTCCCGGGACTTTTACGGTGGAAACTAAAGAAGACCGAGCAGAACCAACCCATCGCTACGTGCTTAGGGTAGGTGTCGCCGCTATTGCTATTTTTATCGCCGCTCACTTTCTTGTGGAGGAAGCAGTGTTTGTGGCTACCAGTCTAAGCGTGCCCGCCTCGCTGGTTGGACTCCTTATGCTTTCTATCGGCACCAACCTTCCGGAGCTGGTAATTGCACTGCGGTCGGTGTTGCGCAGTCGAGCAGATATTGCGTTTGGAGACTATCTTGGTTCGGCTGCGATGAACACACTTATTTTCGGTGGATTAGCTGTGGCAAGCGGCACGGTCATGCTTGAACCAAGCCAGTTCATTGAAACGGGTATCCTTATGGCTGTCGGATTTGTGTTGCTGTTTATATTCTTGCGTACAAGTTGCCAGCTATCGCGATGGGAGGGTGTCGTGTTGCTGGTGTTCTATATCCTGTTCCTGCTTGTACAAACAGGAAATCTCATTAGGTTTGCTGTAGATTAGTCGCTCACTCACATCGTATGGAAAAAATCACTCATCGGGGCACTATCATTGAGGTCGTGCAACAGGAGGTTCTTGTGGGAGACCGTACGAAGACCTTTGAATTTGCTAGACGATCCCCGGGCACAAGACTGATTATTGAAAAGGACGGAAATATTCTTCTGACGAGGGAGTTTCGGCGCGAGCTTGGCGCATATGATTACCGGCTGCCAGGTGGGAAGGTATACGATTCCTTAGAGGAATATAATACAGCGCTCCAAGGCGATGTAGATATTTTAGAAGCGGCAAAGCGCGCAGCTATACGAGAAGCACGAGAAGAGGCTGGCATTGAAGTAAAAGATATTTCGTTCCTGCACCGGTCAGTGTGCGGCGCAACAGTGGTATGGGATTTGTTTTACTTTGTGGTGAATGACTATGTGCAAACAGAGCAGGAGCTAGAAGAGGGAGAAGATATTTCTTTTGCGTTTTATAGTAAAGACGAGGTACGCAATATGTGTTTAGACGGACAGGTGTCAGAAGAGCGCAGCGCGCTCGTTCTGTTACGTCATCTCAATAATCATGAATAGGACACTTGTTGTCAGCAGCGTTCTGGTACTTGTCGTGGTGGGTGTTGCGGCCGTCTTCTTTTTGAATAGGCAAAGTGCGTTAGCATCTTGCGATACGATTGTACCGAGGCCGGTAATCATTGCGTTTGGAGATAGTCTTGTGGAAGGGTACGGCGCGCCACGTGGTGGAGATTTCGTCACAAAACTCTCTGCAAGTATTGGAATACCTATTCAGAACTATGGGCGCAGTGGAGACACCACTACGGACGGACTTGCTAGGGTGAAAGAAGCTGAAGGGAAGGCAGACATTGCCATACTGCTTCTTGGGGGCAACGACGCGCTTAGAAAGACGCCGCTAGCAGAGACAAAGAAAAACCTCGCAACGCTTATTGAGCGTCTTCAGGCTGGCGGGAAGACGCACGTGGTACTGGTGGGAGTGCTCGGCGGTTTCCCGAGCGACCCGTACGCGCCCATGTTTAAAGAGTTGGCAAAAGAGTACGATGTCACATTTGTGCCAAACATCCTCTCGGGTCTTATTGCGAATTCAAAGTATATGAGTGATCAGGTGCACCCGAACGAGGCAGGGTATGAGAGAATCGCGGAGCGACTTACTCCTATTTTGAACTCCGTTTGTAGTAAGAAATAAGAAAGGCCCCGCGGATTGCTCCGCGGGGCCCACTTCTTCAGGCAGGGGTGACGCTGTGAATGCGAGTCACGCGAGGACGCTTCCATTTGGGATTCGCCTCGTAGTCGTAGTCCACAATCCAACCGATGGGCGGCGCGCCACTTTTGTAGTCGCGGCGCACTACGGACATATTGATAGACAGCTCGAGTCCTGCGTCTGTTCGAACGAACACGATGCCTTTGTTGATAGGAACTGCGAAAACTGTTGCTCGAGTCCCCCTGGCCTGGTGTTGTTCAGTTTGGTGCGGACACCGTTCAGTACGCCTCATTCTTTTGTCAGCGTATTTGGAAAGCTTCGGTGGCTCGCCAACACGTGGCTCTGTTCTCGGGCGATTCTTTCTTCCCATTTGACCCTCCCGGCCGTTGTTTCTCCTTTGCTGTTCTACAGCCTAAGTACCGGTCGGTCAACGTGGTTAGGGTCCCTTGCATACCCCAGGGGGGTATATGGTACACTGGGTCCATATGAAGAAATCCACCACAGCATCGCGTGAACTCGTAAAGCGGTTGAACCGCATTGAAGGACAGATTGGTGCACTCCGTCGCTCTATAGAGGCAGAGAATACTGAGGACTGTACCCAGACGCTGTATCAGTTGAAAGCAGCCACTAATGGACTAAAGCGTTTCGGAGAGGCGTTTGCTCGTGAGTATGCGCAGGAGTGCGTACGTGAAGGGAAGAGTAAAGCGCACCTGGAGAAGAGTCTGGACCAGATTATTAGCACCGCGTTTACGCTCGCATAATCTCCTCTATCTATGTTTGGAATGTCATTTGGACCTAAGAACGTGACGGTGGAAGAAGCGCACGCAACACTTGGGAGTGATGGGCACGCTCTTGTGGATGTGCGTACCCATGACGAGGTGTCTGAAGTAGCTGTGCCAGGCGCACTACACCTTCCACTCCACCAACTTGAAGCACACGCGCACAAGCTCAAAGATTACCGCTCTATTCACGTGATGTGTCGCTCGGGTGGCAGGAGCGCAATGGCTACAAGCGCCCTCCACGGGCTTGGTATGACGCACGCCAAGAACGTGTCGGGCGGCATTATTGCGTGGCAACAGGCAAAGCTACCAACAAAGAAATAGATGACCATGAACTACTACCCATTTCATTCGCCCAGAGGATGCCTCTCGTACCTAGTGGTGGACGAGGTGTCCAACGAGGCGGCGCTTATTGATCCTTCGCAGGAGATTCCTCTTGAGGACTATCTAGACGCGCTCCAAAAGCAAAAGGCAGTCCTGCGCTACATTATAGAAACGCACACCCATGCTGATCATATTTCATCTGCACCAGTGCTAAAGGAGAAGACTGGCGCACTGTTGGTGCGTCACGCACTTGCTCCGTCTAAACTAAACGATATGCCCGTACAGGGTGGCGAGCGGATAACTCTCGGCAGCTCCGAACTACATATTCTTGCAACACCAGGACACACAAACGAAAGCATTTCACTGCTTGTGGGTGGGGCGGTGTTCGCGGGCGACGCGCTCCTTATTGGTGGCACCGGGCGCACCGACTTTCAGCTCGGGGACAGTGAGGCACTCTACACATCGCTCCACGAAGTGTTTGGTGCACTTCCAGACAGTACGGTAGTGTATCCAGCGCACGACTATAAGAGCCGCACGCACTCAACCATAGGGGACGAGCGAGCACACAACCCGCGATTCCTGCTGCCAAAGCATGAGTTTGTTGAAGCGCTGGACGCACACCACCCACCGTTGCCTGAACTGTTTGAGCAATCCATCGCGCAAAACAGTATCTAATACAGCACATGTGCAGCGCACCCTTAAGTACTCATCCAATGTCTAGATAGATAGAATGCTATTATGAGAACACATGATACAAAAAAGTATTTCCGCATTGCGTAGTTTTGCAGTGCGCGGGCGTACGTTTTTCCGGAAGCATATGCGAGTTGCGATTGTCATCCTGGTTGTGGTGGTTGCTGTTTCTGTCTATGCCGTTATCTCTCATGGAAAGAATGGAGAGGAGCTCTACGTAGTAGATGCAGGCACTTTTGTTCAAAAGGTATCGGTTTCAGGAAAGGTAGAACCTGCGGAGAGTGTTGATATGTCGTTTGAGCAGGTGGGCAGAATCACCCGTGTGTACGCACGCGTCGGTGATTCAGTAAAAGAAGGAAGTCCGTTGGCGGCAATTGCATCAGATAACGTTGCTGCACAGCTGGCCGCTGCGCGTGCAGAGGAATCGCAACGACGTGTAGAGCGCGCAAATCAGCAAGTGAATTTAGATGAGATACGCAACCAACAAGATACAAAGGTTGCGAGCGCCTACCGCACACTTCTTTCTGAAAATCTAGAGGCTATACCACAGTCTGCTACCTACACGGCCACACCTCCTATTATTACTGGTCTGTACGCGGGCTCTGTGGAAGGATCGTACAAATTTCGAGTTGAGCAGTACGCAAACACGAATCAGTATCGGCTTTACACATTTGGTCTAGAGAAGGTTGGTGCGTCATCTATTTCTGAGACTGATCCAACACCACTCGGAACACAGGGGCTTTATGTACGATTTCCAGGGAACCTTTCAACGTATCACGGTACTATTTGGCTCGTGAGCGTGCCAAACATTAAGAGCACCACCTATCCTGCAAACTACAACGCGTACCAGCAGGCAGTGCGCGAGCGCACTCGCGCCATTGAAGAAGCACAGGCAAAACTTGAACAGCGCACGGAGGGCACCACTATTGCAGACGCTATGCTTGCGGTTGCTCGTGCAGAAGTTGCACGGCTTGACGCAGAGTTGAAGAAGTATGTACTGCGCGCTCCATTTAATGGAACAGTTACTCGGCTTGATATAGAAGTCGGAGACACCGTTAGTCAGGGAACCCCAGCGGTCACAATTATGAGTGCTGGAAAACTGGAAATCGAAAGTTTTGTGCCAGAAATTCAGATCTCGTATTTGGAAGTAGGTGATCCTGCAACCGTTACGCTTGAAGCATATGGAGAGAGTGTGGTGTTCGCCGCACACGTGGTTGCTATTGACCCCGCAGAGACGGTCAGAGACGGCGTGTCTACCTACCGCGTCATTCTTCACTTTAATGAAGAGGACGAGCGCGTGAAGTCTGGCATGACTGCAAACATTGTTATAACCACTGACGAGCGAGAGGGTGTGGTCAGTGTCCCGCAGGGCGCAGTTGCAAAGAAGAATGCCACCTCCTATGTGACCGTTCGTGTTGGGAAGGCCGACGAGCGTCGCGCAGTAGTCACCGGACCTGTTTCCTCTCTTGGTATGGTAGAGGTTCTAGAGGGCTTGTCTGTCGGTGAGGTGGTGGTGCTTCCATAGTTTCTACGTCATGGCTCGTCATTCGCACACAGCACTAAATGCGAAGGTCGGGCTCTTCTTAGCACTCCGTCAGCTACGGCGCTCAAATCCGTGGACCACCTCGCTCATCATCTTTGTGATGGTGCTTACATTCTTAAACCTCGTGGTGGTATCGGGTATTTTGGTAGGTCTTATCCAAGGCGCAGTGGACGCCACCCGCGAGAAGTACACGTCGGACGTTATCGTCTCTTCGCTCTCGGACAAGGAGTACATTGAAACGACAGGGAACGTGCTCTCAATTATTGACGCAATGCCAGAGGTGGAGTCGTTCACGCCGCGCTATCGTGAATCCGCGCGCCTTGAAGCCAACTACAAGACTCGTCGCGACGACGAGAAGCCGAACACTGCCGGTGCACAGTTGGTTGGTATTGATGCAAGTAGCGAGCACGCGGTCACCAGCATCCGTGACAACCTGGTAGAGGGCTCGTTTATTGAAGCGGGCGACTACGACCAGGTGGTGCTCGGCCACTATCTGCTAAAGCAGTACCTGCCCATTGAGTCCCCAGCGTTTACCACCCTTGAAGATGTTGGTGTCGGTACCAAGATTCGCATGCGTGTTGGCGATGTTACTAAAGAAGTCACCGTGAAAGGAATTGTGAAGACGAAGGTGGACGAAATATCGCTCTCAGCGTTCATGTCGGACTCACAAATGCGCGGCCTTATTGGGCGAAGCGACGGGAACGTGGACGAGATTGCGATAAAGGTGAAGGACGGTATTGACCCAGCAGTGGTGCGCGACCACCTGCTTCTCTATGGAGTGGGGAATGTGGCAAAAGTGCAGACCTTTGAAGACGCGCAGCCAAAGTTTCTGAAAGATATGATTGCGACCTTTGCACTGCTTGGCACAGTGTTCAGCTCGCTTGGTCTTGCGGTGGCTGCCATCACCATATTCATTGTGATTTTCATCAATGCCATCACACGTCGCAAGTTTATCGGTATCCTGAAGGGTATCGGTATTAGTGGGCAAGCTATTGAATTCTCCTACGTATTTCAGTCCATCTTCTATGCAGTGGCAGGTTCTGCAATTGGTTTGGTGCTTCTCTACGGACTCCTGTCTCCGGCGATTGCAGCAAACCCGATTGATTTCCCGTTCTCTGACGGCATCTTGGTGGCCCCTCTCGGGGAGACGTTCACCCGTATCGGAATTCTGATATCCGTCACACTGCTCGCGGGCTACATTCCTGCGCGCATCATTGTGCGAAAGAATACCCTTAGTTCTATCCTCGGACGCAATTAGCCTATGATCACCACCACCAACCTCACGCGCACTTTTATAAATGGAACGGTCACTACGCCCGTACTGCGAGGGATTGATCTCACGATTGATTCGGGAGAGTTTGTGTCTATCATGGGCCGCTCGGGAGCAGGGAAGAGTACGCTGTTGTATCAACTTTCGCTTTTGGACGAGCCCACCAGTGGAGAGATAGTCATTGAAGGGGTGAACGCACGCACCATGAGTGCCGATGAGAAATCCGCGTTTCGTCTCAACCGATTTGGATTTGTGTTCCAAGACTACGCACTCCTTCCCGAGCTCACGGCGCTTGAGAATGTGGCCATGCCTCTGTTGATGCAGGGACTTGATAAAAAGGCAGCGTATGAGAAAGCAGAGAAGGCACTCGCAAAGGTGCACCTTGCACACCGTGTGGCGGGGCTGCCAAGTCAGCTTTCAGGAGGAGAGCAGCAGCGCGTGTCTATTGCGCGTGCGGTAGCGCATGAGCCGGGCATTCTTTTCGCAGACGAGCCAACCGCAAACCTGGATAACGAATCGTCGCAGGCCATTCTTGCTATTTTCACCGAGTTCTACCAGGCAGGGCAGACCATCATTATGGTTACGCACGAGGAAGAGTTTGCGAGCCATGCCGAGCGCATTATCAAAATTGATGACGGGCAAATTGTGAGTGATAAGAAGCTTGGGAAGTAGTGAGCTATATTCGAACTTCAATTATCTCGCCAAATTCGTATAGGTGCTTTTCCGGGCTGACATATGTACCTAGTAAAGATGGGTTGCGGAATAAGTCGTCCCCTATACTTGCGTATATCTCGAGTAACTTCATTCTGAAAGTATGCGAAATGCACAGTGGCGGTTTCGCTTGCCCCCGTAATATGAGAATGTCTTCCAGTTCCTTCTTCAGCTGCTTATGAGGAACACATAGTTTGTCTTCTATAAACGCCTGAACAAATGCCTTTCTCACGGCCACGCTTCCATATTCAAGAAAGTCATTCTCCGTACAATATTCCTGTAGCGGAAATGCTATTTCTGTAAGTTGTGGTGAAGCCGTAATTGATAGTGCAGAGTCTCTCTTTATGCACTGCACAGCTCGCTTTAGAGGCGAAGTGAGTACAGCTTGTTTGCCACAGTCCAATGAATCGGTCAGTAGTGTATCCGGGTCAATTGATTGGTTGAGTAGTTTTACTACGTGCTGGTAGCGAGCCGCCCCAACGGTATTGGCATATACGTCGTAGGTAAGTATTTTTCGGATGTGCATACGATTATTTATTATTAGAGCATAAAAAAGTGTGCGACCCTGTTCGAGCCGCACACTAGTTTTCAGTACACCGATACCGGGTTATGCAGCACAGCCGCGCCATAACGGTTGTACCAACCAAGATTTACCGTTTCGTGGTTGCAGATAAGTATCTGCTCCTGAGCTGCAATCTTGGCGAGCGCACCATACTGAGAGGCAGTTCGGATTGTGCGAAGTTTCATAGCTTCATAATCGTGAACGCCTATACTGCGATACATGTTTGATCGAGCCATGGTGTCGCTTTTGATTCGATCACGAAGATCCACATCTTCCGCTATCTCTTTTGCGACTTCTCCCTCCAGACGACGCAAACTAGGGAAGCGCTTTGTCATTGCGCAAACCCTCCACCCGCGACCGGCCAGAAGCTCGCTTGTCGCCAACAGTGATTGATGAATTCTACTTCTAAACTCATCTTGAGTAAGGCCGGTTCTGACGCACAGGGCAGTATCCTCGGCTTCCTGGTCGGCGACTACGATTTCGTAATGGGCGCTCGGTAGTTTCGCAGCCAGCACATCAAGAAAGGAGATGTGAAGTTGCGACAACAAGGGGATCCCAACACCTACTCCTTTGAAGTTGTACTTACCATTTACGTGGGTGTAGTCGGGGCACGAAGGGGCGACAATGGTTATCGTCTCACGGAGCAATGCAATACCGATACGGTTCAGCATTACCCGGCTGTGAGATTGTGTGCCAAGTACGGGGAGAATTGCCTCCAGACTAGCAAGTGCTCGCTCTACAGTATTCTCCAGACCATTAGCTCGCGCATACTGTGCAATAGCGCTTTTGCTTCGCTTGGGCAGCATAATAACACCTCCTCAGTTGGGTGATCACAAAGAACAGTAGTTTTGCTACATAACAAAACCCGCTCACCGAGCGGGTTTTGCATACAAAAGTTCTGGTTAGAAAATTTTACAACACAAAGCCCGCACGAAGAGAATTTCGTGTTGGCCACCAACCACTGGTTGTTTGTTGCGTAAACATGATGTAAATGTACTGGAAATATTGTTTGAGTCAAATGCCTCCCTTTTATCTCGATGGGGAGAATTGTGGCCGCCATTTTGTTTACGAGCCATGCCGAGCGCATTATCAAAATTGATGACGGGCAGATTGTGAGTGATAAGAAATTGAAGAGGTAGGGTCGCCAATCAAGGCTCGAGAGTGTGAGGAGATAATTCAATAAACACTGCAATGCGGTGTCGTATAATTAATGGCATGAAAGATTTTAGACTCCTTTCCGTTCTGTACGCCATCGCTTCACTCATTGGTGCAGCATTTGTATATATGTCGTGGGCTTGGCCAGGGCGACCGTCAGGATTGTTTCAGGGCGATAATATTTGGGCGCTGGGGTTGGCTGCAGTGTGTGTTTTCACCATTGCAGGCACAATTGAAAGTTGGATGGTGCGACCAGAGCGAAACACATTCCAAAACTTTCTGGTATGGGGACCGTTGGTGCTTCTTCTTGTTTTCATCACGTTTGCTTCTGGAGGATTCGGTCTTCTGATGTGGCTTGAAGCTTAGGGTAGATAAGATCATCTTGCGCGCTTACTTGGATAGTCAATCGAGAGAACTCCTACTTCTTCTGTCTCCGCACAAAAGCGAAAACCGCCCAGAGGCGGTTCGCAATTTTGTGTGGAAATGGATATCCAAGGTTAGAACCTCATTACTGGAAAACAGAGCCTCACATTGCCTACGAGTGGTAGATAGTTGGTAGATAAAAGCTTATTAAGAAGGTCAATTACTACATACACTGGGAGCGCAGGGTTATTCAATGATTAGATACTGGTGGTCGAAACATAAGGTATGCTTATGGAGAAGCTATAAAATTTCACTAATTATGTATAAGTTTTCTAAAATCGCTGTCATCATACTGTATCCAGTTCTGAAACTAGTGCTGCCGATATTCCTTCTCGGGACGCTTGGATTCTCGCTCGCAAATGGCGGAGATGGGGCGGGTGGCCTATTAGGTCCTTCCATCTTGATTAGCGGATTGCTTTCAATTGGTCTTGTCATCTTTGCTATTTACTACATATTCTACGCGACAAAGCACAAGCTCTTCACTAAGAGAGCGGATGGGAAGCGAGATGCTGGCGTCGCTGATTACTTTGCAATGATATTTTCCATCATGGCACTGGTAGATATCGGTTCGAAATTACTTAAGCTCCTGGTGTAGGTTTGAATATGAACATGTTCTTGCTGGCGATACCGCTCGTTCTCCCGCTAATAGCCATCATCTCGATAGTCGTTCCAATATATCTTTTTGCTAAAGCAAAAGGAGATGTGAAGGGTATGAGTAGTGGGAGAAAGAAGCTCTTGATAGTATCCGCTCTTTTTCCAATCGTGCTTATGGCTGCGACCTTCGTCTTTCTTTTTTCGTTCTCTAGTGCAGCTCAGAAGCGGCTTGCGGAAGAGGTTAGAAGTGGAGTACTTACTATCCACAAAGTAAGCGAAGCCAATACATCTGAAACTAAAACCGAATCCTTCAAGGATGCTGCTGGTACTACCTATCTCTCTTTCGATGTCTTCTCAGACAATCTGTTCGCTGAGCAGAAGGACGCTGATATCACTATTCGAACCAAAGAGTTCGAGGGGCTTAATCAAATGAAGCAAGACTCAGTTGGGTTTGTAAGGTTCTTGCGACACGGAAGCATTCTTCCGGATGCAAATGAACATGAAGCGAGATTAAAAAAGGAAGGGGAGAAGTACACAAGAACAGAAACAGCTCTCGGTACGGTGTTTGAAATAGACGAAAGGGATACGTATCCAAACTCCGGCCGATATCTCTACAAGCTGTATTTTAAGGACAGTGATTATTCAATGCTGATTAGCGTGAGCTATAACAGTGAAGAAGACCTGCGCGTAAGGTACTCTCCTGTGGTCAGTCGTGAATATGCAAAGAAGCTGTACGACTTGATTACCTCAACGGTGAAGGTTGATCCAACAAAACTTCCCGCGGTATATAATCTCGAAGCGATATAAGCATTTGAGGTTTACGTTGGAAAACCGCCGTTCAGGCGGTTTTCCAACAATTAAATTAGTGGAACTGGTTACGTCAGGTTAGAACCTCATTATTGGAAAGCAGAGCCTCATATTTCCTCTCTGTGGTGGACAGTTGGTAGGGTATCAAAATGAGTAGAGGGTAATCAATCTATACAAATATAGAACTCGGGTGCTTTGAGATTAGAACCTCCCATCACCAACCTCCTTATCAAAATACGAATACCTCATTTCAGGGGTGCCGATATAGAATCTGCGAGATTCTCGAAATAATAGAAATCGCCTCGGCAACGCCTTAAGGCGGTGCTATGCTTCTTGTAATGAGGGCAAAAGTCCGGAACAGAGCTGTTGAGAGCGCACGAATGTATAGTGCACGAGAGATTCGTGAGGAGAATCTCATATATTGGGTAACTTCCTATAAAACCATTCTCAAATACATGTCGCATCGCAAGTTCTCTAGAATCTTAAAGCCAAAGGTTAGGGGGAAGGCGTCAGGGAAGCGATATCTCGTTGAAGGAAAGAATCTACAGGAATTGATTGATCGTTTCGAAAGGAATGAACTTAAGGGCAGAATAGTGTCCAAAAAGATGAAGCCAATTCCGAAACAGAGAAAGGCTCGAAAAGAAGAATTGTCTTTAACTAAGAACACGAAGGGTTGGTACAACCTTAGGCAAGTATGCAATGCAAAGATGCTTCCTGGAATTAGTACCTATCACACTTTCAGAGCACACCTCAAAGCAGGAAAGTTGAAAGGTCTCAAGGTAAGACTCATATCATCAGTAGATGGGGAGCCGGTAGCCAATAGATATTGGATAAAAGAAACAGATTTGCGAGACTACTTAAAATCTAAGACTTAGTTTAATAAGGAAGCGAAAAAGTTGAGACCCAGGAACCCTAGGAGGGTCTAAGCTGTTAAGAGAATCTCGGACTTTTGAGTTTCTCCCGTCGGGAGCTATTATTCTTGGTAATGAGTCTAGGTAAGCTTAAAAGAGTCGAGCTGCGCGAAGGTTGGCGGCACGAAGCCCATGATTTTACACAGTGGCTTGCCCAAGAGGAGAATCTGTCTCTTTTGGGAGATGAGATTGGTCTTGAGATAAAACTAATTCAAACCGAAGCCTCGGTGGGGAATTTCAACGTCGATATCCTTGCTGAGGAAGACGGCACTGGAAAGAAGATTATCATCGAGAATCAGTTGGAGATTACCAACCATGACCATCTTGGAAAGGTAATTACTTACGCGTCTGGATATGACGCTGAGGCCATAATTTGGGTGGTGAAAGATGTAAGAGAGGAGCATCGTCGTGCAATTGACTGGCTTAATGAGCATACTGACGAAAACATTGAGTTTTATTTGTTGAAGATTGAGTTGTGGCAGATTGGGGATTCTGACTTCGCTCCGAAGTTCGAAATAATCTCAAAGCCAAACGATTGGGCAAAAGCCGTTAAGGAATCCGTTGGAAGTGGGGAACTTACCGAGACTAAGCTAAAACAATTGGCTTTCTGGAACGCACTCAAGGAATACGCTAAGAAGAACAATAGCAACCTGCGCTTTCATAAGAGCAATCCTCAGCACTGGAACAATATGAGTATTGGCACCAGCGAGGCGTATATCTCCATGACTATCAATTCCAAAGACAATACGTTTGGAGTTGAATTACACATCCCCGACAACAAAGAACTTTATGCTGAAATCCTTACACACAAGGACGAGATAGAAGCAGCACTGAGTGAGAGGCTGGAATGGATGGAGTTGCCAGGCAAGAAAGCAAGCCGTATCAAGGTTTCTTATGAGGGTGACTTCAATAACCAAGAGAACTGGGAGTCCTACTTCGGATGGCTTCTTGGTGTCGTAGAGAAGTTTCGTTCGGTTTTTCCAAAATACCTTAAGAGTGCATAGGTTCTCTTTGCCAGACAACTCTTTCCAGGATGTTCTGTCACGGCCACCTAATCTTGCACAAGCTGGGGATAGCCTCAGGATTTTACGAGCCGTCATTGTAATATGACAATACAGGACATGTCGGTATATTTAGGTATATATCTGTACTTCCCTATACTCTATAGTACAAAACAGGACAATTCTGTACATGGATACACTTTTAACCATAAAAGAGACTGCGAACAGGCTTAAGGTGTGTGACCGCACTATCCTTCGGCATATCAAAAGTAAGAAACTAAAAGCATCCAAGGTAGGGCATTGGAGGGTATCAGAAAAGGATTTAGAGACTTTTATCAAGGCTAGCTCTAACACGGGAGGGAACTAATATATGAAAACTAACAAATCAAAAAAAGTAGCTCCAACTGTCGTGGATCTTTTCTCTGGTTGTGGAGGTCTGTCACTAGGATTTGAGAACTCAGGCTTTAATGTTGTTGCCGCTTTTGATAATTGGGACCCGGCTATAGAGGTTTACAAGAAGAACTTTAAGCATCCGATTTTCAAAAAGGATTTGGGTGACACTTCAGACTTGGAAGATATTAAATCCTTCAAACCAGACATTATTATTGGGGGACCTCCATGCCAAGATTTCTCTAGTGCCGGACATCGTGATGAAAATCTAGGAAGAGCTGAATTGACTATTTCGTTCTCTAAAATTATTGCAGATATAAAGCCGAAGTATTTTGTAATGGAGAATGTCCCGCGAATTCAGAAGAGTGAAGTCTTCCCAAAAATTATGAAGAAGTTTAGTAAATTAGGATACGGACTCACACACTTAGTCTTAGATGCTAGTCGTTGCGGAGCACCTCAAATAAGAAAGCGTTTCGTAGTTATAGGTGAGCTTGGTGGCAAGGATGACTTTCTATTAGATAGGTTGGTCAAAGGTCAGAGTGAAAAGCAAACGACGATTTTTGACTACTTTGGTAACTCATTAGGCTTTGAGTATTATTTCAGAGTGCCACGATCCTACAGTCGCAGAGGTATTTTCAGTATCCATGAGCCCTCTATGACTATTCGAGGAGTCGATAGGCCGGTTCCAAGTGGCTATCCTGGTCATCCTACTGACCCGATACCACTGAATCCGTCTGTTCGAACACTTACCTATAAGGAACGAAGCTTAATTCAAACCTTCCCAGAAGATTTCGTTTTTGAAGGACCTAAGACTACCCTTAACCAGCTTATTGGGAACGCAGTTCCTGTGAAGTTGGCTGAATATATTTCAGCAGCACTAATGGAATATATAAGGCATGAAAAAAATTAAATTAGTAGATTTGTTTGCTGGCTGTGGAGGAATGTCACTAGGCTTCCAAAATGCTGGTTTTGATGTGGTGTCAGCATATGACAATTGGGCTCCCGCTGTCGAAGTCTATAAGAAAAACTTCGACCACCCTGTTTTTCAAAAGGATCTATTTGATCCATCTGTGATTGAAGAACTTAGTAAATTCAAGCCAGACATTATTATTGGGGGACCTCCATGCCAAGATTTCTCAATTGCTGGAGGTAGGAACTTTAAAGGGAAAAGAGCTAACCTGACATTGGTATTTAGCAATATAGTTTCAAGCCTCCGTCCTGAGTGGTTTGTAATGGAGAATGTTTACAACATCGAAAAATCTCCCGTTTTAGCCAAAGCGATAGGTAATTTTAAAAAAGCAGGGTATGGAATCACTAAAGGTGTCTTTGATGCTAGTCTTATGGGCGTACCTCAATCCCGCAAACGCTTTTTTGTGATTGGGAAATTGGGTAGTGAGGACAATTTCTTGGAAGATATTTTGCATAAGAATCTATCCAAGAAGCATATGACAGTTAGAGACTACTTCGGCAAAAGCCTGAAAACGGAGTTTTACTATATGCACCCAAGGAGCTACAGTCGCAGAGCAATATTCTCAATTGATGAACCAAGTTCAACAATAAGAGGGGTCAATAGACCCATTCCAAAAACGTACGCTGTGCATAGTGCAGATAAAACAACAGATCTAAGTAAAGTACGTGCACTAACAAGTAAGGAGCGTAGTTACATTCAGACTTTCCCAAAGGAATTTATATTTGAAGGCACAAGGTCACAGGTAGAACAGTTGATAGGAAATGCTGTTCCGGTAAAGATGGCAGAATACGTCGCAAGACTTATTTATAAGAATTTCGATACAGTATGAGGACTGTTAACGAAATAACTAACTCATTACAAGGAATTCGTTTCATTGAAGTTTCCCAATATATTGAGGAGCTACTTTCGGCACTACAAATCTCAGATTCGACAATTAAACGATCAATTGAGAATGCCAAGAAACAGTCCTTTTTAAAACCAATCTATATCTACAAAAGAGCCGTTTTTATCTACGATAAAAGCATAGTGAGTAAAGATGATTTTGCTTCTGTTGAAGCTGGTTTAACAGAGGCTCCGAGAATTGTTGTTTTATTAAATTCCAACGTTGTTATGTGCAAGGATTTAGTTACGGATGAATTAATTGAATTTAGTCCAAATGAAGTTTACAAACATGTAAGCTTTTTTAATCCGTTGATATACGGCAAGACAGATGAAAGAGACCTGACAACGACTCTGGATTTCGTGGAGTTAATGGCAAGTTTATTTAATCAGTTAAGTCTCGATAAGAAAAATGATTCTTTGGGAGAGGAGATTACCGACTACGCATTGTCGCTTGTTTACTTAAGTTTCAGTAAATCAATCACCAAGAACAAAGAGATAGAGAAATACTTTCAATGGATATTTGCTTCACAAGAATTAGACTACAATTTCCAAATCAAAGGTATTTTTGATGCAACATTAGAAAATATTACGAATGATGCATCCTTTGCCAAGTTGCCCTTCTTTGGAAGATTTGGGCACACCAAAAATACACTACCGCATATAAATCTAATCAGTTTTGAACTCTCCGCAAAGATCTTATGTTATGAGTTAATTAATATTGACCCAGAAGTACTGGGTACTCTTACCTATAAGCTGACGCAGAAGGACAGCAATCCAGGTATTTACGGGCGTTTTATTTCTCACAACAATATAGCTAAATTATTGAATCCGCTATTTATAAATAAGTACGAAGATTTAATTTCTATAAATAAAGATGATGCAGAGAGACTTCAAAAAATAAAGGAGGAACTGCTTAACAAGGTTTTCTTTGACCCAACAAATGGCCCTGGCTGTTTCTTGTCATCTTCATTTACAAGCATTGTTGATCTGCTGACACTTATCAATAAGCTAAAAGGGCAAAATCCTTCCAGGGAAGTTAATCTTAATAACTTTATCGGCTTGGTAGATAACGATTTGTCATTTAAATTCTCTCACCTAACGCTCTGGGTTTCGTATTTGCAGTATTTGCACAGCAATGAATTCTTTGAAGAAGGTGACTTACTTAGTACCTACAACAACGTAAATATTAAAAAGGGGGACCAGCTTCTTTCAAATTGGAAGGATGCCTGTCCAAACAATGACAATGTCTATATCATTGGAAGTCCTGAATTTAAAGGTGCGAAAAAGATTTCATCTCAAGAGAAGAAGAAAATGCAATCGGTGTTTGATTCTGAGCGTTTGGGAGACACAGACTATAGTGCTAGCTGGCTATACAAATCGGCTGAGTATATTAAGGGGTCGAAGTCTGAATGTGCCCTGGTGATTACAAATTCAATTTGTCAGGGTACACAGGTTTCGTTTGTGTGGAGTAAAATTTATGCTCTCAATTGTGACATTTCTTTCGCTTATCGTTCATTTAAATGGAGGGGTGACGCAACACCTTCTACGGGCGTGACGGTAATCATTGTCGCGCTAACTGACTCAAACAACCAACGAGAGACTAAATATTTGTATGCAGATAATAAAGTCATATACACCGATAGTATTGGGCCATATCTAATTAATTCAACGAGAACAATAGTTAAAGAGGAGAGGAAACCTGTATCTAAAGAATTGCCTGTCATGCAGAAAGGCAACATGCCATACGATGACCAAAATCTTCTTCTTAGTAAGGAAGAAATGGTCAAGCTTACGACAGATTCGCCTAAAGCTTCTAAGTTTCTGAAAAAACTAGTCGGCTCGGACGAATTTATAAACAGTATTGAGCGGTGGTGTCTTTGGATAGACTCAGATGAGGTAGAAGAAGCCACTTCAATTCAGGCAGTAAAAGAAAGGGTTGATAGAGTAAGGGAATTCAGGTTATCTAAAAGAGATGCTGGTGCACGTAGACTTGCGGAACGTCCGTATCAATTTAGAGAGTTCAGAGAAACACACTCTCAGACCCTGGTAGTGCCATCAGTCTCGTCTGAAAAGAGGAAGTACATTCCAATCGGCTTCGTAGGTAGCGACACAATCGTGTCGAACCTTGCTTTTGCTGTATACGATTGCGAACCTTGGATTTTCGGACTAGTGTCATCACAGATGCATATGGTCTGGATTCGTACCGTGTGCGGAAATCTAGAAACAAGGCTTCGATACTCAAGCCAACTCGGGTATAACACATTTCCATTTCCAGAAATAACTTCAGAAAAGAAGCATCACATAACCTCGTTAGTTGGTGACATAATAAATGAGAGGGAAAATTTCAGCGACATAAGCCTAGGAAGTCTTTACAGTGCTCTCCCTGAAAGACTTAAAATCTTGCATGATAGTCTTGATAAAGAGATAGATTCATGTTATAAAGATGAAGCCTTCGTATCTGACATGGAGAGGATAAAGCACCTGTTTGGCTTATACGAAAATACCGCTACCCAAAATGGAAAATCTAATTAATGTCGAATACGAACACGATGGAAGCAGCATACTTGCTGACAGTAAAGGGATGCGTGAAATGCAAAGAAGGGTATACCAAAAATTTGATTCCAAGTATTTGCTTTTAAAAGCACCTCCAGGTTCAGGCAAGTCTAGAGCCCTAATGTATGTTGCCCTTGAGAAACTCAAACACAATTTAGTTAAAAAAATTATCGTTGCAGTCCCTGAAAGGTCAATTGCCAAATCTTTTGCGTCCACAAACTTATCCCAGGACGGATTTCACTCGGATTGGGTAATCGATCCTCAATATGATCTTTGCTCACCTGGCGGGGAAGAGAGGAAGACCGTTGCCTTTAAAAGGTTCATGGAGTCAGATGCAAAAATTATTCTCTGCACTCATTCAACCTTGAGATTTGCCTTCGATCAAGTTGGCTTCGAGGCATTCAACAACTGCCTTGTTGCAATTGATGAGTTTCACCATGTCTCAACGGACATAGAAAGTAAGTTGGGGCAGTTGCTTAGCAATATCATGCAGAATACCAACGCTAACATCCTGGCGATGACTGGGTCATATTTTCGCGGTGACTCAGTTGCTGTTTTGTCACCAAAGGATGAGCAGAAATTTACAAAAGTAACGTACAACTATTACGAGCAGCTTAATGGATACGAGTACCTTAAATCGCTAGGGATTGGTTTCCATTTCTATAAAGGAAAATACTTAGACGCAATTCCTAAGATAATTGACCTCAAAAAGAAGACAATAATTCATATTCCTAGCGTGAATGCGTCTGAATCGACTAAAGAGAAAATGCTCGAAGTAGACTCGATTTTGGACCATATTGGCACGTATGTTTCTACTGATGAGCACGGAATAATCTCTTTAAAAAGTGCGGACGGAAGGACTATCAAAATAGCGGACTTGGTTAACGATAATCCCTTAGAGAGGGATAAGGTTATGGCATATCTCCGCAATGTGAAGACGGTAGATGACATCGATATGGTAATTGCTCTTGGAATGGCTAAGGAAGGTTTCGACTGGCCATTTTGTGAGAACACTCTGACAATTGGGTACCGTGGTTCGTTAACCGAGATTATTCAAATCATTGGACGTTGCACACGTGATAGCGAGAATAAAAGCCATGCTCAATTCACGAACCTTATTGCTGAACCAGACGCAGAAAGTGAGGATATTGCTGACAGTGTAAATAACATGCTTAAAGCAATAGCGGCATCATTGCTAATGGAGGAAGTAATGGCACCTAAATTTAGTTTTAGATCTAAGGAATCTGACCAAGGCAATACGAATGGTGTTGATATTTTCATAAAAGGGTTCAAAGAACCAAGCTCTGCACGTTTAAGAGAAATCATTGATAACGACCTTATTGATTTGAAGGCAAAGATTCTTCAATCACCTGAGATACAGAGTTCATTCCCTGGGGTGGTAGACCCAGACGTATTGAACAGAGCTCTCATTCCGAAAGTAATCCAAGAGATTTACCCGGACTTAAGCAAAGATGAACTTAAAGAGTTGGGTGATTACGTTGCAGTAAGCTCCGTGGTTAGAGCAAGTAATATTGTCGAGCAGGGTAACGATAAATTTATAGTCTTTGCCAACAGGCTAGTGAATGTTCTTGAACTGAACATGGATTTGATTTACTCGATAAATCCGTTTCAGAATGCTTTCGAGGTTATGTCTAAACAATTGAGTCCAAGGGTCTTTAAGGCAGTACAGCAGTGTATTCAGGCGCTTAAAATTCAGATGACAGATGATGAAGCTATTATCTTGTGGCCTAAGATACAGGATTTCTTCCTCATTAAAGGTAAGGAACCTAGTTTTGATGCCCTGGACCCACTTGAGAGGAGAATGGCAGAGGCACTGGTCTATCTACGACAAATTAATAGTGAGCAAAACATATGAGCAAGAGGTCTGACGTTCTTGAACTTCTAAAGAATGACCCTCTCGGATTGCTCAAGAATACGTCTACTAAACGACCTGTATCGCATGAGGACAGCATCTTGGTATCTTCATTTGAAGAAATACAAGAGTATTTTGAAGAACACAAAAGAGAACCTCAATCGGATATCTCAAATATTATTGAATTCAAACTTGCCTCCCGACTTCATGCAATCAGAAAAAATCCCAAAAAAGTCAGGGAACTAATGAAATATGACTTTAATGGTCTGCTCAAGGGTGGTGAAGTAAAGGAAGTGACAGTAGAAGATATCATTTCGAATGATCCGCTAGGTTTGCTTAGTAAAACTGCAGACTCAGATATTTTTAAATTGAGACATGTAAGGCCCAGTGACAGAATCAAGCCCGACTTCCTCTCAAGGCGTAAGGTTAACAAAGAATTTTCTCGGTATAAAGAAATGTTTAATGTTCTGCACGAGGAATTAGAGTCAAAAAAGAGAAGGTTAACAAAATACGACTCAGCAGACCTGAGGGAAGGAAGCTTCTATGTCTTGAATGGTGTCCTGCTCTATTTAGAAAGTATCAATGGTGATGTTGATAAATACGAATATGTAAGCGGGAAAAGAGATCGATTTGATGGCCGTACTTTGTGCATATTTGACAATGGCACCCAATCGGAAATGCTATTTCGTTCTTTGGATAAAGCAATGCAACTCGACGGTTATTCAATTGGAAAGATTGAAAATACCGCCACCTCAAAAGACACGACAGAGGAGTCCGATGTGTTAAATGGATACATATATGTCTTAAAGAGTCGCAACGCAAGTGTCCAAAGCATTAAGGATTTGTACAAGATAGGCTATACGTCAGGACTTGTTTCAGAGAGAATTAAAAATGCGAAAAACGAAGCAACTTATTTATTTGATGACGTTGATGTAGTTTCCACTTTCAGATGTCTAAATATTCAGACCCATGGCCTTGAACAAAAAATTCATGATTTCTTTTCAACCGTAAAGCTAGATGTCGAACTTCTAGATAGAAAGGGAATATCATATAGACCTCGTGAATGGTTTAAGGTTGATATTAAATTAATGGAGGAAGTAATTGACCTAATTATTTCAAACAGAATTGATGAGTTTATGTATGATCCTAGAATCAATCAGATTATTAAAAAGAGCATAACGAGTAACGTAAGTTTTACAGAGGCCCTGTAAGGTATTACCATATCTATGTGTTCGACAACTGAATAACAGTCGGCCTAAACCAGTAGCCTCGGCTCTGGCATGGCTGCAAATCGCTAGACACCAGAAAACCCGTCATCAGGGCGTGTCTAGCGTTATAGAGGGAAACTTCTATAGGAGGCTTCGGCCTCTCCTGGTGGCGGGTTTTGTGCTACCCACCGGAATTATAAAAATCGCTAGACACGAATTCCATGAATAACGGAGACACTCCAAAACCAAAACCCCGTATCGGGAAAATTCTTCTCGCTACCGTGCTCATTATTTTCTGCCTTGTCATAGTAGGGAGCATCTCGGATTCTCTATCAGGCAAAGGTTCCTCAACAGCCGGTGCTCCCGCAGTCGCAAAAGCAGACCAGCTCGAACTCCTTAGCTACAAGTGCACCACGGAGTACGGCTTCTTTACGATTTCAGGTCAGGTTAAAAACATCAGTAGTGAATCCCTCAAGAATGTCACGGCAGTCGGAACGACATACACCTCGGATGGTCAGTTCATAAATTCCGATTCTGCTCTCACTGAGTACAACCCCATCCTTGCCGGACAGACTTCACCATTTAAAGTGATGATGACCCTCAATCCAGCTATGAAGAAATGTGATGTCAGCTTCAAGGAACTGCTTGGAGGGACTATCCAGACCAAAGACTCCTCATCAACCAAATAATAATGCCCGCGTGAGGCTCTGCGTTCCTCTCTAAGGCACAGCTAAGGGTATAGGTATGGTTTCATATGGCCGTGATGAAAGTACCCATAAACGAGGTGCTTTCTGGGTAGAGGCGATAGAATGGAGGCATGGCTGCCGACAAGGATTTCTTCACACTTAACGAGCTTGCCGACTCGGGCTTGCTTCATTGGAAGAATATCGCTTCCGTGAGAAAGCAGGTGGATATGCATAGCGACATCTTTCAACCCAAGTATCGAGGCGAAGGTCGAAGTAAGCGATACGTAATCTATAGAAAGAACGTTGAAGAATTCATTAGGCTCTGGAATAAAGGAGAGCTAAAGGGTATGAGGAGGCTCGGTGGCGATTACGAAGATGTGCGTCGTCGTAGCTTCATGACAATTGCCGCGATAGAGGAATACTCCGATAAGGCAAAACGTCTGAGAGAGTCTGCTGAAAAGATAGGATATCGAGTTGATTATCTCTCCGTTAAAACTCGCACAGACTTAATGCGGATTCTTTCAGGAACGGTAAAGACGCATCCCGTTCTTATTTTTATTGTAAAAGCCAAAGGCAAGAAGGTTTGGTTTCCTGATAACTCAATCGCGTCAACCGATGTACGGCGGGTGCACACTAATAGCGGAACTAAAGGCAAGGTTCTACTTGTTTGGTCAAATGAAGAACTAAGCCAGAACTTTAAGAAGGCCTTTCTCGAAAAAGGTAAAGCAGGTTGGGTCAGGACTTTTGTTGATTCGAGTCCGCGTGGCGTGAAAGAACTGAGCGAAGTATCTCTCGTCTTGGAACAACTCCTCAAAGATTATGCCGCGATAAGCAACCCCATAAATCTTTTGAAGAAAAAGACTTTACTCAAGAAAAAAGGTTAGCCCGATTTGAAGGGGAGTGGACAACACTTCTTATAAGGCCGTCAAAAGCGGCCTTATTTTGCGTGTAAATTACCTGGTGTTTCTTACGGATATATAAACAAGGTTGTTAATTTTATAAAACACGTAGATTGGTTTGTCCAGCATTCTTCGGCTACGGTTAATAAGTCAAAGCGGCCGCGATGACTTATTAAGTTCGATTAACTCAAATGATTTATGAGCAAGAAGAAAGGGGAAACAAAGAAGGCGGTTGAGGAAGAAGTAGTAAACGCAGTCGCGCACGGATACGAGACTCATCTGGCTTTTATCCAGCACACCACTCAGACATGGGAGGCTCTGGCACATGCAATAGATAGCATTGACATCCTCTCAGGTGATGAAGATTTGTCACCTACAGCAAAAGACGGCAAATCAGACATCGCTTACGCACTTCTCACTGACATACAGCTTCTAAAAGACCTGTACGAAAGCGTCGCATTCGCCGCTGTTGAGGAAGAAGAAGCACCTCTCAAGTAAGAGGGTTCAAAAGATTATATGCCTCACACGCGCGAGCCTCCAGCCTTGTGCTGGAGGGAAGAAAGTCTCAAGGAGTTCCAGGCGATTTATCAGCAAGTGTACGGGGAATTGCTAGAAGGGGAGGCGCTAGAACACGCGGCTCGCTACCTGCTCAACCTCTACATAAGTGTCTACGGTAGCCCAAGACAATTAGTAAAAAATTAACGCAACATGAGTAAAGATGATGCAAGAGACAATCTATTGAGCCAACTAGAGTTCATCAACGAACTGGTTATGGATAGTGAGCGTAACGACGCAATGTACGTTTACTCGCTAGACGCGATAGAACGAGTGAGATACGAGGATTACGAGACTATCAAGGAATATCTAGACATCATTCAGGAGATGGTTTCTGAAAAGTACTATGAAGTCAAAATCGCTCGTTGCCTCCTTGGAGTAATGACAGGACAGGAATCAATGCCTTATGGATACGTCATCTAATTTTCCTGGCTTTCGAGCACGGTACAAGAAGGATTTTTTCACGTACCCTATTGAGCTTGAAAATTATTGGCATCTTTTTTCAGGTGCCGACCAGAAGATCTTAGATTTCATTCTAAGACGCACGCTGGGTTGGGGAAAGACTAGTGATGCCATAAGCCTCTCTCAGTTTACGAATGGCATAGGAAAGAAGCAGAACGGTTCTGGTGTAAGCAGGGCACAGGTATCTCGCTCCCTAAATAAACTTGAGGAACTTGGCTTCATCAAGACTGTGAGAGAGAAGTACAAGACTACCGTGATACACCTCGCATTAAAGGAGACGACTCATGACGAGGAGGTTGAGGATTCAAATCCTTCCCCGATAGTCGTTCATCTAATCGAGCTATTCAAGCCGATAGCACCAGGGCTTACAGACGGGTATCTGAGAAGGAGGAAGGAGCGAGCCGCTATCGAACGGATGCTCACAGCTTACGGACCAGAAACTCTCGAGTACTACATCCAGACGATACTCACGACGAATGGAGAGCAATACGCGCCCGTAATCGTTTGTCCTTCCGAAATGGAGACGAAGCTACCAAAACTCATTCTCTACCTTCAAAAGAAGAAGCAGGGAGGACAAGTCCGTTTCGCAGTGGATTAACGCAGCTGGTATTCCAGGGGTACACAAGTGTTATCGCAAGGATACAGAAGCTACAAAAAGCGTACTCCTGGTGAGCAACACAATAGATAGATTAATTATTAAAAATAATAACAAAAAATAAGCTTTCCAATTTTTTAAAGAATTACTGGAAATGACTTTACCCACCAGAAAACTAAATGTGATGTGAACACTTCTATATAGAACTACCTGTACATTTGGAACGCGCCTAATACGATAGAAATATCCAGCATGTCAAGTAGATTCCCAGAGAGAAAGATTATTAGAAAAGAAGCTAATCACCTGACCAAGAAAGCAGAACAGCAATTTGTCGCCAGAATCTTACAAGAATCAGGCTTCCCGAAGGGTAAGAGGGCATTTGTCCGAGACCAGTACGGCAAGCTCGTTGTGAGATTCACTAAGAACTTCAACCATGAATAGCATCGAGGAACTTAGAGACTATGTAGTCGCGGACATGATTCATCAGATTGAGTCCATGTCGCGGGAGGAGTTGGTGCAGACGCTCATCATGATTTGCACAACGCCTCTCGAAAAGATGGACGCAAACGAATTGCTTGAATTCAGACAGACCTACGCTCAGCTTTGGCCATCAAAATCATATGTACAGGGAGGATAGAGATAAGGGGCTTAAATATGTTATCTATGCGAGACGCTCGATTAAGGCCAATAGGACCGAGGAGGATGTTGGCGTACCTTCTATCCTTTCGCAGCTTAATGAAGTCCACGAGCTAGCTTCAAAGTACGGGTTAAAGGTCGTTAAAGAGTTTACTGAGACGGTATCTGCAAGCGAGCCTCGGCAAAGACCTGAGTTTACGGCAATGATGAGGTACATCGAGGAAGGGAATGCGAATGCAATCCTATGTTTCAAAATTGACCGTCTCTCACGCAACTCAATTGACGAAGGGGAGATTAAGTACTTTCTCCAGAAAGAAATCATCAAGAATATAAAGGCTACCGACAGAGATCTCTACCCCGATGACCACACAATCATGTGGTCTGTCGAAATGAGTTCCTCAACGCAGTACTCACGCGACCTCAAGAAGCATATAAAGCGTGGACAGATGGAGTCGCTTCGGCGAGGCTTCCGTCCGTGCCTTGCTCCGATTGGTTATAAGAACACCAAATTCAGGGAGAAAGGTAAGCCAGAGGTCTGCGAAATAGACGAACACAATGCCGTACTAATAAAGAAGATTTTCGATACTCTGCTTTCACGCAAGTACACGCCGTTTCAGGTCTATATGCTGTCAGTAAAGGAGTGGGGCATGAGGGCGCGTAAAACAGTCAGGAATCCGAACGGGAGGCCGCTATCCATACACGGCTTCTATAACATTCTCAACAACTCCTTTTACTACGGCGAATTTACTTGGTCTGTGAGGAGGGGAGATAAGGACGTCGAAATCATCACTTACCAAGGCACACACACGCCTTTAATTACGCGAGCTCAATTTGATGAGGTGCAAAGACTGCTAGGAAAGAAAGGAAAGCCAAGAAGCACCACTCATGTCCACGCGTATACCGGACTTATGCGCTGTGGTGCATGTGGCGCAAGGATAACCTGCGAAAAGAAGACTAAGACCCAGATGAATGGGAATTACCACGAATACTCCTATTATCGTTGCACAGGGAAGATAAAGAGTGATTGTAAGCAGAAGTCTATAACCGAAAAGCAATTAGAAGTAGTGTTCGCTGATTTCCTCTCCTCAATTCAGATAGACGCTCGATTCCACGAGTGGGCTATGGCTGAACTCCGTACTGAATATGAAAGGGAATCCAATGATAAGGATTCTATCCTCTACAAGCAGGAACGGGCACTCAAGGCCACACAGCAGCAGCTAACAACGCTCTTTGAGATGAGACTGGCTAGCGAGATTGAGGGTGATGAATATAAGGAACGAAGAGCAACGCTTGAAGCAGAGGAACGAAGATTAAAAGTTGAAATTGAGTCAGTAGACCAACGATTCAAGACCTGGATAGATGACGCTGAACGACTCATGACGTTTGCTGAACGAGCCAGTGAGGAGTTTGCTAAAGGCGGAGTATTGGAGCGAAGAGCCATTATTGCTGCTCTAGGTGATGAGCATGTTCTCGACCAGGGAATACTCACTATGAATACGGAAAAACCGGTACAGGTTCTACTTGAAGCAAGCTCTCTTGGTGTTTGGTTAGAACCTCTAGAAAACCAGGAAGAATATACACAAAAAGGCACTTTCGTGCCTAATCATGAAACCATGTGGAGGTGCGGAGAGTTGAACTCCGGTCCGAATCTTGCTTTAAGAGCGAGTCTACGACGCGTAGCTTCTATTGAAGTGTCGGTGTGAGTGTAAAAACAAAAGCGAAACCACTCGCACCCAATCCCATCTTTTAAGCCTGGGGCAGGGAGGCCCTAGATACCGATTCCGTAGAAGATTCCACCCTACCTACCCGCTACGAAACCCGGGATAGATAAGATGTCGCTCAGGCGAAAGCGCGAAGCTTTTACGCGTAAGCGAACGCAAAATCCGACTTACCGAAGTAAGGAGACTTTACGCTTGCAAGAGAATTCTTGGCAAGTTTAGTTGCATACGTTTTTAGGTGGTCAGCATACTTCCACCGCGTCGCACGTCTCTCAAAGTACAAGACCGTCAAAGCCGGTCACCCCCAGTGGCCACTCTATCAGGAGATCGAGTGGCCACTGGGAAGGGCCCGCACAAAAGACAAATACCTGAAAGTGAGGAGAATCTGGTGGTCGCGTACTGCGACCACCAATTCCCCGAAGTGACGCCGGCGGAAGCTAGCGGAAGATTTTGTCGAGCGGCTCGACATCGTCTCCTTCATCGGCGAACACGCTCTCGGAGTCCATCAGTCCGTGGTCCTTGGGGTCGTCCTCGCCAATTTCACCGAAGTTGGGATTCTGGCCGAGCTCCCGTTCACGGAACCACGCCCGACGGCGCAGAAGTTCAGCCTTTGTATCACACGACGTTCTCGCCATTCTCTGCTCCTCTCAGCTGGCAGGTCACTTTCAGATATTCGTCTTTTTCAATTATACAGAACGTTTTAACAGTTGCGCAGCTTCTTTCTTGGCATCCGCGCGTTTCATATCCTCGCGCTTGTCTGCCTTGTTCTTGCCGCGCACTATTGCAACGCTTGCCTTCAGGTATCTTCCATTATTATACACCTCAAGTGGCACTATTGTCAATCCCTTCTTTGCCTCGGCGTCCAGCAGTTCAGCAATTTCCGAGCGTTTTAGAAGCAATCGGCGCGTGCGCTCTGGGTCGTACCCCTTGTGAGCGTTTGCTACCTGGAACGGGGGAATAGTCATGCCCACAATGTATGCCTCGCCACCACGCACAATCACGCGCGAGCCGTCCAGGCTCCCAAGCTTGGTGCGCACTGATTTCACCTCTGTTCCCAGAAGTTCAAGCCCCGCTTGATAGGTAGTCAGTACCTCAAAGCGAAGGCGTGCTTTCTTGTTCTCTATCAGAGATGCCATGTAGGGAATAGTAGCACTGTAGGCAAGTCACAGGAATTCCCAGGGCAGGCCATATATTGTATAGTGATTTCACACTCTATATGCCAACCCCATCTAAAAAACAGCCGGGCAAGAAAGAAAAAGTAGCAGCAAAGAAGGGTAGTACCAAGAGCCAGTTCCTCCCTGGGGGTCCTGGGTTTGCGGGGAATTTCCTTTCCACGGTACTTATCTTCCTCCTCCTTATTAGCGCGTACAGCCTTTTCACTTCAAATTCCAAGGAGAAGGAAGACATTTCACTCTCGCAGGTAGCCACCAGTGTAAAGGAAGGTGCCATTACCTCAATCAAGGTGCAGGGCAACAACTTGGAGCTTGCCTACAAGGACGGGACCACAAAGCGCGCCATGAAAGAGCCAAGCGCGTCTCTTCCAGAGACATTGGTGAGCTATGGAGCAACGCCCGAGCAAATTACGGCGGTAGCAATCACCATCGCAAACGAATCAGGATTTAAGTACTGGTTCCTCGCGCTTGCGCCAATTATTTTGCCGATTCTCTTTATCGGATTCTTGTTCTGGTTCCTTACGCGCCAAGTGAAGGGGGGAGGCATGCAGGCGCTTACCTTTGGTCAGTCAAAGGCGCGCATGATTGACCCGTCTGACACCTCTCAGCGCATCATGTTTGCAGACGTTGCTGGCGCTAAGGAGGCAAAGGAGGAGCTCATGGAAATCGTGGACTTCCTAAAGAGCCCAAAGAAGTTTCTAGACATAGGTGCACGCATTCCAAAGGGCATTATCTTGATGGGTGCTCCCGGAACAGGAAAGACGCTCCTTGCTCGTGCGGTTGCAGGAGAGGCAGGTGTGCCATTCTTCTCTATCTCTGGTTCTGAGTTTGTGGAGATGTTTGTGGGAGTGGGAGCATCCCGCGTACGCGATTTGTTCCAGCTCGCAAAAAAGAATGCGCCGTCCATTATCTTTGTGGACGAAATTGACGCCGTGGGGCGTGTGCGCGGTACGGGTGTTGGTGGAGGAAACGATGAGCGCGAGCAAACGCTCAACCAAATCCTTGTGGAGATGGACGGCTTTGATCCAACCGAGAAGGTGATCGTGATGGCCGCTACCAACCGCCCGGATGTGCTCGACCCAGCACTTCTTCGCCCTGGTCGCTTTGACCGTCGTGTGACGATTGATTTGCCAGACCGAAAGGACCGCTTGGAAATTCTCACCGTGCACTCACGCAAGAAGCCGTTTGGCCCTGACGTAAGTCTGGAAGTTATCGCAGAGCGCACACCTGGATTCTCTGGAGCAGAGCTCTACTCACTTATGAACGAGGGCGCCATCCTTGCCGCTCGCGAAGCGAGAAAGGAGATTACGCAGTACGACCTTATCCGCTCTATTGAGAAAGTGATGCTCGGTCCCGAGCGAAAGAGCCACTTGATGAGTAAGCGCGAGAAGCGCCTCACGGCGTACCACGAGGCGGGGCACGCGCTGGTGGGCTCTGTGCTTGAGTTTGCAGATCCAATTCACAAGATCTCCATCATCAGTCGTGGGCGTGCAGCCGGCTACACCCTAAAGCTGCCATTTGAGGATCGCAAGATGCAGTCACGCAAAGAGTTCCTAGACGACATTGCAACAACGCTCGGCGGGTACGTGGCAGAGGAAATGGTGTTTGATGACCTTACTACGGGCCCTTCAAACGACCTGGCCGTTATCACCGCGTTAGCGCGTGACATGGTGGCGCGCTACGGCATGAGCGACCTTGTTGGTCCTGTCGCATTCTCTGTAGATCGCGGGTACGGTGAGCATGCATACTCACAAGACATCGCCATGAAGATTGATGGCGAAGTGACGCGCATCCTAAACGAAGGACGCGAGCGAGCAAAGCAAGTATTGATGGATCATCGTGGCGCCCTAAACGCAATTGCAGAGCGCCTTGTTGAAGTAGAGACGCTTGAGCGCGAAGAGTTTGAAAAGCTTCTCATCGCAAACGGCATCACACCAAAGGCAAAAGAGGAGGAGGGGGTGGTGTAAGAAAATAAAACAACGACCTTTCTGGTCGTTGTTTTATTTTTTGATGCGCCCTCTTGGACTCGATACCTGCGACCGCGTAGGTATACTAGGGGTACACTCTGCGCTCGTTCGGGCACTAGAAGCTATTGGGGTGCGTCCGCCTGGACTCGAACCAGGGACCGCGGAGGTATAAGCTCCGAGCTCTAACCAACTGAGCTACGGACGCGCACAACCCTACTTTAACGCATCACTACTCTGGATGCACCTCCTCGTCGGCAGCTCGTGCCAGCTCGCGCAGGGCAGGGTGCTTTGCAAGCGTCAGGTCCTCGTCTACCAGCGCGCGCGCCTCCTCGCGCGCAGCTTCTACAAGCTTTAGATTTTTCAGTGCCTCCATAGCAATGTCGGACACACCCCATTGGCGTGCGCCATACAGCTCGCCGGCACCCCGCAGTGCCAAGTCGTGCTCTGCTAGCTCAAAGCCGTTAGCGGCAGTGGTGAGCGCGGTGAGACGGTTCTTGGTCGCTTCGCCGTAGGACTCAGGAAGGAGGAAACAATACGCTTGGTTGTTTGAGCGAATAACGCGTCCGCGTAGCTGGTGCAACTGCGATAGACCAAATCGCTCCGAGCCTTCAATTAAAATGACGGTGGCGTTTGGCACGTTCACCCCCACCTCCACCACCGACGTCGCTACCAAGATATCCACTTCGCCCTTTTCAAATCGCTTCATGACCGCCTCTTTATCAGCTGGAGTCATCTTGCTGTGCAAAATATCCACTGAGTACTCGGGGAAAATGTCGCGCCCCAGTCGCTCTGCCTCGGCTTTCACCGATTTTGCTTGGAGTGCCATTTCCTTGCTTGGGTCTGGCTCATCAATGCGCGGACAAATAACATATCCTTGGCGACCTTTTGCTAGTTCCTCGCGCATGCGACTGTACGCAGTTTCGCGCACTTCAGGGCCCAAGATTTCTGTTATCACTGGCTTACGGCCCACGGGCATTTCGTCCAAAAGAGAAATATCAAGGTCACCATATATGGTGAGTGCGAGCGTGCGCGGAATAGGGGTCGCCGTCATGGAAAGCAAGTGCGGCGCAACCCCGTCTTTCTTCAGGAGTTTTTGACGATGCGCCTTGCCAAAGCGGTGTTGCTCGTCAATAATGGCGTACGCGAGGTTTTGAAACTCAAGCGACTTGTATACGAGCGCATGCGTACCAATCACAATCGGAATTTCGCCGTTTGCTACCCACTTAGCAAACTGCGCGCGTGATACTTTTGCTGATTCTTCGCCACGAATTTTGCTTGGGAACTTGCGGCACTCACTGCCCGTGATAAGGCCAATAGCAATAGGATGTTCTTTGAAATATGAAACAAACGTAGAAAAATGCTGCTTGGCTAGGATTTCAGTTGGGCACATGTAGGCGACTTGGAGTGTGCCACTGCGGCGCCCTGGTGGGGTAGACGTTGCCACCATATACGCGGTTGCCGCTGCCACGGCTGTCTTACCACTACCCACGTCGCCCTCAAGCAAGCGACGCATGGGGTACCCGCGCTCAAAGTCTTTGCGCACCTGTTCAATGGTGCGAGACTGCGCACCTGTCGGTGGGAACGGGAAGGAGGCGATGAAATCTTTAAGCGGTGCCTCGTTCACGTCTATAGGGAGCGCCTTCTCCTTTTCTGTCTGGCGACGGAGCATCTGCGAGGTGAGTTGCAGCGCAAGTACTTCTTGGAACGCAAAGCGCTTTCTTGCCGCTTGCGCGTCGCTTAGTTTGCGGGGTACGTGCATCCACACGAGTGCTGAGGAGAGCACCGGCAAGTTATAGCGTGCGAGCATGTCGGCGGGTATGGGGTCCACTATCGTGTTCTGTACCCCTGTTTCAAATATTTTGCGACAGGCATGAAGCAGCCAGAGGGACGAAATGCCCTTACTTTCTGGATAGATGGCGTAGAGGGTGTCGTCTGACACTGCAGTACTTTCACCCTTAGCAAAGAGCGTGTCGTGAATCCCTTCGGGAGGCACCGGAGACTTATCAATTTCTGGGTTGGCAAGGTACGCTTTTGCGCCCGTACCTGCAATCTTGCCCGTGGCTTTTACCACCATGCCATCGGTGAGCATTTTTGCCATGTACGGCTGGCCAAACCACATCATTTTGATTTTGCCGCTGGCATCTTCTAGCCACGCCTCACCGATAGGCTTTTTACTCTTCCACGCCTTCTTAGCCACCGGCTTTCGCACTGTTCCGTAGAGTGTCACATCGGCTCCCGTTGAAACGCCAGAAATAGTGCCTGTGGGGCCCGCTGCCTCGTAGCGCGCAGGGAAGTGATAGAGCAAATCCGAGATAGTATGGAGCCCTAGTTTCGTGAGTGCCTTGCGCTGATCCGGCCGAAGTCGCGGGAAATGGAGCACAATCGGGTCAGATGCCTTCATCTGCCCAGTATACCGTTTATAGAAATTCTCGCGGGAGAAAAAACAGCAGGCAGAAAAAGACACATCTACTGTTTACGGCGCACACAGGCGCCCAGGCAGAGCCTCTACTATCCCCGTAGACGCGACCCTATTTCTCTCTATACTGAAAGCAATGACCCCAAAGGAAAAGAAGATTCTCAAAGCATTTAAGGACGCAGGTGCGCGCATTGAAACAAAGAGTCGTGTTCGACTTAAGACAAAAGAAGACATCGCGCTTTACTACACGCCAGGCGTGGGAGTTGCAAGCCGCCACTTGGCTAAGCACCCAGAAGATGCACGACTCATGTCGGTAAAGCGAAACAGTGTCGCGGTTATTTCTGACGGCTCTGCGGTGCTTGGTCTTGGGAATATTGGTCCCTATGGTGCGCTCCCGGTAATGGAAGGAAAGGCGCTCATTTTTAAAGAGTTTGCCGGCATTGATGCGTGGCCCATTGTACTCAACACGCAGGACCCAGACGAAATAGTACGCACCGTGGAAGCCATAGCTCCGTCGTTTGGAGGAATTAACTTGGAGGATATAAAAGCGCCGCAGTGTTTTGATATTGAAGAGCGCCTCATCAAGGCACTCTCTATTCCAGTGATGCATGACGACCAGCATGGCACCGCGATTGTGGTACTTGCCGGACTTGCGAACGCGGCAAAAGTGGTAAAGAAAAAGTTTGGCACGCTGCGCGTGGTGATTGCGGGCGCCGGAGCTGCTGGTGTTGCCACTGCAAAACTTATGTCTGCGGCGGGTATCACGGACATAGTACTGGTAGACACCAAGGGTGCGCTGTCTAAGGATAGAAAGGATCTAAACGATTCTAAAAAGGAGTTAGTTAGACTCACGAACCCGCGCAATGTCTCGGGAACGTTAGTCGACGTGATCGTGGGGAGCGACGCGTTCATTGGAGTGTCGGGGCCAGGCACGATGACGAGTAGCATGGTGGCAACCATGGCAGAGCGCGCCATTGTCTTCGCACTCTCTAATCCCACGCCAGAAATTCTGCCCGAAGAAGCGAAGAAGGGAGGGGCAATGGTTGTTGCGACCGGGCGCTCCGACTTCCCAAACCAGATAAACAACGCGCTAGTGTTCCCGGGCATATTCCGTGGTGCTCTTGATAAGGGAGTGACTGAAATTACGCAGGAGACTAAGGTCCGCGCAGCCAAAGCGCTCGCAGCACTCGTGGAGAAGCCAACTGCCGCAAAGATTATCCCCGACGTGCTAGATAAACGCGTCGTCCCCGCGGTAGCCAGAAGCGTTCGCTAGGTATCGTATACTTACGAGTACCAAGCCTATGCGCACCAAGGTATTCACGTTTTATAACTTTCTCGTCACTATTCCTGACCGCATCTATCCCTTTGCGGTTGAAGTAGAAGGGCAACGCGTTCGCTTTAGACGTGCGTATGATGCCGTGCTTGCGCGCATACAGGAAGAGCGAGGATACGGCCGCTATGGCGCGTGGCTTATTACGTATCGTGGTGTGTGCCACGTTGTTGGGGCCGTTCTGTTTATTACGGTTGCTACGTTTGTCTCCAAGCACTTGTTTGGAACCGATGTTGCACTTTACGTGCTGTTGATACTAGCGTCCTTAGCGCTTATTGCGCAAGAGTTTTTCTTGCAGCCGCAAACCCATGGGCAAATGAAGATGCACAGCGTGGTAGACCTAATGAGTTGGGTGGTTCCGTTTGGGGTCTACGTGTTCATGACGATGTAGAAAAACGGCCCCGAAGTGGGGCCGTTTTTCTAATCGCGCTGCACCGCTTGTCGAATGCGAGGGAACACAGACGCAAACCACGCTTTATCTGCAGCAAACCTATCAACATGCTCGCCGTTTCCGAGCACTTCTGCTATGCGAGAGAGGGGGAACCACTCCGCCTTTTCTATCTCTTTAGTGGGAAGAAGCGCTGCACCCGGTGTAGTGGAAAACAGAAACATACGAATGTGTTTGTCAGTACGTCCGTCTTGTCCCTTTCGTATAAATCCGCCCAAATCATCTAGATACTCAAGAGTCGTAAGTCCTGTTTCCTCGGCAACCTCGCGTCGCGCTGCCGCTTCGTCATCTTCACCCGGCTCTATTTTCCCTTTTGGGAAAAGCCAGGTCTGGCTATTCTTACTCCACACGAGCGCAACGGCTCCTGCGTCCCCAAGCACAATACCCCCAGCACACTGATCAAGTTGTGTGGCCATTACTCAACAACGACACTGCCCACGTCTTTTGACGCGGTGTGATTGTGATAGCCGAAGGTCCCTGACTTCGTGAAGGTGAACGTGTAGGTAGTGCCAGGCGCAGAGGCAACACACTGGTCAAACGAACCGTTTAGGTTCTTCCCAGAGGCACAGTGTTCCTTGGTAGAGGTGCCGTCATACTTCGTGTGACCTGGGTGATCGTCAACTCCCACCCACATAGTACGAGTGGAGTTGTTTACAAATTGCACCGCGTTTCCGTTCTGTATAAAGACTTTGGCAGGACTGAATCCTGCGTCAGTGTAGGTGACGGTGGTGGTAGTTTGAGCGCCTGCAGTTACTTCAACGGAAGCAGTGGCGTCTTGCGAAGGCGCAGTGTTCTCTTCAACCGACTCTTCCGTAGGAGTTTCAGCAACGGGTGCTGCTTGGTTATTCATAGTGAAGTAGGCTGCGGCACCAGCTCCTGCAACTAAGAGCGCGAGAATAACAGCAACAATCCAGCCAATTTTTGTCATAGCGAAATAGTGATGAATAACTATGTGCCAGGGCACGTATACCCCCATTCTACCTGGGGGTTGGGCCAGGCGCGAATGCTACCTTGGGAACTCAGCAAGTATCTCGTCTGACAGGAAGAACTTCTCGCCAAGTTCACCAAATGTGTACGTCATGCCTCCAACCGCAATGGGAGCGCCTGCAGTCTGGGGGCTAGCGTTAGGATTTGATTTATCAAACCCCAAGTTAAACAACGTCACTACCGCACCAGGCTTATTGGTGAGGTCGTATCCTGCACGAATCCATTGCGACTGTATCTCCTTTATGTAGATAGCGGTGTAGAGGTACGAATAGTAGTGGTCTTTGTCGTTGGTAAGGCGCGCGTACAGCTGCGCACTGCGGTCGCTAGGGGTGTTGTAGGCAATCAGGGCCGCAATGCCGTCACCTGGGTAGAAAGGCGACGTCGGGTCATTTGCATACTGTTCTATACGTACCGCGGTTTCTTGTTTAATGCCAGACACACCCAGAGAGAATTGTGAAAGCGAGCCTAATATTTTAAGTGGCTCAAAGTAGCGCTTGAAAACTTCGCGGTTCGCTGTAAAGAATCGGATTTGCTCTGGAATCACTACGGCGGCAATGAGTCGTGGAGATACTCCTGTCTCAGACGCGACGCGCGCGATAAGCGCCTGGTCCTTCAAAAGTCCCTGCTTCACCACTTCCCACTGTGGTGTGGTACGCCACTCACACACTGTGAGGGTGGTGTCCTCGCACGGGGTTCTATCAACTTCCACTTTCTTTACAAGCTCAGGGGAGGCAAGGTGCAGGAATGACGCATTGCGTACGTCGTTTGACCCGCGCACATTGAACAGTCCAAACTGCATGCCCACAAATACAAAACTAAACAAAAGGCCGATGGCCGCAAAGCCACCAATAACGACAAAAAGTGCAATTTTCACGTGACGCTTCATTTGTACTTGTATAGCAGGAATAGGCCCAATCACCAACAATTATCAGCTTTCCTGGCCGAAATGCTCCTATTTATGGTACCTTAGAACACGTAGGAGACGTGGCTGAGTGGTCGAAAGTACCTCACTGCTAACGAGGCGAGCTGTAAAAGGCTCCGAGGGTTCGAATCCCTCCGTCTCCGCTAATGAGCAATTGATAGCGTGTGAATATCACTGAAGTCGTGAGCGCCAATCGCCGCTTCCATGGCCGCTAGCGTTGAGCCAGTAGTCGCAACGTCGTCCAGGAAAATGACGGTGCTTTTTGTGGGCACGTCGCCTGTTACTGCAAAAGCCTGAGTCATATTGGTAAGCCTGTTGCTACGAGAAAGTCTTGCTTGCGGAGCAGTTTCCTTTATTCGTGTAATCAGTTTCGTTTCAATACTGAAGCGCTCGGGCAGGTGTTGCAGCGCTGCTCGCGCAATACTCTCTACTTGGTTGTGTCCGCGCTCTCGTAGGCGAGCACTGCCTAGTGGAACAGGAACAATAACAATTGAGCTGGTATCAAACTGTCTATCTTCTGCGTATGTTAGAAGATAATCAGCAAGCACAGCACCAAGTAGAGCAATCGCTTTTATGTCGTGGTGATACTTCGCTTCTTTAACAAGTGCACGGACCAGGGGTACTCGGTAGGGCAGAAGAGAGGTGATGGTAGTGGTAGCAAGTCTGTGCGAGGCGGGCGACACGTATGTACCGAGTGTTTCAAGTGTCGCACCCTCCACGAGTGCACGAGTAGTGCGTGGAGGGAGTAGTACATCTAAAAGCTTGAGCAGAAAAAGCATGCCCACATGATACAATTAGTATATGAGCTTCTTTTCGCGCCTTCTCGGTAATCAGAAGAAAAGCGCGAGCGTTATAGGAGTTGACATCGGCTCCTCTTCGCTCAAGGTGGTACAGCTGCGCCGCGAGCGTGGTGTTGTGGTGCTTGAAACGTACGGAGAATTAGCTCTCGGCCCATATGCTGGCGGGGAAGTCGGTCAAGCAACCAACATGCCTGCTGCAAAAATTGCTGAGACACTTCGGGACCTGCTTCGCGAAGCAAATGTGACCACGGTGGATGCGGGTGTCTCCATTCCTTTTTCTCGCTCGCTGTTGAAGTTGGTGACACTTCCGTATCGCGAGGACCCGGCAGAGCAAAAGACCATCATTGAGCTTGAGGCCCGTAAGTACATTCCGGTGCCCGTCTCCGAGGTACAGCTAGACTGGTTCGTTGTTCCTCCTATTGAAGCGCCAGAAGGCGCGGTGTCCACTGCCCCTAAGACGGTGTCGGTATTGTTGGTTGCCGTACATAACGACGAGCTCGCGCTTCTAGATGGTGTGGTGCGCGGCGCAAACGTCGTGGCCTCATTTTATGAAATAGAAATATTCAGCACCATTCGTGCTGTGGTGAATGAACCCGTAAAGCCAGTGCTCGTGCTTGATATTGGTGCTTCTGCCACCAAGGTGTATGTGGTGGAGCATGGCGTAGTGGCCTTTTCTCACAATATCCCCGAGGGTGGACAGGATGTCACGCGCACCATTGCCACTGCGCACAGTATTACTATCGGAAAAGCGGAAGCGTTGAAGAAGGAACACGGATTTGGAGAGACGACAGACAAGGGGTACGACAAGAAGACCATTGAGCTTGTATTCTCTCGCATTTTTGACGAGGCCCGTAGGGCAATTTCACAGTACGAGCACACCGAACAAAAGAAAATATCCAGTCTCGTGCTTACTGGTGGGGGAGGAGTTACCAAGGAGTTGGCGGCATACGCAAAAACGTTCTTCTCAGTGGATGTTATTGTTGCCAACCCATTTGCGAAAACAGAAGCGCCCGCGTTCATGCGTCCCGTACTTGAAGCAGTCGGTCCAGAATTCGCCGTCGCGGTTGGACTTGCGTTGCGCAAGCTTGAGGAAGCGGGGTAATTTCTGAGCATCTTCCCAATGTGTGCATAAGAAGCGTGGCCTAGCGTGCCGATACCTTATATACTTATATTGTGGCTCTTCCTCCAACTCTCCCAACTTCGTTTGTTCCAAAACAATCGCTGCCTTCTCAGAGCAGACGACCACGCTCGGCTAAGGGGGTGTTGTACTACGTAAGTTTTTTTATACTGGTAGCGGCGGTAGTGGGTGCGGGCGGAACCTTTGGCTATAAAACATATCTAGACACCGTAACAAAGGCGCGACAACTCCGCCTTGAGTCAGCAGAGAAGAATATAAACCCCGTTGCTGTTGAGGATTACATCCGACTCCGAAATCGTATAAAGGTTGCGAATTTAATATTGAACCGTCATGTTGCTCCCTCTCAATTCTTTACAACCCTGGAGTCGTTAACACTCCAAAATGTACGCTTTCAAACGCTACAGCTTACCGTCAAAGACGACCGCTCTGCCTCTATTGAAATGCAAGGTGTAGCCAGATCGTTCAATGCACTTGCTGCCCAATCTTCCGCGTTCGCAGCTGAGAAGCAAATTAGAAGGGCAATATTCTCTGGTATCACCGTAGACAAGAACGGGCTGGTGAAATTTGCACTAAGTGCTGACCTGAGTCCTAAGCTTATTATTACTGCTGCAGAGGCGAAGGTTGCCGCCGCGCCACCCCCAGCAAACATCGCTACAACCACTGCGCCGTTTGATGCAGTCATAGCCACGACCACTGCACCCACTACGAGTACAGCCACCACAACACCATGATGAGTAAAGCCCTTCCAATTCTGTTCCTCCTTATAGCTGGCGGCATCATTGCAGGTTATGTGCATCCAACGGTTACCGGAGACATTGCCGCGGCGACTGTCGAAATAAAGAAGTACGACGCTGCTTTGAAGGCTGCTGCGCGCTACGAACAAAAGCAAGCACAGCTCGCGACGGAGCAGCAAGCATTGCCCGAGGACGGCGTTGATAGACTTGAACAGTATCTTCCTGACAACGTTGATAATGTACAGCTCATCCTGGACCTGGATGGTCTTGCTTCTCGTTCTGGTCTTACCATTACCAACTTCAACACCACCGAGTCGGTGACGAGTGTTACTGGTGACTCCGTAGAGACTGATGCGGAGCCCACCGGCAGGCTAGTGTTGCTTGATCCCAGCAAACCCTACGAGTCGCTAGACCTCTCTATTACCGCTTCAGGCTCGTATGCACAGATGCGTTCGTTTCTAGATGGTGTTGAATCAAGTTTGCGCCCACTAGATCTCACCTCGCTCCAACTTCTAGATACGCCAACGGGAATCTACAGGTATCAAATGACGTTCCGTCTCTACTGGCTCCCATAATCGCTACCACTATGAAATTTCTCAAAAAAAATCTCTCGTACGTAGCTCTGCTCATCGTCATAGTAGGCGCGGCTGCCTACTACATGACAAAGGACGGAGGAAATACTGCTGTGGTGACCGAAGGAGAGGTTCCTTCCAGCTCTACCGAGGCTACATTTCTAGGATTCTCAAGTGAGCTTGAGTCCGTCAGTTTTGATCCAGCCATTTTCAGTGATCCGCGTTTCACTTCTCTACGAGACATCCGTACCAGTGTTGTTGAAGAAGGAAAAGGTCGTCGCGATCCATTCGCTCCTCTTGCGGGCGTTGTTTCTACACCGTAATACTGGCCATGAACGTACTCTCCATACTTGCGGAGAAAGGTCTTATTCAGGAAGCAGACATTGCTTCTGTAGAGGAGGAAGTGCGTAAGGGGGGTCTCTCAGTAGAGGCAGTCCTGGATAAGAAGGGGATAGAAAGCCAAAAGGTGCTGGAGGCACTTTCGGCACACTACAACATCCCGCCGCGACAGCTTCCTATTGAACCGATTGGTAGAGAAATACTGGAGTTTATTCCAGAGGAATCAGCGAAGCACTATCGTTTTGTTCCTATCGCCCAGAAGGACGGCGCGCTAGAAGTCGGTATTGTAGACCCAGACAACATTGAAGCTCTGGACGCTTTGCAGTTTATATCGGGAAGAGTTGGTTTACCGTACAAGCTTTTTATCATAAGCAACAACGACTTCGCTCGCGTAATGGCGGAGTACGAGAGCATGAAGGACGACGTGGGCGCTGCGCTCTCCGAGTTTGAGGGAACGATTGCACAAGAAAAGACCGACGCTGAGGAAGAGAGGGGTGAAACTGCTGACGCAACCATTAAGCCAGACGCGCCGGTCACAAAGATTGTGGCGACTATCTTGCGATATGCAGTGGAAGGTGGAGCTAGCGATATTCACATTGAGCCAACCATTGAAAAAACGCGTGTGCGTTTCCGTATGGACGGTAAGCTACACACGTCTCTTGAGCTTCCGGCAAAAGTGCATCAGGCAGTTGTGGCGCGCATTAAGATTCTTTCTCAGTTGCGACTGGACGAAAAACGAAAGCCTCAAGACGGGCGCTTTTCTGCAAACGTAGAGAACAGGCGCATTGATTTCCGTGTTTCTACATTCCCAACACAGTCTGGAGAAAAAGTCGTGATGCGTATTCTGGACCGTTCTAAGTCTATGGCCACACTTGAGTCTATTGGTTTTTCTGAGTATGACCTGCAAACGGTGAAGGAAATCCTGACCAAGCCGTACGGCATCATCCTGATTTCAGGACCAACCGGTTCTGGAAAGTCCACGACTCTCTTCGGTATGCTCTCTTCTATTGATAGGGAAACGGAGAACGTGGTCTCGCTTGAGGACCCGGTTGAGTACGAGATTGAAGGAGTGGCGCAGTCACAGGTAAAGCCAGAGATTGGCTACACGTTTGCTTCAGGGCTCCGCTCCATTTTGCGCCAGGACCCAAACGTCATCATGGTGGGAGAGATTCGCGATAAAGAGACCGCACAGCTTGCTATCCAGGCCGCGCTCACAGGTCACCTTGTATTCTCTACCATTCACACCAATACCGCTTCTGGAGTTATTTCGCGTTTGGTTGATATGGGTGTGGATCCGTATTTGATTGCACCAACACTCATCGCCGCTATTGGTCAGCGTTTGGTCCGAAAACTGTGTCCAGGCACCGGAGTTCCTGTTCCCGTTTCAGAGAGTACGCGCATGATTTTGGATAAACAGTTTGAAGACTTGCCAGCCGCGTATCGCAACAAGATACCGAAGTTTGACCAGGTATACCAAGCCCAACCAGGCCCCGACTGTCCAAATGGTACGCGAGGACGCCTCGCCGTATTTGAAATACTACGCATGGACAAAGAGCTTGAGCACGTAGTGCTCACGAGCCCTTCAGAAGATAAGATTTATGCGGCAGCGCGTGCCAAGGGCATGCTGACCCTGCGAGAGGATGCTATTATCAAAGCGTTACAGGGTCTAATTCCTTTTGACGAAGTAAACGCTCTAGGCGGAGCTCCTCTGGAAGAAGAAAAGCCAATTCCAGAATCAGAAGCACTACCAGAAGCGCCTACTGTAGCAGAACCGAGTATCTAACTGACCGCCTATGGAAACTGAACACAAGCACTACCACCTCTACCTTGTAGACGACGACCGCTTCTTACTGGATATGTACGCTGTAAAATTTAAGGCAGCGAACCATGAGGTAACCGCGTTTTCAAGCGGGGAAGAGGTGCTGGCAGCCCTTAGAAAAGATCCGGCACCAGATGCGCTTTTGCTTGATATCGTCATGCCAGGCGTGGATGGGTTTGAGGTGCTTGAAACGGTGAAAAAAGAAGGGCTTGCGGCGGCTAGTAAGCTTATTGTGCTTTCCAACCAAGGACAGGAGAGTGATATTGAGCGGGCCAAGGCGCTCGGTGCGCACGGGTACATTATTAAAGCGTCTGCGATTCCGTCTGAGGTGTACACGGAGACGCTTCGCATTATTGAGGCGGCCGCATGAGCACTGTCGCACCAAACATAGGAGAGCTTCTTGATACTGTCGTTTCAGAAGGCGCATCCGATTTGCATATTTCTGCTGGCTCGCCGCCCATCATTAGAGTATCTGGGTCGCTGGTACCACTGGTGCAGCACAAGGTGCTTACAGCAACCGATACTGAGGCCTTACTGAAAAGCATTCTTCCTGAAGACCGCTGGGAAGGTTTCAGGACTGCTCAGGCGGTGGACTTTTCATATTCACATCAAGAGAAGGACCGGTTCCGAATCAACGCCTACATAGTGCAAAGCGCTATTACTATTGCGTTTCGCCTTATTCCGCACCAAATTCGCACCTTCCAGGAACTCGGTTTGCCGCCAGTACTTGAAGTGTTTACACAAAAGCAGCAGGGATTTTTTCTCGTGGTAGGACCGGTGGGTCAGGGTAAGTCAACCACACTCGCAGCTATTTTGGAGCGCATTAATGAGACGCGCGCAGAGCACATCGTCACGATTGAAGACCCGATTGAATACATTTTTGAGCCAAAGAAGTCGCTCATTCACCAGCGCGAAGTACATATTGATACACCAAACTTCCATGCGGCTCTGCAAGCGGCGTTTCGCGAGGACGTGAACGTCATTATGGTGGGAGAGATGCGCGACCAAGAGACTATTTCAAGCGCGGTGACCGCGGCTGAAACGGGGCACCTGGTACTCTCTACGCTTCACACCAACAATGCTGCACAAACCATTGACCGCATTATTGATATGTTTCCTTCAAATCAGCAGGAGCAAGTGCGAGTGCAGCTGGCAGGGTCTCTTGCAGGCATTTTCTCACAACGATTGGTACCACGTATTTCTGGTGGGCAGACACTTGCATACGAACTACTTATCAACAATGCCGCAGTGGCAAACCTTATTCGAGAAGGACGAACCCACGAAATTACGACTGTGATACAGACGTCGTCCCAAGAGGGTATGATTGACATGGATCGCTCACTTGCCGAGCTGGTGCGCCGCGGCGACGTCACTATTGAGCACGCCTACGAGCGCGCGCTTGATCCTAAAACGTTTGATCGCTATCTATAACGCTCATGCTTTTTAATTACCACGCACTAGAAAAAGACGGTCATGCACGAGAGGGAACTGTAGAGGCTCCGTCTATGGACGTTGCGGTGGCAACGTTGCAGCGACGCGAGCTTATTGTTTCTTCAATTGAGCCAGCGGCGGCTAAGTCACTGTTTTCGCTCGATATAAATTGGTTTCAGCACGTTTCCAACAAAGAGATTGTTATTCTCTCGCGGCAGATTGCCACTCTGTTTGAAGCGCAAGTTTCAGCGCTCCGCATCTTCAGGCTTCTTGCTGCAGAGATAGAAAACAAGCTTCTTGCAGATATCATGACGCAAATCGCGGACGATTTGCAGGGGGGAAGCCCTATTTCAAAGGCGCTTGCCAGGCACCCAAAGGCTTTTAGCTCGTTTTACGTAAACATGGTGCGCGCTGGTGAGGAGTCAGGAAAGCTGTCTGATACCTTCGGCTATCTTGCCGACTATTTGGATAGAACATACGCAGTGGTGACAAAAGCACAGAACGCGCTTATTTATCCAGCGTTTGTTATTGGCGTGTTCTTTGTGGTGATGGGTCTCATGCTTACGATGGTGATTCCCAAAATTGCCTCTATTCTGAAAGACTCTGGGCAAGAAATTCCTATTTACACACAAATTGTTATCAATCTCTCTGATGTGTTGGTAAATTATGGCTTCTTTGTACTGCTCGCACTTGTAGTTGGCGGTTTTCTGGCCTGGAAAGGAATACAAAGTCCTGAAGGAAGGATGATTTTTGATAGCTTTAAGCTAGATGTTCCCTACGTAGGCGCGCTGTATCAAAAACTTTACCTCTCGCGCATCGCTGACAACTTCTCAACCATGCTCGTCTCCGGTGTGCCCGTTGTTGAGGCGGTTGATATCACCTCTGCGGTTGTAGGCAGCGCTACCTACGAGGCAATACTAAAACAAGTGGGGGAGGACGTACGTGGCGGCTCATCCATCTCAGACGCACTCGGCAAGCACGAAGAAATACCGGGCATCATGACGGCTATGGTGCGCGTGGGAGAGGAAACGGGAGAGCTTGGTTCTATTTTGGATACGCTCGCAAAGTTCTATCAGCGTGAGGTTATCACCGCAGTTGATACGCTAGTAGACTTGATTGAACCACTCATGATTGTGATGCTCGGCCTCGGTGTAGGAACACTTTTAGCGTCCGTACTCATTCCAATTTACAACGTCGCTGGATCAATGGGGTAGTAAGAAATGGATAGGCTATCCACAGCCTGTGTAATGTGTGGCCTAATCTCACGTACAATACCAAGAGCGGACGATTACAAATAACCCGCATTAACTTTAAAGACTATTATGATTCTTGCATCCTCTGGCACACGCGAGGGACACATGAAGGGTTTCACCCTCATCGAGCTCCTCGTTGTTATCGCCATCATCGGTGTCCTCTCCTCTGTGGTGCTCGCCTCTCTCAACACGGCGCGCACAAAGGGGGCTGATACAGCCGTTAAATCAAACATGGCAAACGTACGTGCACAGGCCGAGCTTATCTACGATACTGACACCGATTACGATGCGGTGTGTGGAGCAAACGCTACCACTCAGAGCACAATCGTTGCGGGCATGCTTACTGCAGCTGGAGCAGCGGGTGGAGGTACTCCGGTCTGCGGAAAGCCTGCAACTGGCGTAGCGTCTGCGTGGGCAGCATCTGCACCACTTAAGACGGCAGGACACTTCTGTGTAGACTCAACAGGTGCAGCTCGCACAGTTAGTGCAGCGATTGCCGCAACCACTGTTGTTTGCCCAGCAACATAGTTCTTAAAGCAAGAAAGTTTCTTTCTGCAGCAAAAGGACCCTTCGGGGTCCTTTTGCTATTCTATCCCCACGCATAAGTACACTCATACCGAAATAGCGTTATACTGAACGCAGTATGAAACGAACACTCTCAACAACTAAGAATAGAGGCTTGGCGGGCTTCACCCTTATTGAGCTTCTCGTGGTGATTGCTATTATTGGCATTCTTTCCTCTGTAGTCCTCTCAGCACTCAATACCGCCAGAGACAAGGGTGCGGACGCTGCCATAAAGTCAAACCTCTCAAACGCTCGTGTAGAGGCGCAAACCTATTACGACCTCTCAGCGACACTTACGTATGAAGGGGTCTGTGCAACGACCGGGGCAAACCGGATTGGAAGTATGGTGCAGGCAGCGGAGCGTGCGTACAAGGGCACTGCTGCGACCACATATGTTGATGGCACAGCTTCAACATGGAACACTGCTCAGTGTCACGACACGGCAGCTGCGTGGGCAGCATGGGTACCACTGAAGGCCTCAGCTAACGGCTCTATCCAGGCGTGGTGTGTAGACAGTAATGGAACCGCTGGGTTTAGAACAGCACCTCTTACCGGGTTCACGTGTCCGTAAACACACATGATACTGCTTTCTGGTATCGGCGTCTCCCTGCTGGGTGCGATGCTCGCCAGCTTTGTTGGCGTCATCGCTGAGCGCATCCATACAGGGTCGAGGTGGGGGAATGACCGCTCCCGGTGCGACTCGTGTTCAGTGACTCTGCGTGCCAGAGATTTGATTCCGATGTTTTCGTGGCTCATTGCGCGGGGCAGGTGCCGCTCTTGTGGCTCACTGATTCCCGTGCGACACGTGGTGGTAGAGGGGGTGATGGCTCTTGCGGTTCTTTCGGCATTCGTTATTCATGGGCTAACACCAGCATTCTTCATACTGCTAGCAGCACTACTTGTGTTGCTTTTCATTGTGCTCTACGACATACGACACACCATTGTTTCTATGCGTCCGGTAGTCGGTTTCGTAGTAATCGCCATCCTATACCGTGCTGTTTTAGCACCCGACCCGCTCTCGCTCGGTCTCTCCCTTATGGTTGCTGGTGTCGCTGCGTCTATATTCCTGGCGTTCCATGTATTTTCACGCGGCAGGGCAATGGGTCTTGGTGATACTCCAGTAGTGCTTGGATTGGCCATACTTACCGGGCCCGCGTTCACTATTCCGGGAGTCCTCTTCTCGTTCTGGATTGGCGCACTGTACGGGATAGTGGTATTGGCGAGCACACGACCGGGGCATAGAATGGGTATTGAGGTGCCGTTCGTGCCGTTTCTAGCGCTCGGCTTCCTCCTCGCTTACTTTACCGGATGGAATCCTCTGCCTCTCTTCTAAAACAAACCCCTAAAGCGCCTTCCCCAATGCGTGGGTTCACCATGGTGGAGATGCTCGTCTCCCTCGGTATCATTTTGATTATTACGAGTATTGTTCTTCTGGGGCAAGACAGGTTCAATAAAAACTTAGTGCTGGTGGACACTGCCTACACGGTAGCCTTTACCTTGCGACAAGCACAGACCTTTGCTCTCTCAAGTCGCAAGTTTCAAACTACGCAGAATGCAGGCTATGGAGTGCATTTCACCAAAGGCTCCTTCACGTCCTACACCCTTTTTGCTGACACCGTTCCAAGTGCTCCGGGCAACGGCCAGGGAGGGCTGTGTCCTGGTCACGTTGCGCAGACTGGCTTAGAGTCACGCCCAGGTAATTGTGAGTATAACGGCTCAGCCGAGCTGGTGACGACCTATAATTTGAATCACGGATTTAAAGTGTCGGGTTTTTGCGGCTTTCCTAAGGTAGGACTACAACAGTGCATAATTGGCGACCTTGATGAACTTCATATTTCCTTCCTACGACCAAACACGCAAGCTGTTATGCTTGGGGAGCGCGCTGGATCGTTAGTAGAACTTACTTCGGCAAAAATATATATTACTTCCCCAGATGGTGAAAACAGGTGTGTAAACGTATCGAAGGTAGGGCAAATAGCCGTAGGCAACTGTTAGTTATGAATCACACCCCGCCAATTCGTGGATTTACTCTTGTGGAGATTATTGTCTCCGTGGGACTTTTCAGTGTGGTGATGCTTGTCTCTACTGCAGCATATCTCACGATTATTACGTTGGATAAGGAAGCGCGTGCAACCAACGAGCTGGTAGTTAACCTCTCGTTTGCAGTAGACAGTATTTCCAGAAACATTCGAACTGGAGAATCCTACAGTTGTGCTGGCGTTGGGAATGGCACGTGTTCCCAGTTTTCATTTATTGATAGTCAAAAGCAGAGGGTAACGTATCTGCTCAAGGAAAACACGGTGGCGCAATGTGTTCTTCCGCAAGGCTCTACTGCGCAGTGCAGTAGCCTGGACGCAGTCAGCCTGACCGATCCTCGCATCACGGTAAACGCGTTAGTATTCGATGTGCGCGGCGTTGGCGTGTCTGAATTTCCGGAGCCACTACAACCAAGAGTAACCGTAAGTATTAGGGGTACTATGCCTTCGGCACAGGGACGCGCAGTACAGTTTACGCTACAGACGTCTGCAACCCAGCGCTATCTTGAAATATGATTCCCGTTAGAAATCTTAGTCACCATAACCCGCACTTGACCACGACACTTGTTTGGTCAGTGTTGCTACCAAAACGCACGGCGCATACTACGGTGAGTTCTATTTCTAACGGGATGATTACGACCACTAAGGGATTTACGCTCGTTGAGACTATGGTGGCGATTGCCATACTCACCATTGCCATCATTGGACCAATGTTTGCGCTCCAACAAGGGGTTGTCAGCTCCTATACTGCTCGCGACAGGCTCGTAGCATCAAACCTAGCGCAGGACGGAGTGGAAATTGTGCGTGCCATCCGTGACAACAATTATTTGTACAATATTAAATACCCTGCGAGCCCACGCTCATGGTTCTTTGGATTGGATGGTAGTGCTAACAGCGCTGTTAATTGTACAGATGGCTTTAAATGTATTGTTGACGGGTATCAGAACATTACGGTGCAGTCTTGTACAAGCTGCCCGAACCTCAAATTGCTTTCAACAGGCATATACAATCACTTTATAGGTGAGAGCGCTACAAATCCAAAAACAGGTTTTACAAGAACAGTGCAACTTACGCGCATCAGTCCTACCGAGATGAAGGTGTCGGTGACAGTGAATTGGACCAGTGGAGGTAAACCGTACAGCATTGAAATAGTTGAGCACTTGCGAAACTGGCTATGATGCATCACACCAACCCACGAGGCTTTACGCTCATCATTGCAGTCATTGTGTCTTCGGTGGTCGTATCTGTCGGACTCACCCTGCTTGATATTACCTACAAGCAGATAACGCTCGCCTCGTCAGCAACACAGTCACAGTACGCGTTCTACAATGCGGACACTACCCTAGAGTGCGCACTCTACTGGGACCAAAAGTTTGCCGCGTTTGACTATACGACGCCTCTTGATAGGGAAGATATCTCTTGTAACAACATGCCTGTTACAAATTTCATTTCCTATGTTTTGGTTGCAGGTACCAGAAGGACAGAGTTCGCAATTCCGTGTACTTCGTACGGAACACTCGGATACGTGACCATAGATAAAACAACCACTAACCAGACGGTCATACTGGCTAATGGATTCAATACATGTGAAGCGGATGATTTGCGTAGAATTCAGCGTGGTCTTAAGGCAGTGTACGGGCAATAGAGTTTACTGCGTGAGAATGTAGGGTGGGGTAGGATATAGACATGAAGGCTCCAAAGGATATGGTTCTCCGGGCGCAAAAATTGCGCGAGGCGATTACTGCATACCGAACGCTCCAGCATGACCGCGATGAGTCAGCTATTTCGCCAGAGGCACTAGATTCACTTAAATATGAGCTCGCGAAGCTGGAGGAGGCATACCCGTCGCTTATAACGGCTGACTCACCCACGCAGGTTGTGGCAGGTACGGTGTTGCCTGAGCTTACTAAGGTGCCGCACCAGGTGTCGCAGTGGTCACTTACGGACGCCTTTTCAAAGGAGGACCTGCAGGCCTTTGACGATAAGGTGTGTCGGGCACTACAGAAGGCCGGTAGAGCAGAACGTCCCACCTATAGCGCCGAGCTTAAGATTGATGGACTGCATATTGTGCTCACGTATACGAAAGGGGAGCTGGTTACTGCGGCTACGCGTGGAGACGGGAAAGAGGGAGAGGACGTTACCCACAACGTGCGTACTATTGCAGGATTACCCCATACGCTGCGAGAACCAATTGATGTGATTGTTGAGGGCGAAGTGTATATGACACGCTCGGGTCTGCTCACCTTGAACGCCGAGCAAATTAAGGAAGGGAAACAGCCCTTTGCCAATCCTCGCAACGCAGCAGCAGGCTCACTTCGCCAGCTTGATTCCGGTATCGCCGCAAAGCGGCCGCTCGGCATATTTCTCTACGATATTGATGCGGCAAGTGAGCCGCTGCCAGACTCACAGTCGCAAGAGCTCGCTCGCCTTTCCTCGCTCGGGTTTCCTGTTAATGACCACCGCATAGGGAATGCCTCGCTTGAAGAAGTGCTTGCGTTTTGGGAGAAGTGGCATGGGGATGTTCGGGATACGGAGGACTACCTCATAGATGGAGTGGTGGTGAAGGTGGACAGTAGAGAGCTGCAAGAGATTCTCGGGTATACGGGAAAGGGACCACGCTTCGCCACTGCTCTTAAGTTTCCTGCCGAGCAGGTGACCACGGTTGTACAGGACATAACCCTCCAGGTGGGACGCACGGGGGTGCTTACTCCTGTTGCACACCTGGTACCAGTGCGCGTTGCAGGCACGACTGTTGCCAGAGCAACGCTTCATAACGAGGATTTCATACAGGAGAAAGACATACGTATCGGTGATACGGTGATTTTACAAAAAGCAGGTGACATTATTCCGGAAATCGTACAGGTGCTTACAGAATTCCGCATCGGTAGTGAGACCGTGTGGGGCTTTCCAACCCATTCGCACTTGTGTGGGGGTGATGGACGGATAGAGCGTGTAGAGGGAACGGCTGCGTACAGATGCGTGAGCGCCGACTCGTTTGAGCAACAGGGGCGAAAGCTGGCGCACTTTGCTGGAAAGTCAGCGCTTGATATTGATGGGTGTGGAAAGAAGACCGTGGCACTCTTGATGAAGCATGAGCTTGTTTCCGAGTACGACGACTTGTTTGAGTTGACTTACGATGAACTCCTGCTGGTGCCTGGATTTAAGGACGTATCTGCGCGAAATTTAATTGATGCCATAAACGAAAGGCGGTCTATTTCACTTCCGCGCTTTCTGATAGGGCTTTCCATTCTCCACGTAGGAGAAGAGACTGCTCACTTGCTTGCGGGTTCCTTTGGAACGCTGGAAGCGTTGCGAGGCGCTTCGCGAGCAGAGTTGGTTGCTATTAACGGCATTGGAGAAGTGGTAGCTGATGCTCTTGTAGAATACTTTGGCAGTAGTGAGAACCGCGACTTGCTTGCAAGGCTTCTAAAGCACCTTACGATTGTTCCTTATGAGCGCGTGGGTGACGGAGCGCTACAAGGGCTTTCTGTTGTGGTCACCGGAACACTCCCGACACTTAGCCGAGAGGAAGCTGAAGGCTTGGTCCGCAGGGAGGGCGGCGTACCAGCCAGTTCAGTTTCAAAGAACACTGCCTTTGTAGTGGCGGGGGAGAGTGCGGGGAGCAAGCTTACCAAGGCTCGCGAGCTTGGAGTACCTGTCCTTACGGAGGAGGAGTTCCGTACTCGCCTTGGATTGTGATAGAGTCGTGATATATGGCAGCTGCTAAAGCAACCAAAGAAGATGTCGCCCGACTTGCGGCGCTTTCTCGTATAGCTATCCCTGAAGCAGAGTTGGAGCGATTTGCGGCCGAATTTGATGCGATTTTGGCATATGTGGGAAAGCTGGATGAGCTGACGCTACCCTCTGGTGGCGACCAGACTCTTTCGCCAGTACGTAATGTGTTGCGAGAAGACGGTGAACCAACAGTGCCAGGTGAGTACACCGAAGCTCTTGTAGCGCAATTTCCACAAAAAAGCGGCAATAGCTTGTCGGTGAAGCAAATTATCTCCCATGACTAAGTTACGTAACGAACTCACCATTACAGAGGCAGCGCGCATGTTGCGCGCGGGCGAGTGTACCGTGCGAGAGCTGTGGGACGCCTGCGCACTCGCGGCGAGCGAGCGAAACGAAGAACTGAACGCATATCTTGAATTGTTTAGCGCAGACGATGATGCTATCGCTCGCGCACAAAAACGTATAGATGAGGAGGGAGGGCAGGCACCGCTTCTCTGTGGTATTCCGCTTGCTATTAAGGACAATATTTTGATAAAGGGGCACGTAGCAAGTGCCGCGTCCAAGATGCTCGCTAATCACATGGCGGTCTACGACGCTACGGTGATAACGAAGCTAAAGGAGGCGGGCGCGCTGTTTGTGGGACGCACGAACATGGACGAGTTTGCAATGGGTAGCTCTACCGAGAACTCCGCGTTCGGAGTGGTACGTAATCCGCGCGACACCTCGCGTGTTCCTGGAGGCTCTTCCGGAGGCTCCGCTGCTTCAGTTGCAGCCTACGGAGCGCTTGGTTCGCTTGGTACTGACACGGGTGGTTCTATTCGTCAGCCAGCTGCACACTGTGGCCTCGTGGGACTAAAGCCTACCTACGGCAGAGTGTCTCGTCACGGCGCTATCGCTCTTGGTTCTTCGCTTGATCAAATAGGTCCGTTTGCAAAAACAGTAGCCGATACCAAGGCGCTGTACGAGGCAATCAAAGGAGGGGACGCCAACGATGCTACCAGCATTACTGACGATACCTACACCTCCGTTCCTGTGCCAACCACACTTCGCATCGGTGTACCGCGCGATCTTCTTAAGGAGGGTATTGATGAGGACTTGCTGGCACTGTTTGAGGAGACACTTGCACGCCTTGAGACAGAAGGACACACGCTGGTAGACGTATCACTTCCAACCAGTCCCTACGCGCTTCCGGTGTATTACGTCATACAGCCAGCGGAGGCGTCTGCAAACCTTGCTCGCTACGATGGTATTCGCTATGGGCACGCGGCGAGAGGCAAGGATTTACTTGAGGACTACGTGCTCAGTAAGACCGAAGGATTTGGAAAAGAAACAAAGCGCCGAATACTTTTGGGTACCTTTGTGTTGTCGTCGGGGTACATTGACGCCTACTACCGAAAGGCTGACGCGGCGCGAGGACTGCTCACTGCCGAGTACGACAATGCATTTAGTATGTGCGATGTGGTTGCGTTTCCAACTACGCCGTCCCCTGCGTTTCGTTTTGGGGAGAAGTCCGACCCTGTATCTATGTACCTGGAGGATATTTTTACGGTCACCGCAAACTTAACGGGCATGCCCGCTATCTCTGTGCCTATGGGAGACGTTATGCGTGATGGGGTATTGCTGCCCGTAGGTATTCACTTCACCGCACCAAAGGGTGCCGAAGAGCTTTTGTTTAAAGCGGGCGCACAGGTGACTGGCGAGGCGCTATAATACGAGGGATGCCTGAAGAAGGACCTCCGGTACATTTTCTTAATCTAGACTATTTTTTTCGTATTCTGTACGAAACCATCTTGGGTGTACGGGCGCCCGGGGTACAGTTGGACTTCTGGTCGCTGCTTGCGCAGTTCTGGCTTATTGTCTCAAGTATCTCGTTTCTCATAAGTGCGGGTCTTCTTGCTCTCTTTATCTATGCATTCCTTCGGTACAAGCAGGTCTGTGCTGAAGACGAGCCAAAATACAGAACCATTCACGATACGCACGAAGCGATTGAGACTGTTGAGCAGAGTCGCTGGAGACACGTAAAAGAGCTGATTGAAAGCCCGCACGTAAATGATTGGCGGCAAGCTATCATTGAGGCAGACATTATTCTCTTTGATGCACTGGAGCACGATGGGTATGCAGGCGAATCGGTCGGAGAGCGGCTGAAGCAAGTAGGTCCAGGACGCATCGCTTCCATTCAAGACGCGTGGGAGGCGCACAAGATTCGCAACGAAATTGCGCACCAAGGTTCCTCCTTTGAACTTAGTGACACGCTGGCATATAGGACGATTCAGAAGTATGAGACGGTGCTGCGCGAATTCGGCGAAATTACTTAGAGCTAGCTACGCTATCTAGGCTTGCCAGAATGCGTCTGCGGAGCGATGTGCCGTTTCTTACTTTAATCCTAAGTGTGCCTCGGTACGTACGTGTGTCCCTCGACAATTTTCCGTACCCGCTAATGAAGCTTGGCGATCCAAATTGAGAAAGAGGAATCTGGGTATCCTTTGACCAATCACACATTATGCGTTCCGCTTCGGCTCGGTACAGATTGTTTATTGTCACCCGAGCAATTATTCTTGTGCTATCTACTTGGTAACAGTCTCTAAACCACCTGAGTATAGTTCGAATGATAGCTGGATCAGAGTTAGTGAAACCACATTCTTGGCTACCGCGCTTATATCCCTCTCCCCAATATAGCCCAAGTCCAAGAATGAACAGGTCTCGCATAGTCATATTCCCAACATCTGCAGTACCTGCGGCTAGCTGGGCTGTAACGTCAGCTTGTTTCAGTTGTCTGTTCCTTGCGACCCAAGGAGCCAAAGCCTTTAATCCTGCTGCACGACGAGCCGCGTCAAGTGACACCTTTTGAGCAGGCGAAAGTTCAATCGTTGCGCACCAGCGGCTGACCGAGCTGGGGCTCACCCCTAGAAGGGAAGCAATAGTCTTTATGCTCTTTCCGGAGCGCCTCATCATTTGGGCCTGAGCCCGCTCGGCTTCTTTCATGTAGTAATAATACCACTGAGTCAATGTCTTAGTTTGCACATACTGGTTCCAATAGATGTATTGCTATTGACCATATAGTATGTATACTTATTGGATAGCGGGGTAGAGGAGAGGTACCTCGGGAGGCTTGAACAATTCGGGCGTGCATAGGAGCAATTCTGTGTAAGATTACCTGCCAAATTCGGTGAAACCCTCACATTCGCGAGAATGAAAGGCAATGCCGAGCCAAGCCTTTTTTCGAAAGAGAATCGGAAGGTGTAGAGACTAGACGGTAGGCACCCCTTTGGGGTGAAGGCATAGTCCAGACCGCAAACCCGCAAGGGGCAATGAAAATTGTAGTGGTAAGCATAACCTCCAGACCCCAGTTCGATTCTGGGCCCCGCAACCAGCAGTTAAAGCCACCCTTGGGTGGCTTTAACTTTTGGGCATATTGCTTTAAAGAAAGTGGTCACGCTTTCTTTAGGTTTCAACTGGGCTGTAAGGGTATAATTATTGCGTCCATAACACTATGAAAATAAAGACCCTCTCATACGAACACCTTCCCAAGTGGGCACTTTACAGTATCGGCACAGGGTTGCTTGTAGGAGTTTTTGCTATAGGAGCACTTGCGGCGCCTCATATTCCAAGTCCTTTTAAGTCAAATTCTCCCGAACCTACTTACCAACAAGTGAGCGAGCAGGACCAAATGTTCGGTGAGCAATACAGTGAACAGGGAGCAGAGAAACCAAAGGCTGTCACCGCAATGATTAATCAGGTTGTAAAAAGAGCAGTTACAACCTCGACAGCTCCAATTCAAAATGCAAAGGAAGAAGCCGTGGCAGGACCGTCGGTGGGTTCAGTAAAGACCGCACTTCATATAGAAAACATAAAAAGTACCACAAAAGGCAATACCGCTGTTGTTACGTGGGCAACGACTATTCCCGCAAAGTCACGCCTGATCTTTGATAATGGGGAAGGGAGGGTTTTTGAATCCGAAGGGGGATTAAACACCGATCATAAGATTGAAGCAACTGACCTTGTGGAGAGTAGGGAATACGATTATAAGATAACAGCAACTTCGGAGGATAAGTCTCAGTACGATGATCAGTACGGTATTCTTTATGCACTTAAGAAGTACACAGCAACCCTAGGAGGCAAGGAGAACGACTGTCAAATTTTTATCGTGAAGGACACTGCAGGCAGAATTGCGACAGGTAAGACAGTGAGACTGTCACCATCACTAATAGGAGATAACGGGAGCATTTACACAAAAGGAGCACTAGAACTCAGAACTAATTCGCGGGGAGAGATTGAGTACTGTGAGCGCGCCAACACATTTAGTTTAATAGGAGACGACCTAAATATCACCCTTTCGTCTCGCTAATGGAGAAAATTAGTCGTTGTTCCGTAATCTAGCGCCAATCTCGTCCTACCAGCGCAACCAGCAGCAAAAACCACCTTTGGGTGGTTTTTGCATTTGTGCACTCCACAGCCTATCTGGTGTTTGGGGTGGGGTACACTTACCGTATTACCCTTATATAACAGTATGTTCATGCGAAATATTCTTAATTGTGTGTGCGGAGACAAGTGGCACGACGCCGCTCCTCTCGTGCTTCGTGTTGCCACGGGTGCCATCTTTGCGATGCACGGTTGGCAGAAGCTTCAGAGCGGCGTGCCTGGCGTTTCGGGATTCCTGGGAACGCTTGGTTTCCCAGCCCCAGAGCTCTTTGCGGTGCTACTCATCGCAGCAGAGCTTGGTGGAGGTATCATGCTCATCCTTGGTCTCTACACTCACTGGGTTGCAAAGATTCTGGCACTCGTCGCACTCGTCGCACTCGTGCTCGTACACCTAAAGAACGGATTCTTTATGTCAGCAGGTGGGTACGAATTTATTCTGCTCATCTTTGCCGCGTCCTTCTCACTTATGATCACGGGCCCTGGAAAGTGGTCACTTGATAAGAAGATGAAGAAGTAATCACTCTCTTGTTGAGTTGAAGTAAAAGCCTCGCGCACGCGGGGCTTTTACTATCTGCGTCTCTTCGGGTTGCGAAGACGCTTGGCCACAATCCATAACAGAAAGAGCAGTATGAAAAAGAAAACTGGGTAGAAAAGAGCAGGGTAGCGAAAGATTGGAAGCAGAGCTTTGGCAATACTTTGCATGTATCCGCCTGAGGCTGTGCTGGTCGCAATATCTTCTTCGGGAATTTCTGTGGCGGCACCAAGCACAGAACCTGCCTTGCTCGTGGTGCTCGCAGCAGTAGTTGGCTGTTTTTCTCCTGCAAGAGTTGCGAGATAATCCTCGCCAGCTTTGCGGATGGTTTCCGTGGTGCCGGTAGTAGCGCCTACAACGGCAGCCACAATAGGACTTGAAGAAGCCGCTATCGTTTGGGCGGAATCAATTGCCACTACGGCTGCTGGCTTTGGGGGTGCGGGAGAAACCGTGACTGATACCGTTGCAGCCGTTGTACTCGTGACAGAGGCTGATTCTTTTGTCTTTCTGTCTATTACACTCGTTATCTCTGCACTAATCTCGTGTGCTCCTTCGGTGGGGGTCCAAACGACTGACTCAATTTCACTTTCGCCTGGCTCTAGGCTAAACGGAGAAGAGCCAACCGAGCTCCCGCCAACTCTAAAAGTGACCGAGCCCTCTATGCCTGTAGAGCCAGCGTTATACATAACTGCGTACAGTCGCACATTGCTACCAGCAACAGGGGCACTTTGCGACAGCCACAGTGAGCCGGGGGCAAATCCTGCGGGCAGGGAGGCGGCATAGGCACTGCCGGCAGGAATGAGTAGTGCCAAAAGGAGCACATACCGCAGTAGGGGCATATGGTAATAGTATCATTGCGCAGCCTGACCAAGTGGTATAGTTTAGACACCATCTGGTCCTATGAGACTCCTTGTCTTGCATGTGGTTCCACTATCTATACTTCTTCTGGGAGTGCCCTTCGTGACCTACGCCGGCACTACGTTTACCTCAAGCGGAGTAGCTCCCTACGTAAGCGGCATTGCAGTGAAAGTAAACGGTGAGTTTGTTTCTCCAAACATTAAAACGCAGCACAACGTAACCGTTGTTATTTCAGTTGAGAGTTTTGGAAAGAACTACACTATTGATACGCCCCTTCAATCCGACAATTATACGTTCACCGAAAATGGACAGTTCGTATTTACGTTCCATGACGAGGATGGAGCCACCGGCAGTTCTACCGTCACCGTAGACAATATTGATAGAACGCCCCCAGTCATAACTATTGGCTCGTACGCCACATCGTCAACTAATGCGCCCGTGACTGTCTCCGTCTCTGTTAACGAAGGAACCTTAAATGTGGAAAGTCACGAGTTTAGTGAAAACGGAAGCTTTGATTTTGTAGCAACTGACGAAGCCGGAAACATAGCAACGTCTACGGTTGCCATCACTCATATCGATAAGGAAGCGCCAGTGATTACAAGAGCAGGAGACGCTAGGGTGAGAGTGCGCTCAGGAGAGGTATATGTAGACGCGGGTGCCTCAGCCACAGACAACATGGACGGGACTGTCGCGGTAGTAGTAAGCGGCAATGTAGACACCGCTACCGATGGAGAGTACACCATTACCTACAGCGCAACGGATGCTGCGGGGAATGTGGCCGAGTCCGTGACTCGAACTGTTGAAGTGTTCCATAGGTCATCAGGCGGGGGAGGAAGAAGTTCCAGAATTTCTACACCAGACACACAGAGTTTTGTGGGTAGGGTGCTTGGTGCAAGTACGTATAATTTTAGCTCTGACCTCACCATAGGAGCTAAGGGCATAGATGTGAGTGCTCTACAGGACCTCCTTCGCGAACGGGGCTTTTTTAGCGAAGCCTCAACTGGTTATTTTGGGCCGGTAACAAGAGCCTCCGTTGTTGCGTTCCAGGCGTCACAGATGCTTCCTCAGACAGGGTATGTGGGGCCGCTCACTAGATCAGCTCTCAGTGGTAATGCGACTAGTATGAGCGCACAGGCACAGATTGCACTTCTGACTGCACAGCTGGAGGAGCTGAAGCGATTGTTCGCCTTGCGTCAGTAGTAGCTACGGTTAGTATTTATCTGGCGATAGCCGTATGATTTAGGTATGAAAAAGCGCCGAGCCAGAAAACTAAAGGACTTCGTACTTCCGCATAGCGGAAACGGGTACAAGCCCCTACTCCTTACTGCAGGCGGCGTAGCGTTCGCCCTGGCGCTCGTCGTGTTGGTGCAGGGTGCCTATGTGCTTGGTTCACGTTTTGCGCAATCTAATCCCGGTTTTCTCGCCTCAGTACTTCCGTCAGTAGTGACATTACTTACAAACGAGGATCGTGTTGCACAGGGACTCGCGCAATTAGAAAGCGACGAGCTTCTGACGAAGGCCGCGCAATTAAAGGCAGAACACATGGCGGAAGAGGGCTACTTCTCGCACGTATCTCCAGACGGGAAGACACCCTGGTATTGGTTGGAGCAAGTGGGCTATCCATACAGCTATGCGGGAGAGAACCTCGCCGTAGATTTTAATGATTCAAGAGAGGTGCAGGAGGCTTGGATGGCGTCGCCAACACACCGCGCAAACATTGTGAAGCGTGAATACACGCGTATTGGTGTTGGGGTAGCCAAAGGAATGTTTGAAGGAAAGGAGACTACCTTTGCGGTGCAATTCTTCGCCACTCCAAAGAAAGGTGCAGAAGTACCGGGTGGTGTTAAGGTAGCGGTTGCGGGTGCTAATGCGCAGGTCCTTGGAGCAACGACTGGTCCGGCGTCAGTGGAAGAAATGTTTCAACGTGTAGCAGCCTCTCCGATGAGCACTACGGCCTATGTGCTGACAGGTCTTGCGGGATTGTTCACACTTCTCCTTCTCGTGGCGATTTTCGTGCACGCACGGATTCAGTTTATTGAAATTATTGTCGGTGGACTGCTGGTAATCGCAGCCGCACTCGTATTTGTCGTGTGGAATGCTTCAGAGGGCGCGTCCACCGTGGAGACGCCAGACGCCGTAAATGCTTCGGTTGAAGTGAAGTAGTGTTTGTATGCAGGCAGTTATCCTAGCTTCTGGGCGTGGGACACGAATGGGTTCACTCACTGACTCCATTCCTAAGCCAATGCTTATGGTGAACGGAAAATCACTCCTTCATCACAAGCTTGATATTCTTCCGCCAGAGATTGACGAGGTCATTTTTGTCATTGGTTACTTGGGTGAGGTTATACGCGAGGCATTTGGCAGCGAGTACGCAGGAAGAAAGATTACCTACGTGCACCAGGAGGACTTGAATGGAACCATGGGTGCCGTTGCTCTAACGAAGCCACACATCACCGGACGCTTTATCGTGATGATGGGGGACGACTTGTACGGAACTGAGGATGTACTGCGTGCCTGCGCAACACCTGACTGGTCAGTGGTGTTAGAAGAAACAATGCACATGGCTTCAGGTGGCAAGGCAATTATGGGAGAAGGCGATTTGGTCTTAGATATTGTGGAGGGTGAACATCATGGTACTCACGGATTTATGAACACAAATCTTTTTGTGCTCGATGAACGCGTGTTTGATTTTCCGATGGTGCCAAAAGCGATAGGGAGCAGCGAATACGGACTCCCGCAGACGGTGCTGGCAGCGGCAAAATCAGCCGATATTCCGCTTCATGCCGTTCCTGCAACGTCCTGGATCCAGGTGACTGCTCCGGAGGACCTTGAAAAAGCGGAGAGACTTCTGAGCCTGTAGGCGTTGAATACGACCAAGTGATGTAGTAAGGTGCATATATTGTCGGGGTAAGCCTATACAGGCTTTCCGCGACTCGTTCGGGCGACATGAAGTACAGAAAAGCTATACTTCATGTACCCTCTTTTCGTCGGGGTAGCTCAGTTGGTAGAGCACAGCACTCATAAAGCTGCGGTCGTGAGTTCAATCCTCACCCTCGACACCCGTCTTGTCATGAGCCTGAATACAGGCTATATTCAGGCGTACTGGGTCATACGAATTCCAGTCTAAAAATGCGGTCGTAGCTCAACTGGTTAGAGCACCCGCCTGTCACGCGGGAGGTTGAGGGTTCAAGTCCCTTCGACCGCGCAAAGTTCAGAAATACAGAAAGACCGCCCACATGGGCGGTCTTTCTGGTTCAAGTTGAACCTTTGGGTAGAGCTGGTACTGTAAGTACAGCTCTTTGAAAGGAACCGAGCCATGGGCAAATCGCCTGACTACTTGACACTGGATGAGCTAATTGAACTCATCGACGAACCAAATCGTGACGCCTGCAAGAGGATTCTCGCTGAGCATCGCGCGCTCTTCGAGACTGCCCGCGGCTCAACACACAACCATCAGACGTGGGAAGGCGGCTACATCGACCACATCACCGACGGCATGAATTTTGGTCGTCATCTGTACCCATTTATGGCGTCGTTCGATAGACCTCTGCCGTTCTCACTCTCGGATGCACTCCTCGTCTTCTTCCTTCACGACCTCGAGAAGCCCTGGCGCATTCTCGTGGACGCCGCTGGCGGTGCCTCGAACCGTGAAGGGCTCTCAACCAAGGAAGAGTTCAAGGCGTTCCGCGAGGCGAAGCTTGTCGAGTACGGTATCTGCCTGACCCCTGAGCAACTCAACGGCCTTACCTACGTCGAGGGCGAGCACAAGGACTATTCGAGTAAGCGCCGTGTCATGAACGAGCTTGCTGCGTTCTGTCACATGATGGACAACTGGTGTGCTCGTGGCTGGTATGCCTACCCAAAAGCCGAAGGAGACGAATGGGTTGGCGCACGCAGGTTTCGCACGGCCTAGAAGACCGCCGTCCGGCTCACCCCGGACGGCACTTTTTGTTTGCTATAGATACATACTGTCCCCCAGCCAACGCTTTCCTAATCTCAGTTCCAGTTCTGTCTACGAGGTCGCGCAAATGAAAAAGCCTCCTCTGGGGGCTTTTTCATTTGCGCGGTCGAAGCAAGCAAACTGCTTTACTCAACCGTTACCGACTTTGCTAGGTTACGAGGCATGTCTATGGGAAGTCCGCGTGCAAGTGCTACGTGGTACGCAAAGAGCTGAAGTGGAATAGTGGTAAGTATAGGAAAGAGCGCTTCGTGCGTTTTGGGAACGGTAAATACTGACTCTTCTCCTGTCTGCTCCGGTGTATCTGTTGCGCTTGTGATGGTTATAATTTTTCCTCCACGCGCTCTAATCTCTTGTATGTTGGAAAGAGTCTTTTCGTACATAGAATCATGCGGCACAAGCGCAACGGTAGGGAACGAAGAATCAATAAGCGCCAGAGGTCCATGCTTCATTTCTCCGGCTCCGTATGCTTCCGCGTGTATATATGAAATCTCCTTTAGTTTGAGTGCCCCTTCATACGCAATAGGGTATTGAAACTTCCGACCGATGAAGAGAGTGTCGCGCATATCGCTGTATGAGGAAGCAATCTTTTCTAGCTCGGCTTTTTTGGCAAGAATATTCTTTGCATAGTCGGGAAGTCGAGTGAGTTCTCGTAGTAGCTCGCTTGAGAGAGATTGCTCGGCATCTATTCCACGCAGGCGCCGAAGATGAATCGCAAGCATTGCAAACACGGTGAGTTGGGAGACAAATGCCTTGGTGGAAGCCACGCCAATCTCAGGGCCTGCGTGGTTGTATACGCCCGCGTCTGTCTCGCGCGCTATTGAGGAACCCACTGCGTTTACGATGCCGAGTGTCAGTAGTCCGTGCTTCTTTGCTTCGCGGATGGCCTCTAGGGTGTCAGCTGTTTCCCCGGACTGTGATACGGCCAAAAGAATGGTGCCCTCAGTTGGTGCGGTGAACGCTCGGTACCGGAACTCAGAAGCAATTTCTGTTTCCACCGGTATACCTGCAAGCTCCTCAATCATAAGTTCACCCACGAGTCCCGCGTAGTACGCGCTTCCACAACCAGTAATGATAATGCGCTTTGCTGCTCGTAACTGCTCCTCCATGTCCTTGAGACCGCCTAGGTGAATGGTTCCCGCCTCTATGTTTAGTCTGCCGCGAAGTGTGTTTTCCAGCACCTCTGGAATCTCCATGATTTCTTTGAGCATGAAATGTTCATATCCATTCTTTTGAACTGACTCGATGTCCCAATCCAATGTCTCTATATCCTTTGAGACCGTATGCTTGTCCTGCGACAGTATTGCGTACTCGTTGGGTGTTAGTACTGCTAACTCTCCGTCGTCGAGATACACCACCTTTCGTGTATACGGAAGAAGTGGGGTTGCGTCCGAGCCGATGTAATATCCATCATCGCCAATGCCGATAAGGAGAGGACTCCCAAATCGAGCCGCAACTATCTTTTCAGGCTCAGTCGTTGAAATAACAGCGATGCCATAGGCTCCGCGTACTTCTGCAAGAGCTGCCGCAACCGCATCTTCAAGTATGGGTAAATCCTTGTACTTCTTACCGATCAGCTGTGCGAGAGCTTCGGTGTCAGTTTCTGACGTAAATACGATTCCTTCGGATTCAAGAGTATGTCGGATCTCTTTATAGTTTTCGATAATGCCGTTATGTACGAGCCAAATACTCTTTGAGGCGTCGGTGTGTGGGTGCGCGTTGTTTTCTGAAGGAGATCCATGAGTTGCCCATCGGGTATGGGCAATCCCTGCGGTACCGCTGAAATCAGCAGGCAGGGCCTCCTTAAGTACTGCTACTTTCCCCGTTCTTTTAAGTGCACCCTTGCCCGAGACATACACTCCAGCAGAGTCATATCCGCGATATTCAAGTGCCGCTAGGCCCTCAATGAGAAAGGGCACTGCGTTCTTTTTTCCAACGTAACCAACGATGCCACACATATCTACTACAACAGCACGATTCAGTAGAAAGATGCAGTGTAGGCAGTGTCTACTAAGTCGCACGCCATGGTACCAACTCCCAGAAAACAAAAAACCGCCACGGAGGCGGTCTTTTTGTTTAGGTGCTCCTTCTAAAAGAAGTCAAAAAGGTCGGCAATTGGACTCTCGCGTTTTGACCCCTTTCCATATCCTGTTTCTTTTGGATGCCGGAATCTATTGTCGTCATCGTCGTGGTCAGTGTGGCGAGCGACCGGCGATGGACTTGGTGCTCCAGCTGTAGGTGCAAAGCTCGCGCGCTCTATAAGCTTGTCTAGCTCTCCTCGGTCAAGCCAGACGCCACGGCATTTCTGACAATAATCAATCTCAATTCCTTGTCGCTCAGTAATCAAGAGGTTCACATTACAAGTCGGGCAGTTCATAGATGTACGGTAGCGAGAGTAGTATGGTTCTAATTATAACGAATGAGCAACTAGGCGCATAGAGTCCTTCTTCAGGGTCACAAAAGTAAAGTTTTTCCGAAGTGTCGGGCGCGTTCTTGAGACTAATACGATTGACCCAGTGGTATCATATGCTCATGTTTGAATTCTTTTCCCCAGTATTCCTAGCAATTCCAGTCTTTATATTCGGTGTGATGCCTGCTGTAACACAATTCTTCATTCTCCCATTGAATCTACTGGAGATACAAAATCTGAACTACCCCTTACTTCACGTGTTCGGTGCTAGTGTCACCGTTGTTTTTATCGTCGCGTCTTTATTCTTTCTAGTACGTAAAGAGTACATTGTGATCTTTCCTACACTTTGTATTGGTTTTGCGCTTTCGGCACTCTACACCGCACTACCACTTCTGCTCGATCTAGAAAGAGATATTTCAATAGATGGCCTTACCGTACTTGCGATCCCCGCGATTTTTGTTTTCGTTGTAGCTGCAGGTCTTTCACTACTAGCCAGTAAGTCGGAGAGGCTCAAAATCACGACCACCATCATAATGATTATTGGCATTGCTGGATACCTTCTGTTCTCTTACGCGGGTTAATCCTTAGGGCCCTTAGCTATAAATTGAATTATTAGGGGTTTTCGTTTACCATACGGAGGTCCTCTTCGGGGGACTGTTTCTTGGGTACCAGGACGGACGCAAGACCGCTGTAAGCAAGTCCTCGCAGACTCGGATTGCTTTCATCGGAGCTCGTTCGTGTCGAATGGAATCTTGCATGAAGACATGCAGAATTCCATTCTTACTCACTCGCCGATGTAGCTCAGGGGTAGAGCAACTCCATGGTAAGGAGTAGGTCGGCAGTTCAATTCTGCCCATCGGCTCAAATAGCAAAAAGCTCTGTGTATACACAGAGCTTTTTGTATTTACACTTTACAAAATGGCCCTCAAGGTTCAATGTAGAACTTTCGCGTCAAAGTGGCGCGAAAAGTTCAGCAGAGGGCCAGATGACTGAAACCGTTGAGCACAAAACACCCCGGAAACCTTTCAATGGTACCGATGTGCCGCTTCGGCCGCACCAGAACGTCGGCGCCGCACCGCCAACTACCCCTGAGAGGAAGGCGGGAACCAAACCGTCTAAGCCTCCGAGCTAGACACATCTTCAGGGTCTGGGAACTTCTCAGTCCTTGATATGAAGGGCGTCGCTACGGCGACGCCTTTTGCTTTGCGGCTCATGAATTTTTATGTAAACTGCAATCGTGCCGAAGTAGCTCAGTTGGTAGAGCAATTCACTCGTAATGAATAGGTCGTCGGTTCAAGTCCGATCTTCGGCTCTGAGTGAAGGTTGAAATTCAACGCCCCTTTTCCCTACATTTGGGAAGCGGGGCGTTGTCATTTCAGACAGGCAACCGCATTGTAAACATAATCTTAGGAGTCAGTTGCAATGGATATAATCACCAAACAGGCGAAGTATATCTTCGCGTTACCATTCGCAGTATTCGGTCTGATGCATTTCATGATGGCCGATGTCATGGCTGGGGCTATTCCATCCTTTCTACCCGGTGGAGCGATATGGGTCTATCTGACCGGCGCCGCCCATATCGCCGCATCCGCCGCCATCATCCTGAACAAACACGCCAAGCAAGCGGCGTTCTGGTTGGGAGTGATGATGTTGGTCTTCGCGTTCCTCGTCCATCTGAGGTTCTTTTTAGCAGGCGATGAGATGCAGTTGGGCGATATGCTCAAAGCGATCATCATCGCTGGGGCAGCTTTCTTCTATTCGGATAAAGCCTGACCGCCGGGAGCATCATGCGGGATGGAGGCGGTCTCCGTCCCGCATCCAAATAAGCGGTATCTTTCCGCACTATGAATTTTATACAGCTCCACCCGAAACGGGACCGCCGCTTAGCCACCGGACACAAATGGATTTTCAGCAACGAGATCGCTGAGATCAAAGGACAACCGGAAGTCGGCGAAATCGTTCAGGTGCGGCGCACGGATGGCCACCATCTTGGCTACGCGTATTATCATCCGCATTCCCTCATCGCCGGCCGCATCCTCACCTATGAACGCAGCGTTCCCGAGGCAGCGTTCTATTCCGACCGCATCTGCACGGCGCTCGAGCTTCGTTCCAGACGCTATCCGCAAGCCAACGCCTATCGTGTGGCCCATAGCGAAGCCGACGGTCTGCCCGGGCTTGTGATCGACCGATTCGATACGGCGGTCGTCATCCAAATCGTCTGCGCCGGCGCCGAGCGGCATTTGGATTGGATCGTGGCCGCGGTCGAAGAGCATCTCCATCCGGAAACCATCATTCTGAAAAACGATTCCGGCCTGCGGGCGCTCGAAGGACTCGAATCTTACGTGAAGGTCATCAAGGGTAAAGAGCAGCCAGATCCTGTGATGATCACCGAGTACGACATCACCTACAAAGTTCATCTGCTTGACGGACAAAAAACCGGATTTTATCTCGATCAGCGCGAAAACCGATGGAATTTCAGGCAGTTTGTGCGTCCGGGCGATTCTGTACTGGACGCCTTCTGCAACGATGGCGGCTTCGCGCTTCATGCCGCAAAAGCCGGTGCGACCGACATCCTCGCGGTGGATTCATCCAAACCCGCCCTTGAGCGCGCGAAAGAGAACATGACACTGAACGGGTTGAACGGTATCCGCTTCGAATCGCACGATATCATGGAATGGTTGCCGAAACAGACCGATGGGAAATTGTACGATGTGGTGAATTTGGATCCCCCTGGCTTTGCGAAGAATAAGAAAATGGCCGGAGCGGCGTTGAAAGGGTATCAGAAATTGCACGAGGCGGCGCTGAAGGTTCTCAAGCCGGGCGGAATTCTATGCACGGCGACATGCTCGCACCACATCGAGGCGGATCGGTTTTTCGATTCCCTTCATGTCGCGGCGAATCTGTTGGGCCGTGAGATCCAACTCGTGCACAGAGGCGGACAACCCGCCGACCATCCGATACTTCCGTCGATGCCTGAAACGCAGTATCTTGATGTTTTTATTGTACGAGTCGACTAATAACACATGAGAGTTATCGTCTTTGCCTTGATATCGATGTTCGTTTTCGGAGCGTGCGCGAGCACGAAACGAATTACGGAAAGCGGAATGGCGAGCTGGTATGGACCCGATTTCCACGGAAAACGGACGGCCAACGGCGAGGTGTATAATCAGAATGAATTGACTGCCGCGCACAAAACTCTGCCTTTCAACACGGTGGTACGTGTCACGAATCTCGACAACGGCAAACAAGTGACGGTACGCATCAACGATCGCGGGCCCTACAAGCGTGGCCGGGTGATCGATCTTTCTCGCGCAGCGGCACAGGAAGTGTCGATGATCTCGGCTGGAACGGCTCGGGTTCTGATCGAAGTGTTGCATTCCGAAAGGCCGATCATGGGCGACCTGAGTCGGGAGATCTTCGGTGTGCAAGTCGCGTCGCTTGCCAATCCTGACGCGGCCAGAGCGCGAGCGAATGAGCTCAGAGGCGGATGGGTGCTTCCGGCGCGTGTCGACGGACAGCGTGTCTATCGCGTCATGGTGGGTCGATATGGCAATCGGGAGCAGGCCCAGGAAGCGATGGAAGAGCTGAAAAGGCAGGGAATCGACGGATTTGTGAAACAGGTTCAGAATTGAACGAATCGTGGTGCGTATCTTGTTGGATACACCATGAAAAAGCACATTATCATCATTGGCTCGGGTTTCGGCGCCCTTGGAGCCGCAGTCCGTCTCTTGGCCAAAGGCTATTCCGTCGATATCTATGAGAAACGCGACAAACCCGGCGGACGTGGCTATGTCTATGATGTGAACGGATTCAAGTTCGATGGAGGTCCAACCGTGATCACCGCCCCGTTCATGTTCGATGATCTTTTCGCATTGGCCGGTAAAAAGCGCGAAGATTACATCACTTTCGTGCCTTGTGATCCTTTCTACCGAATCTTCAATCACGAAGGTCGCCAATTTGATTACAACGGTGATGAAGCCTTCACCTTGGGTGAGATCGACAAATGGAACCCTGACGACAAACAGGGGTATCTCGATTTCATCAAGACCACGAAAGCCATTTTCCAAAAAGGATTCGTGGAGCTCGCCGACCAGCCCTTCCTCAAGGTCATGGATATGATGCGCGTGGCGCCCGACCTCATCAAGTTGCAGTCGTACAAATCGGTGTACAGCTACGTGAGCAGCTTTGTGAAGAACGACTTTCTGCGTCAGTGCTTCTCATTTCATCCGCTGCTTGTGGGCGGAAACCCGTTCGACACCACCTCCATCTATGCGATGATCCATTATCTGGAGCGTGAGTGGGGTGTGCATTATGCCATGGGTGGAACCGGCGCCATCATCAACGCCCTCGTGAAGCTCATCGAAGACATGGGCGGTAAATTCCATTATGAGCAGGAAGTCGCCGAAATTCTCGTTTCCGGCGGACGCGCACGCGGCGTGATGCTCAAATCCGGCGAGAAACTGGACGCGGATGCCGTTGTGTCCAATGCGGATGTGCCCTTCACATATCTGAACCTCATTAAGCCGGAGCATCGTCGCAAATACACCGACCGGAAAGTGAAAAGCATGCGTTACAGCATGTCACTCTTCGTGATTTACTTCGGAACGAAGAAGCGTTACAACGATACCAAGCTGAAACATCACAACATCATTCTGGGTCCGCGCTACAAAGACCTGCTCACCGACATCTTCCATAAGAAGCATGTCGCGGATGATTTCTCACTGTATCTGCACATGCCGACATACACTGATCCGTCGATGGCGCCGGATGGGGGAGAAGCGTTTTACGTACTCTCACCGGTGCCGCACTTGGCATCAGGAACGGATTGGAAAGTGTTTGCAAAGACCTACCGCGACCGCATCATGAATTTCCTGGAAGAAAATTACCTGCCCGATTTGCAGGCAAATATCGTGGCCGAGCATCATATCGATCCTTTGCACTTTCAGAACGACCTCAACAGTTATCTCGGATCGGCGTTCTCCGTGGAGCCTGTACTCACGCAGAGCGCGTGGTTCAGGCCGCACAACCGAAGCGAAGATGTCGAGCGCTTGTACTTCGTCGGCGCCGGGACGCACCCAGGCGCGGGCTTGCCGGGCGTGTTGTCGAGCTCGATCATCGCGGAGAAGCTGGTGGATGAAGACCTTCGGTAAGAGAATGTTGAATGTTGAATGTTGAATGTTGAATGTTGAACTTGCAGACCACAACAAGCAACAAACAACATCCCGATGACCCAGCCCAACGCGGACCTACGCGCTGACTCAGATCTTACCTGGCCGTGGCCTGTGGGATGAGGTGTTGGATGCGATCAAGGCCCACGCGCCGGAGAGGACGGGCAAGCACCCCGAAACCGAGATCGAGCACTATCTGTTTGCGTGCGATGAACTCAGCGGATTCATGCACGCGGTGTCATTGATGCGTCCGGAAGGATTTGTCGGGATGTCGGCGAAATCCGTCACCAAGAAACTGAAAGATCCGAAGTTCGCGGCGGCGGTGAGCCGTGACGACATCCGCCTCGGCGCGGAGCTCATCGGATCCGAGCTCGACGCGCATATCCTGTTTTTAGCGGGCGTGTTTGCTGAGACGTAGGAAGTCAGAAGTAGGAAGTCAAAAGGCCGAAGTAGGAAGATGTAAGTCGGAAGAATGAGATTTCACCATTGCGTCACGTTTAAGTAAAAAACTGTTGAATCTGTGCAATTACCGAAAATTCTCGCAATAAAATCACCTATTCCATGAAATAGAGACTGATTATCCTATCAAAAGTGTTACTTGCGGACAGTATAACTAAATAAAGTTATAAAGTGCTGTAACATTTCGATACTGTCGTGATCATTAAGAAAAGGGACCTTTTTTAAACCCTCATTTCATTCTATCTATTCTGTTATGATCACACCATCAATCACACCTTTACTCAGAAACAAAAGGGCCAGATATCTTTCCATCATGTTTCTCGTCCTGTGGATCAGTTCAACCGCTTGCGATTTGGTTCGGCAACAAGATTCAAGCCAGGCGATTGCTTCAATCAAACTCCCAGTAATTAAAGATGGAATTCTTGTTTTTGATACGATGGGCGATTTGTCCAACTTGTTGTCTGAGTTTGACAATGGACTCACGCTTGATCATTTTCAAAGCTTAGTCGAGAAAGATGGATATTGATCGATGTATAAATACGCGAACAGCGTTCTGCATGATCCCATTCGTTTGTACAAAGGTAATATTGCTGGAACTGCTGAATATGATGAAGATCCAGCTGAAATGGTGGAGGATTATTACTTCGCATCAATTCTGAATGAACATGGGCTTGTGTGGATTGAGGGTAGCATGTTTAGAGTAACACATGAGTATGTTTTTTGGGTCGGTGGATCCGACCCTACAATACTACTAAACGATGCTTATTTGGCTAGACTTGTTGATGATGTCATCATGTACAAATCATCATAGTCACACATTTCTCTAGATTGTGATCTTCAAAGTGACCCTTACTTAGACCCAACAACCGATGTTCATTTTGCTCCAGTGATGCGACTTGATGATTCCATAGAGTGCTCTGGAGGAGCAGGTGGGTATGGTGGAAGTGATCCTATTAATAGTGAATTGAAGCGTGTGGAGAAACGTGACTACACGTCGAATCCATCTAGACGGGTAGTGGCTGAATCCTGGAATACAAGCTGGTTTATTTATGCCTCGATTGGTGCGTTAACAAAGAATCAGAAAAAAACTCTTGGATTATATTTTAAAGCACCAGCTGATTTAGTTTCTGTGAATACGTCATTCAGTTATTTTAAGAAATTTTGCCCTGGTGCATGCGGATATGAAACAGAAACAATAATAGAACCCTTTGAGTAACCTTTCGGAATCTCGTTAAATACGATTTCCGAGCTTTTGTTTGAACCCGATCCGATGATCGGACCTCGTTTTTCTGCCTGAATAGGCAAAAACCCCCTCCCACAAGCCCGAATCGGGCTCAAAACCGCCCGTTTTGGGGCGACTTGCCCTCTCATGGAGCCACCAATCCCATGGTCCTTCCGCGTTCAAGTAGGAATTTGGCCCTGCACAGGTTCCATCCCACGCAAGCAAGCACGAACCTCAGCCGATTGCGGGCCATGTTTTTTGCCCTCATCGCCACCAGTCCCGCCTTGGTCTTGAGCCAGGCGAAGGGATGCTCCACGGCGGCCCTTACCCGGCTGTTGCGGCGATTGCGCTTCTTCTGCGAGCCGGAGAGCCTGCTCGAGCGGGTGGCCTTGTCCAGCACTCCGTAATACCAGCCCAGCGTGCGCGCGGAGTATTTGTGCTCACCATTGAAGTAGGCCTTGTCGCCGAACAGAGACTTCTCATCCCCGCTGACCAGCGCCTGGGTCTGCGTGCTGTCGTGGGCGCTGGCCGGGGTGAAGCCCACCTTGCGGATGAGCTTGGACTCCACATCCACGCCCACATGCCCCTTGTACCCGAAATAATAGCGCCCTCCCTTCTTGGTCGCGTCCGCGTCGGTGTCGATCTGAGCGGACGGCTCGTCGGCCAGCTCCTGGCGCTTGTCGTCAGACAGCGGCCGGCCCGACGAGGGCAGGATCGTCGCGTCGACGATGGTGCCCTTGCGCAGGATCAACCCCTTGGCTTGCAGCTGCGAGCCGACCAGATCGAAGATGGCAGAGTCCAACCCGTGGTCGGCCAGCGCCTGCTTGAACCGCCAGAACGTGGTGAAGTCCGGGATCGGCTGATCCAGCGGAATGCCCACGAAACGCTGGAAGCTGAGCCGGTCGATGAGCTGGTCCTCAAGCTGTGGGTCGCTCAGGCTGAACAGCGCCTGCAGGAAGGTGGCCTTGATCATCCACAGAGGGTTGGTCCTCGGGCGCCCGCCCGTGCGCGGATCCGTCTTGTCGATGACCGCCACAGCCATGACCAGCGGCACCCAATCGACAATCTGATCGATCTTGTGCAGGTGCGCGGCGATCTGGCTGGACTTGGAACGGCGCGACAGAAGGCCGTCGCCGAAGCTGAGTTGATTGGTCGAGGACATGGCGG
>CAMTYL010000003.1:0-426504 GCA_947085985.1 uncultured bacterium | reverse complement strand
AGTACTTAATCTTCTCGGCGACCACAACTGGCGAGGAGCCCATCTGGGCGGTTTCCATCGTTCTCATGACATCTATTGATGCCAGACTGGTGGCTGGTGCATAGACTATGCAGAACTACCGTTTCGTCGCATGGTCGTGGAGGCTCTTAGCAAACTAAGGGAACTGCGATACCATTGAGATACGGCAGGGAAGCCTGCCGACAATTGAATAAAATGACCTAACCCCTTTGGTTCCCAAAGGATATGGTCGAAAACCCGAACCAACGTAAAAACCCCGTCATCAGGGTCGTTGGTTCGGTTACCTAGGGAAACTTAGGTAGGGATACCCGAAAGGGTCCTCCTGGTGGCGGGATTTTTGTGTACCTGTCCTCCAGTTACTAAAACCGAACCAACAAATATGGACAAGCAAACAACGGACACTGTTAAGTGTCCGCAGTGCCAATCAGATATATCTGCTTTAGCGAAGAAGTGTCCGAACTGTCGGAGTGCTATTCGCAAGCCGATGTCGAATCTCATTAAAGTATTTCTCGTAGTTCTGATTGCCTCTCCGATTCTTATAGCGATAGTTTCAGACACTGGTTCTGAACCTGCTCCGAGACCAATCGCAGAGACAGTCTATCCAAGCACCTACGCCGAGGACTACGTTCTGAACATTCTCAAGTCTCCCTCAACAGCAGATTTCTGCGATGCGGCGACGCAAGACCTCGGCGACAATCGATTCAGGGTCACATCGTGTGTTGATAGTCAGAATGGGTTCGGTGCAACGATTCGCTCCAGTTGGGAAGTAGTGATGGTCTACTCGGGAGCAAGCAGGGAAGACCTCTCAAATCCTCAAAGCTGGAAACCTGAAAGCATTGTCTTCGACGGAGAAAAGGTACTTTAGGACTTCTTACGCTTCTTGTCCTCTGGCTCATCAGGTGGAGGGCCCTTGGGTCCATATGCATCCCACTCCCTAAAGATTCTCTTTACCTCCTTCTTTACGCGAGCTTGCTCCGCAGGATCAGCCAAAGGGTTCTTTCGCTTTTCTTCTCGATTAAAGAAGACCTTTCGATATGCCGGGTGCCTGCTACTCAACCAGAACTTGGTGTAGCCAGCGTCCTTGTTCTTGATACCGTTGAGTACGTTGCTTTCAGCCACGTCACTCACAACCGCGATTCCTTGGTAGAGTGAGTAATCAAAGTGAGCGGCGAATTCACGATCCTCCTTCCTCCAGCGATATACCGTATTGCGTGAGAGTCCTGTCTTTTCACACGCAGCTCCAACGATAGGGGTGCGCTCAAGTTCAGCTAAGAATTTCTCTACAACCTTCTTAGTCTTCTTCATACCTCTTTACCTTTGCCTTTGCGCCGGTCAGCTTCTCATACCGGCGAATCATGAGGTCGCAGAATGCAGGCTCAAGTTCGCAACCATACACCTTCCGTCCGAGTGCTTCTCCTGCAATGAGGGTACTACCTGAACCAAGGAAGCTGTCGAGGATTATGTCTCCTGGCTTCGTACACCGCTTGATAGCCTTCTCGTGAAGCTGGGGCGGCTTCGAGGTCGCGTGCTCATAATCCTTGCCGGAAAGACGCTTCGCCATCCAGACATCCTCTACCTGCTCTAGAAGTTCATTCCCCGTACCCATTTCCTTATTCAGTACTTCGTTCAGAGTCGTAACCGCTTCAGCCAGATACGGCTTCCCGCGAACGCCGTACACCACAGGCTCATACGCCTTATTGAACGCTACAGAGGGAACAGGATTCTGGCTGTTCTTAAGCCAAAGGCACACTCGCTTGTTCGCAATGCCGAGGCTACGGTATAGCTCCTGAAGTACGCCGATGTACACCTGGTCGCACCAGTAGAAGACATGAGTGTCTGTAGCAGATACGGCGAGTGCCGCCTCAAGACTCCTCTTAAGGAATGTACGGTATTCCTCGAACGTACGGGTGTCATTCACATCACCGCCGTACTTCTGCTTGCCGCTGATACCGCCGTTGTAATCGATATCAATGTTGTAGACGGGGTCCGAATAAATCATTACCGCCTTCTCGGTGCCGAGGAGACGCTTCAGATTCTCGGGCTTGGTTGAGTCGCCACAGAGGATACGGTGGTTCCCGAGCGTGATAAGGTCACCAAGCTTTGTGTCCGGCTCCTTAATCTTCTTAAGTTCCTTTTCTACATCGAAGCTGTCATCTTCGACAGACTTATCCTCGTCCCAGATTTCCGCGAGCTCGACATCATCGAACCCTGCGAACTCAAGCGTTCCGAGATCGAAGGACTTCAGAAGTTCAAAGTCCCAGTCTCCGCCAAGCTTGTTGGAAGCAAGGAGGTATTCGTCTGACTCCTGCTTCGTGAGCTTGCGGTTTGGAATACGAACATCGATAAGTTCGTTTCCACGGCCGAGGAGCTGCAATGCTTTGATACGCTGATGCCCGGCAAGTATCTTGCCGTTCATATCGATTGCGGGAACCTCAACAAGATTGAACTTCTTGAGACTGCGCTTCAGGTCCGACATCTGCTTGTCGGTAATAATGCGAGGATTTACCTCCTGGGGGACGAGATCGTCCACCCGCTTCTGGACCGTAGTCCAAGTTAGTTTATGGGACATAGCAAAAAAGATAATGATTAATCGCACGTCATGCTTTTTTGCTACCTCCTCCGGGAACTCCGTTACAAGTTTATCAAATTGGTAAACTTGGTCAATAGAGATATAGTGTGGATATGACAAAGAAAGCGACCTTCAAAGACCTGGATAGGGAAATCGGACAGAAGATTAGGGACTGCCGCGTGGAGGCGGGCTACTCGCAAACAAACCTTGCGAGCCTTCTAGAATACGAATCGCCGACAGCTATCTCCTTGATTGAGAGTGGGGAGCGCAGCCTCAAGATTCATGACCTGATTATTTTGTGCCAGCTTTTTATGAAGGACTACAGCTACTTCATTGGCCGACCGTCTGACCATAGGCACAAGAGTGTACGTTAAGACGCGTACCCCACAGGGCTATAAATCAGGCCAAAAATGATAAAATTGGTCTGTGGCGGACCAATTTAAAGACGAGGGCTTGGAAAACTCAGTTGATACTGAAGATGTTTTGTCGTCCGCCGAAGTGAGGCAAAAGAAAATCCGCGACGCTTTATTAAGACTAGATTCAGAGTCTCCAGAGCTGTGCAAGAAGTTGGCGGGGATTTATGAGGGATTAGTAATCACTTTTAATAACAAAAGAAATCCCGACCGCATTGGCCAAGTGTCACATTCTGCTCGTGAGCTGACTGCAATCTTGCCACGTTACTTCAAAGGCATCCCATTGCTAGCCAAAGATGAGTCAGTTCAGGTAGCGAATACCGGCGGCCAGAAGCAAATGCTTCAAGATTTACTCAGCAGGCACGCAGATAGAAGCGCACTGCCTGAATACTTAAGAAGAAAGTTTGTTGAAGATTGGATTGAGGTGCAGACCTTCTTTCATAAAGGTTCAAAGCACGATGATCTCAAGAATAAACAAATTGCTGGAATTCTTGAAAGGGAGTTTGAATTGATGGTTTGGAGGTACGAGGACCTCCTATACCAAGTCTTGGTCGAGACTCCATTTTTTGATGGCGTTGCTGAAATCGATAAGCTTTTAGTTGTTAATGATCCGACTCCTGAGCATTTAAGTATCCTCGCAAAAGTAATTGTTCAGCCACAGCATAGAAAGTACTTTTTTGAGAGATGCGATAATCAGAACTGGCTTGAGCCTCTGAGGGATGTCGGTGCTTTTAATGCGCCCCAAGAACCCCTCAGGGAAGGAGGGTATATTCGTTTCGTTGGTTGGCCTGAATCTCAGTACTTACTGAAGGTGGCTGAGCAAAAGCCAGAAGTTGTCTTCGACATTGTTAAGAACTTAAATTCCGACAATCAGTCTGTATTGGACGATTTTGTATCAATGGCGCTTAAGTCACCTGCAGATGTCGCAGTGAAGTACGTAGACCTAATTTGTAAGAATAAGTGGATACAAAATTCGTATAATCTACTTTTGCCTGACAAAGTTGCTGAGTTGATGGAGAAGCTGGCAAAAGAAGGAAAGGTTAAGGAAGCCTTAAAACTAGCGAATGTTCTACTCGATACAAAAGTAGATAAACCAGCAACTGACGATGAGGAGGGTCCGATGCGTTTCATTGGGCGTGACGCAAAGCCATATTTCGACGAATGGAGGTTTGGGGAAATTATTAAAGAGAAAACTGTCGAATTGGCAAAGGTTGATCCAAAAGGTTTGTTTGCAGTACTTACATCTAAATTGCGCCAAGCGTTAGAACTAGAAGATAGGATAGATAAATCGGATGATACGTACTATGAGTATTCTCATATATGGCGTCCGAACTTAAGGTCGTCTAGGCACAGTAGAGACGACGCAAAGGATACGCTCCTTGATGGGGTTATAAAGCTAATTGAGGAAAATAAGGATAATCATGAGGTTATGAGAGATTTCGTTACGATTCTCAAATCTCACCCGTGGGCTCTTTTTAGACGAATTGAGCTTTGGACCTACATATTGAACCCCAAGCCGTTTCCAAAGGAAATCGAAGAAATTCTGACTGAGAGAAAGGTCACGATTTCATACAATTTGCGGAGAGAATACCTACCTTTGCTGCGATTGCAGTTTGGGAATCTGTCACCTGAAGCAAAAGACTCGATTTTGAAGGTTATTGAGGAAGGTCCTGAGTTTAAGAAAAACGACACTCTCACAGAAGAAGAATTCGAGCGGGTTAAATCAGATTGGAAGGGACTCTACCTAAGGGCGATAGGGGAGAATCTCCCTGTCAAGGAAGCAGACGAGTATCAAGGTATCGTCAAAGAGTATGGTGAGCCAACTGATCATGACGGCGAGATGGTTATGTGGGACGGGGGTAAAAGTCCCATTTCTTCAGAAGACCTAGCAAGGTTAGATGCGAAGGAGACTTTGCAATATTTTGTTGACTACAAAATACCTGATGACCCGTTTGGTAGGCACTCGACTGGAGGTCTAGGTATGATTTTTGCTGAACTCGTTGCTCAGAATCCCGAAAAGTATGTGGCGGTGCTTGGTCTGCTTTTCGAGAAGAAAATCCGCCCCATCTTTTTCTATCATCTGGTCCACGGCCTTAAAGAATCTTTAAGGAAAGATAAATGCTTTGCATGGGAAGAAGTCATTGAACTGCTATACCGAGTTGTAGTTAAAGACGAGACAGATGTAAGTCCAGCAAATGACGAACAAGATTGGAAATCAGTACGCTTAGCGATTGCGGATTTCTTGGGAGAGGCCCTTGGTAAGAATAGTTGCGAAGTACCTATTAATTTTCAGGATAGGGTATGGGAAATCATAACTAATCTTGCTGAAGACCCGGACCCAACCACTGAGTATGAGAAACGTGACAGTGAGGGTGGACTAGATCCAATGACCCTAGCGATAAATACCGTACGAGGCGAAGCTATGCATGCCGTAGTTAATTTCGGTCTATGGACAGCGCGTAATCTCTCAGATAAGACTATTGAAAACAAAATGACTCCTGCCATGCAGGAATTGTTAGACAGACATCTAGACTCTACTCAGGATCCGTCTTTAGCTATTCGTTCGGTATATGGTTGGAGAGTTCCGAATTTCTCCTATCTAAATGGGGCATGGCTTGAGGAAAACAAGCATAAAATTTTTGATAAAAATTCACCTGAGTACTTATGGGCTGCTTGGGAAGGGTATCTCGCCAATAATGTAATCAAAGAGGTCTTTACAATCCTTAAGGAACAGTACAAGGACTTTGTCCCTTACCTTGGAACCGCTGAAAAGAAAGGCTATCGAGCTGCTGACGTTGATCAACGGTTTGCTCAGCATGCAGCAATTGTCTACACAAATGAACCCGAGCATGATGATTTTACTGAACATTTCTTTAGGAACGCACCCGCACAACAAAGATCAGAAGCAATAAACTTCATAGGTAGAGTTATCCTCCGGCAACTCGAGTCCTTTGAGGATAAGGAAAGCGTCAAAGAGCGACTAGGAAGGCTGTGGGACGCTAGGATTGCTCTACCTAAGGAAAGGATTGATGCCGAAGAAATCAGGGAATTTGGCTGGTGGTTCAAGGTTAGTCCATTCCCGAAAAAAGAAACACTGGAGCGAACCATTAAGACGCTACAGCTTATTGATGGTGTTATCGATGTTCCATATGAGATTGCAGAAGAACTTAAGTCCTACGCAATGGAATTTCCCGTTGAAACCACTACGACTTTAGACCTCATTGCTCGTGCTGAGCGGGATACATATGAGCATCTGTATAAGAAGGAAGAATACCGTGAAGTAATAAAGATGGTTAAGGCTACCGAAAATGCTGAAGCAATAAAAATCACGAATGACCTTATTCACTATCTCGGGTCAATTGGCTTGATTGAAGAGTTTCGTGACTTGCTATAAGCCGTATGTCCCAATGCGTATATTGCTTGAAGGGTGAGCCAGAGACGACTTTCAATTCGCGTGAACATGTAATGCCGCGCTGTCTTGGAACCTTCGATTCGAACGCGACAATCAAAGGAGATGTCGTGTGTGACATATGCAATTCTGAGGTCTTTACCCGACTCGAAACTATCTTTACAGAGGATACTTGCGAGGGTGTTTTTGGGCAGCGTCTTAACCTGGATGGTAGAGGAAGTGTCACTATTAGAAATAATCAGTTCAAAATCACTCGATTGAATGGATTTGGGGATGAATTTTTCAATGAGATGTTCCTGTTTCTTGAACCTAAAGAGAACAGGATAGTTCCTGCCTTAAAAAATCAGATAAAGCTTCGAAGACTCAAGGGTGGTTTCCGGGTTTTCAGACCTGAAGCTCTGCGCTCAGTCCCTAAAGGAGGACGCGAGTTTAAAAAGCTTTCTGCAGACATGCAGAAACTAGATCAGAAAGACATTGCTATCTTCGGAGAGACTCAAGAGGAAGTAAAAAGTATGATTAGTTTGCTACATGAGTATGGAGTTAACTACAAAGAAAAAGCATCTAAAGGTCATCAGTTTGAACCTGGCGACAAAATTACTATTGAGGAGGAGTATTCCTGTTCAGTCGATAGAGATTTGGCACGTGTCTTTGCAAAAATAGCTTTTAATTATTTCGCATACTGCGCTATCCAGGATGGTAAAAGGGATATCCTATTCAGCCAGCATTTCGATAAAATTCGAAACTTCATACATTCTGGCGAGGGTGTAATGAAAGAGATAATCGTCTCGATTACTCAAGACCCGGTTCTAAAATTAGAGCGAGATGAAGGTCGGAGAGTAATAATGCATTTTATAAACTTTGTACTTGAAGATGGTCAGATTGTTGCGACCATGACCTTCTTTGGTGGGCAAGCTATATATAAGATAGTTCTTGGTGCGATGCCGGAAGAGTTGAATCTTCCTAACTTTGGTGGAGGCCACGCGTTCAATCCTTTTGAACGCATAATCACTAATTTGTCCCAAACGCCAGAACATCTTTTAACACCAGCTCAAAAGATACTTAAGTTTGGGCTTTACCGAAGAAACTAAAATGAGCTGGTACGGAAGGATACTGAGAAAATATAGAAAAGAGATTCTATCAGGGGCGGCCTTCTCCGTTATCTGTACTCTCGCATTTTTGCTGTGGGTTTATGGAATGGGGAAGTCCTTCACGTGGACAGATATCAGTCCGATAGACCCACCGTCTATATTCGTGCGTATCTTCTACAGCGCACTTACGTTCGTTACCCTCGGTGCCTTTCTATATAAGATTAAGTTTTACAAAGGGTTGTATCGGATACTTGGGGATTGGCAATCGTTCAAGGAGGCAAAGGCAATCATCTGGGTACTCCTCATGGGTGCGATGTTCTTTGTAATCGTTCCCTTGGTTGTAGATATCCTCAATGGAATTCTCTCGATTGGATATAACTTATTTGCCCTTACTCTCTATGCGTTTCCACCAGTAGGAGTTTCGGTAATCCTTTTTACACTTTACTTTTACTTCAAAAAGAAGCTCTGGCCAACATCCTAGGGGAGTGTCACTTTTGTCACTTTGAAAGCGCTCGAGACGGGTCGTTTTGGATTTTGAAAACTCATCAAACGGACCAAGCAGGGCTTGACCGGCCACGGTTCTAACTCGAGACGGCCAGCAGCTTAGTTTTTGGTACCCGGCGACCTAGACGGGTCGAATTGCTGTAAGTACAGCTTAAGGTACAGAAAGGTTATAATTGCATTTATGGAAGAGATTTTAGTAAAAATAAATCATTTGTATGGAACCAACGTCTCCTCTTCTGAAAAGGTAACAAGAGGCTTTTTAAGCGATAATTATTTTCTTTCAGACGGAACGACCAGGTTCTTTTTAAAGAAGTACAGGTTTGATAACTCTAATCGAATTGCCGAAGTCCATGCTTCCAAAAAGTATTTTGCTGACGGTGGTATTCCAGTGATTCTTCCTATATCACTTTTAGATGGAAATACATTTTTTGAACATGATGGTGCTTATTACGCACTATTTCCTTTTGTCGAAGGCAAGCATCTTGAAAGGGGTAATCTGACTGAAGCGTCCATTATTTCTCTTGGTCAAATGTTGGGAAAGATTCATCTCCTCGGCAAAGAATCAAAACTGGCTATAGACGATCAGTTTAAGATTGAGAATGAAGAAAAGACATTTAAGAAGATCGAAGATATCTTAGTTAAAATATCAGAGGTCAGCCTTCTGAGTGATTTTGATAAAGTTGCGCTTGAAAATGTGCAGATGAAAAAGGGGCTTCTTTTAAAAAACACAATGACTTTTGAGAGTTTGGGCTTAAACTGCGACCATTTGATACATGGTGACTATCTTGATCATAATGTCTTCTTTGATGAGGAGGACAAGGTGAAGTGGGTGTTTGATCTTGAGAAGACAAACTATTCTCCTAGAACATATGAAATCTTCAGGTCGATGATATACGGACTTCTCTCCGCAGACGTTACAAAAGCTGATTTGGAGAATGCGAGAAAATATATAGATGCGTACTCAAGCGTTTACCCGATATCGAAAGATGAGATTAAAAGAGGTTTGCAGCTTTACTTCGTTAAAACCATTCACGGTTTCTGGGTAGAGAGTGAGCATTACCTGAAAGGAAATACTCGTGTAGACCATTTCCTCTTTGACGATCACAAGAGAATCAAATATCTTTCTGAGAATTTAGACTCATTGGTAGAGGTGCTTACTAAATAAATTTCACACTTACTCCAGTACAACTCTTTTATTAATGAGTATTAGTCGGCTCGTAAACGATTGCATTAATTCTCGTTTTTCCTGAATCGCACCTTTCTCAAGAATGTATTTCATGTAGCCTCGAATATCTAGACGATTCTGGCGTATCTTGTCATCCTCGGTCATTCCTAAAACCTTACTTCTGAAATCTACATAGCGTTCGATCTCTTTTTCAAGCTTATCCTTAACACCGACCTGATTGATGTCTATGCGATCAATAATTTCAGTAAGCTGATAGATTAGATCAGTTTCAGGTAAGTAAGTGTTTTTGCAGTTCTTGTCATGAAATTTGGTGCACCCGTAGTAGATGTACTTTCTGATTGATCCATCAGCAAGATTTTTGTATTTCTCTTCAGCCGTTACGCCTGATTTACACATGCCACACTTCATGAGCTTGGTGAAAGCGAATTCTTTATCGCCCTTGCTCTCATGTGTGTTGGTGTCTAGTTTTTCCTGAACCTTTCTAAAAAGCTCCTGGCTTATGATCGGTTCGTGTTTTCCGGCATACGGTGGAATATTCCTCGCAAAGTATCTCTCCGAGGAGAAGTACCCAATGAAGATAAAAGCCACGCTTTTAGTGGCAGCTCCATACAACGCTCTGGACGACCATCCGTATGTAGACTTCAATATCCTGACCGATCTTTCTGATCTGGAAAGACAAGGAGGCGAAATAATTCTCTACCATAGCAAAGACGATGAGAGTGTTCCGTTCAGTAACTTTGAGCGATACCACAAGGAACTACCTTCGGCGCAGACTCGAATCTTTGAAGACAGAAAGCATTTTAACGATGCAACTTTTCCTGAGATCGTTGCAGATATAGTTGCCTTATGAACCCGAAGGATATCCTCAAAGAATTTTTAAGTGCTAACAAGCTTATGCAGTTGGCGACTGTGGGCGAGAATGGTCCGTGGATCTGTAACGTATACTTTGTCGCTGATGAGGAGGGTAATCTCTATTGGACTTCGGCACGTTCCCGACAGCACTCTAAGGAGATACTAAACAATCCAAAAGCAGCCGCCACTGTAGTGCATGATTCAGAACATAAACAAGCAGTGCAAATAGTGGGAGAGGCATTTGAAGTTGCTCTTGATGATGTTGAGAGGGTTAATCAGCTATACGGAAATAAGTTTGGAGATAAACCAGAGCGTTTACAAGAAGTGCTTGCGAATACTCCAGAAGGAAGGGCGTACTGGATGCTGAAGCCACAGATCGTTTCGCTCTGGGATGAGGTCAATTTCCCCAATGCTCCCAAACAGGATATTCAGTGATTAGAACACGTCGTTTCCTTTTCGGGTGCCTGCGATACAATTAAGATATGGAAAAGGTACTCAAAATAAAGACCACTGGAGGGAAGACCATTCAGGCCATTCTTCGCGGTTCTTTGCGTAAACCTGTCATCGTGCAAGTACATGGCCTGGCAGGAGATATGAATACAGCGTTGCAATATAACGCAGCTCGATACTTTGAAAAGCAGGGATTCTCATCTTTACGATTCAATCTATATGCTTGGGAAAAGGGCTCAAGGAGACTGGATGAGACCACTTTCTCGACGCACGGAGAGGATATTGATTCTGTTCTAAAGTACTTGAAATCTAAGGGTGCGAAGAAGATCTTCATCACAGGACACAGCTACGGATTCCCATCAATTCTTCATACCAAAGACCGAAGCTTTACGGCAGTTGCCGCTTGGGACGGCTCTATACTTCCCACGAACCATGTTGATATGCCTGAACGTATTGAGAAGCCAAAAGGTCGCCTCGTTGATTTCGGGTACTACATTGTCGTCGGTGAGCAGATGGCCAAGGATTCCCACACAATCAAATCTGTTGATCTACTCAAGACATTCGAGCAACCAATTTCTTACATCACTGTAGACGACAATATAGATGGAAACCTAGATGGCGCACAGAAGATGTTCAAGGGAACTACCCAGAAGAAAGAACTTGTAGTAATAAAGGGCGCTCATCATAATTTCTCAGAAGACGGGAAGCAAGAAGCTTTATATAAGGCGACGGTCAAATGGTTTAAAAAGTTTTAAGTTATGAAAGATCTTGGCCTAATTAATCCTAGAAATGTCTCTCACGAAGAAGCTTCGGGATACAAAATACGAGAAGCAGCGCGAGCAATCGTATCCGATGACCAAGGATTAATCGCCTTACTAAATGTAAGTAGAGATAACTACTACAAGCTTCCTGGTGGTGGACTAGAAGGCGATGAAGATAAGATTATTGCCCTTAACCGAGAATGTCAGGAAGAGATAGGATGCGAAATTGAGGTGATACGGGAACTTGGCTTTACGACTGAATATTGGAAGGAAGATAATGAAAAGCAGATTTCATATTGCTATCTTGCAAAGTTAGTAGGGGATAAGGGTGAACCTCAACTAACTGAGAGTGAAAAAGAAAGAGGTTTTCAGACTCTATGGCTCCCGATTGAAGAAGTAATGCGGTTATTGAGTGAAAGCACCCCGACACAATGGGAGGGAGAGTATATTCTTCCACGAGAAATTCTCTTCTTTGAGGAAGCTCAAAACAACTAACCTTATGACTCCTGAACAACAAAAAGCACACGAAGCGCTCTCATTCATTATCCCAATTCTGGATAAACTGAATCTGCGTTGGTGTATAACAGGTGGCTTCGCTTGTTATGCATACGGAGTACCCCGGAACCTTACTGATATAGATATTGATATAGAGGTTTCAAAAGACGATCCTGCTTTTACAGAGTTCCTCCTGAAGGTTCTTGGAGGATCGGCAATCGCGTCCAAGACGAGAGCAGAGAACGCGTCTGCAAGGTCGTCATGCTTCTCGACACCAAAGTGTACGATCTGCTGAATAAGCTGCTCCGCTCCTTCGCGAGGGAACTTCACTGCCCCAGCCTAGAACAATCATTAGTTTCCAAAGAGTCCCAGCACGATGAGTGCTTTGTACGTGATGTACCGTTACGTTCTGATTTCCACCAATTCGGAATAGGGAAATGATGATGGCCGATATAACGGCAATGACGACCCCGATAACTATTTGGCTCATATTTGATAAGGATATTCTTCTGAGCGGGAACGGTCAAAATGACTTGACTTTACCCGTATATTGTGATACTGTGGTACGGACTTGTTCCTTGAAAACCTTGCGAATTCGCCACAGCGAAGAGCGGCTTATCTAGGCCATTCTCCGCTGTGGCGAACCCGAACACTGGTGAGCTTGAACGGCAAAGTACTGTCACGACGAGGTATATCATGAATACCAAGACTCTTGTCACCGACGGTCAGCTGGGTCAGCTCGCCGTCCGCCAAAACGACCTGTTCCGGCGTGTGAAGTCCGGCTCCTATGCCAACTTCGACGACGTGATGAAGGCCCTCCAGGCCGTCATCGAAGGGAAGACGCCCGAACCGCCCCTGTTGGTGGTCACGCCTGCGTTCGCCAAGTGGCGGACGTTCCTGATCGGCGGCGTCGCCAAGAAGGCGCTCATCAAGCGCGTCGAAGCTGGCTTCACGGTCAGCGACTACGCCAAGAGCCTGGTCAACAACCACGCCTTCACGACGCTCGACAAGGAGGAGGAAATCGATACGATCATCCTCACCCCTGCCGACTTCGGCTATGAGCGCATGCCGACCACGACCGAACTGCTCGATCCCACCCGGCTTGCCGAGTGGAGCGCGCAGAACGCCGAACGGCTCGACGGCCACGTCGTCGAACTGCTTCCGGCGGAAGCGGGTCCGCACATCCGCGACCAGTACAAGGATCAGCCCAACGGCGAAGTCCTCTGGATCGCGATGGAACGGATTACCGCTTCCGGCGGCCGCCCGAGCGTCTTCCGCGTCGGGCGGGGCTCGGGCGGCGAGCGGTGGCTCATTGCGGACTGGACGCATCCCGGCAATCAGTGGAGCCTCGGCAATCGCATCGTGTTCCGTCTTCGCAAGGTCACTCAGGACTAAGATCCTTGGGACTAGAGCTTCGGCTCTTTGTCCCTCTGATACTTTGTCCTTCCGATCAAGGGTCCCCGGCCGCAGTGATGCGCCCGGGGACTTTCTACATTTACATACGGTATATTTAAAAACGGCAGTAGGTGAATACGCGGGAGCCATAGGCTCGTCTGCTACCGAACCCAGTATCCATACAACCCAGAATAGTTCCGACTACGATTTGAACTAGCGTGGTGTATGCAGAAACTTCAAAAATGAAGATACTTGGTGCGTCACACTGGTGATTACGATCACACATAAGATTCAACCCCAAGAACTTTCAAGGGGTGGTGGTACAGATGGTGTGGCGCTCAAACCGATTCCGACGGCAACCCGAACGTCTTCAACGTCAAGCGGAACTCGGACGGCAAGCAGTGGCTCAATACGAACTGGACGAATCCCGACAATCAGTGGAACCTCGACAATCGCATCGTGTTCCGTCTTCGCAACTTACTTCATTTCTCTCCTGCCTATGCAGGGGAGTTTTGCTTTACTACCTGTCCGTACCAGCCTCCAAGCATTTTTCCTACTTCCGAGAGCTTCTCTGAAATCTCCGCATACTGCTTAGTATCTAGTAGCTTCATTTCCCATACAAGCTGTAGAAAGACTTTCAGGGTATCGACTCGCGCAATTGCTCTCTTGAGATAGGGAAGTTTCTCGGCACGCTGTAGGAATGCGGCAATTGAAATTGCTTCAATCGTATCTATAAACAGATTATCTATCTTGAGACCAAGAGAGTACTTAGCGGTCTTAGGAATTTTTGCGGCGTAAGAGTTCCAAAGGATATACACACTTTTGACCTGCACTAGCACTGGAAGTGTCGGGGGGGGGGTAGCCTTGGAGGTATGAGAGCGTACGGACATAGATATCAAGATATCATCTCGACGGAGAATCTACTCGACGCATGGCGAGAGTTTTTGAACGGAAAACGCGCCCGAAAGGATGTGCGGGAGTTTGAAACGAATCTCATGGGACACGTCCTCGACCTACACGCTGATTTAAAGAATAGGTCGTATCGCAATGGCGGATATATAAGTTTCAATATCTCTGACCCCAAGCCTCGCATTATTCATAAGGCTAATGTGCGTGATCGGCTCCTGCACCACGCTCTATATCGCCAACTATATCCATTCTTTGATACTACCTTTATCCATGACTCGTACTCCTGTCGTGACGGAAAGGGCATACATAAAGCTCTCGATAGATTCAAAGCTTTCTCTCAGAAGGTAGGACGCAATAACACTCGAACGGTCTGGGTATTGAAGTGCGATATCAGGAAGTTCTTTGCCTCCATGAAGCACAACAAACTGATGACCATTCTTGAATCCCATATTCCTGATCCAGACATTCTGAATCTTTTACGAGAGATAATCTCCAGCTTCGAGGTTACACCTAAAACGGGACTACCTCTTGGCAATCTCACATCACAACTCTTCGCGAACGTGTATATGAATGAATTCGACCAGTTCGTTAAACACCGTCTCCGGGCAAAGTACTACATACGCTACGCTGATGATTTCGTATTCCTCAGTGAAGACCGAGGATACCTTGAATCACTCATCCCTCAGTTGAATGAATTCCTAGAAACCAATCTTGGACTAACCATGCACCCGGACAAGGTATATATAAAGTCCTTTGCGTCGGGCGTGGACTTTCTTGGCTGGGTGCATTTCTCAGATCACAGGGTATTGAGGACTGTAAGTAAAAGGAGGATGTTTACGAAGCTCAGGAACAATACGTCCAAGGAACGACTGAGTTCATATTTCGGCCTAATGTCTCATGGAAATACGAGAAAGCTCGCCACCAGAGTCCAAACGTTACAGGATAGTGTAACTATTTAAGTGACACCAAAACCTCATTCCTGTGTCACTTTTGTAACTTTCCTAGGTGCACGAGACGCGTCGTTTTGGTTTCTGAAAACTCACCAAACGGACTAAGCAGGGCTTGGTTCTATACGGTTCGAACTCGAGATGGCCAGCCCATTTTTTCACCCCTTAAGTATGTGGTTCTACAGGTAGGGGAATTGGACGTCAGAACACCTGGAGTATTCTTCTCCAGGACTTCAAATTCTTATTTGTGGTATAAGTTAAACAGACCCGCCTAAGGCGGTTTTGTTTAACCTAAAAGAAAGGAGGGCGTATGCCCATCTATGTTCCAAAACAAATCGTAGCGCTTCAGCCAACGACTGATTCACCCCTACTGTTTCTCGCCGGCCCCATTCGTGGTGGTGGCGACTGGCAGTCAGGAATGGCGGAGCAGATTCTGACTCAGGAGCCGTCGGCGAATATTGCCTGTCCGTCACGTTGGGATGGTGCGCACCGTTTGGCGCGTCACTTCCATCAACCGTTCTCGCAAGCGGATAACCGGCAACTCGTGTGGGAACGCCACTATCTGAAGCAAGCCGGGCTTGAGCCAGCCGTGCCGGGTTGCATCATCTTCTGGCTGGGTCGCGAGAGCATCACCAAACCTCATCCGGGACCTGAGCCATACGCCATGGACACCCGCCGTGAAATTGGGAAGTTCACTGCCTTTGCGGAGACGATGAATGTCCGCATGGTGGTAGGTGGAGACCCTGGCTTCCACGGTCTCGATGTCATTCTTTTCGAGTTGAGCGAGGCATACGGAAAACCGTTCCCGTTCTACGAGACCATGGCCGACGTCGCCACGAACGCTCTTCTGGTCGCTAGGCACTAACACGCGATGCGACTGTTCTTAAAAGACCCGCCCCTCAAAGGCGGGTCTTTTTAAAACTGGAACAAGGGCCCATAAATGCGAGGCCTTGGACGAGACCCTTCCAGTCAATTGTTCTGAACGCGTCCAAACCTGGCAGCCAGCAAAAAGCCGCCCTAAGGGGCGGTTTTTGCGTGGCTCGGGAAGCGAGTGCGGGGCACTCGCGTCTAGGACTTATGCATCAGTATGCCCGGCGGGGTATGAACGTCGGATTTTTTCCAGCAGGCAAAACCAGGAGGCGGTGCCCGACCTAGATTTCTTGAGCGAGGCGATTAGAAATTGGAAGTACTCCTGTGGTGCAGAGATTGGTAAGATACACGAACTAGGACTCGTGGGCGAGAAGCGTAATCGCGTTCCTAGTCCCGCAACTTGTATGAGTGAACATACGAATACGAGGCACATCGACTGCGAACTGAAAAGGCAACTGAGTAAGAAAAATTTGGCGAAGTGGCAGTGCTATGTAGCAACATACGTATAGTGTGCTACTAATAGAGGACCATGATAGTTATTAAGCAGCTTAGAGTAGACGTCCTCGGTGAACCTCTCTTTGAGAAGGTTAATGTGGTCGTAGCCACTGGCGAGCGTGTGGGCGTGCTTGGTGCCAGGGCAAGCGATGTCACGGCCTTTTTGCGCGTTATAGCGGACGAGGACGAGATGGACGAAGGGAGCATTACGTGCGACGGGGAGCGCGTGGGATACGTTTCGCCAGAGATTCTTGAAGGGGGCGCTGACGCACTTGCGCGCGTACTTCATGCCAGACCAACCGTTCTTATCATTGATACGCATGGAGCGAGCCCTGCAGTTGATATGCAGGCGCTGCAGCGTTTCGTTGCTCAGTTCCGAGGTGGAGTACTTATCGCTTCTGAGAATGCAGAGCTTATGCATGCGGCACGTGTCACGCGAATTCTTGAGATAGACCCTGCAACTAAATCAATTAGTTCCTTCACAGGAAACTACTCGGACTATCTCGTTGAGCGAGAGAAGGTACAAGCACGTATTGCAGAAGCATATGAAAAACAGCAGCGTGAAAAGCGACGACTAGAGAGCTGGCTTGAACAAAAGCGCATGGAGGCCACCAAGGACCGAGCACCAGAGAAGGGTGCGACTATTCGCACCAAGGCGAAGTACCTGCAGCGCGAGATTTTAGATAAGGAAATTCCCAAGCCATTCCACCTTGAACAAGACGGACAGTAGTGACTCTCATGCCAGTGGCGTTTTAAGCGTGGGGGCCAGATTTGATACACTTATAGGTATGAACAGAACCCTCATAATCGTTGCTGGTGTGGCACTTATTCTTACCGGCTTATTTTTTGCCTTCAATTCCTACATTTATAACGAGAAGCAGCAAGGCCCTGTGGTGGAGTCATACTTCGGCACGCTTTCAGGTGAGAAGGTGTGCTTGCCTCACAAGGACACTACGGGACCACAAACTCTGGAGTGTGCTATCGGTATGAAGACAGACAGTGGTGAGTATTACGCCCTAGATACGGAGGCTGCTGTTGGTGTGCAGAACGTACAGGACGGAAAGCGATTCATCGCTTCTGGAACTATCACACCGATTGAGCTGCTTAGTAGTGATTATTGGCAGAAGTACCAAGTCTCGGGAATCTTCAGCATAGCGGGTGAGGTTCAGATTGAGACGATGCTGCCAGCGCAAGAAGAACCCGTCGTTGCTGTGCCACCAAAGACCGAAGGGAAGTGCTTTGTGGGTGGTTGCTCCAGTCAGCTGTGTACCGACAATCCCGACATAATGTCTACTTGTGAATACCGCGAAGCGTACGGCTGCTATAAAACGGCGACTTGTGAGCGCCAGTCAACGGGCGCCTGCGGCTGGACAGAGTCGGCGGAACTGAAGCAGTGTCTCGCACAAGCTCAATAGTGCTAGATGCGCTTCGTCCTTCGCTTGCGCAAGTATATATAGGTGACTAGGGCAAGGCCGAGACCAATACTGACTCCAATTTGCAGTGCCGACTCGTATCCTGAGAGGTTGTCCAGCAGAAGTGCTGCGGTCACAAAACCGCCGTATCCAATGCCAATGAAAATACTGTCCCGCACAAACGAACCAACGACTGTGGCAAAAATGAACAACCGCATGGGAATACGTAGGACACCCGCACCCGCGGAGACAACGGCGCTTGGAACAATGGGCAGGGCACGCAGGAGGGTAAGTAACAGGTAATCCTTCCACCCATTTCCAAACCGTTCTCCAAATTTCTCCAAATCCTCATGCTTGATACTGAGGAAGTGTGAGAATCGCGCCATAACCACATCTTCTGCTTTGTCTGCAATTACATATATGAGGAGCGCTCCGAAGAGCTTTCCAAATGTAGCGACTAGAGCCAGAACTATAAGCGCAGGGACTGTATATGATTGAAGCTGTGCAAGGGAGCCGATGAGTAGGAGTACCGCACCTGACGGTATTGGTGCAATAACCTCCTCCACAAATGACGCCACAAATGCAAAAAGGGGAAGCGGCATCGAGTGCGCAAATGATAGGAGTGCAGTCTCAAGTGCAGTGAACATACTTACGTACGGTATACCACGATGTAGTCAGATATCAGAGCAACAAATGATTCGCCTCCTATTAAACAGGATAGAGCTGCTTTTTCAGATTGTAGAAGAATGAGACAAACCAAAAGAGGAATGATCCAAGGCCAATTATAAAAAGTGAGGCCGCAATGTGCGCGTACAGGTCGTCGGGGTCTCCTCCCCAGATAAAGGATAGAACGAGGCTGGCGCAGCTAATCAAGCAGACAATAAAGGAGCGCAGAAATAGTTTCTCTAGCATACTACTCATAACTTGCCCTGGAGCCTTAGGGTTTCAGCCGCCCCTCACTACTGGTGGTAAGGATCGCACTCCTTACACGGCTACTCTAGTGAACCAGCCTTAGAGCTTGTTTCCACAGCGTATACTTATAATCATGATACTTTCACTACTCATTGGGTTTATTCTCGGAGCCGCTGCATTACTCTTTGCGCTGCAAAACACAGAGGTTGTGTCGCTTGTATTTATGGGCTGGCAGTTTCAAAGCACGCTCGCATTGCTTGTACTTGTTTCGGTCGGGGTGGGCATACTTATGAGCGTGTTTGCGTCCATTCCTTCGGCGATGGCAAGCTATTTTAGAGTTCGCATTCTTGAAAAAAACAACAAGAATTTGGTATCTGAGGTAGAATCGTACCGACAGGCAGAGCGCGTGCAGGCAAGCCCGGACACTGCCGCCACTGTCATTGATTTGCGAAATTAAGACTATCTAGACTAGTACTATGGACTTAAAAACAATACTTATCGCCGTCGCTGTTCTCTTGCTGGTTGGGTTTGGATTGTGGTTCGTCACACGAGACCAGCCGGCACCCACCTCAATTAACAGCGAAATCCGCTCCTTTGAAGACTGCGTAAGTGCAGGTAATCCAATCATGGAGAGCAATCCGCGACAGTGTAGAACTGACGACGGTCGCACCTACGCAGAAGAGATTGCGCTGGAGCCAACCTACACTGCGGCAACTGCAGACAGCATTGTGGTGGATTTCCCATTTCCTGGAGCAGTCACCGGCAAGGAGTTTAGTGTAATAGGAAAGGCGCGCGGTACCTGGTACTTTGAGGCATCGCTCCCGGTAGTACTCATTGATCCGTCAGGAAAGGTGATAGCTACAGGCATTGCGCAGGCAGAAGGGGACTGGATGACAGAAAACTTTGTGCCATTTAGAGCAGAGATTAAAGCGCCAAGCACATATATGGGGCCTGCGACACTTGTGCTCAGAAAGGACAACCCGTCAGGTCTTCCCGAGCATGATGCGTCCGTGTCCTTCCCGATTACGGTTGAGTACTAGTTTCCAAAGCGCGCGGAGCAAAAAGCAACATCTCTCACGAGATGTTGCTTTTTTAGTACAGTATGATATAATTAATATACTAAATCTCACTACATACCTATGTCTGAATTCAAGAAGAAGTTTACAAAAGGTGGTCCTCCAGGCGGTTTTTCTCGTGGAGGAGGCTCACGCCCGAGCTTTGGTGACCGTGCTGGCTCTCGCCGCCAGGACAGTCGCGGATTTGACGCTCCAAAAGAGCTCTACAAGACTTCCTGCGCAAAGTGTCAGAACGCGTGCGAGGTACCATTCCGCCCAAACGGCATGAAGCCGGTCTACTGTAAGGACTGCTTTGTACGTGACGACGAGCGCTCGCCTCGAGGTGGAGCGGGCGCTCCGCGCGACTCGTTCCAGAAGAAGAGTTTCGGTAACGACCGACCTTCCTACGGAAGTGACCGTGCACCTGTTCGCACAGCTGCGCCCGACTTCCGGATTGATGCAATCCTAAAAGAATTGCAGAGCGTGAACGCGAAGCTTGAAGCGCTCTCGGATCAGCTTTCTAACACCGCGTACTCAGCTATTCTTTCTTCCTCTGCTGCCGTAGAAGAAAAGCCAAAGAAGGCGGCTGCAGTAAAGAAGGTAGTAGCGAAGAAGACTGCCAAGAAGTAGTGGTTGCGAAAAGGGCGCTACCTCCGTGGGGAGGTGGCGCCCTTTTCTGTACAAATAGGAGTAGACTATACCTATGAAAATACTCTTCCTCGTTGTTGTCGGAGTTTTTGTGGTGTGGTCGCTTTGGGGGCTTTTGGCCTCGCGCGTTGAACAGGCTTCCTACACTGTTCTATCCAAGAAGCGAGGATATGAAGTGCGTAGTTATGCGCCGCACATTGAAGCGCAAACTGTAGTTTCCGGTGCAAGCGATAAGGCTATGGGTGAAGGGTTCACCATTATCGCAGGATACATTTTTGGTGGAAACACGAGCAAGACTTCTATTGCTATGACAGCACCCGTTGGAAGTGTTGAAGCATCGTCGGAGAGAATCGCCATGACCGCACCAGTGGTACGTACTAAGGTTGCGTCTGAAAAAATTCCCATGACCGCACCGGTTGTTGCTACTGAAAATGCTGGCGCGTATGTCGTATCCTTTGTCATGCCTCGTTCATACACGCTTGAGAAGCTGCCTACCCCAAACGATGCGCGAGTGCAGCTTGTGGCAGTTCCTGAGAGAAAGATTGCGGCGCTCCGCTATAGTGGATACAGAAGCACGTCGGGCATTGAAACAATGAAGGTAGAACTTCTTGGGCTACTTGAACGCGATGGTGAAGTGGTTCTGGGTACTCCTTCATACGCTGGGTACAACGCTCCAGGTACGCCGCCTTGGCTGTCGCGCCACGAGATTCTCGTTGAAATAAAATAGAAAGAGGCGCCAATGGCGCCTCTTTCTATGATTATGTTTCTTGTTATATCTTCACTATCTCTTCCCATGGGCGCCCCGCGACACCAAAGTGTCCATAGGCCGCAGTCTCACGGAAGATGGGGCGGGTAAGCCCGAGGCGTTCGCGAATAGCAAAGGGACGGAAGTCAAAATTCTTGTTCACAATGTCTGAGAGGTTGGTCCCGTCTTCGCTGTACGCTTCCACCATCACAGGCTCTACTCGGCCGATAGCATAGGCTACAGACACCAGTGCCTTCTTGGCATACCCATTTGCTACCAGACTCTTTGCTACCAGGCGACACATGTATGCGGCCGAGCGATCCACTTTTGTTGCGTCTTTTCCGGAGAAGGCACCCCCGCCGTGCGGCATCAGTCCGCCATAGGTGTCCACCATAATCTTGCGACCGGTGAGTCCTGCGTCTGCACTGAATCCGCCCGCAACAAAGCGTCCTGTTGGGTTCACCAGAATCTCAATGTTTGATACATCGCCTAGAATCGGAACGAATAAATGCTCAATCAAGTCTTTGCGAATAGTGTCCTGCTCCACGTCTTCTGCGTGTTGGGTAGAGGTGAGCGCGGTCACTACCTTGCCATCACTGATAGTCACCTGTGTCTTGCCGTCGGGGCGCAAGTAGGGAAGGGTGCCGCTGGTGCGAAGTTCTTCTAGACGACGTGCGAGGGCATGCGCGAGTACGACACCAAGTGGAAGGAACTCTGGAGTCTCGTCGGTGGCATAGCCGTACATAATGCCCTGGTCGCCAGCCCCTCCGGTGTCTACGCCCTGCGCGATATCGCCCGATTGTGTCACTACACGCTCAAACACTTCAAGCGGATCAGTGTACCCAATATCGGCGTACACCTTGCGGGCAATAGCTTCGTAATCAACGTCAGCATTCGTGGTCACTTCTCCCCCAATCATAAGTGTGCCGTGACTGCCGAACGTCTCTACTGCCACGCGACTCTTTGAGTCTTGTGCAAGACACGCATCAAGTATTGCGTCTGACATCTGGTCGCAGACTTTGTCGGGGTGACCTGCAGTAACACTCTCCGTTGTATATCTCGTTAACAAATGGAACATAGGGTAGAAGTGCGGCCAAAAATTCGCAGCTGCTTTGTTGTGCGCTCCGGGGCTCGTTCACCGTATAGCTCATACGGCTCACATCACTCCTCGCGCCCGTCGCGCATCTATCAAATTTTTGAACGCCCTTGGTTAGGTGCACATGGTAAATGAGTACCAAACGAAAGCATCTTCCGTGCAGGAAGATGCGTTCGTAAAAGGCATCGTTCCCTTGCGGGTTCAGAAGCACCGTTGTCGCGCGCGACTGGTTGCTGGCAGGTCGTAGGGCTGATTCCCTCGCTGCACTCTTGATACTGCGTATTCGGTTGTACGGCCAAAGTATAGCACCGATTGTACACGTGCTAGAATTCCTGTAATGGTACGGGGCATACGGTTTCTGGTATTGGTGGCGCTATTCTTTTCGCTTGGTGCAAGCGAAGCGTTTGCTGCTACCTGGTACGCCAATAGCTCCACGGGCAACGATACGACGGGAGATGGAACCTCAGGCAACCCTTACAAAACCTTTCATAAGGCATACACAGAAGCGACCGCGGGCGACACCATCGATCTTGCGGGTACCTTTGATTGGAGCAGTGCCGACGAGACAGGAGACAGCTCTTCTACTGGCTACACCCTCGCTAAGGACATCGTCATACGAGGCCAAGGCGCCACCTCAACCATCATCCAGGCAGCGACTGCCTCAACCACGGGTGACCGTCGAGTGTTCACCATCGACGCTACGGCATCGACCACAATTCAAGACCTCACCATCAGGCACGGACGGCTCACCAGCGGTTCGTCTGACGGTGGCGGTATGTTGAACAACGGCACCACCACCCTCGAGCGTGCGCATGTCCGTGAAAACTATGCGCAGGTTTCAAGCAGCGGTACTGGTGGCGGTATCAGCAACAAAGGAACGCTCACTCTACGAGATTCCGCGATTCTCTACAACCATGCGATTTCACAAGGTGGCGGGCTCAATAATAGCCACACTGGTACACAAGGAAGCCGTCCAACGGTGATGTATGTCGTCAACACGACCATTGCATACAATACCCAGTCGGCCTCATCCGCCACTGTCGGTGGCTCAGGTATCTTTGCGCGCGAAGGAACAGTCTACGTACTCAACTCAAGTATTGTGGAGAATAACCACCTCAGTTCAAATAATTCATACACGCCAGCCGTGAGTACCGGCGGCGGCACCGTACATCTCAAAAACACCATTGTCGCCAACAACAAAAAACAAGGCACCTACTTGCGTGATGTCTCGGGAGCCTATGAAGTGTCTGGCATAACTGATGGCGGAAACAACATCATCAGCTTGATATCAAGCACGAGCGGCCTCAACACAAACACCTGGTATGACCAAGCAGGTTCTGGACTAGGAGACAATGTCTATCGAAAGGTGGGAAGTGCGAGCCCCACAGGAGGACTTTTTTTGGACGATGTATTACAAAGCGGTGGGTATCTTCGCATAGGAGGAACGAGCATAGCCGTTAATAACAGCACCACCACCGCGCTCTCAACTCTTGACGTGCCCTCCACAGACCAGGCAATTCAGGCGAGATCGGGCTTGGCAGACATAGGTGCGTATGAATTTTACGCAGCCAACAATGCCGCGCCAGCGACTACCGGAAGTGAGCTAATTGCGGGAACAGTAGCGGACAGGAACATGAACCTTTCCTGGACAAACGGAGATGGAGAACGTCGTCTAGTCTTTGTAAAAGAGGATGCTACGAGTGGACAGGCTGCTCCGGTCGATAACACTACCTATACTGCAAGCACCACCTTTAGAGGTGGAGATCAGATAGGGTCAAGTGGGTGGTATGCGGTGTACAAAGGTAGAGGGTCGAGTGTTGCTATTTCCGGATTAGATTACGCTAAGAACTACCGTGTGCATGTCGTTGAGTACAATGGCATTGAAACCGAGGAAAAATATCTAACCACTTCTGGCGCCAACAATCCAATAACGCGTAGTGCGTATGCAGGCACTACTCTCTATGCCAATAGCTCGACTGGTAACGATAGTACCGGTACTGGTTCTTCAGGTAGTCCGTACAAAACTTTTAATAAAGCCTACACAGCATCTTTGGACGGAGACACGATACATCTTAACGGCACATTTACCTGGACGGACACAGACGAAACGGGCGACGCGGTTTCTTCTGGATATACAATCAGCAGATTCAATTTTACTATACGAGGCCAAAGCGCCACCTCAACCATCATCCAGGCAGCGACTGCCTCAACCACGGGAGACCGTAGTGTGTTCACCATTGCATCAATTGCAAGCACGACTCTTCAAGACCTCACGGTCCGACACGGTCGGCTCACCAGCGGCGCGTCGTCTGACGGTGGCGGTATTTTGAACAACGGCACCACCACCCTTGAGCGGGTGCATGTTCGAGATAACTATGTGCAAGTGTCAACATCCGGCCAGGGTGGCGGTATAAGCAACAAAGGAACGCTCACCCTGCGCGATTCAGCGATTCTCTACAATCACACATACTCACAAGGTGGCGGGCTCAATAATAGCCACACCGGCACACAATCTGCGCGCCCAACAAGTGCAACGCTCATCAACACGACCATTGCATATAACACTCAGACATCCAGCTCAGCCACTGTCGGTGGCTCAGGTATCTTTGCGCGCGAAGGAACGGTCTATGTACTCAACTCAAGTATTGTGGAAAACAATCATCTCAGTTCAAACAATTCATATACACCAGCCGTGAGTACCGGAGGAGGAACGGTGCATCTCAAAAACACCATCGTCGCCAACAATAAAAAACAAGGCACCTACTTGCGTGATGTCTCGGGAGCGTATGATGTCTCCGGTATCACGGACGCCGGCAACAACATCATTAGCAAGGTCCCGAGCACCAGCGGTCTCAATACCAACACCTGGTATGACCAAGCAGGTTCTGGAGCAGGAGACGATGTCTATCGGAAGGTGGGAAGTGCGAGTCCGACGGGAGGGCTCAACCTAAACAGTACATTTGATACCGATATAGGGGCGTTCACGCTTCTTGCGGACAGTATTGCTATTAATAATGCGACAACTACCGCGCTCGTAACTATTGAGGTACCGACAGCCGATCAATCGCGTACTGCACGCGACGTCACACCTGATATTGGTGCCATGGAGTACATAAGCGACCCGACTCCGCCAACAGTAGTACTCACACTGCCGGATAACGGAGTGACGATTCGAGGGAGTGCGATTGGTATTACCGCGGATGCATCAGACAATATAGCAGTGGCAGGAGTGAAGTTCTACGTAAATAACGTGTTGGTTGGAGCGGAGGACACAAGTGCGCCGTATGGAATTGTTTGGAATAGTCTCACCGCAACAACCTCAGGCACGAAAACCGTCATTGCGGTTGCGCGTGATAGTGCTAATAACTACGCAACCTCAACCGCGCGTACGGTGACTCTTGCAAATCAGCCTGCTCCTTCGGGGGTTGCGGCCTCAGCGAATACTTCAGCTGCTACCGTCACGTGGGCCACGCCTGTTGAAGGCTCATCAAAGATGTTCTTTGGATTTACAAACGGTCTCGCGTCTTCGACGCCTGAAGCAAACACGTCTAGTCGTGTGACCAGTCACTCAGTCAATCTCTCTGGCTTGCGCCCGTGTGCAGTCTACAAGTACTACACCGTGAGTAAGAATGAATCCAATGAAATAGCGACAAGCTCTCTTTCTACCTTCAAGACAGCTGGGTGTTCTGGAGGTGCCACCATCACCGCTAATAATGAAGACGATATAACTGTAGCGTCTGGAGGCACACTCACGCAGGATGTGCTCACCCTCACGATACCGGCATCGTTTACTGCTAGTTCCTCGCAGGCATCCTTTCAAGCTAAGAAACTAGACGGCTCTACCTTCTTTTCAAACGTCACCGGTCCAAGTGGGAAGAGTCGGGCGGGCACTACTGTTTACAATCTTTCCGCATATACCGATACCTCTACTGCGCTTTCTACATTTGAAGAGCCAGTGACGGTAACCCTCGCCTACAGTGACAGCGACGTTTCTGGGCTCGACGCGACGTCGCTCAAAATACATCGCTACGACGGTGCTGCCTGGTCTGAACTCTCTGGTTGTACGGTGAATACAGGCGCGAAAACAGTGACCTGTACCACAACAAGCTTTTCGGACTTTGCCATCTTTGGGGACGAAGCCGAAACTGAAGCTGAATCTGAAGCCGTGGTCGCGGCGGACGTATCCTCAACATCAAAACGTTACTCGGTAAGCATCGTTGATCGCGTAGAGGCGCTTAAGCGTATGGGGAACTTTGCAGAAGCGGCAGCACTTGTCGCAAGATGGTCTCATCTGTCCGTTTTCAGTAATGTGAGTGCGCAGGTGTCGCAGCAGCCAGTGCTCCTGGTCCGCGGTTCATTTGAGCGAACTCTTAGAGCCGGTGAAACGCACGCAGACGTTAAACGCCTGCAGCAATTCTTAAACACCCACGGATTTACTATAGCGAGCACCGGAGCAGGAGCGCCTGGAAACGAAACTGAGTATTTTGGTACCCGCACACAGCTGGCACTTAAGCGCTACCAGGAAGCAAATGCTACAGCAATCTTGAAACCAATTGGACTCACGAAGGGGACGGGGCTCTTTGGTCCAGGTACACGAGCATTTCTTAATACACAGATATCCACACCAGAAGCACGTCTTGCGGAGGACCTAGACTAGTACAAATGCAGACGATATTTCACAGTGCCACCTCCCGCGGAGTAGCAGAGCACGGATGGCTTTCTAGCAGATTTAGTTTTAGCTTTGCCAACTGGTACGAACCGTCCCGTATGGGGTTTGGGGCGCTGCGCGTACTTAACGACGACACCATCGCGCGCGCCTCTGGTTTTGGTATGCATCCGCATGTAAACATGGAAATTATCACTATCGTCACTAAGGGAGCGGTGACGCACGAGGATAGTATGGGAAACAAGGGTGTAGTCCATGCCGGGGAGTTGCAGGTAATGACTGCGGGGACTGGTGTAGTCCATGCGGAGAAGAATGAATCGCAGACAGAACCGCTTGAGTTGTTCCAGTTATGGATTACTCCCCGAGAAGTAGATCTTGCTCCTCGGTACGAGCAGAGAGTGTTTGATGCAAGTGCCTCTCTTCTGGTCTCGCCTGATGGGCGGGATGGAAGTCTGTCTATCATGCAGGAAGCCTTTATCGAGCGTGTCGTACTTCACGCAGGAGATGAGAAAATGCATGCTGTGCGAAAAGCAGGAAACGGAATGTATATCTTTGTTGTTTCTGGTTCAGCTCGTGTAGGTGAGACCGCTCTTAGCAAACGAGACGCGCTTTGCGTGTCAGATACAGGCAGTATCAGTCTCTTTGCACAAGAAGATAGCGTACTACTTATCGTAGAGGTTCCCGTAGTAGACTAAAGGTATATGGAACCACTACTTATATTGCTTGGCGTGTTGTTCGTGTACATGTGTGGAGCATTCGGTGTATCGCTTATCCGAAAGGATAACGGCACTGCGGACATTGCCTACGGATGGGGCTTTGCACTGTTGGCATGGGTGAGCTATTACTTTGGGACAGAAAATATTGTGGGCTTCCTGGTAAGCGTGCTTGCTACCGTGTGGGCGCTCCGTCTGTCACTGCGGATTTATATGCGTGGGCGCGGCAAGCCAGAAGACTTTCGCTATGCGGCGTGGAGATCGGCTTGGGGTAAAACGTTTGTCGTGCGCAGTTTTTTGCAGGTGTACCTGTTGCAGGGGCTCGTTATCTTTATCGTTGCACTACCCGTGACCCTGCTTAATATTCATGGAGCTGACCTCGGCATTGGTGTTCTTGGGCTTGTGGGTCTATCGCTTTGGTCAATAGGATTCTTTTTTGAAGCAGTGGGGGATGCTCAGCTAGCTAGATTCATGAAGGACCCTGCAAACAAGGGGCATGTTATGAACCGTGGACTCTGGAAGTTTACGCGCCACCCAAACTACTTTGGAGAATCGGTCATGTGGTGGGGCTTGGCGATTGTTGCCATAGACACGCTGTTGTTTACGCTCGCGCTCCCATACGCTCTGGTACCGCTTTTGGGACCAGTTCTCATCACGTTCTTACTCCTTAAAGTTTCCGGTGTGCCCATGCTTGAAGCCAAATTTGCAGGGAACCCTGAGTGGGAAGCCTATAAGGCAAAAACAAGCGTCTTTCTTCCACTGCCACCGCGGAAGGGATAGATGGTATACTGAGTTTCTATGGAAACAAAGAAAACACAGGTGGGTATTCTTGCAGTCGCGGTTATTCTGGCAGGGGTGGTGGGATATTCAATTGGCGCTAGCAACCAAGAGAAGGTGGTCGGCAATGAACAAAGTGGTATGCATCATGCTATGGACGGCATGATGTCTTCGCTTGAAGGAAAAACAGGGGACGCGTTAGATCGTGCGTTTCTTAGTGAGATGATAGTTCACCACGAAGGTGCTGTGGAGATGGCACAGGCAGTACTACAGGGCGGTGCACACGTAGAACTTAAGCAAATGGCAGAAGAGATTATTTCAGCTCAAACGGCAGAAATTGCTCAGATGAGGTCTTGGCAGAAGAGCTGGTACGGAGAATAGAGCGCTGAAGCACAAGAAAGACACAAAATCTAAACACTACCATATATGGTAGTGTTTAGATTTTGTGTATCTTTTCCACGGGGTGGCTGCGAGATACCCGCCTGGTAGAATAGGGAGACTATGCTACCGAATACTTCACCCTGGATTGCTCAACTTAATCGCACGCGCCCCGTTGTTCCGCTCGACGAGGACCTGCTTGCCGACGTAGTGATAGTTGGTGGAGGTATTGCGGGCATTATGACGGCGTATGCAACACTTCGCGAGACCAACCGGGCCGTACTCTTGATTGAAGGCACAAAGGTGGCGCATGGAGCAACCGGACACAACGCAGGACAGTTGGTGAGCTACTTTGAGCGTTCGTTCAAAAGTCTGGTAGACGATTTTGGTCTGGAACTTGCTAGTGAAGGCGTCCGTGCCGTTGAGAATGCGTGGACACTTCTTGATGAAGTAATAGACGAGGCAAAGCTGACCACCCCTATTCACCGGTTTACTGGATACGCAGGTCTGTGCATCACGGAGCAACTTATAGAGCATTTAGAAGATAACCGTCTGCGTGTTCTAGGCGGACTGGCAGCGAAGCGTATCGTACTTGCACGCGGGTGGGAGGGGACGGCAGCTATTCCTCTAGAGTACGCAGGGCTCTATGAAGAAGCAGAGCATGAAGAAATTCTCGGAGTACTTGAAACTACTAGTCGCAAGTACATAGCAATGATTGCGGAAGATAAGGGTTGCGGCAATAGTGCGCTTTTGGCTGAAGAGGTGCTGGGGTATTTGCTTGTCGCGTACCCAGAGCGTTTTCGTCTACACGAGGAGACACTCGTGTCGCACGTTAGGCTTCATGAGGGTAGGGCGTCCCTTACTGCAAACGGTCACGACGTGGCGGCGGCACACGTGGTGCTTGCAACAAACGGTTTTGAAAATTTCACCATTACGAACGACGACGGGCCTGATATAAACACCGAGTTCCATCACGAGGTGCAGGGACTCATTGGCTATATGGCTGGCTATCTAGAAGAAGGAACTGCAAGTCCCGTAGCTATTAGCTACTATGGAAAATCAAGCGATGTACGAAGCAATGATTCCATGGGAGACGACTACTTCTATCTAACTAGAAGACCCTTTCACCAAACAGGAGACGAAGCCCGTAACCTTATTTGTGTCGGGGGACCAGACAAGGAGTTGCCAGAATTGAAGACATACGTGCGAAGCGATGGGTGTGACGAGAAATACCGAGACGACATCACTGAGTTTCTTGCAAACGATTACAAGCGATACCCAGGCACACAAACTCCCTACAAATTTTGCTGGCACGGACTTATGGGATACACACGCAGTCGCGTGCGCTTGGTAGGGCAAGAGCCACTTAATCCTGTGCTCCACTACAATCTTGGTTGCAATGGCGTGGGACTGCTCCCGTCTATCATGGGTGCCTCGCGCACTGCACGACTGTTAAATGGAGACACGCTTCCTCCGTCTATTTTTGACCCGGCACTCCAAAAAGACTAGAAGTGTATAACTCGTTGCAAAGCAATTGTGAGTGGTATCGTATTGGTATACCTACTTAATTAATCCGTATGCTCGAATTATTCATTGCAAAACTGTTCGGTTTGTATCTCATTATTATGGGAGCGCTTGTGCTCACCAAGAAGAAGTCCATCATGCCTGCAATCATGGACATCGCAAAGAACCGTGCGCTCACGCTGCTCCTTGGAGCACTTGAGCTTGCTGCTGGTCTTGCGATTGTGCTTGTGTTCCAGGAAGTGTCTATGACACCAGCAGGTCTCATTTCGCTTATTGGTTACATGATGATTATTGAAGGTATCGTGTACCTCTCACTTCCTGTAAAACAGGTACAGAAGATGGTTCGTTCCTTCGGAAACCGTCAGTGGTTCATGGCGAGTGGTATTGTGGCGGTGCTTGCAGGTATTTACCTTGCTGGCTACGGCTTCGGATTCTTTTAAGATTCTCGCCTCCTATAGAGCAGGTAACAAACGGCCCGAAAGGGCCGTTTGTGCGTATATACTAGACCCATATGACTCTTTTTCATGTGGGTAGCATCATCATCACCCTGCTTGTTGTGTTGTATGCAGACGAACAAGGATTGCAGTATGTACGTGGAAAAATTTCAACACTCTCACAAAAGCGTGTGATGGTGCTTCATACGCTTGTCGCCATAGGACTCGCGAGCATCATCCTTACAGGAGCGCGCATGGTGCTCGAAGACCCTGAGTTCTACTTCTCGCAACCTGTGTACTGGGCAAAAATGAGCTTTGTGTCGGTGCTCATCATTAACGCATTCTTTATTGGGCACCTGTCGCGTATTGCCGTGACGACACCTTTCGCAGAACTTTCGGCCAAAGCTCGCAGACCACTTTTTGTGAGCGGGGGTGTGTCCGTGTGTGCCTGGGTAGCAACTATTCTCCTTGGCCTCACGCTTTCTGGGTGGTGGTAGACTAGAGGTATGTGGATGCTCTATGCCGCCGGCTCAGCAGTTGCTGCTGCGTGCGTCGCTATCTTTGGGAAGATTGGTCTTAAGGAAATTGACCCAACCCTAGCGACCATTATTCGTGGTGTTGTGATGGCGATGATACTTATTGTTGCCGGATTTGCGTTCCGCAAGTTTGAGGGATTTGATCCATTTTCGGTAAGTAGTCGGGCATGGGTATTCATCTTTCTTTCAGCACTTGCCGGAGCTGCATCGTGGATACTGTATTTTATTGCACTTAAGGCCGGCCCTGCAGGAGGGGTGGCCGTGCTAGACAAGATGAGCGTCGTGCTCGTTATTCTCTTTGCTGCGCTCTTTCTGGGAGAAGCGCTGACGCTTAAAAGTGTCCTTGGAGTAGTATTGTTGGTGGCGGGCACGCTTCTTGTATTATTTAAGTAACACGTACGTATGAACGGATACACAGGAAATATTGAACAAGAGGCACTAGAAAACGAGGCATTTCGCAAGGTGCTCTACACCTCCGCGTACATGCAATTAGTGGTGATGTCCATTCCCGCTGGAGAATCCATTGGAGAGGAGACGCACGGACAAGACCAGTTTATTCGCGTTGAGGAGGGAGAAGGCAAGGCGGTACTGGACGGCGCGGAGCATACGCTTTCAGACGGATACGCGGTGGTCGTGCCCGCCGGCACGCTCCACAACGTTTTAAACACCTCCGACACCGAGCCGCTGAAATTGTACTCACTCTACGCACCACCGCACCACGAGGACGGAGTGGTTCACGCGACCAAAGCAGACGCCGAAGCAGACCACGAGGAATTCTTGGGTGACACCACCGAATAGGTACGTTAGCTGCGCTTTACGAAATCATGGTACACGAAGGACGCATAACTCTACTTGGTGGTCCTGAGGAAGTCGGCGAAGGCCCCGTGGTGTACTGGATGAATCGCGATTGTCGAATTCACGACAATTGGGCGTACCAGTACGCGCGCGAGCTTGGTAAGAAGCAGGGCCAGCCAGTGCTTGTTGCTTACAACCTAGCACCAGGTTTCCTCGGTGGTGGCTATCGCCAGCACGTGTTCAAGGTGCGTGGACTTATGGAGGTTGCTCGCCAGTGTGAGGAAGTTGAGACGCCGTTCTTTCTTGTAGGGGAAGAAGGCGTCAGCGAATTTCTCGTAACGCATAAGGCGTCTGTTGTGGTAACGGACTTTTCACCCCTCACAAAACAGCGAGCGTGGGTGGCAGATGTTGTCCGTAGCGCTCCTTGTCCCGTGTACGAAGTAGATGCTCATAACATTGTGCCGGTCAGAGTAGTTTCCACTAAAGCCGAGTATGCAGCACGCACTATTCGCCCAAAGATACATGCACGTATTGCAGAGTTCATGGACGAATTTCCCCGCCTGACGAGGTACCCGCACCCGTACACGAAACATGTTCCAAAGATTGCGTGGGACGCGGTTCTTGCTCAAGAAGGGTTGGCAGACGTTCCCGAAGCAACGTGGATTACTCCTGGGTATACGGCTGGTATGCGTCGCTTACACTCCTTTGTAGAGCACAGGCTTGCAGACTATGGAGAGGCCAGAAACGATCCAAATCAAGAGGGGCAGTCGGGGCTGTCACCGTACTTTCATTATGGACACATAGCTCCTCAGCGTGCTGCACTCGTCGCACTCCGCACCGTGGGAGAGCCGCAGAAGGTAGTTGCTCGTGTGATGGACCCAAAACGAAACGGTTCTGGGGAGAAGGCCACGTCGCTTGCGAGTTTTCTGGAAGATGTAATTGTGCGACGTGAACTTGCGGATAACTTTTGTTTCTATACCAAGGACTACGCTTCGGTAGAAGGATTTCCGAATTGGGCAAGGAGTACGCTTGCTGCACATGAAGGGGATGAGCGCGAGTATCTCTATACACGCAAACAGTTGGAAAACGCGGAGACCCATGATGACTTGTGGAATGCTGCACAGCGCGAAATGACAACGACCGGAAAGATGCACGGGTACATGCGCATGTACTGGGCAAAGAAAATTTTAGAATGGAGTAAAGACGCGGAGAGTGCGATGAAGGTAGCTATATACTTAAACGACACCTACGAGCTTGATGGGAGAGACCCTAATGGATACGCTGGCATATCGTGGTCCATCGGAGGCACCCACGATCGGCCGTGGTTTACGAGGCCTATCTTTGGAACAGTTCGTTATATGGCGCGCTCAGGTTGCGAAAAGAAGTTTGACGTAGCGGCGTACGTACAGCGCTTTTCCTAAACGACCACCTCTTCGTTTTTGTATTGCTTTGCAACCGCCTTACCTGGCCAGCGATGGTACAGAACCGGAATCAGGACAAGCGTAAGTACGGTGGAGAACGCGAGTCCAAACATAATAGAAATAGCAAGTGGTCCCCACAGTGCTGACACGAGCGAGAGGGGAATCATGCCCACCACGGTAGTGACTGTCGTCAAAATAATTGGGCGGAGGCGAGAGACGGATGCCTCAACCACTACATCGGTTAGCGACTGGTTAGTGCGCTGACGTCCTATGCGAGCAATAGAGTCCATCAAAATGATGGCGTGATTAATAAGCACACCCGAAAGTGCGATAATTCCGAGCATGGACGGGAACGAGAGTGGTAGGCCCGTGAGCATCAACCCTACCAATACACCAATCAATGAAAGCGGAATGACGGCAAGCAGGTAGAGCGATTGACGGAATGAATTGAATTCAAGAATCAAAATTGCCAGCATGAGGGCTGCTCCAACTAATAGAGCAATACCCATCTCAGCAAATGACTGGTTCACGTCTTCTGCCTCGCCACCGATTTTCATGGTGATACCTTCCGGCAGTGTCTGCTGCTTCATTTCTTTCACAAACGCATTCGTGACGCCTGAGGCAGTCTCTTTACCACTTACTCCTGCAGAGAGCGTAACGATGCGTAGGCCGTCCTCGTGCTTTATGGATGCGTTGGCTGGCTCAAAGGACACACTAGCGATACTGCCAAGTGATACGGGGCCTTTGCTTCCTTGCACCATTAAGTCCCGCACAGACTCAATAGTGGTGTGCGTGACTTCAGAGGGATCACGATAGTTTGGGTTAAGGGCAAGTCGTACCCATACATCAACATCGTCGCTCCCTTGGCGAATAGAGGTCGCCTTTGCTCCATAGAGCGCCGTGCGCAGCGTGTCAGCAACTATCGCCGGGGAAACGCCGCGCTCAGAGGCCTTTGCAGTATCAAGTTGTACGACGAATTCAGCGTTAGAATCCTTGGTGCTCGTGGTGACATTTGTTGCGCCAGGAACATCGCTTAACACAGATGCGGCGCGCTCAACGGTGCTATTTAGTGCACCCAGGTCGTCACCAACAAAACTGATAGCTATGGGGTTGCCTGAGGGAGGCCCTCCCTTAGGGTAGTCAACCGTTATACGCGCACTAGAAACACTACTAAGTTTCTTTCTAAGGTCAGAAACAACACGATCGGTGCCCTCGTGACCTGGAACGAGGCTAATGGTGATGTTGGCAGCCTTTGAACCAGACAGTCCAGACTGTGCGAATGAACTACCTGCACCTACTTCGGTCACAAAAGATTCAATGCGCTTGTCGGCGTAGAGAAGCTCCTCTACTTCGCGGACAGAGAGGTCGGTCTGTGACAGTGCCGTGCCTTGTGGGCGCTCAATTTCCACGGTGATAATGTCTGAGTCGTCGGCAGGGAAGAACACTGACTGGACTGCGCCAAACGCAGGAAGCATAAGCGCTACGACAAACAGCAACACGATACCAATAAGGAATCGGTTCTCGCGCTTTCGGTTTCCGAGCATGGTGCGTAGGAATCCTCCGTACCACTTTGCTGCCTTCTCGTTCCACTCTTCTTGCCGCTTCTCCAGTGGAGATAATTCACCCCTAATCACATACATAGCAATAAGAGGAACGAGCGCGAGAGCCACAAAGATACTCGCAAGGAGTACAAAGATAACGGTAAACGGAATAGAAGCAATGAATTTTCCCGTAACTCCTGAAAGGAAGAAGAGCGGAACAAACACGGCAATGGTGGTAAACGTTCCTGCCATAAGTGGCCACGCATATTCCTTGAGCGAGGCTATGGCTGCAGCCCGCTTATCGCCATACTTTACGAGGCGAGTGTGGATAGCCTCCACCACCACAATACCCGTGTCTACAAGAATGCCGATTGCAAGGATGAGTGAGAAGAGAGAAACAAAGTTAATGGTGTTGCCCGCCGCATAGAGTCCTATGAACGCAATCAAGAAAGAAAGAGGGACGGAGAGAGCCGCAACGATAGATTCGCGCCACCCAAGGGTAAGCAGGAGCACGAGCATCACGAGTACCACTGTTTCAACTCCGGCCTTTGTTAGCTTTCCTAAGTCGTCGGCAACGTCTTTAGCTGCGTCGTATGAAATGACTGAATGGGTGCCTGCGAGGACTCCATTCTTCTCAAGCTCGGCCAGCTTCTCTTTCACTGCGGTGCCCGTTTCCACGATATTGCCACCGCGATTCTTGTATACGGAGAGGGTGAGCGCAGGGAGAGAGGGTTCACCCGCGACAGATACACGCGAGTACGTAGACGCGTTTTCATGTCCATCACGTACGTCCGCAACGTTTGCGAGGGCAAGGGGAGTGCCGCCAGGCCCTGGTATGGTTATACGAGCTACTGCCTCTGGCGCGGACAGGCCAGTTGAAAGTCTGACTGCGTAGGTGACCCCGTCTACCGTAATCGTTCCCGCCGGCGCAGCAATGCCAGACATGGCAATTGCATTCGTAACATCTGAAAGAGAGAGGCCGTATTGACGCAGTTTTTCGGCACGCACAATAACCTGTACCTCGCGGTCGGGAGCACCTGAGAGGACAACACGAGAGACGCCTGGAATGCGGTCAATTTCGACTCCGACCGTTTTGCCAAGCGCAGTGAGTTCACTCGATGCTAGATTTCCCGAGATAGAAACAATGAGAATCGGTTGGTCAGCAAAATTCACGTCCGTGACGTTTGGCTCACTCGCTTCCTCAGGAAGTTCAGGTTTTGCCTTGTCCACTTCGTCTTTAAGAAGCTGGATAGAGGTTTCAATATCCGCGTTTGCTTCAAATTCAACCACCACCGAGGAGACGCCGTCGCCTGAGGTTGAGGTCACTTTTGTGACACCAGCAATACCAATGACTTGGTCCTCAATCTTATCGGTAACAAGCTGCTCAATATCCTGCGCCGAAGCTCCGGGAAGTGCTGTGGTGACTACACCAACGGGAATTTGCACTTCAGGTGCGGATTCCTTTGGAATTGCGACAAGCGCGTACAGACCACCAAGTACAAGCACGACGCCAAGAAGAATCGTGAAATTGTGTTTGTCTATAAAAAATTTCCAGAACGAGAGCATGGCTTCTATGTGCTAGGCAGCGCGTCTGCAATGCGGACCTTTTCTCCTTCTGAAAGACCACGCGCATCAGTGACAATGCGCATGTCAGCACTAACGCCCGTGAGTACTTCTATGCGGTCGCCGCGCACGGTGCCGATAGTGATTGGATTTGAGACAATGCGACCTTCGGTGTCCACCGTGAATACAACACGGTCGTTTGAGCGGAGTTTTACACTAGCAAGCGGAAGCATAAGCGGCCCAGGTAAAGCACTCTGCGCAAGTACGGGTGCGTTGGGGAGTGTGACGCGCACGGATTGGCCATTCACAAGATTCTTGGTATCGCTCGTCACTGCAACATGTACTTCAATCTGGCGCGTGCTTGGGTCAAGCGCTGGTGCTACACGAGTTATTACTCCGCGTACAGTGTCGTTTATGGTGACCGTATCTCCGACAGACAATTGCTCGCGTTCGTCTTCAGACACGTAGGTGACAATTTCAAGTGCGCCATTTTGCGCAACGGTTGCTACGTGCGTGAACGCGGTTACATACTCTCCAACCCGAATAGGGAGGAAGTTAACGGTGCCGGCAAGAGGTGCGCGGATTAACGTCTTTTCGAGCTGTGCTTGTGCGCCGCGAAGATTTCCAAGTGCTTGCTTCACTGACGCATCAACGGATGCGGAAGAGCCAACGTTTTTGTTGCGATACGACTCGCGAGCAGAAGCGAGCACGCTGGCCTGTGCACTCACTGTAGCGCGAGCGCTCGCGAGGTCTGCAATCTGCGCTGCTGAAGCATTAGAACCTCTTGCGTTTACAATCTCTGCAATATTCTGAAGAAGCGCGTTTGTCGTAGAGACGGTTGCTACTGCTTCGGTTAGAAGTTGCTCGGGATCTCTGTTTGAAGCACTCGCAAGATTGGCGCGCCACGCATCAATCATGCGGTCTATGTCGGCACGCTTTGTTGGGAAAAAGTTTTGCGCAAAGCGGCCGTCTCCAAGAGCGAAGTTTGGTCCGTAAGGTCCGGGTGCTCCGTAAAATGAATCAACTTCATTTTCAAGCGTGTATTCCAGAGCTGAGAATGCACTCTGGTATGCGTTTCGTGCAGCCGTAGCCGCGTCAACAGGAGACACGCTATTGCGCGCCGCTATTGCAGCGTCGTAGGCACCCTCTGCCTGTAGCACTACTGCGCGCTGACTGGCGTTATCAAGTTCAGCAATCACGTAGCCTGCAGGCACACTCGCGCCCTGCTGTGTGCGCACCGAGCGCACCGTGCCGCCACTTTCGGCAAGAATTTGCGCCTCTGCGATTGAGCGGACAGTGCCTATGACACTTGAGCCGTTCCCGGTGCCAGAAAGAGAGCCCGCACTTGCAAGGGTGACGGTGCGCAGCTCGTTTGGCGTTTCTGCTACGTTTCCAAGACTATGGAGGAGCGAAATACCTGCAATCAGAAGTACTCCCGTCACTACTGCTCCCACCATCTGCTTCCAGGGCTTCTGTGAGCGATACCAGGTCCAGAAGGAAGAGGTGCGGCGAGCACTATAAGAAAGGGCGCCTTTGGCGCTCGTAAAGAGTGCGTTCATATGTATATTCTATACCATTTTAATAAATATGTCAAATACTCACTTGATGCCCCCTGCGTGGAGCACGGGTGCTAGAATACGGGTAATGTTGCACCACCACGACAAGAAGCCTCACCACACCTTTATGTACCTTTGGCTCCTTGGCGGCGTTGCGGTACTTATAAGTGGAATGGCAGGGTACGTGCTTAATAATCCTCGCACTGCACTGGCTCCCGAGGTAGAGGTGCCCGTAGTGCTTCCTCAAACGGCAACCACCACACTCATGCTTTCCTTGGGCGAGCCGGGAGCAATGCCTGACTCTAGCATTGTGATCGATCGCGTGACTGTGGACAGTCGTTGCCCAAGTGATGTGCAGTGCATACAGGCAGGTACGGTAGAGCTTTCTGCCACGGTCACGGGCCCAAACGGAACCAGCACACTGCCACTTTCTCTTGGGGTCGTCTCCACCACTGAGCATCTTCAAATCACCCTTACGGACGTAGTGCCCACGCCACTCTCTACGACACCTATAGATAAGAGTCAGTATCGATTTACGCTACTCGTTGAAACGCGCTAATACAAATGACTCAAAACGAGGCGCTCACTATATTAAAGACGGGTGCGAATGTATTTCTTACGGGAGAGCCGGGAAGTGGAAAGACGCATACCGTTAATGCGTATGTTGCGTGGTTGCGTGCTCATGGCATAGAGCCGTCCATTACAGCGTCCACGGGTATCGCTGCGACGCACGTAGGTGGCATGACCATTCACTCCTGGAGTGGTATTGGCATTGCAGAGCGTATGACGCCAGAGCTTCTGGATGCTGTTGCTTCCAAGGAGCACGTTGCAAAGCGACTCCAGAAAGCACGAGTGCTCATTATTGATGAGGTATCCATGCTCTCGGGTGAAGTGCTCGCCATGGTAGACGCGGTGCTGCGCGAAGTGCGCCACAGTGAGCTTCCGATGGGTGGAATCCAGGTAGTGCTCGTGGGCGACTTCTTTCAGCTTCCGCCTGTGTCGCGTGGCTCTGTTGGTTTTGCGTTCCAGTCGTCTGCGTGGAAGAAACTGAATCCGCTGGTTTGTTATCTGACTGAACAGCACCGCCAAGAGGATTCGGTATTTTTGGATGTGCTTGCCGCAATTCGTAGTGGCGAGTGGGATCATACGCACGTGTCGGTCATAACGTCACGTGAAACCGAGCTGGACGAGGTAGACGACGAGACACCACGTTTGTTTACCCACAACGCGGACGTCGACCGCATTAATGCAGAGAAGCTCGCGTCGCTTTCTGGTTCTGAGAAAAAGTTTGCGATGAGTGCCACCGGACCTTCGGTCCTTACCGAGGCGTTGAAGCGCGGATGTCTTTCCCCCGAACTGCTGTCTCTCAAAGAGGGAGCAATTGTAATGTGTACCAAGAATAATCCTGCGGTGGGGTACGTGAACGGCACGCTGGGTAGTGTTATTGGATACGAGATGGGCACGGGGTATCCCATCATTGAGACGCATGATGGGCGCGAGTTGGTAATTGCTCCGGTTGATTGGGCTGTGGAAGAGAATGGCAAGGTGCGCGCAAAGCTTGCACAGGTGCCACTTCGTCTCGCGTGGGCTATCACCGTACACAAGAGTCAGGGTATGAGTATGGATGCTGCCGCAATCGACCTCTCGCGCGCGTTTGAGTACGGGCAAGGGTACGTGGCACTTTCTCGTGTGCGCACGCTCGACGGTCTGCGCCTCCTTGGTTGGAGTGAAAGCGCTATGCAGGTGCACCCAGAAGTACTTTCTGTTGACCGCTCATTTAAAGAGCAGTCAGAAGCGGCGACGCGTGCGTTTGATGCGCTTGATGCTAGTGGCGAACTTACCGAAATGCAGGAGCGCTTTATTCGTGCATCAGGCGGGGTGGTGGAAGAAATTACAGAGAGCGCACCGCGCCCGCCGAAAAAGTCCACGTACGACGAAACATTCGCATTGGTCGAAGAGGGTCTTGGTATGGAAGAGATTGTTGCGCGTCGCTCACTTACCTTCGGAACCATTTGCGACCATCTTGAAAAATTGCATGCGGGTGGGCGCATTACCGCAGAGACAATAGATGGCATGTTGCCCGATGCCTTGCGTAAAGCACTTCCAAAGATTGAGGAGGCATTTGCATCCGTAAAAGAAGCGAAGCTCGCGCCAGTATTTGCGAGGCTAAAGGGGAAGTACTCATACGATGAGCTGAAACTCGCGCGCATTGTACTCGACAGTAGGGGATAACGGCGAGAGGGTATACTAGGGAGAAATGCTTCTTGGTCAGGTTCTAGAGAGAATACGCACGTACCGTCCGCGCTCCGGCTGGCGCATACCGCTTATGGCTTCGGGTGCTGCGTTTGTGGTATTGCTCGTTGGATTCTTGCTGCTGTACGCGCAGTACTTTGGTCCAGCGGATATTACGGGAGAACCTCGGGAATTTATTGTGAATCCGGACGCTACGGTGTTTGAAGTGACGCAGGAGCTGCGTCGCGCAGGATTTATTAAGAGCAGCACCGCGTTCTCTATTGCGTTTAGCATGCACGACGGCGGACGGGGAATTCAAGAAGGAGGATACAAACTGTCTTCGAGTATGGATACACTCATGATTGCCAAGCTGTTGGCGTCGCCTCCGTATCTTGCGTGGGTGACGTTCCCAAGCGGCTGGCGCAAGGAGCAGATAGCAGACCTGTTGGTGCGAAAGCTTGGCTGGAGCGAAGCTGAGCGCGAGCATTGGCTTTCCGTTGATACGGCACCCTCGCCCGATTTCATTGAGGGTGTGTACTATGGTGACACGTATCTTATCCCGACCGACCAGCCACCTGCGCTGGTAGCGGCGCGCCTGCGAAGCAGATTCCAAGATGTGTTTAAGGAATATGCGGGGGAAGCGGCTCGCAGGAATATTCCGTGGACGGATGTACTGACGCTCGCATCATTAATTGAGCGAGAAGCATCCGCGGACGACCGAAAGATTGTGTCAGGTATTCTGTGGAATCGTCTTAATAAGGGCATGGGGTTGCAGGTAGACGCTACGCTGCAGTACATACGTGGCGAGCCAGGTAATTGGTGGCCTATGCCGCAATCAGAGGACAAGAAGCTAGAATCTCCCTTTAATACGTATAAGTATCGTGGACTGCCACCGCACCCAATCGCAAACCCGTCCCTAGCGTCAATTGATGCGGCACTTAACCCAGTAAAGACTAACTGTCTCTACTACATTCACGACAACAACGGCACTATTCGCTGTTCGGCTACCTATGCCGGCCACCTATCTAATGTGAATCGGTACCTTAAATAAACTCGGCACCATTTCAAATCTTGACAAGGTATACAAACTAGAGTATTATAAATAGTGACTATTTGGTCTTTGAAACGCTGAGAATTTCGCCACAGCAGAAAGCGGCTCAACAGGGCCATTTCCTGCTGTGGCGAACCGCCAACGGCCCCTATAACCTCGGGCAGAGGGATGCTTCCGACAAACAGTCGGAAAGGAGCACGATATGAAGTACGGCAATGTGAACCTCGGCCAAGTCGAGGCGCTCATCAACAAAATTGGTGGCGAATCCGCCATCGCTCGCGTGTTGAGCGGCGAACTCGTTGTTACCGAACCCGGCAACGCGGGTCAGGCCAAGCACGCCGCCGCCCCGAAAGTCCTCGCGGATTTGCTCGAACAGGTCGGCGAGCCCGTGAAGCTCTCCGCCGTCGAGCGTTTCGTCGCCCGCGACAAGTTCATGGTCAATCGGAACGGGGAACTCCCGATCTCGTACCTCGGCGACAACTTCAAGGGGAATTTCCTCGATGTCGTCGAAGAAGACGTGAAGCCCATGACGGCCAAGCAGCGCAAGCTGCGGAAGTCGTCTGTCGACGGTCCGATCCTCGCCGCCCTCGGCGACAAGGATCTGAACAAGGTCGAGAAGGCCCGTGTCGCCCTGGCGCACACCTTCGAGTTCCTGAAGACCGCCGACAAGTCCAAGTGGTTCATCTTCTACGTCGCTGACGCGAAGGGAGTCCTCTGGGCGGTGGGCGCCGACTGGGGCGTCGACGGCTGGCGTGTCGAGGCCTCTCCGGTTGCGTACCCGCTCGAGTGGCGCGACGGCCGCCGCGTCGTTTCTCGCTGATTCTCAGTCACTTTGGTCTTCGGACCCTTGGACCCTCTGAACCTTTGTCGCTTTGTCGGCACTGGGGATGAGGGTCCTTTGCTTTGATACAATGACAACAAGGAAGTTATGGTGTGTTGGCTACGGCTCGCACGCAACTCCTTGGACATATGCGGAAGAGAATTGCGTGAGGTATTCCAAGCACAAGCGTGTCCGCAGATGTTCTAAAAAAGAATAGAAACAGGTGCATTGCGCTCGTGGACTTCCGAGGTCCCACATGAGATTCAGCCTTAAGAGTATTCAAAGGGCAGTGGTACGGATGGCGTGATGCACATATCGTCTGGGCGGTGAACGCCAACTGGAACGACGACGGCTGGAATGTCGAAGCCAATCCGGTTACGAACCCGAACGAGTGGAACGACGGCAACCACGTCGTTTCTCGCTACTCCTATCTTTCCCCGCTCTGCTTGAGCGGGGTTTTACTAAGAACACCCTTTCTCCAACCTCCAGTCATGCGTCCTATCTCCTCGACAGCACCCGCGAGTTCCTCGTATTGTTTATTAGCAATCAGTTTGTTTTCCCATGCTATCTGCAAGAAGAACCGCAATGAGTCCGCTATACCTATCGCTGTACCTAGTAGAGCGGGTTTGCTTGTCGTATCTACAAAACTTGCCTTTCGCAGAGTCTCAAGAATATCGAGAAGTAAGGTGTCTATTCTTGCGCCAATACCGAAGCGTTCGTCCCGCGCCATACTGCGTCGCACAGGCAGCCACACGCGATAGAGGTCTTTTGCACGCTCTACGACGGCCACGAAAGATCGTGGGGGGGGGGGCGTTAAATGCCGTATGCGAAATCGCTTCGTTCATAAATATGAAGATATCATCTCAATCGAGAATCTGCTCGAAGCGTGGCACGAATTCCTAAAAGGGAAGCGAAGAAAAATGGATGTTCGTGAGTTCTCACGCTTTCTCATGCACCATGTTTTCAAGTTGCAAGAAGATTTAAAAGAGAAAACCTATACCCACGGAGGATATACGGCCTTTAAGATATCAGACCCAAAACCGCGAGATATACATAAAGCACTGGTACGAGACCGCCTATTGCATCATGCTATTTACCGTAAGCTGTATCCGCTCTTTGACCGTACCTTTATTGCAGACTCGTTTTCATGTCGAAAGAAAAAGGGAACGCACAGAGCAATGAAGAGATTCAAAGCATTTGGCTATAAGGTATCAAAGAACGGTACCCGTACCTGTTGGGTGCTGAAGTGTGATATTCGAAAGTTCTTTGCTTCAATAGACCAAGATGTGCTTATGGATATACTCCGTTCCTATTTGTCAGACGAAGATACGCTCTGGCTCATTGGGAGAGTTATCGAAAGCTTTTCAAGTAGTGAAAAGGGAAAGGGTCTACCACTCGGCAACCTTACCTCACAACTTCTAGTGAATGTGTACATGAACGAGTTCGACCAATTTGCAAAGCATAAACTAAAAGCTAAGCACTACATACGGTATGCGGATGACTTTGCTTTCTTCTCGGAAGACCGCATGTTGCTCGAATCACTCCTTCCTCGTATTGAGGAATTTCTACATGCCCGTCTGAAATTAGAGCTTCATCCAAGGAAAGTATCAATCGGAACACTTTCGGCAGGGGTAGACTTTCTCGGTTGGGTGCATTTCCCTGACCATCGCACTCTACGGAGCACCAGCAAGCGACGAATGCTGCGGCGTATCATGGAAATAGAGGGAAAGGAAGAGAGTATTCAGTCATGCCTGGGGCTCTTGAAGCACGGGAATGCCCACATGTTGAGCGAGCATATACAAAACAACTTTCGCAAGGCGCATTGACGAGTTGTATATATAACGGTATTGTAAAGGTAATCGCCCACGGGGCATTTTTATTTTATTCGTCGCCAAGTACTACCTATGGAAATTAGAAACATCGCTATCATTGCGCACGTGGACCACGGCAAGACCACGCTCACGGACGCCATCATGAAGCTGACGGGAGCTGCCGCCGAAGGTGTCTCCATGGACTCCAATGCGCTTGAACACGAGCGTGGTATCACCATTTATTCAAAGAACACCTCTATTGAGTACAAGGGAACCAAGATCAACATCGTGGACACCCCAGGCCACTCCGACTTTGGTTCTGAGGTTGAGCGCGTACTTCGCTCTATTGATTCCGTGCTCCTTATTGTGGACGCACAGGAAGGACCGATGCCACAGACTCGCTTCGTGCTTAAGAAGTCTCTCGAGCTCGGGTTGCAGCCTATTGTTGTTTTGAACAAGATTGATAAGCCAGCAGCTGATCCAAACCGCGCTGAAGAGCAGGTGCTTGAGCTCTTCCTAGAACTGGGAGCCTCTGACGAGCAGTCTGACTTCACTACGGTGTACGCAATTGGTCGCGAGGGAGTTGCGATGCGCAAGCTTGATGACGAACGTAAGGACCTCACTCCGCTGCTCGACGTTATCCTGGAGCAGGTTGCACCTACTTCAAGCGCTGACAGTGCATCAAAGCCGCTAAAGCTTCAGACTTTTAACTTGGCATACGACAACTTCCTCGGACGTCTTGCCATTGGACGTGTGTACGAAGGAACGGTGAAGGCAGGACAGACGGTCACTGTGAAGAAAGCAGATGGCGAGAGCCGCAATGCAAAGATTACGAAGGTATTTACCTTTAAAGGTCTTGAGCGTGTGGACGTGCCGGAGGCAGGCGCAGGCGACATTGTTATTATTGCTGGTATCGCTGACGCGTTTATCGGTGAGACTATCACTACCGACCCAGAGATGGAGCCAATGCCAGCAATCGCTATTGATGAGCCAACCATCACCGTGAACTTCCTTGTGAACAACTCACCGTTTGCTGGAAAGGAAGGTAAGTACGTGACGAGCCGTCAGCTGCGCGACTACCTTGAACGCGAGCTTGAAGTGAACGTGGGTCTTAAGGTGGATTTTGTATCTCCTGAAGCATTCAAGGTGTCAGGCCGTGGAGAGCTCCACATCGCTATTCTCCTTGAGAATATGCGTCGTGCTGGATACGAAATGCAGGTGTCTCAGCCACAGGTAATTGTGCGCGAGGAGGAGGGTGTGAAGGTAGAGCCGTACGAGGAGGTCATCATCGACACTCCAACGGAATACCAGGGAGCTATCATCGAGCGCCTCGGTACGCGCGCCTTTGTGATGCAGAACTTGGTACAGGAGGGCGATACGGTGCGCCTAACCTTTGAAGGACCAACACGTGGACTTCTTGGCTATCGTAACCAGTTCATCGTGGACACCAAGGGCGAGGGAATTCTCTCTAGTCGCGTGCTCGGCTTCAAGCCATACGCAGGTGAGATTAAGAAGCGTCAGGTAGGCTCCATGATTTCCATGGCTACTGGAAAGGCGCTTGGATACGCACTGTGGAGTCTGCAGGAGCGCGGTGTGCTCTACATTGTTCCTGCGACTGAAGTGTATGAGGGTATGGTCATCGGCAACACGTCTAAGGGCGAGGAAATGGTAGCAAACCCTACGAAGGGCAAGAACCAATCCAACGTTCGCTCCTCTGGAATGGACGAGGCTATCAACCTGGTGCCAGCCTTCACACTCACGATTGAGCGCGGTCTTGAAGTGATGACTGAGGACGAGTACCTAGAAATCACTCCGCTGTCAGTGCGCTTGCGCAAGCAGGGACTCACTGAGTCCGACCGCGCAAAGAATCGGCGCTAGTTTGCCCGTAAAGCAAAAGACCCACAACGAATGTTGTGGGTCTTTTGCTTTGGTGTAGTATGCAGGTTCGGCCAAGTTGGCTTTAGGAGAAAAATATGGGAGATCTTTTGTTTCCGAGACATGCGCGAAACCTGCGCATGTTGTGCGAAAAAGTGGGTCTGGCGCCCCCGCTTGAAAAGGAGTCGCTCAAGGTTGCGTTCATTCGCTTCATCGGCGACAAGAGCGACGTGACCATCCTGGTCAAGGAGGAGAACGTGGCGCTCATGTTCTTTTTTCAGGAGCTGGTTCCAGGTGAGAGTCGGTACAACGGCTCGCAGGCATCCTATATACGATACACGGATGACCTGCGCTCCGGACTGGTTGAGTTTTTTGCCGAGCTCGCCTTCCAGTCGGCGGAGGTCCGCATGGATCGGTTTCCGGGTGTTGCTGAAGCGGCACGGTTCGCGGAAATCTTCTGGAAGGACGAATCGCCAGAAAGTGCACGGTAGACGTGGTGCAGCACGCACTGTTTCCGCCGACAGGGCGCCGCTTCACGCGGCGCCCTTTTCTACACTTGCTATTTTGGGCTTTTGGGGCTATAATAGATATATCAACGTTTCTCCTTACGTTTTCTGTCCTCCGCCATGTTTTTGCATAGCCTCGGGACCGAGCGAGAAGCTCCGAGACTCGAGACGTTGCAACCACTTCCTCCGCATGCCGTAGGTTCTGGTCATACTAACCACGACGCAGCGCGTAAGGCGCCCTCGCGACGTACAAGAAACACATAATGAATCAGTCAAATACTTCGCGTCCGCGCGATTCACGTCGAGGACCAGCTCCTCGCAGTGGTGGTCGTCCGACAGGACGCCCATCAGCCCGTCCAAGCTCAGCATACGAAGCAGGTATGCGTTTTGCGCTTGAAGGCGGATTTAAGCGTCCCGCAACGGCTCCTTCGGAGTCACGTCGCCGTGCCCCTATGGGTGGAGGTGGTGGCGGACCACGTCGCGATTCTCGCGGTGGGGGAGGACGCAGCTTTGGAAACGATCGTGGGGGACGCACGAGCGCCCCTACTCGTGGCCGACGCAACTACCAGGAAATGGATGTTGATATCTCAAAGCTTATTAACAAGGCTACCGCCCCTGAAAAGGTAGAGGCCTATGTACCCGAGAACGTCTTCTCATCTTTTGCTATTGATGAGCGTTTGAAGGACAACATTTCTAAGAAGGGGTACATCCTCCCAACACCTATTCAGGACCAGTCTATCGTGCACGTGCTTAAGGGCTCTGACATTGTCGGACTTGCAAACACCGGTACCGGAAAGACGGCGGCCTTTCTTATTCCCCTTATTGATAAGGTGCTTAAGTTCCGTACGCTAAACCAGAGCGAGCGCATCCTTATCATGGTGCCTACTCGTGAGCTCGCTATTCAGATTGAAGAGGAGTTCTGGGGCTTTGCAAAGGGACTGGGTCTCGCGTCGGTCACCTGTGTTGGTGGCGCTAACATCACCCCGCAGGTACGCGTGCTTCGCCGCAACCCAGCATTCGTCATTGGAACACCAGGACGTCTAAAGGACCTTATGGAGCGCCGCGAGCTAGACCTGTCTCAGTTCGGTACACTCGTGCTCGACGAGGCTGATCGCATGCTCGACATGGGCTTCATTGATGATATGCGCTTCATCATGAGCAAGATGCGTGCAGAGCGTCACACGCTCTTCTTCTCGGCTACTATGTCTCGCGACATTGAGCGCTTGATTGGAGACTTCCTTAAAAATCCAGTTCGCGTGACCGTAAAGACTCGCGAGACGTCTCACACTATTGACCAGGACGTGGTGCGTGCGCACTCAAGCGAGAAATTTGAGAAACTCTCAGAGATTCTTCGCGATGAGGCGTGTAAGCGTGTGCTCGTGTTTGGTCGTACCAAGCATGGGGTGGAGCGCCTTACAAAGGAGCTACGCGCAGGTGGTATTCGTGCCGAGAGCATTCACGGCGACAAGACTCACGGCGCACGCCAAAAGGCCCTTGGCCTCTTTAAGCGTGGCGAAGTGAACGTGCTTGTGGCAACAGACGTTGCTGCGCGCGGTCTTGATATCTCTGGCGTATCGCACGTCATTAACTACGACCTGCCAGCAACCTACGAGGACTACACGCACCGCATTGGCCGTACGGGTCGCGCGGGAGAGGCCGGAAAGGCGCTAACCTTTATCGGCGCATAACGGGAGGACACTCAAAAAGTAGCCAGCTACTGCGTTGCGGGGCCCAGCGAAAGTTCTCACCGTACTAGTATGTACGGCTCGAACTTCCGCTCTCCCACGCCTTGTATCTGGCCATTTTTGAGCGCCCCTAGAGCGAAACAGAAGCCAGGAAATTGAGCAGAAAGCCCGGAACCTTGCGGTTCCGGGCTTTCTGCTATACTGGTCATATTGCTAATAAGGGCTTTCAAATAGTTATGGATCAGACAAAATCAGGTGGATTTATGGAAAAGTACCTCACACCGATTGCGGTGGTGCTCGGTGCTGGAATTATTGCGCTCGCCTTCATGTTCGGACAGGGTGGCAGCAAGGAGAACGCAAAGCCAGCAGATGTTGCTGTTGATGTGAAGGATGTAAAGACGGACGGCGTGCCGTTTATTGGAAGCCCGACAGCACCCGTCACTATGGCGGTGTGGTTTGATTACCAGTGCCCATTCTGCCAACAGTTTGAGCTGACAGTCACTCCAGAGCTTATCAAGAATTACGTGAAGGACGGAAAGCTCCGCATCGTGTTCAAGGACTTCCAGTTCCTTGGCGAGGATTCTATGACGGCAGCACTCTACTCGCACGCAGTATGGGAGGCCCACCCAGAGCAGTACCACAACTGGCTGACTGCAGTTATGCAGGCACATACCGACGAGGGTGATGCTGGCTTCGGTAACCTTGCGTCAATTGACAAGGTAACCGCAGAGAAGGTACCAGGGATTGATGTTGCACGCGTGAACGCGCTTATGGTAAGTAAGAAGGACGCGTACACCAAGGTGATTAATGACTCTCGTGCAGAAGGTGCAGCCTTTGGTATCAATGGCACTCCAAGCATGATTGTAGGCACCAAGCTTCTCTCAGGAGCAGTGCCCTATGCTACGCTTGCAGCAGCAGTTGACGAGGCACTCAAGAAGTAATCGGTAACAAGAATGGTTATATGAAAAGCGAGCCCGCCTGGGCTCGCTTTTCTGCTATGCTAAGCGCATATGAACATCCAATGGAATGCCGTCACGCGCGTATCACAGTTTGCCAGTATTGTGCTTTTTATCCTGGTATTTCTGCTCGGCATCTGGCTTGGTATGGAGTACCAAAAGCGTGCATATGAGAATGCAGTGAAGGCTGCGCTGAACGGAACACTCTAGTCGCACACTCCACAAAAACAAACACAGCCAGAGCAGGGTAGCTGGCTGTGTGGTGGGTAGGCTAGAAGCTTCGTACTTGCGAAGCTTGCGGGAGTGGAAAGTCGGGGAGTGCGCGTGGCAAACCCGGACTCTTCACATCGGTGATAGAGGTTGCTGCTGCGGCCATGTTGGTGGCTGCAACTGCGGAAACTTCTGCACCGCGCAAGAGCGCAATGGTGGTCGCTTCTGCCTGGCGAAGAACATTGGGGAGAGAAGACTGGAGGACTAGTATGAGTACCCCAAGCCCAAGTGCCTGAAATAGTGGCATATGGTTATTGCTAGTGAGTAATCGTACCGAACCGACTGTGCTGCACCTTGCGTGCGCACAAGCCGTTGTCCTGTCAGTGTTCATTTCCCTCTATTTGCTATAACTGCCTCGGGGCCACGGAGGTTGCTATACTTTCTCTATGGACACAGCAGTATTTGCAGGCGGGTGTTTTTGGGGAATAGAGAAAGCGTTTTTAGACGTGCCTGGTGTCGTGGATGCTGAGAGTGGCTACACCGGAGGGGTGCGTGAGAACCCAACGTATGAGCAGGTGTGCACAGGTGCAACGGGACACGCTGAGGCAGTGCGGGTGACCTACGACCCAACCATAGTCTCGTACGAAGAAATCGTGCGGAAGTTTTTTACCATTCACAACCCGACAGAACGTAATCGGCAGGGCCCGGACGTGGGAAGTCAGTATCGCTCAGCAATTTTTTATGTAACCGAGGAGCAGCGAGACGATGCACAGAACGTGATAGCTGAGCTGTCGCCGAAATATTACCCAGAAGCTATCGTGACTGAAGTAGTTCCTCTCGCTGATTTTTATAGGGCCGAGGAGTATCACCAACGCTACTTCGAAAAGCATCCGAACGTCGTGTGTCATATATGAAAAAGGGAGTTGATTACACAGGAGTCACGGTTTGTTTCTTATGTCACGACGGGGCAGGTAATTTCTTTCTCGCAAAACGCGGTAGCAATTGCAGAGACGAGCACGGAACGTGGGAGCCAGGCGCAGGGGGTCTTGAGCTGGGGGATTCTGTAGAAGAAACAATACGAAAGGAAGTTAAGGAAGAGTACGGAACCAATGTTCTGGAGAAAAAATTCCTTGGGTATAGGGACATACACAGAATTAATAATGGCGAGCCTACGCACTGGGTAGCTTTGGACTTTCTCGTTCTCATTAATAGGGCTAAAGCACACAATGCAGAGCCCCATAAATTTGATGACGTTGGCTGGTTCCGTTTGGACGCATTCCCTGCGCCACTTCATTCGCAATTTCCGCTTTTCCTTGAACGGTATTTAGACAGCATCGAAGTAATGTAACAGAACACATTTTTGCACTGTGTCATGGTGTTGATAGTGCTTTTGAACCGGGGCTATACTTTTGCCAGGGTGCATTGATATTTTTGCCCTTCACCTCCTACCGAAAGGATAGGGATATGGGATGGACTGACGAAAGAGTGGCGACACTCAAGAAGCTCTGGCTGGACGGTCTGTCCTGCAGTCAGATTGCCAAGCAGCTAGGCGGGGTAACGCGCAACGCCGTTATCGGCAAGGTGCATCGTCTCGGGCTTTCTGGACGCGCAGCGCCTTCACAGCCGGCTCGCCCTGCCTTCAAGGCTCCGCGACCAGCGCGACCGGTTGCGACCAAGCCGGTGCGAGCCACTACGCTCAAACCTAGCGCTGCGACTGTACCTGCTCCGGCTCGTCGGACTGATGAGCTGGGGTCGGCAACGAGCATGACGCTGAGGGCTCGCATGTGCAAGTGGCCCATCGGCGACCCTCTCACAGACGAGTTCACGTTCTGTGGTAGGCGCACTGGCGGGCCAGTCTCCTACTGCAGGGAACATGCGCAGGTAGCGTACCAGCCGACTACGGAAAAGAAGCGCGCTTCGGGAGCTTTGGACCTCGCTCGCTCGCTTCGGCGCTACATCTAGCATGTGGCGCACACTACTTAAAAGGGCTCCGCGAATCTGCGCGGGGCCCTTAGTAATTACTCCGACCCTTCAAAATCAAGCGCCACTGAATTGATGCAATAGCGCTTGCCACCTTCCTCGCGCGGGCCGTCGTCAAAGACGTGTCCCAGGTGGCTGTTGCAGTGCTTGCAGAACACTTCTGTGCGAGTCACCCCAAGAGTACTTGGAAATCTAACTCGCTCTGCTCCTAAGATTTCCTGGCGCATGCCGTGTGAGGTGTCTGTACGAGTCCCCACGTTTTCTGCTACTGCAGGGTCAGTGAAAGAGGGCCAGCCACTCCCAGAATCAAACTTCTTGTCTGAGGAGAAAAGTGCCGCGCTACATACCTTGCAGTGGTACATGCCGGCATCGTGATTGTCTACGTAGTTCCCTGAAAAGGGCGCCTCGGTGCCTGCCTGGCGCAGTACGTGGTACTCCTCAGCAGAGAGACGCGCCTTGAGCACATCGTCCTGTATTTCCTTAGGTTCCATAGCAGCAGTCTATCACCATTGCTCGGGGTAGGGACGCGCGGTACGATTATGGATATGCAAACACGTCTGAGTGCGAAGGGGGCCACCCCATTGTCAGTCCTCCTCCTGGTGCTCTCGTTTCTGGGTCTTGCTGATGCGTGGTACCTGACCGCAAGCGCGCTCAATCAAACGGCTCTTTCCTGTGACTTAGGGGCTGTGCTCGATGGGTGCAATATTGTAGCAAAGAGCGAATTCTCCTTCTTCCTAGGACTTCCGCTTGCGCTTTATGGTGTGTTGTTTTATGCGCTGGTCTTTGTGCTCTCGGCCGCCGTGCTTATTGTCCCTCTGCGTATCATGTATAAAGGACTCTTGCTGCTCGGAGCTATCGGCTCGCTGGCATCTCTTGTATTTCTCTATATTCAGTTTTTCCTTATCAAAGCAATGTGTATTTACTGCATCGCCTCAGCAGTAATTACATTCATGCTCTTCTTTGTAGCATTTGACTTGTGGAAGAGGCATAACAGACCATCCCCAGTTGTTACTTCGGAAACTTCATAATTTTTGTATGCGCGTACTCACCCTCATTTTCTCGCTTCTACTTGTAGCCAGTATTCCACTGCAAGCAGGTGCAGCTACGGTGACCGCAGCCCGTACGGTTGTTATTTCAGAACCGAAAAGTACTAACCTCTACCTCGCAGGTACTGACATCACCATCGCGGCCCCGCTTGGCGAAGACGTCCTTGCTATCGGTGCGACCATCGTTTCTTCCGCAGTTGTTATGGGAGATGTGCTTTTTGGTGGAGCTCATGTAGATGTGCGCAAAGAGGTTATAGGCGATGTGCGCCTCATTGGTGGAGAGTTGTTGATAGACGCGCCCGTTGGTGGAGACATCATAGCGCTCGGCGCAACTGTTGTGGCATCGTCTACTGCACAGAATACTCATCTTGTTGGAGGGCTCGTGCGGGTACAAGGAAGTGGGGGAGACGTGACCGTGTATGGTGCCGACGTGTACCTGTCCGGAACGATTGCGGGAGATGTGCATGTGGTGGCCTCTGACAAGTTATTTGTTGCCGAAGGCACCACCATAACAGGGGCTCTTGAGTACGACGCTCCCCAGCAGATAGTGGTACCGGCGACTGCAACTATTTCGGGTGGCGTAACCTATACCGGCTCTTCTACCTTCCTGCCGACAAACGAGGAAGCAAAACGCTTTGCCATTGCTGGCGCGGGCGTGCTGTTGATTACCCGCATCATTGCCATTGCGATAGCTGCGGGCGTGGTTGTGGGACTGTTCCCTGTACTTGCAAACCTGGTGGTGGATCGTACCATCCGCCGCACGCCAAAGCGCTTTATTCTGCTTGCGCTGCTTGGATTCGCGGCTATTGTTGCCACCCCCATTCTTATTCTGTTCTTGCTGGTGTCGTTTGTAGGTATTGCGCTTGCAATATTACTTTCCGCACTCTACGTGCTCATGCTTTTGCTTGCGTACCTGTACGCGGGACTTATCAGCGGCGCAGCACTTTCGCAGGCACTCTTTAAAAGGGAACACTGCACCTGGCGCACTGCAGTCATGGGTACACTTGTGCTCTACATCGTGGGACTCGTGCCCGTACTAGGAGTCCTCGTGATTTGCGTCATTACCTCAGCCGCACTCGGAGCTCTTATGGCTATTGTGTATCGCAAGGCTTTTGGGAGTGCGCAAGAAGATGAATCATTTTTACTCGGGGAAGACGCATCAAGCTAATACCATGACTACTCTACACGCAGGAGACAAGGCGCCGGATTTCTCACTTCCGGGGGAAGACGGGGTTGTGCATACACTCGCTGAAGTGGCAGGCACGTGGACCCTGCTGTACTTCTATCCAAAGGACGCAACGCCCGGCTGCACCGTTGAAGCACAGACTATTCGCGATGCGTGGCCAGATTTTACGGGAAGCAGCATCACCGTTTTTGGTGTTTCTGCTGACTCGGTAGCAAGCCACAAGAAGTTTAAGGACAAGCAGAAGTTGCCATTCACACTTCTTGCAGACGAGAAGAAGGAGATGGTGAGTGCCTACGGCGTGTGGGGAAAGAAGAAAATGATGGGTCGTGAGTACGATGGTATATCCCGCACCTCTTTTCTAATTGCTCCAGACGGCACCATTGCCAAGATATATGAAAATGTGAAGCCTGCGGAGCACGCTGCAGAAGTGCTTTCCGATGTCAAAGCACTTTCCTGAGCTATTTCCTGACGCAAAGCAAGAAGAACGCAGAAAGCGTGCCGCGCAGATTGTCGCGTATCTAAAGAGAACCTATCCTGCACCAAAGACAGAGCTTGTATATACGACTCCGTTTGAGCTAGTGGCATCTGTCATGCTTTCAGCTCAGTGCACTGACAAGAAGGTGAACGCCGTGACCCCAGCGCTTTTTGCAAAGTATCGAACGCTGGAAGACTATGCGAATGCAGAACCGTCAGAGTTGATGGAGCTGATTTCCTCCATAACCTATTTTCAATCAAAGGCGCGCTATCTGATTGGCTCCGCTCGAGTGTTACTGGAAGAATTTGGTGGGGAGGTGCCGCGTACGGAGAAAGAGCTCACCCGTCTGCCTGGAGTAGCGTACAAGACAGCGCACGTTGTGCTTGGGGAGCTCTACTACATCTGGGAGGGCATTCCCACAGACACGCACGTGAGGCGATTTGCTCTTCGGTTTGACCTGACGGACCGAACCGAGCTCACAAAGATTTCTAAGGACCTAGAACAACTGGTGCCGAAGGAGGATTGGAAGTACGTAAACAATGGCCTGGTGCTCTATGGTCGGTACCTCTGTTCCGCCATTCCCCACGAGTGTGGCGACCACCCCCTCACTAAACTCTGGCCAGCAGCTGCTACACGCTGGCCAAAAGCAAAGTAATTTGATAGGCTTGTTTCAGTCCCGCGAATAGAGCGGCATTAGCAGTGGGATAGGTCCTGGCAGCGAGACAGGTTTGGCCGAGGAGCCATTCCGATGAGAGGCGTTAAGTCGTCGATCGCTTGCCAGGGCCGACCGCTCTGCACACCACCCAAGCGCCCGAATACGGCGCTTTTTCTTTTTGCACACCTTAGGAGTACCATAGATGCATGGACAAGAAGCGGCCAGTGGCAGTATTTGATATAGACGGCACACTGTTCCGCTCGTCTTTGTTAGCAGAGCTTCTGCGTGAGTTGGTAGAGCGTGAGATGTTCCCAAAGAGTGTGGCGAAGCTCTACGAAGGGAACGAGGGAGAGTTGCAGAACAAACGTGGCGAGTATGGGCCCTACGTACGAAAAATGATTGATGCCTTTGCGGTGCATGCAAAGGGACGTCCGTATGGAGAGATTGCCGACATTGCAGGAGAAATTATTGAAGCGAATCGCGACCGCACCTTCCACTACACGCGCGACTTGGTGAAGGAGTTAAAAAAGAAGGGGCACTACCTTCTGGCTATTTCATACTCACCGAAGTTTATTGTGGACGGGTTTGCGTACGAGCTGGGGTTTGATAAGTCGTATGGCGTGTTCTATGAAACAGGGGCGTCTGGCAGGTTCTCGGGTGAGATTGCGGACGAGCATTTGATTATGAACAAGGGCGCTATTTTGATGCGCGCAATTAAGAAAAACAATCTCACCCTAAACGGCTCCTACGGAGTGGGGTCCACCGAGAGCGACATCTCTGTGATGGACCTGACCGAGTCTTCAATAGCGTTCAATCCAAACCGCGTGCTGTATCGCCACGCAAAACAAAAGCTCTGGGAGCTGGTCGTGGAGCAAAAGGACGTGATTTATGAGCTGTAAATAAGAAAGCTCCGGTGAGTGCGCGGGGCTTTCTCATCGGAACTTGGTCCGGTCTCAAACAAGAACAGGGCTCTCGATGGAGCAGCCGTTAGCGCCCATCCCGCAGGCCATGACTTCGTGGTGACGATCATAGACCCACAGTCGAGCGAGGCCATTCTCAGGGTTCCAGTCCTCCAAATCTAGGAGCGCCTTCATGCCAGGAGCGACGTGCTTGGCCTGTTCAGCCGCTGTGGGCGGCAGCCCAATGATCGTGCTCCCTTCAAGCGTAATCCAGGTCTCTCCCCGATCTCGGACGACTTTTTTTACTTTCTCGTACACGTGGCGAATGGGCATCTGTCCCTCCCTTGCTTGCCTGGAGGGACTGTAGCAGGTTCTGCCCGTAAGGCAAGATTTTGGTATACTGTATACATGATAAAACGACTCTACCGAAGCAAGGATAATAAGGTGCTCGCTGGTGTGTGTGGCGGTATTGGCGAATATTTTGACGTAGACCCAGTCCTTATCCGTCTTTTTTATCTCGCACTGACAATCTTCACAGGACTCGTGCCTGGGGTTGTCTGCTACTTCTTTGCGATTCTCATTATTCCAATGGCTCCCCACATCACCCCTTCAAGGGTAGTGGATGAAAGCACAGACGTTTAGAGCAACTGTCTGGAAGTACTGGAAGGAACATGGCCGTCATGATTTGCCGTGGAGGAAGACTTCCGACCCATACAAGATACTGGTGTCGGAGGTCATGCTTCAGCAGACACAAGTTGAACGGGTAATACCGTACTACAGAACCTTTCTGAAGCAGTTTCCGAATGTGAAGACACTCGCGGAGGCGCCTCTTTCTGAAGTGCTCAAGCTTTGGCAGGGACTTGGATACAACCGGAGAGCCAAGATGCTCCACGAGGCTGCCAAATATATACTGTCACACCAGCCTGTATATACAGCTTCAAAAAATACAAGGTTGAACCTTGTATTTCCGGGAAGTGCTGCCGAGCTTCAAAAACTTCCTGGAATTGGCCCCTACACCGCGGGCGCAGTGGCCGCGTTTGCCTACAACCAAGACGGCATATTTATAGAAACCAATATCCGCACAGCAATCACACACCACTTCTTCCCAGCGTCCGTAACTGGCAAAGAAAACAGAATCCGAAATACTACCATATATGGTAGTATTTCGGATTCTGTTGATGACGCACAAATACTCTCTATTCTGAAAGAAATGCACCCGAACGGGAAGGCGAGAGAGTGGTACGCGGCGCTCATGGACTATGGCGCACACCTGAAGCGCTCTGGAGTACGTATAAACGCACGCGCAAAAGGGTACACAAAGCAGTCAGCATTTAAGGGCTCCGGAAGAGAAGTGCGAGGTGCGATTCTACGCACTCTCACACAGGGCGGTGCCACTCGCACAAAACTACTTTCTCTCTTTGAAGCAGACCGAAGAGAGCAAGTTGAAGAGCAGATGCAAAAGCTCGTCGCAGAAAAACTAATTATGCGAAGAGGCAGAACATTTGAACTGCCAAACTAAATTCAAACACTACCATATATGGTAGTGTTTGAATTTCAGAATAGTAGTGGAGTTAGCGGTCGTCCTTGATGAAATAGCTGCAACCAAGACCAAGTACAAGGAGCAGTGCGCCCATAGTGATAAAGAAGACGACGTAGCTACCAGTAAGTAGCAGCAACAAGCTTGCAGACAGTGGGGCGATAAGTGCTGACACCGGGCGCGTCATACGATAGAGGGTGGTGGTGTTTGCATCCTCTGTCGTAACCCGTTTAAAGAAGTGTCCGTCCACCATCGCTTCCACAAGTGCGCTGCCGATACGGGTAGCAATAAGAATGGTAAGAAGTACCATAAGCGGTGTCGTAGTAGACACAAACGCGAGCGCTGCGAACGACACTCCTGTGATAGCAAATCCCGCCATAAGGATTTCCTTTTCCCCAAGCCAACGGTCAGCAATGTAGCCTGCGGGGTACTCAATAAGGACAAAGGGAAGGAGCATTACCGCAAACATCCACCCGAGCTCTGACCACGGAATCCCAAGCACGCCGTGCAAATAGAGAGGGATATAGAGAGGTGCTAGGTGATAGAAAAATTGGAGCACGCCATTTGCAAAAATGGAGGCGCGTACGTCGGCTCGTTCCAGCAGGCACCTACAACTATCGAGAAGCTTTGCTCGGTGAGTGGGCGGGTGCTCTGGAAGCTGCTCAAATAGAAAGAGGGTAATGAAAGGAGTAAGAGAAAGAGAGGCTACCAAAAATACCCGCCAATACTCGCTCGTGTCGCCAAGCAAAAAAGCGATAATAAGCGGAGCGGAAATAAGGGCAACGTTCCCCGAAGTAATGAAAAGCGTGCGTATGCGGCCAATCTGGGTACTGTCGGTACTAGCCGCCTCAAGCAGAAGGTCTAGCAGGTACTGAATAAAGGGCGTGGTGCCACACACCAGCGCCAAACAAAATGCGGCAATCCAAAAGGGTGGCTGGCCCGCAAGGACCATGAGCGCAACCGCAATAAGGCTCGCCACAGCAATGGCTGTCTTGCGCACACCAAAGTGCCCAGCGATGCGCGGCATGAACGGAAACATGATGAGTGTGCCCACTGCACCTGCTGCAACGACGAGGCCTGTCTGATTGTCAGGTAGGAAGGTTGAAAGATATGGACCAATCACATACACAATCAAAAAGAAGTGCATGGCAGCAAAGAAGTTGCCGATGTAGAGAACACGCTTCGGGTGCATTTATTTCAAATTGTAGCATTCCGCTCGCAGTTCAAATCCATGCACAGCCCGTCCGTCAGGGCGTCGTGGTGCATTGTCGCTCTCGTGAAGAGAAAGCGAAGAGCGCTTTGCTAAATCACTTTCTCTTACGCGCTCCGTGCACCACTGACTGCTTCCGGTTTAGCGCATGGTGTTGAACCGCTCGCTCCAGTCTGCTCGGAAATAGACAACGGCGGGTGTTTCCACCCGCCGCTTTGCGTCCTGTTGCCCGACTGCGCTAGCCCGAGCCTTCCCCGAAGAGAAACTCGTCCAAGGCCTCATGCAGAGCGAGCGCTCCCTCGCGAGAGAGCGTAACATAAGTTGCGAGGATTCCGTGACGCGTAGTTTTGCGCTCACTGGATAGTGGCACTGGCCGACCTCGGTTCAGGGTTCTGTAGCCTGGCTTCCTTCCGAAAGCCAAAACAACCAGATCGTTTACATTTCCTGCGTCCTTTACGGCGACAGCACGTTCGGACCCTTTTTGGCCTCGGTACCCCCGAATAGCAACCCGTGGCTTCGTCATGTGAATAGCTCCCAAAATGTTCTCTGGCAGCACAGTACCGCACTGCACGATAAAAGCAATCAGCCGCACGATTAGTGCGGCTGATTGCGTAGAACAGGTACCTGCTCTGGTCGGAGGTGGAGAGCCTAGTCAAAAGGTTTCAGATACGAGGCGCGGGAAACTGATTTCTGGAGACGTACTAGAAGTACGGCGGAAGAAACCAGTGGGTCCTGCAACGAAGTAGCTGGAGACTTTTGACGGCTCTTACTTACACCCCAATCAATACAGGAATGACCATCGGTGCCTTATTCGTGCGAGTGAATAGATAGCCCGCCATGGTGTCTGACAGCGCGTTCTTTACGTAATCAAGGTCTACCGGGTTCATGCCTTCGGTAGTGTCCTCCACTGTCTTTTTGATGAGAAGACGTGCCTGGTTCAGCATCTCCTGGTTTTCACGCAGGTAGATGAATCCGCGACTAATGATGTCGGGGCTCTTGCGAAGCTTTCCGGTCTTTAGGTTTACCGTCGCAATGATGACAAACATGCCGTCCTTTGCGAGCGCCTGGCGATCGCGGATAACTACCTCCTGAATGTCGCCAATAGAGAAGCCGTCTACAACGAGTGGCGCGCTCGGCACCTTTTCCTTGTGCACGAACATCGTCTTGCCCTCAATGAGGTCAATCACGGAGCCGTTGTCAGCCAACACAATCTGGTCGCGCGGGCGCCCTGCCTGCTCCACTGCCTTTGCGTGGCAGCTGGTCATGGAGTAGTAGCCATAGGCAGGCATGAAGAACTTTGCGCCAACCTGCTGGTTAATCCATACGAGCTCGCCCGAGTTTCCGTGTCCGGTTGAGTGCACGTCAGAAGACTTGTAGTGAATGAGGGTTGCGCCATTACGGTACAACATGTCCTTCAAATTCTGCACGGAGATTTCGTTGCCCGGAATAACGGATGACGAAAGCACCACAGTATCGCGAGTGGTGAGCATGATGTTCTTGTGCTGCTTGGTAGCAATACGCATAAGTGCTGCAAACTCTTCTCCCTGTGCTCCTGTTGCAAGTACGACAATTTTATCTGGTGGGTAGTCCTGGATTTCCTGCGCACTGATGATGGTCTCCTTCTTTACAGTGAGGAGTCCGGTAATCTGTGCGATTTCCAGGTTGGTCTTCATAGAGCGGCCCTCCATAACAATCTTCTTGCCCATAGACTCGGCAATCTGAATGATGCGAATCATGCGCTCAAACTGTGACGCAAAGGTACCGATGATAAGGCGACCCTGCACCGTGCGCACAATGTTCTCCAGAGTTTCGTTTACACGACTTTCAGGAATAGAGAATCCATCGCGCTCAGCGTTTGTGGAGTCGGCAATGAAAAAGAGGTTGTTGCCTTGTCCAAGGGACGCCCACTTCTTCTGCTCGTGGTCGGCTGGGATGCCACCCTCGTGATCAAGCTTCAAGTCTCCGGTCACGACCACGTTGCCCCAGGGAGTCTCTACCGAGAGACCCATAGAGTCTGGAATAGAGTGGGTGACGGGGAAGAACTTAACGCGAGAGCTGCCTACGGTGACGGTGGAGCCTGGCTCTACCACACGCACATCAAGTGCGGGCATGTCTGGGTACTCCTCCTGACGCTTCAGAATCATTACTGACGTAAGGTTCTGCGTGTAGATAGGCGGATTGCCAAAACGGCCCATCAGAAAGGGAATGCCGCCAATGTGGTCTAGGTGGCCGTGGGTAATAAAGACGGCGCGTACGCGGTCCTGATTTGCTTCTAGGTAGCGAGTGTTGGGAAGGATGTAGTCCACACCAGGATTAGTTCCTCCTGGTACGAACTGGAACCCGGCATCACATACAAAGATGTCGTCCTTGGTCTCAATCGCAAACATGTTGCGGCCTACTTCCTCCACGCCGCCAAGCGGCACAATACGCACGGTCTTCTCGTCACACGGTGCCGGAAGGTAATCGGGCTTGTTCTTGTCGCTCTTTTGGGCGCCTTGTCCTCCTTGCGGACGACCGCCTCCGCTGCGCATAGGGCGTCCGCCGCTGCTACGCGGTCCACGGTCGCCTGCGCGTCCCTGACCGCCGCGTCCGCGACCGCCGCGAGTGCCGCGAGGCCTGCCGTTGCTACCGCTTGGGGTGGTGGGTGCCGCTGCCTGCGAGGATTCCTCTTTTCGGAATCCTGGCGCAGGAGCAGGCGCTGGTGCTGATGACATAGTGTCTTAGTGTTAGTTGCTAAATATGTTCATTTGTAATGGCTCTGCATGAGTCACTAGACGCTAGCCCCGGAATCCTTGCTCCACGTAGGGCAGGGACACATGAGCCAAAGGCTAATGACTTTGCACGAGAAACGGCCAGACGTACGCACGCTCCTTGTACCAGGTTGCTACGGTCGCGAATCGGTCTGCAGGTGCGGCAATCTGCGGAAGCATGACGCCGTATAGGGTCTTAGGTACAGCATACAGGAAGTCAGGGGCATGCGTAAAGGCCGCGGGGTAGTCAGACGCAATCTTGTCGCTTGCGCTCTGCAAGTACCCGATACTCTTTGCCTGGTCGCTGGTTGAACGTGCGCGCTCTAGGAGGATATCTACCGAGCTGTTGGCGTAGGACGCGATATTGAGGCCAGGGTTAGCTTGCTCCTTGGAGTCCCAAAACGCGTACAAGTCCTGCTCGCGACCCACCACCATACCAAAGAGCAGTGCAGCATAGGCACGAGGACGGATAACATCCTTTGTTAGGTCGCCTGGCTCGTATAGCTCTAACTGTGTGGGAACTCCAAGGGCTTGCCAGTCACTTTGAACTGCTTCGGCTACAAGCTTAAGCTCAGGCACGTTTGATGTGCGAATAGTAATAGCAGCAAGTGACAGTTTCTCTTTTTCATTTCTCCAGACTGCGGACTCCTCGTCATACTTCCATCCGCCCGACGTGAGTAGGGCCTTTGCGTCTTCTGTACGTGTCTCAACAGGAGGGAGGGTCGGAGGCACTACACCGTTACCAGAAGACACCGGACCAATGAGCGCGGTAGCGTACCCGCCAAGCAAGTTTTGTACGATGTGGTCGCGATTTATCGCAATGGAAAGAGCCTTGCGCACTTCAAGGCGAGCAAATGCAGGCTCTTCCTTTTTGTTAAAGAAAATACCAAATACTCGGGAATAGGGCGCACGTAGAGCACCTGGAGCATCTATGCCATACGCACTATCAATACGCCCGCTGCGGTATGCACCTTGGAGCAGTGTTGTGGTCTGAAAGAAGCGAACGCGGATTTCGTTCAAATAGGGGCGACCAAGTGCAAAGCCCTTGTGAGCTGAAAGGTCGTACTCAGATACTGCTCCCTTACTGTCAGTCACCACTTTCACCACCTTGAATGGGCCGGCACCCACAGGGCGCTGCATGAGAGGGGAGAAGGGGAATTGATCGTTTGGCACGTTGCGCCACAGCCTAGACGGCAGGACGCCAAGTGTTGTTTCGGCAAGAAATGGTGCGTATGGTTTAGGCAGTGTGAACTGCACGGTGCGCGCATCTATCACTTCTGCACGAATACTTACCCAGTTTGAGTACTCTGGGCTCTTTAGGGCGGGGTCCTGCGCCTTCTGCACCGTAAAGGCCACGTCTTCTGCAGTCACTGAAGTACCGTCTGAGAATTTAGCGGTATCTCTGAGCGTGAAGGTATATACAAGCCCGTCATCAGATACCGTGTAGCCACTAGCTAACACAGGCACGAGCGCACCATCTTTCCCGATTCCCATAAGCCCAGCAAAAGTGAGCGCGGTTACGTCGCGATCGGCATCACTGAGGGCTAGCAGGGGATTCACGAATCGTGGAGAACCAAGGATGCCCTCAGTAAGCACTCCTCCATGAGCAGGAACCTCTACAAGCTGTGAACGCACAAGTGAGAACAACGCCAGTACACTTGCCACAAGCACAAGTAGCGCCAGCACACTTGCGATAAAGCGGTCTCCCGGAGGAAGGGAACGAACATACCCATGCAACCGAACAAACGGTCGCATGCCTGAAGTCATAAGTGGAGTAAGAAAGCGTAAGAAACGCGATACATTCATGAATGAAAAGGGTGGGGCGGCCAATGGCCGCGCCTTAGAGCAGGAAGCCTGCGACAGCCGAAAGCACAAAGAGAATCGCCACAACAATCGTTGCAAGGAATAGGAACTTCTCGGCGCCACGGCGCTTGTAGAAAGTGGAGGCGAAGTTATCGCCACCGAAGGCCCCTCCTAGGTTGGCACCGCGCTGCTGAAGCACGATACCGACGATAAGGAGTAGGGAAAGCGTAATCTCAATGTATGGCAGGGCTGCCTTTAGCGTTTCCATCTGTGCCCGTAGGGTAGCACGAGAGTGGAGGGTGGGCAAGGTAATGGACAAATTTTGAGCCGCATAATTTTTTGCTAAAAATTTGCTCTTACTCGCGCCGTCGCACCCCAGAGAGTACTTGAATCTCTAATCGCTTCGCTCAAGAGCTTCTGGCGCGCTCCGTACGCTCAAAATTCGTCCATTACCTTGCGAGAGGTTAGGAAGGTAATGGTGGAAGTGTTGACGCAAAATGGGGGTGTTTTGTAATATATCGGCACGGTGCGACCTGTGGATAACTTTTCGCAGGCCGAAAGGGGACCCACGGGCGCACGATCGCATAACGCTGTATCATAAGCTTTCTTACTTAGTAACTTCTTAAGAGCACTTTTACTTATGGCAAAGACAGAATCAATCGGACTTTCTCCACTTAACGACCGTGTGGTGGTCGCCCCATTCCCTAAAGACGAGGCCACGCCCTCTGGCATTTTGATTCCCGACTCGGCGAACCGAGATAAACCTGAGCGGGGGACCGTGGTAGCGGTTGGTCCTGGACGCTACGACGACGGCGACCTCCTCCCCATGTCGCTTGTTGTTGGTGATGTCGTGCTGTTCTCTAAGTATGGCTACGACGAAGTAAAGATTGATGGCAAGGAGTACTTCATTCTCCCCGAGTCACAGGTGCTCGCAAAAATTACGTAGGTTACTTCCCTTTTACTCCCCTAACATCTACTACTGTGGCAAAACAAATTCTATTTGGTGAAGAAGCACGCAAGGCAATGCACGAAGGGCTTACCAAGTCGGCTCGTGCGGTAAAGGTGACGCTTGGACCGCGTGGTCGCAATGTCGTGCTTGAAAAAAGCTATGGTGGCCCGCGCATCACTAACGACGGCGTGTCCATCGCAAAGGAAATCTCCTTCAAGGACAAGTTTGAAAACATGGGCGCAGAAATTGTGAAAGAGGTGGCTAACAAAGCCAACGACGTGGCTGGAGACGGTACCACCACGGCTGTCACGCTTCTTGAGGCGATGGTAAACGAGGGTCTCACATCCCTTTCACGCGGTGCCAACGCCATGATGATACGAAGCGGCATGGAACAGGCGCGCGATGCTGCCGTAAAGGAGCTGAAGAAAATGGCACGCCCGGTGGATGGCCGCAAGGATATTGAACAGGTGGCTACCATTGCTGCCGAGAGCCCAGAATTGGGGCGCATTATCGCTGAGACGGTTGAGAAGGTGGGCAAGAACGGTGTGGTGACGGTAGAGGAGTCACAGGGGACTGAGCTCTCCTACGAAGTAGTAGAGGGACTCCAAATCGATAAGGGGTACGCTTCCCCATACCTCGTCACCAATCCTGAGCGTATGGAGGCAGAGATGCGCGATGCGCAGATTCTCGTCACTGACCGCAAGATCTCCACGGTGCAGGACATACTTCCCTTCCTAGAAAAGATTGCGCAGTCAGGAAAGAAAGAGCTTGTCATCATTGCGGACGACATTGAAGGGGACGCACTTGCAACATTCATTCTGAACAAGCTGCGCGGCACCTTTAACGTGCTTGCGGTAAAGGCGCCAGGATTTGGCGACCGCAAGAAGGAAATGCTCGCAGACATCGCAGCAGTTGTTGGCGCAACGGTGGTATCAAGCGACCTTGGCATGACGTTTGAGAATGCTGAGCTTTCGGTGCTCGGAAAGGCATCACGTGTGGTAGCAGGTAAAGACTCAACCGTGTTTGTGGGTGGTAAGGGAAGTAAGACTGATATAGAGGCACGCGTGCAGCAGCTGAACACACTAAAGGAGCAGAGCACGAGCAAGTTCGACATTGAAAAGTTTGAGGAGCGCATCGCAAAGCTCTCTGGCGGTGTTGCGGTCATCCGTGTTGGTGCTGCTACCGAGACCGAGATGAAGTATTTGAAGGACAAGATTGATGACGCGGTGAAGGCAACAAAGGCGTCTATTGAGGAAGGTATCGTGCCTGGTGGCGGTACGGCGCTTGCAAAGGTGTCTCGCCTTCTCCGTGTTGAGGATTGGGAGTTTGATTCCAAAGACGAGGAGACCGGCTTTGCCATTGTGGGCCGTGCACTAGAAGCACCGCTTCGTCAGATTCTTGCTAATGCTGGAAAGGACGACGGGTCTGCCATTGTTGAGCGCGTACAAAATGCAAAGGGATTCGCGGGGTATGACGCTGCCATTGGTGTGGAAGTTCCAGACATGGCGGAGGCGGGAATTATTGATCCTGTTAAGGTGACGCGCAGCGCGCTTGAGAACGCCGTGTCTGCAGCGGCTATCTTTATCACCACAGAGGCAGCCGTCGCTGATATTCCAGAGCCTAAGTCTGGAGCGGGTGACATGAGCGGGGGCATGGGCGGAATGGATTTCTAGCCCAACTTCCCTGTTCCAGAAAAGAAAACGAAACACCCCGGACCATTCTGGTCCGGGGTGTTTTCGCATATCACTATTTTTGACAATAGACCAGCAACTTATACAATATAGATATATGACTACCTTATACACTGTTCTTGGCGTACTCGCCGTAATCGGGGTTGCTGTTGCTCTTGCCTACAACGGCTTTATTGCAAAGCGTAATCAGGCAAAGGAGGCCTGGTCTGACATTGATGTGCAGCTTAAGCGTCGCTATGACCTTATCCCAAACCTCATCAACACGGTGAAGGGATACGCAGCACACGAGGCTGCGGCGTTTGAGAACGTATCAAACGCGCGCGCTGCGGCTATGGGCGTTGGCGCCACTGCTACACCAGCACAGCACGCAGAAGCAGAAAACATGCTCACGGGCGCACTTAAGTCCATCTTTGCCATTGCAGAGGCGTACCCAGACCTAAAGGCAAACCAGAACTTCCTCCAGCTTCAGAAGGAGCTTGCTGACACCGAGGACAAGATTCAGGCGTCTCGCCGTTTCTACAACCAGACCGTTATGGCACTTAACACGGCGATTGAGTCATTCCCGGGGAATATCATTGCTGGCATGTTCAAGTTCGTGCAGATGGATCTGTTTGAGCTCTCCGAGGCAGACCAGGCGGCAAAGGAGCCAGTAGCCGTATCCTTCTAACGTAATAGGTCGCTTTCCCAGGCGTCCTTACATATACCTACCTATGGCAACAACCCTCTACCAGCAGCGCTCACAAAACGCATGGCGCACCGCGTTCCTTATGGCGATGTTCCTCGCTATCGTGCTTGCTATTGGATACGGGGTTTCCTGGTACTACCAATCGCCAAGTCTGCTCTACATTGCAATGGGTATTGCGGTGGTTATGAACGTATGGGCCTTTTGGTTTAGTGACAAGCAGGTGCTGTCTATGACGGGCGCAAAGCCCGCTACTCGTGAAGAGCATTTTGACCTCTACACGGTCACGGAGAACATGGCTATTGCCGCAGGACTTCCTATGCCAAAGCTCTACGTAATTGAGGACCCTGCGCCAAACGCGTTTGCCACGGGGCGCGATGAGAAGCACGCGGTTGTCGCTGCCACCACCGGTCTTTTGGCCATGCTTGATAGGCAAGAGCTTGAAGGGGTAATTGCACACGAGCTCTCGCACATTCAAAACCGCGACATGCTCGTAATGACGGTTGCCGTGGTGCTCGCAGGATTCCTCGCAATTCTTGCTGACATGTTCCTACGCATGTCGTTCTCTGGGGGTGACCGCGACAGCAATCGTGGTGGGCTATTTATGATTCTGGCAATTGTTGGAATTATTCTGGCGCCGATTGCAGCACAACTTATACAGCTGGCTATTAGCCGCCGTAGGGAGTTCCTTGCAGACGCGTCTGGTGCGCTCCTTACCCGCTACCCAGAGGGTCTGGCTCGAGCACTTCAGAAGATTAGTGGATACGACGCACCGATGCAGCGCACCAGTCACGCGACCGCGCACCTCTTTATTGCAAACCCGTACGGAAAGAGCGCCATGAACTTTGTGAATGGTCTCTTCGCAACCCACCCACCCGTAGAGAAGCGTGTGCAAGCACTTCTCGGCACAGGTGTGTAGGATGTGTTATAACAGCAACACAAGGGAGGCGTCGCATAGCGGTCTAGTGCACCATCTTGGAAAGGTGGCGTGCCGAAAGGTACCGAGAGTTCGAATCTCTCCGCCTCCGCAAATTAAATCCGCCGCAGGGCGGTTTTTAATTTGCTGAGGCGAGCACAGCTGGGAGCTGTGCGGGAGAGATTCGAAGACCTTGTGAGTGCAGGATGGAGCATTCTTATGCGAACAAACTGCCCACAAGGTGTACAGAACCTGTAAGGTTCGAAAAGCGGCCCTAGATTTCTTGAGCGAAGCAATTAGAAATTGGAAATGCCCTTGGGGTGTACTCGCGGTCTTTCCGCCTCCGCACTTGACAGATTTGGGTGGAGGTGATAATATATATCTATATTTGAAGTGAGCTGTTTACGGCTTATTTCGGTCTTCGGACCGACACTTTTTACAACTAGGCCGTAAATAATTCAGTTCAAGTATTGAAGAAAGAGAAGAACACCCCGCCCCTGTGCGGGGTTTCTTGTTTTTTGATGCGCTACACTAAGGTGCATATGAAGGACTACCGAAGTTTCGCCATCGTATCTGTTGTTGCGTTTATTGTACTTGCTGTCTCGTTTGTTCTGACCACAAAGAATGTGCACGCGCCGGTGGTCGCGGTAGATGTAGAAGCCCCTCTTACCTTTGAAATAGTGAGAACACCTGAAGAGTGGTCGCGGGGACTCTCTGGACGCACGAGTGTTCCGCAAGGGTACGGCATGCTCTTTGTATTTCCAAAAGCGGACACATACTCATTTTGGATGAAAGACATGCTTGTGCCCATTGATATTGTGTGGCTGTCTGATAACGGCACTATTGTAGGGATTGAGGAATCGGTAGTGTCAGAAACATATCCGGGCACCACGTTTGAAGCACCAGAGCCTGTGCGCCTCGTGCTTGAAATGCGTGCAGGGGAGTCACGTGCGCGCGGGTACAAGGTAGGTGACAAGATTGCACTCCCCGATAACTGGCGGAACTAAGATAGCGTGGTATAATCCATACGGACTGGCTCAGACGATCGCTGTGCCCTTCTTCGGAGGCGACATAGAGGAAAGTCCGAACTCAGGCAGTGCGAAAGCACTGATCAGCAAGGTAGCGGGTAACGCCCGTCCGCAGTGATGCGCGAGGTGCGAACAGTGACGTCCGGAGCGAAAGCAAAGGACATCTCTTTGAGATGAATCTTTGTGGCGACACAGAGAATGAAACGGCTAAATCCTTACCTCTGTGCAAGGCCGTACTTGAACTCTTGGGTTCATGGGTGCCGCTCGAGGCTGCTGGTAACAGTAGTCCCAGATAAATGATCGTCCCCAGCCCCACTTTAGCAGCAATGCAAAAGTGGAGCTGGGACAGAATTCGGCTTATCGAGCCAGTCCAAAAACATGCGAAATCCGCCTCTTATCGGGCGGATTTCGCTTTTCCCCACGATTTGCGGGGTTTACCCCGCGGAATAAGCTATACTTACTAAGATTATTAGGGCCATTGTAAAAAGATTATATGCAGCAAGATATCCAACCAGCCGGTAGTGTGCATGCGAGCGTACCCCGTCCTCGCCGTTTTTCTTTTGATATAGCGACAACTATTGCCGTGCTCGGCAGTGTTGTGCTCGCTAGCGTCGCCTTTATACCAGCGGCAAACATTCCGTTTGTATTTACCAAAGTTTCCATTCTCGCAATCGGAACTCTGGTGACGCTTGTGCTCTACATTCTCGCGCGCCTTACTCGTGGAAATGCGATTGTGCCGCCGCTTCCGCTTCTTGGGGCACTCTGGCTCATACCTCTTGCGTATCTTCTCTCGGCTCTCTTCTCTGGTGTTGGACTGAGTGCTGGATTCTTCGGTACCGATATAGAAATTGACACGCTAGGATTCGTGCTTATTCTTACGGCCCTAGCAACGCTCACGGCGCTCTCCTTCCGTAGAGTACCGAGCTTGAAGCTCGCTTTCAAAGTAGGAGGTATTTTGCTCGGCGCCGTAGTAGTGGTGCAGGCAGTCGTGTTCATAGTGAGCCGCATCGCGCCAACAAAGGTATCGGCTACGACAAATATCGTGGGCTCTTTCTCAGACCTTGGTATGGTGGTGGGTCTTGCTATCACGGTTGCGCTTCTTGCCCTTCGCTTCCTTAAGCTCGCTCCGCGTGTACGCCTGGCTCTCTATATCTGTGGCGGCCTAGGACTCCTAGCACTAGCAGTGGTTAACTCCACGATTGTCTGGGCACTTGTTGTTCTAGTTGCGTTCGGTCTCTTTATTGAGGCAATTATGAAGAACCGTGCTCCTGGCGACGACTCCGATCTTGACGGAGTTGCTCTTATGCTCGCAGAGAATGAGCAGGAAGTTGGAGAGGGTCATTCGCGTTCTTTGGTGGCCCCGCTCGTCACCCTTGCAATCGGCCTCTTCTTCCTTATTGGTGGATCTACAATCGGAAACGCCGTAGTAAACGCCTTTGGCGCAAATGTGATTGATGTTCGCCCATCATGGACGTCCACCTTTGATGTGGGTAGTCACACCTACGCATCGTCTCCGGTGTTTGGTTCAGGTCCTGGAACCTTTGGTTCTCAGTGGCTTAAGTTCCGTGACCGTGCGTTGAACGACACCGTGTTCTGGAACATTGACTTCGGCACGGGGGTCGGCTACATCCCTACCTCATTTGTGACTACGGGAGTCGTTGGGGCGCTCGCATGGATTGGATTCCTCGGTCTCTTCCTCTTCTTGGGGCTACGCATGCTTCTTTTGCGCTCGCCAAAAGACCCATTTGTTCGTTTTGCGAGCATGGCGTCCTTTACTGGATTCATGTACGTGGTGGCACTCGCAATCCTTGCGGTGCCTGGTCCGATAGTACTCGTGCTTGGCTTCATTCTGGCCGGATTGTTTATATCAACGATGCGGTATGGTGAGCAGGCGCGTGAATGGGGAATCATCTTCACCCGCAGTCCGCGTGTCGGCTTTGTGATTGTGTTCGGGCTCACCCTCTTGCTCCTCGCATCAATTCTTGCAACCTACGTTGTTATAGAGCGCTACCTTGCAAGCGTTGCGTACAACGAGGCAAGCATTGCACTTGCAGCAGGAAAGTATGAGAGCGCAGACGCTGCTATCAATCGCTCTATCCTGTTTGCGCCGACCGACCGCGCGTATCAAGTAGCTGCTGCTATTGGCATCGCACGTATGCGAGAGATTGCGGCAGACGATACCCTTGGCGCGTCAGAGGCACAGCAGCGATTCCAGACTGCTCTTTCAAAGGCAATCCAAGACGCGCTGGCTGCAACAAAGATGAATCCAAACAACTACCAAAACTGGGTAATGCTTGGAAACGTCTACGGTATTGTGGTGCCGCTTAAGATTGAGGGAGCATACGATAACGCAAAAACTGCGTACGATCGTGCCATCGCACTTAACCCAACCAATCCGAGTCTGCTCTACGTGCTCGCGCAGCTTGAAATTGCACAGGGCAACGGGATTGCAGCAGAAGGTGTACTCATTCAGACCATCACTTTGAAGCGTGACTACACTCAGGCAATCTTCCTGCTCTCACAGCTCATGGTGCAGCTTGGTAAGGCAAAAGAGGCTCTTCAGGCAGCTGAGGCCGCAGCGTACTTTGCGCCAAACGATCCAACCGTTATCTTCCAGGTAGGAATTCTTCGCTCGGCTAATGGGGACAATGCAGGCGCAATCGCTGCCCTCGCTCGCTCAGTTGAGCTGAATCCTCAGTACGCAAACGCGCGCTTCTTCCTTGGGGTTATGTACGCAATCTCAGGTGACTACGCAAAGGCAATTAAGGAACTGGAGACCGTTGCGGCAATCTCGCCTGAGAATGCTGAGGCGGTAGCAAGTGACTTGGCGACGCTTCGTGCAGGCAAGAATCCATTCCCGCAGTCGCGTCTCGGAGCTCTTGGTATTCCACAGAAAGTAAGTGAAGCGCCTGCCCCCGCAACCACCGTCGGGCAGTAGAAGTTATAGGTGAGTAATCTACGATGGTCAGCAAACTACTCAAGACCATCACCCAGCCAGTACGCGGCCTGCACCAGGCCGCGTACTTGCTTGCGTTCCTTACGTTAGCCTCGCAACTTCTCGCGCTCGTTCGCGATCGTCAGTTCGCGCACCAGTTTGGAGCAGGAGAGATGTTGGACCTGTACTATGCCGCTTTCCGTGTGCCGGACTTAGTGTTTGCCCTTGTAGCATCACTCGTGTCTGCATACGTGCTCATTCCGCGTCTTTCAGGTGGAGACCCGATAGAGATGCGAAAACTTATTTCGCAGACCTCATCATTTCTCTTTGTGGTGGGTGCACTTATCTGCACGGCTCTTGCGTTTGCTGCGCCCACACTGTTGTCGCTCATGTATCCAAGCTTGATGGCGGGCCAAAACGCTGATGAGTTCGTGCTGCTCACCCGATTACTCCTACTGCAGCCAATCATTCTGGGTCTCTCGGGAATTGCCACCAGTGTGACGCAAGTGAAGCGCAAGTTCCTCATATTTGCGCTTTCTCCCGTGCTGTATAACCTCGGAATTATTGGAGGAACGTTGTTCCTCTATCCGGTGTACGGACTTTCGGGTGTTGGTATGGGTGTGGTGATTGGCGCCCTCCTTCATCTGGCCATCCACATTCCTGTTCTGACTAAGGAGCGACTCTTGCCGGTACCTACCATCCCGAACCCTGCGGTTATTTGGGGGGTGATGAAGGATTCACTTCCGCGCTCGATGGCGCTTGCTATGGGCTCCCTGGTGACTCTTGCGCTCACTATCCTCGCCGCAAGAACGGGTGAGGGCGGCGTGTCCGTGTTCACCTTTGCGAGCAATCTTGAGGCTGTGCCGCTCTCACTCATTGGGGCTGCCTACGCTACCGCTGCGTTTCCTGTGCTTGCTGAACATCACCGCAAGAAACAGAGCGTGGCCTATAGAGACACAATTAGTGCGGCGGCGCGACACATCATTTTTTGGTCAGTCATCGTGATGGTGCTCACCATTGTGCTTCGCGCGCATATTGTGCGCATAGTGCTTGGAACCGGCGCCTTCGGCTGGGACGATACGCGCCTTACCGCGGCTATTCTTGCAATCCTCATCGTCGCACTAGCAGCACAGGGCATAATCCTCTTGTGCGCTCGGGCGTTCTACGCAGCACAGCGCTCCTGGAACCCGCTCTTAATGCAGCTGGCTGACGCAGGCGTGTCGGTTGCCGTGGCCGTCGGGCTTCTAACCCTTGCGACAAACTATCCGCAGTTGCAGTACTTTATGGAGACACTCTTCCGTGTGGACGGAGTGAGTGGTTCAAGCATCCTCTTCATCGCCGTTGGAGCGACGATTGGCCAGCTACTGGTTGCGACTGCTGCGCTTATCACGCTTCGCACGGTTGCGCCGGGAATAGCGCGTTCTCTCATACGGCCACTCTTTGAAGCGCTCGGAGCGGGAATTTTGGGCGGTACAGCAGCCTACGGGGTGCTTTCCTTTATGGGCAATGTGGAGCCACTCACCACGACCTTGGCGGTATTCACGCAAGGCCTTCTAGCTGGTATGGTGGGTCTATTGGTTGCTATTGGGGTACTGGTAAGTCTTCGGAACAAAGAATTCCAGGATTTGAGCGATTCCTTGAAGCGACTCACTACGCGCGCGCTGCCGCCGGCTGGGTCTAGACTTGAAGACGGCGCAGCAGGTTCTTAGAAGATACTGGTGCAGGGCGCGTTCTTCGTTTTTATGGATATACGAAATTTCAGCATCATCGCTCATATTGATCACGGTAAGTCCACACTGGCTGACCGGCTTTTGGAGCGCACCGGTACTATTGAGGCTCGGAAGATGCGCGACCAAGTTTTAGACAAGATGGACCTTGAGCGTGAGCGAGGTATCACTATTAAGATGCAGCCGGCGCGCATGAAGTTTACGGCAGCAGATGGGAAGGCATACATCCTAAATTTGATTGATACACCAGGGCACATTGATTTTGCATACGAAGTATCCCGCGCACTTTCTGCGGTTGAGGGAGTTATTCTCCTTGTTGATTCTACGCAGGGAATTCAAGCCCAAACGCTAACCACGCTTGGTATGGCCAGGAAAGCGGGGTGTGTCATCATTCCGGTGCTCTCTAAGATTGACTCCCCTGCTTCACGCGTTGAAGAAGTTTCGCTTGAGCTTGCTGAGCTTTTGAATATCGAACCAGAGACCATTCTGGCGGTCTCTGGGAAGACGGGCGAAGGTGTTGAGGTGTTGCTTCAAGCGATTGTAGAGCGTGTACCAGCGCCGCGCGAAAGCAGCGGGCAAGACGCGCGCGCACTCATTTTTGATTTCTCTTACTCCACTCATCGCGGTATTACCGTGTTTGCGCGTATCTTTGATGGCAGTTTCAAAAAGGGAGATGTATTGCGATTTGCTGCTGCAGACCAGAAGTTCACCGTGCTTGAAACCGGTATCTTTATGCCAGACGAAGTAGTCACTGATACGCTTTCTGCAGGAGAGATTGGATACATCGTCACCGGCGTAAAGGAGGCGGGTGTGGTTGCGGTGGGTGACACGGTGCTTTCTGACCGCAGGGGGGCAGAGGCGTTGTCTGGTTTTGAGCTCCCACGTCCGGTGGTATGGGCGTCAGTGTATCCAGAGAATCAGGACACGCTCACCGAGCTGCGTCAGGCGCTGGAACGTCTGCGTCTTTCTGACTCGTCACTTTCCTTTGAGGAGGAGTCCTCTGGAGTACTTGGGCGCGGATTCCGCTGCGGCTTCCTCGGCATGCTTCACCTAGAGATTGTGACTGAGCGCTTGAAGCGTGAGTTCGATTTGGAACTCATTGTGACCATTCCAACTATTGCCTACGAAGTGACCGACAAGAAGGGATCGACCGAGACTATTTACACAGCCTCTAAGTTCCCTGCTTTTGGCGATATTGCAGCGATTTCAGAGCCGTGGGTGAAGGTGATACTTATCACTCCGCCAGATAGTCTCTCGGGCATGTTGCAACTCTTCCATGACCATGAAGGCGCGGTGATGGACACTCAGACACACCTGGACGGCCGTATTGAGCTTGCAACGGAGATGCCCCTGCGTGAGCTTATGCGGGGATTCTTTGATCGGGTGAAGAATGTGTCCTCTGGCTACGCGTCACTCTCGTACGAATTTTTGGACATGCGTCCAGCTGACGTGGTTAAGCTTGAGATTTATGTGGCTGAGGAGCCGGTGCCCGCTTTTGCTCGTGTGGTGTCGCGCCGCAGAGTTGAGGAAGAAGGAGAGCGCATGGTTGAAAAACTGCACGACATTTTGCCACGCCAGATGTTTGTACTAAAGATTCAGGCGCATGCGCTCGGTCGTATTTTGGCTTCGCGCAGCCTCTCGGCACTCCGCAAAGACGTGACGGGGTACCTGTACGGAGGAGACATCACCCGAAAGATGAAGCTTTTGGAAAAGCAGAAGAAGGGAAAGAAGAGGCGTGGGGCACATGCGAAGATGGATATTCCGCAGGAAGTATTCATGAAAATGGTCCAGGATAGCGAGCGGTAAGAACCTCCAGAAACTACTACGCTCCTGCGTTGCGGGTCCCGCCGATTTCTTTCACCGTACTGCTAGTACGCCTACAGAAATCCGCTTCCCGCACCTTGGTTCGCAGCACTTTCTGAAGGTCCTTATATTATTTGCGTGAGCGTAGAGATACCTGTGGGGTAGAATAGGGAAATGCCCCGCCGTCCAAGCAAGAAACGCATCGGAGAGTACCTCATAACTGCCCTCCTTGTGGTGGCCATTTTGTGGCTGCTGTGGCTCATTTGGGGCATTGCACGCAAGGAGGAGCGAGCTCGGAAGGCGGTAGAGGACACCCGCGCAGAACTCGCAATACTTGAAGAGCGTAAAGGAGTGCTAGAGGGAAACATTGCTGAACTTGCCACCGAGCGAGGAAAGGAGGCAACATTGCGTCAGACCTATGGTGTTGCGAAGCCGGGCGAAGAGGTGATCATTGTCGTGCCTCCAAAGGAAGCAACGACTACTCCGCATGTGCCGTGGTGGAAACGTGCCTTTAACTGGGCTGGATTTTGGTAGCAGTGTCCTTTTTACAGACGATTACGAAGTCATCAAGCGCTTCAAACCCTGGCTTGCCTGTTGATTTGTATACATAGGGAGTGCGCGTCACGGCCACTGGAGTAAGTGATTCAGGAACTAATACATTTGTATAGAATTCAGAAAGACATTCCTCCCATGTTCCAGAGTGCGCGCCCAGTTGCTCTTTTGGTACGCGGGTATTGCCGCGTACTCGTTGCTCAAGTGGCAGGGGGTCCGAAATGATGAGCACTCCGCCAGGAGAGAGGAACTGGCATGCGTGGTTAAGCAGTGTGCGTGGTCGTACGCACCTATCAAGCACGTTCAAGACGGATACCACATCAAATGATTCCCGCGGAAGAAGGTCGCTCTGTACGGTGATATCCGCACAGTGCGCACTAAATCCTCGTGCTTTCAGTCGGCGCACCATGGCGGGCGCAGTTTCCACAGCAACAATTTCTGAAAAGAGCGCTCGAGCGTGTTCGGTCACGAATCCCTGACCAGCGCCTATATCAAGAAGGCGGCCTCCGTGAAGATGCTTTGGTACAAGGGTCTCCCATTGCTGCGCACTCAAGAGGTGCATGGGATACAGCCCGAGCACCGCGTGAGCGTTATAGGGGTCTGTACACAATGAGAGGCAAAAGAGGCGAGTCATATCCAGGGCGGTATGTGGGCGTTCCTGACAATCAGCTAAGAAGGATGTAAGTGCCTCGTCCTGTTCAAACGGAACTACAACCGACCGCAGAGCTTTGGGAAGCTGCTCCTTACCGATGCTATACCTAAGCTCTTGCGACATGTGGCTTAAGTATAGCCTTGTCCCCCTTTTGCAAAAATCATGCGTGGTATACTGCCCGCATATGGAAAAAACAGTCACTATTTACAGCACCCCAACGTGTCATTTTTGTCAGATGAGTAAGGAGTTCTTTGCTCAGAACAACGTTGCGTACACTGAGTACAACGTTGCTTCTGACCTTGAGAAGCGCCAGGAGATGATTGAAAAGAGCGGTCAGATGGGCGTGCCTGTCGTATTTATCGGTGAGGAAATGATCATTGGATTTGATAAGAAGCGCTTTGAGAGCCTTCTCGGTCTTGGAGAAGCTGCAGCTGCCTAGTCTGCTATCTTATAAAACCCGCCAGTCAACGACTGGCGGGTTTTATGCATGTATTCTATTGGTTAGAACGTTTCGTTACTGTGAGTCGTGTATAATATCCACATGCACAGAATACCCTTGGCGCAGCAGAAGCAAATTCAAGGAGCAAGAATGAAGGGTAAGAGTATTCCAGAGATATCGCTACTGGTGGGCGTTTCAAAGACAACTGTGCAGCGGTATGTACAAACTGTGGAGGTGCCCGTGGAGTATCGTCAGCGACTTAGGGAAAAGCAAGGGGGTGCAAAGGATCGCGCAATAGCAGTGCGAAAGAATGTTGCAAGGGAGGTAGAGAGCGAAATAGGCGCACTAAGCGAGAGGGACAGAAGAATGCTGCTCATTGGAATGTATTGGGGCGAAGGTACAAAGAAGGATTTTGGGCTTATCAATTCTGATCCGCTACTGATTCAGGCTTTCATTAGTTCCTTATACGCTGTAGGCATTACTAAGTCACGACTATCTCTGTCTCTTAGGGTTCACGAAGGAGTATCGATTCAGGAGGCTCGTAAGTACTGGTCTGAGACCACCAGTCTTCCACAAGAGTCGATAGTCTTTGTGGAGGTTATTCGTGGAAGGAAGCAGGGAAAGCTCCCATATGGAATGTGCAGGGTGAGAGTGCGTTCTGGGATACGGGAACGCTTGCACGTTCAGACGGCAATAGCTTGGGTTGGAAAAGATGCCCGTAAAAGAGTACTATCCAAATAAGCAGCTCTCGTAGTTCAATGGATAGAACGGAGGTTTCCTAAACCTTAAATCCAGGTCCGACTCCTGGCGAGAGCACAGAATAAGGTATACTTTTTACATGGACTTCTTTAAGAAGAAAGAGCCACTTATTGTGGCTGATATGGCGTCTGACGCCATGCCTCCACCACCGCTTGGAAGCATTCCTGGAGCGCCAGGCGTGCCAGGGGGCTCGGCAGTGTCAGCGACAGGCAGTCTCACCAAAATGGTTGAGCAAACGCTCGCACTTGAGCAGGAGAATAACCGTATGCTGCACCACATGCAGACCATGGATAGAATCATGTTCTGGCTTAAGATTCTGTTCTGGGCGCTCATTCTCGGGCTTCCGGTCATATTCTTCCAGCCTCTTATTGCATACGTGAAGGAAAAGGTGGCTGAAAACCCTGGCCTAATCGGTCTGCCCACATCCGAGGACTTTTACAGGGCCATAGACGAATTCTCCACGAAACATCCTGTGCAATAGATTTTAGGGCGTGAAAACCACAAAAGCCTGTGGTATGATGCCCTCAACGCTTGGGTAGCTCAGTTGGTAGAGCATTCCCCTGAAGAGGGAAGGGTCGGCGGTTCGAACCCGCCCCCAAGCACCATGAAGGCAGCTATATCTAGGGTATTTGCCTGGGCTGCACGGAACGAACGGCACTTAGGCGCGACTGCGTTTGTCTTTGGATTCCTCACTGACTTGTTCACCTTTACCGTACTTTCGGTAGCATACGCAAGCCTCGTATTCGCTGGATACCTGGCGCTTGCAACAGTAGCGGTGTTTACAAGTAGTCTATTGCCGCGCGCCCGTGTGTATGTCAATTCAGGAGTGCGCGCACTGTCTATCATTGCTCCACTAGCCGCGCAGTATGCTATTGGAGGAATGCTCTCAGGGTTTATGATTTTCTACACAAAGAGTGCCGAGCTTTCTGCGTCATGGCCATTTCTACTGCTTCTCGCTGCGGCATTTATCGGCAACGAATACTTCCGATTACAGTATAAGTACTTGGCGTTCCAACTGGGACTTCTGTTCTTTGCACTCTACGGCTACTTCATTTTCGCTCTTCCGTTGCTCCTTGGTCGGCTTGGGCCAGACGTGTTCCTGATGAGCACCATCGCAAGCCTTCTTGCGTTTAGTCTGTTTCTGTATGTACTGCGTCGTATTAATAAGCTGGAGCTTATGCGCAGTTTGCGTTTCCTGTTGCCAGGGGCCCTCGGCACACTCTTACTGGTGAATGTGGCGTATTTTACTGGGGCTCTGCCGCCTATTCCGCTTACTATGCCTGAGTCTGGCATCTACCACTCACTTGTACGCACAGAAGGCCGCTACGTGGTTATGAGTGAGCCGAAGCGCTCGTGGTACGAGCTCCTTTCGCCTCGCAGGGTGCATACTAACGGCAGCACACAGCTCTACGCGTTTAGTTCAGTAGCTGCACCGGTTAAGTTCGGCACCACCGTCATTCATCGATGGGAGTGGTATGACCAAAATGCTTCGTCCTGGGTGACCAAATCGCGGATTGAGTTCCCCATTTCTGGTGGTCGTCCTGGCGGGTACAGGGGTTATTCCGCATACACGCCCACAGAGGCAGGAAAGTGGCGTGTCTCGGTTGAAACAAAGGGCGGTCAAGTGATTGGGAGGATTGCCTTTACGCTTGTAGTAACTACCACTCCTCCCTGGCTATACGAAGTGACTCACTAGCCCCTAACCGGCTTTGACTTTGAGTTTAGTCTGCCTAGCCTTATCAAGCTTCGGCATAGTAAGCGTCAACAGTCCGTCCTTAGCAGTTGCGGTACAGGCGTCAACATCAATTTCCTGAGGAAGGAGGATAGTCTTTGCAAAGCGGCCCCAGAAAAGCTCGCGAGCAAAGTAGTCGCTCTCTGAGATAGTCTCGCGCTCTTCACGTGACCCTTCAATAACCACCATGTCGCGACTGATTGAAACATTCATCTCGTCCGGACGCACCCCTGCAATGAACGTCCTGATGATGATGTCATTTGGTGTCTGGAACACGTCCACCGGAAGCTGACCCTCAGGTGCCTCTTCTTCTTGCTGGAGAGGGGCTGGTGTTGCTGGCGCGCTTGTTATAGGAATAGAGCGCGTTGGGGTCTGAGGCGCCGGCATGCCCGGGTGTTGAATCGGGAAGTCGTCGTCAAACGCATCAAAATCATCGTGCGTAGACGATGCGGAGAGGCGTTCAAAAAAGGATCGTTTTTTCATAATCAGCAGGTATTTCTTGGTAAGTTTCTATAACGGAAATATTTGAGAACTTCAAATGCAGCGAAGAAGATAACGGCACCAATCCATACAATAAAGAATGCGAAGAGTGTATGAGATCCGTCTCCACTTATGATAAGAAAATTAAACGCAGCGTGCAATGCAATCGCAAGGATAAGTCCTGCAGTAGCGTACGCGGCACGAACAGCACGACGTGCACGGAAGCCAAACGCGAGCGCAAACCCGATGGCAGCTGACGCAATAATGTGAAGGAGTGTGGAGCCCACAAAGCGCAGGTTGCCGGTGGCAATAGCACCCTCTGCACCCCAGAGTCCAACGGTTGAAAGTGCCTGGAAGAAAAACAGCACATTTTCTAGCGCAGCAAAACCGAGTGCTGCGGTAATCATATAGATCACCACATCCAACGACTCGTCCACTGCACGTCGCCACAGCACCGTGAGCGAAACGAGAGCATACTTCAAAACTTCCTCAATTGTGGCCCAGGTAATAATTACCGCCAGGTCCGTCTGCAAAAGCACTTTAGAAAGGTGTTCAAAAGGAAGAGCGAAGGCAACGGCAAGCGCTCCCGACAGAAACGCAATAATAATGAGAGGTCGCGGCTCTGGGCAACGCTCGTCTTCTTTAAGGAGAAAGTATAGCCATACAAACGCAGGGAGCAGTCCTCCCAGAAAGGCGTAGCCAACGAGACTGTACGAGATCATTTGTCTCTATTATGCCACACGCGAGTGTGGCAAAAATGGTGATTAGCTGGCTTTGACTGGCCACGGAGCAACCATCAGCAAGTCGGTCGTCTTGGTTGGGAGGGACTGGTAGATTTCCTCTGTCACAAACGGCATGAATGGGTGCAGTGCCGTGACGGTGTCGGTAAGTAGGGATACAAGTAGTCGCTTTCGAGAAGCAACTACTGCAACGTCCTCTCCAGCAAGTAGTGGCTTGGATTCCTCAATGATGACGTCAGCAAGCTCATGCCACGCGTAATGGTACAGCTTCTCCGCTGCCATATAGAGGCGGTGGTCACTGATGTCGCGCGTAACATCTACAAGCACTTCATCTAACCGCGCGCGTAGCTTCTGGTCTGACTCAGTAAGAGCGCAGGTAAGGTCTGCGTCAGTAGCGCTCTCAAGAATGAATCGAGATATATTCCAAAGCTTATTGGCAAAGTGTTTGTATCCCTTTACCTTGTCTTCGCGAAGGGCGAGGTCCATGCCTGGTGTGTTGCCAACCACAAGCGCCATGCGCAGCGCATCGGTGCCGTACTTACTGGTGAGGTCGAGCGGGTTTATTACGTTCCCCTTTGACTTGCTCATCTTCTTTCCGTTAGCGTCGTTCACCATGCCGTGCAAATACACGGTGTGGAAGGGAACTTTCTTTCCAAGATAGAGTCCAAAAATAACCATGCGCGGAATCCACTTGAATACGAGGTCGCGCCCGGTCTCCATCACGTCTGTTGGGTAGTGCTCGGCAAAGTCCGCACCGTCTGGGTATCCGGTAGTAAGGAGAGGCCACTGTCCGGAAGAGAACCAGGTATCAAAGGTGTCGGTGTCTTCCTCCCATCCTTCTCCGGGCGACTCTATACCCACCTGTATCTCTCCGTTCTTGGTCCATGCAGGAATGGGAATACCCCATACAATCTGACGGGAGATGTTCCAGTCCATGGCATTCTCCATCCAGTAGCGGAATACCTTCTCCTCGTGCTCGGGAACAAAGCGTACTTCTTTGCGGTCCACAGCGTCGAGCGCCATCTTTGCGAGTGGTGCCATTTTCACAAACCACTGGTCCTTTATCTGAGGCTCAATCATGGTGTTGCACTTGTAGCAGCGTTTCACCACGTTCTTGTATTCGGTATCGGTTGAAACAAGAAGGCCTTTGTCGGCAAGCTTCTGCGCAATCTTCTCGCGCGCCTCGCTAATCTTCATGCCTTCAAACTCACCTGCAATAGGAAGAAGCTTTCCGCGCCAATCAATAATCTGCTCTACGTCCAGGTTGTGGCGCTTGGCAATCTCAAAATCAATTTGTGAGTGCCACGGAGTAATAGTCATAGCGCCGGTGCCAAACTCCATGTCTACTGCTTCGTCCTTAATGATGGTCGCGGTGATGGGACCGTTAATCCATTCAAGCTCCAGGGTGTCACCGTGTGCATACTGTGCGTACCGCGCGTCCTCTGGATGCATCACCACGTACTTGTCGCCAAACTTAGTTTCAGGACGCACGGTGCCAATTTCAAATGGTCCGTACTTGAACGTATAAAATGGTGTCTGCTCAGGGACACTCTCCGTTTCTACGTCAGAGAGGGACGTTTGATGCTTAGGGCACCAGTTCACGGTGCGCTTGCCGCGGTACACGAGGCCGTCCTCGTGCATCTTTATGAATGTCTGCTGTACTTCACGCACGATAGCGGGGTCGAGCGTAAACTTCTCGCGCGTCCAGTCACAGGAAGCGCCAAGTGCGCGTACCTGGTTCTCCATCATGCTCTTGTTTTCTAGGGTGAAGGCCAGGATTTCGTTGTAGAGATCCTTTGGGTCCATCTGGAAACGAGAGCGTCCCTCCTTCTCTAACTTCTTCTCATATACCACTTGGGTCTCAAATCCTGCATGGTCAGCCCCAGGAATCCAGAGGGCTTTATATCCCTGCATACGCTTTGCGCGCGTCATGGCGTCAGCAAGCGCCTTGCCCAGGGCGTGCCCCACATGGAGGCTGCCATTTGCGTTTGGAGGAGGAAGCACCATGGTAAAGGGCTTCCCGTTTTCTGAAGTAAGCGCCTCGGGGAGATTTTCGGGGCTGAAGTAGCCGCTCCTCTCCCACGCCTCGTATATGCGTCCCTCGGTCTCTGCGGGGTCGTAGGGCTTCTTGAACTTCTCAATCATATATAGGAAATATAGCAAAAAACGCGCTTTTTTGCTTGCTCCTAGGCTGCGGGTGAGAGGGTCTGGTTGCCGTTTGCAACAAGCTCTTCGGCGGCGGTGAATTCTTGCCGGAGCGCACGGAAATAGCCCGCGACACCTATCATGATGGCATTGTCACCCGTGAGTGCTACTGAAGGAATACGTAGGAGCACATCCGGCAAATCCTGCGCGAGCCGCTCAGTAAACACGCGGCGAACATGCGTGTTTGCGGAGACCCCGCCACCAATAGCAATAGTCTTTGCCTGCGTCTCGTCTAGTGCGCGAAGGGTCTTTGCATAGAGCACGTCTCCCACCGCATTCTCAAACTCATGCGCAAGCTGTTGCTTTTGTATATCAGCGAGTTCCTTTCCCTTGGTCAGGTAGAGCACTGCGGTTTTAAGACCAGAGAATGAAAAGTCTGCGTGCGGGTCGTGCAGCATGGGGCGCGGTAGCGTGAAGGGATTTGTGCTAGCGTCCTCTCTGTTTTGTTCTGCAAGTCGTGAGACTTCAGGCCCCCCTGGATATGGCAGGTCTAACATGCGAGCAACTTTATCAAACGCTTCGCCAACGGCGTCGTCGCGTGTCTGGCCAATAAGCTCATACGAAAGCCAGTCCTTCATGAGTACTAGCTCAGTGTGTCCACCAGAAATAAGGAGCGCCAACAGAGGAAGCTTAGGCTTAGGTAGTTCATACGTCACGCCATCCTCAGTAGTTAAAAGTGAGGAGAGAATGTGACCCTCCATGTGGTTAGTAGCAACAATAGGCAGACTCCACGCTAGCGAAAGTGCCTTTGCAAAACTCACTCCCACCCATAGCGCGGGTTCAAGGCCGGGGCCCGCGGTCACCGCAATAGCATCAATGTCTGGTTTCTCGCAGGAGCTTAGAAATGCAAGGAGTGCTTCAAATAGCTCTCCCTCGCGCGACAAAATAGTGACGAGCTCCTCGTGAATGTTGTGGGGAATGACCTGCGTGTCTTCGTGAAGAAGCTCTGCTTCTTCTAGTGCACTTGCAAGAAGGGGAACCAAATTCTTTGCATGTTCGCGCTTAGCGAGTGCTGGGTACACGCCACCGTATTCTCGGTGTAAATCTATCTGCGAGATAAGCGCATTTCCGCGTACTGAAAAGGTAGCGCCGTGCTGGTCGCCACTACATTCAAGAATGGCAACCGCGGTTTCGTCGCAGCTAGTCTCAATTGCTAGAATCTTCATCTTCAATAAGTGTCCACGGCATCGGTTGCTCTGCAGGAACGAGGAAGCCTGCAGAATCGTGGTGGCCATTCCCTCCGTACTTCTCTGCAAGCTTTGCCACGTTCACAGAGCCGTTCCCACGAATGGAGATACCAAAACCCTTTGGGTGAGCAGACGCTACGAGTGCAAATGGCGGGTGTTCCTTTGCAAGGAGATTACCAACGAGCGACTTCATTACTTTGCTTGGGTGAGCATTTGCAAACATCACCTCGTATCCCTCAAAGCTAATGCGTACCGCCTTGTTCGCCGCTGACTGCGCAAGCAGGGTTGTGTACTGCGCATACGCGTGAGCGGTAGTGAGGAATGATTCTGCAGAAGCTTCGTCTTCAAGCTTCTGCGCAAGCTCGTCCCAGGACTCAAACGTGAACGGATGCACGGTGAGGTAGGAAAGCACCGCTTTAGTGTCAGGAAGTGCAAAGCGGAACAAGTCGTCGTCTTGAATGTGTTCCAGAAGCTTTGGGAACGGAAGTGTCGGATTAAAGTATGACCATGAAATACCAGCGCCTGACTTGTTGTTGTCGTATATATACGCAGGCATAGACTCAACAACGTCCTGCACCCCACTGTGGTGGTCAAGCACGGTTACGGTCTTTGCGATGGCCACAAAGTGGTCCATGTCTGCCTGCTCGTAGGTAAAATCCAAGAAGTAGAGATGGTCGCCTTCAAGACCTTCTGGAAGCGGGTCGCCACGATGAAGGGGAATGTATTCTGCTGTCTCGCCAAAGCGCTTCCAAGCAGCGTACGCTGACCCAAAGCCGTCTGGGCAAGAACCATGATAGAGAATGACAGTGCGGTCCATATAGGGCGAGTGTAGCGCGTTTAGGGCTGTTTCGCGAGACAGGGAAAAGGTGACGCCGCCCGTTGCGTTATGCGCGGGGCGGCGTGTAGGGGCGGTTTCATACGCGCCGTCCAAAGTTCTTAAGGACGACCCATAGGACAACTGCGGCAACCAGTACGCCGAAGATGCTTGGCACCAGTAAGCCGCTGCTGTGGATGCCGATGTCCAGCCGGTCCACATTAGTGAATTCTCGCATGGCGATTCCTCCTCTAGATAAAAGGCTAGCACTAAAGAGCTAAAAAAATCTGATTGTGCACTTTTTGGGTGAGGGATAAGCGATTACGCTTTCGATCCTTACAGGATCAGTACACCTTGCGGATACTTTGTCAGTTTCTTCCAAAGTATGCTCGCAAGGTCTTCGAATCCCTCACGCCTGTCTCCCAGACAGGCTACCGCTCAAAACAATAGACCCCTTTCGGGGTCTATGTTTGTGCGCGGTGAGGGATTCGAACCCCCGACATCGTCAACGTCAATGACGCGCTCTACCAACTGAGCTAACCGCGCGAACACTCGCACAATACCGCATCCCACGCTACGATTCAATATATGAGATTTGTCCGCGTGAGCGACGTGGGATACGAGGAAGCAGCAAAAGAGGCTGCGCGAGCACTCGCGCATGGTGGCATTGTGCTCTATCCCACCGACACACTCTATGGGTTGGCGGCTGACGTCGAGAACCAGGACGCACTAGAGCGCCTGTGGGCAATTAAGGAACGAGATCCAAAGAAGCCGGTATCCATTGTGGTGCCCGACGTGCACGCGCTCTATGAGCACGGAAAGCTAGCGGAGCCACAAGCGGTGTTCGCACACACCCACTTACCAGGAGCGCTTACCCTTGTCGTACCCGCGCGGGACCACCTTCCAGAAGCGGTGGTATACAACGGAGCGGTTGCTATGCGTGTTCCAAACGACCCCTTTGTACGCGCACTTGGACAAGAGTTTTTCTCGCCGTACACAGCCACCAGCGCAAACAAGGCAGGGGAACCGACGCAAAGTCTTCCCATTGACATCATTGTGTCGCTTGGGGCAGAGTCGCAGCTCGTTGATTTGGTGGTTGATGACGGTCCCCGTGAAGGAGTGCTTGCTTCTACGATCGTGCTCTACACGGGCGAGACACCTCTTGTGCTTCGTGACGGGGCTCTCTCTCGCGAAGAGCTCGGAATAGTATAAAAGCCGAGGCTCCGTCGGAAAACCGACGGAGCCTCTTGTCTGGAACTTAGAAGTAGCCCTTCTCGCAGGGCCCCTGGACGTGGTAGCACACCGCCGCATAGCCCCGGTTCTGCCGACAGGCGGCCATCGCGAGTTGCCTGGCTCGGGGTAGGCTGGAGTGCCATCCGGCCCAGTAGTAGCCAGCGGTGTCGTAGGTCCAGCACCGGTAGCCATATATTGTCTGGACACTCTGGAGCTGCGCCGTCGGAGCAGTCTGGGCGACGGCGACCGGAGCAGAAGCGCCGGCGAACATCGTGGCGGCAATGGCCACAGAAACAAAAAGCTTCTTCATCGGAATGTTCCGTTCTTTTTTGTTTGAGGAATGTACGCGGTACTGCTATGGACATTATACTGCTGACAGATAATCGTCAATTAGTTTTATCCGTACAGTATCATCGATGTTTCTTCAGATGAGAGTCGTTCTGTCCGTTAGGTATAATTAGACTTTTGGGTGACTATAAACGATATGTCAACGAAAAAGCTTCACTTCAGGTTTCTACGTCACGCAGTTTCCACGCCGTTCATTCTAGGAATGATAGTCCCCATTGTGTTTGCAGATATATGCGTGGAGATATATCACCGTGTCTGTTTTCCACTCTATGGCATGAAGTACGTGAAGCGCTCTCAGTACATTCGGATTATGGACAGAGAAAAGTTGCCGTATCTTTCGCTTGTTGAACGGTTGTGGTGCGGATACTGCGGCTATGTAAACGGTTGGTTTCACTACGCATCAGTTATTGCAGGGAAGACCGAGAGCTACTTTTGTCCCATTGAGCATCTTGAGGTGCGTGGGTATGTGCCTGCCCCTCACGAGAAAGATTTTGTAGAGTATGGAGACGAGGGAGCGCTTCGTCGACGGTACGCCGCGCACGACAGACGATTTCAGAAAGGATAATTACAGGCCGTACATTTCCGATGCAATAGCTCGGAGCGCAGCGATAGTTTCTGCATCAGTAATGGGTGTAAAGCGTTCGCGTACGACACCATCCTTCTCAACCGTTTCCATAAACATTGAAAGCGGGCGAATATCAAACATCTTTCCGTTTTTGTACACGAACGCCTCGTACAGTGGGCGGTATACCACTACATACTGATCTTCAGGGCGACAGTCGTCCTCAGTATGGTGCCCAACACCCATAACCTCGTACGCGTAGTTATTGATAGGTCCACTCGGGTCGTGCTTGTAGTGATAGTAATAACCGGGAGCTGGTCGTGGAGTGTTCATAGTAATAATATATCAATTTCACACAGTCTCACTAATGGCTCGTATTCGTACAGCTTTCGTACAAACCATCCATCATTCCCCGAATCCTTGCAAAGTACAATCGTCCTGGTATGCGGATTGCCAATGTGCCGTAGGGTAGGCGATTGGTGGGTCGTCTACCCTGACTAGCTCTACTCACAAGATTCGTGAACCAAAAACGATTAGTTGGAATTCCTGTAATTTCCGACCAATATATCTTGGCAGTATTCGGATTTATATTTTCGTACAAGTGCAGCTCACCAGAAATTTTGTCTTCAGGTATGTTTAATCCGTTACGCACAAAGTGCATAAACACTACAATCATATTTGGGTCCGAATTAGTAAAAACAAGTCTAGGAGTGTTATTGACACCACCGCTTTTAGTTCCTTCACCCCAGTAAAGTGCAGCGCCTATCAACATGAGCTCGCGGTGACTTAACACGCCAACAATCTCTTTTCCACTTTGGTATGCTTCCAAGTCTTCTGCCTTAATTCGAGCCGACCTATTCTTGTTAAACTGGGTGAATCCTACTCTGGCGGCCTTGGCCGAGTGTTTTTCCAGGCGCTGCTGTGCTTCTGGAGTAAGTATGAGTTCTTTGAACCAATAGCTTAGGGTGCCTCGGGAAGAAATGCCAAGCTTATTTTGGATTTCACGATAACTGGCACCGGCAAGACGAAGAGAAAATGCCTCGGACTTCTTTGCAGGATCAATCCGTCTTGGAAGAATAGAACCCATTTGTACATTGTACTAAGTACTAGTCACGGTTCAAGTGCAGCCACTGCATTACCTAAGAGACAGCCGGAAAACAAAATTAGGGTTGCCAATGTATAGCAACCCTAATTTTGTCTCAGTGTGATCCCACGGGGAATCGAACCCCGATTTCCTGCGTGAAAGGCGGGCGTCCTAACCGTTAGACGATGGGACCGTCTGTGTAGACACATCCTACATTTTAATGCCCCAAAATGCTAGGATGTCGGGACAATACGCCCTGGAGAGGTGGCAGAGTGGTCGAATGCACCGGTTTCGAAAACCGGCAGGGATGAAAGTTCCTCGGGAGTTCGAATCTCCCCCTCTCCGCAACTGAATGCCGCCTTGTGCGGCTCCGCACTTAAAAATAGCTGGAACTGTCCGCACCTGTCTGTTCCGTCTTGTATACTGGCTCGTATATGCAAATTCTTATCGTTATCGCCCTACTCATCGTAGGGCTTGTGATGCTCGTCTTGGGTGCGGATTGGCTCGTGAAGGGCGCCTCTTCAATTGCCAGGCGCTTTGGTATTCCTGCACTTGTTATTGGTCTTACGGTTGTAGCGTTTGGTACCTCGCTCCCTGAGTTTACGGTGAGTCTCTACGCTGCTCTCTCCGGAGCAACTGACATTGCAGTGGGGAACGTCGTCGGTTCAAACATTGTGAATATTCTGCTGGTGCTCGGTGTGTCCGCCATCATCACGAGTCTCTCGGTCAAGTCCAGCACGGTGAAGTGGGAGATTCCATTCGCGCTTTTAGCTGCTGTCTTGGTACTCGTATTTGGAAGTGATGTACTGCTTGATGGTGGCGCTTCAAATGTGATTACACGAACGGATGGGCTGGCGTTCATCGGTCTGTTCGCTATCTTTCTCTTTTACATCGTTGCACTTGTGCGTGCGGACCGTTCGGTGATTCCTCTTGAAGAGACCGAAGAAGCACCTCAGAGTGTTTTGCGCTCAACGCTCTACACAATCGGCGGACTTGCGGCGCTCGTTGTAGGTGGACGCATCTTGGTTGACCAGGCAGTTATTCTTGCCAACTTGGCGGGGCTATCCGAAGCCGTGATAGGACTCACGGTGGTTGCGGTGGGTACGTCGCTACCCGAACTAGCGACCTCTGCGATGGCTGCTTGGCGCAAGCAGATAGATATTGCTGTAGGAAATGTCGTAGGTTCGAACATCTTTAATATCCTCTTTGTGCTTGGCGCAAGTGCGACAATAGCGCCACTACCTGTGCGTGGAGCATTTGTAGTTGATGCGCTTGTTATGGTTGGTGCAACGCTCCTGCTGTTTCTTGCACTCTTTCTTGGTAAGCGTGGTCATATTGACCGTTGGCAGGGCGTAGTGTTCCTGGTGCTCTATGTTCTCTACACAGGCTACCTGCTTTTGTAGACAATCCTCTCTCTAGAAGAGAAGTCGTTGCAAGAAGTTGCGACGCTCTATGTCAGCCCTTGTGGAGACACGCTTCATTGATTCCCAGATAATCAGAAGAGCGGCGATATACAGAACTATAAATAGGAATAGGTCTGAGTATGCGTAATATTCAATATCAATAAATCCAATAATCGCGGCAAAGGCAAAAAATACGAAGCCTGCCGCACCAAGGATGATTCCGATAGGAATCATGATTGACACGTAGCGATACCAAAATCGCTTGTTGTCGCCTTTCTTGTTTATGTAGTAGGCAAGGGCAATACTACCGAGCGTCACTACTCCACCGAGTACACGGTCAAAGAATTCAAGAATGGGAGAGCGATACAATACTGCACCTTCCCAAGGGCCAAAGACCAGCAGAAGCGAGAAGAACGTGCCGAGTATAAAAATGGCGGTGTACGCATAGAACTCGTACGTGCCGACTCGTTCATGGCGCAAGTCCTGGACCATCCTTTTAGGAGAGATAATACGGATATATTTCATAGGTAAAGTATAGCTTATACTTTAAGGAACGGCATGAAAGTCTTTTACGCAGAGCTGACCGCACATCCAGCCTTTTATTCCTTTGGGTACTCGGTATACGGAGAACTTGAAAAAGGAGACCGTATTTCAGAAATGTATAAGCGCGGCTTCTTACCGGCAATTGTCGCGCGTGACCAGAGCGACAACCTTATGTATATGGCACGGGGAGTGCGTGTGCGTGTGGGGGAGTTTGAAATACGACACTATCACAACAGAGTGAAGCGGAAAGTAGAAGAAGTCATTCCGGGGGGTATAGAAGTAGTCGTGGTGCCAAAAGAAGCGTACACAGACCTGGAAGGGGCGTTTCAGTTTTGCCTGTCCTACTTCGTGTTCCGGTTTGGGAAAGAGGCCATGTCGCAGGAGAGACTTCGAGCTATATTTGCCTCGCCATTTTTGACGCATATTGTTGAGTATCGCGCCAAGGGCGAATTGCTGGGGTATTCACTAGAGGCTCATCACGAAGATATGGTGCATGTGTGGCATCAAGCATATGCACGCACCTACGCGCGCACGCATCTTGGCATCTATCTCTACATAGAGCTCCTAGAACGCATTAAGAAGGCGGGAGTAGCGTTTCTCTACTTCGGCGTCACGTATGGCTCGTGGATGAACTATAAGACCAATTTTCAACCACTTGAGTATTTCAATGGAAGCGAGTGGGTTGACGACGCTCATAGCGAAAAACTCAAGGAGCTCTTTTCGCGTGACTCAACACGTCTTATTGGATTTGTAGACGAGTGGCGAGCAAAGCACCAGCCCTACTATGCTGCTGGGTACCCGTTTACCAGCAAGATTGCCGAAGTGCGCTATCTGGCCGTGCTCGCAAAGCTCTTTCCTCGGGTAATAGGCGCCTACCTTTTACTGGTGGCATTTATGCTTTGGTTGTTGCTTCTTCTTGTGTTCTTTGTACGCTAGGTCTTCGGGAACCACATATCAAATACGGCGCCAGACACATTTCTTGGGGTCCCCTCAAACGGAATATCGTGTAGCTCAATATAGGGTAGGGTGTTGCCCTCTATAAATGTGAAGGGTAGTGCAGCATTGGTTAGGTCTTTTGAAATAATGTCGTAGCCAATTACCTCTACGTCACACACGGTAGCGGCGCGCTCGATAGTTGCTCGGGTGGCTTCAGGGATCTCGTCAGTAACATCTATGAAGTATCCGCCGTTCGGTCGCTCCGAGTGCTCGGACAAAAGGAGCGGTGTTCCTTCTGGGAGAACAGTCTCTGGTGTAAACCCTTGGTGCGTAATCGCATCTATAAACCACGCATCAGGCTGTACATCGGTTAAATGCGGAAACTTCTTATGTTCGTTATGAATCGCCCTTAGTTGCTCTACCGTATGCACACCGTCTGCTACCGTGGCGGGCTTTATAAACTGCACGACACCTATTAGCTTCTTGTCTACACAGGTGGCTCGGTAAAGGGTGCCTTCAATGAACTCTTCCACCATCACAAAAGGACAGAGTTGTTTGGCACGAAAAAATCCCTCCTCAAGCTCGTGCACGGTAGAGATGGCGACCGTGGTATGGCGCGCGCGTGAGCCCTCACGTGGCTTGGTAATGACGCGCCCATTAATTTCAGAAAACAAACGCTCGGCTTCTTTGTATGAACGTACAAACGCTCCCCGGGCTATTGGCAGATTGTGTTTTTGAAACATGCGCTTGAATGTACTTTTGTCGTCTATCCAGCTGTTTCCAAGCTGGTTCTTCCAAGGAGGAATGGGAATGCTGTTGAAATACTCCCACGTGAGGCGGGTGGCGTTTGGCTTTGAAGGAAGAAGTGCGCGCATTTCTTCACGACGAAGTCCAAACATTACAAGCTCCTGCATCTTAATACCTCTCCTCTCTGCTTCTTTCCATACACTCTTTGAGCGTGACGTTGTGGTAGGCCCTGGCTCGTCACTAAAACGAAACGCTCCCACCAGCCCAAGAAGTGTCAAGAGCCAGCGAGAGAGTGCCCTCACAAGTGGAGAGTAGTTGATTTGATAGAAGCGCTTTGGGGAAGTTGTCTTGGGCGGAAACAACAGGGTGGGAAGTAGACTTGAAGCGGTATTGAAATAGTGGAGTCGGTGATTCACCGGAGCGTCACCACAAAAGACGCATCGTGTACGTGGGGTGCTTGTACTCATACAATGGGTATAGAGAGAGTATGGAATAGGAAGTGGAAACCGTACAGGGTCACCGTGCACAAAGGTGCGCTGTGTAGGTATACTGGTTCATGCCATGATCCGCGATCATATAACCCCGAAGCCCTGCCCAGAGTGTGGCGATGGGTCCGTCTTCCACACTGTCACCTATATAACTATCGTCATAGAAGAGCTTCTTGAAGCAGCATTTGGCTCACCTCCTCGCGGCAGCGCAAAGCCTGCGAGTGCGTTTGCGCTTGGGGTAAACAGAGTTCTCCGCCGCATTACCCCCCAGATGCTAGAGGTGGGCATGCGCCTTTCACTCGCGAAGCGAATACAACAGCCTGACAATGACACGCAATTGATGGCGCGTATGATATGGGAAGAGGCGCTAAGGCGAGGAATCCGTGTTGAGGAGTTTCGCATGGGGGGCCTACCGAACAATATTTTTATAGCCACCTATCCGAGTGGGCGAAGTATCGCTTTTGAAGGCATACCACTTCCACAATCCAATACGGGGCGCGTGGCGTGGATGGACAACAAGGCCGTCCTAAAGGAGGAGTTTACGAAGCTAGGGCTACCGGTAGCAAAAGGAGGGACCGCGCGTACGCTCGCTGGAGCGCGTAAGATTATGCGGTCGCTCACCCCGCCAGCTATCGTAAAGCCATATTCAGGCTCCGCGTCCCGCCACACGGTGCTCCATGTTATGACGGACGAAGATTTGGTGCGTGCCTTCCGGATTGCTACGCAGGTAGCGCCACGCGCGGTTATTGAGGAAGAGCTCGTGGGGCCGGTATATCGCGCCACTACCGTAAACGGGAAGTTTGCGGCAGCGCTTCGCCGTGATCAGCCGCATGTCTATGGAGACGGAACGCATACAGTGGAGGAGCTCGTAAAAGAAGCAAATACACACCCCAAGCGTCAGGGGCCGTACTTCCACCATATCAAACTGGACGAGACTGCGGACCAGGAGCTTGCCTGGCAGAACCTCACGCGCACGAGTGTGCCAACAGAAGGCCTTCGGGTGACGCTGCACCAAAAAGTGAACTGGAGTGTGGGTGGTACTACCCGCGATGTGACGCCTGACACCCACCCTGACAACGTCGCGCTGTTTGAGGAGGTATCGCGAGTGCTAGGCGCTACCATTGCAGGCATTGATTTCATCATTAGCGATATCTCACGTTCTTGGAAGGAGACGGAGCGTTGTGGCATTTTGGAGTGTAATAGCATGCCATTCTTTGACAATCACCACCTGCCCTTTGAAGGCTCTCCACAAAACGTAGCGGCAAAGATTTGGGACATGAATGGCTAGTAGCTTGCAGGCCCTAGTCTGGTATAATGGAAACAAGGTCGATTTGCCAGCCAACTAAGCATTGGATGGCTTTGTCTTTCTGCTTCTGGCAGACGCAAAGCCATTCTCCAACACACTATGATGGACGATGAAACAATCATCCCTGCAGAGGGAGAGAACGTAGAAGCAGCACCTGAGGCTCCGGCTGACGAGGCTCCTACTGTGGAGACTGGCGACGAGGCGGCTGCGTAAGCACCACCCGTTCAGTATAGAAAAACCGCGCTCCCTTGGAGCGCGGTTTCTCTGTATCCCAGCAACCCTTCATGGTATTGACAATTTATATACAATATAGTATTATATATGTGGAAACGATGTTTCCCCTCATCGGGCTAGAGAGGATTCAAACTGGCCAAGGGATGCCACGATGTGGCCGCTCCCGCTATCCTAGCGATGCTAGAGAAAAGGTCTACAGAAAATGTCTGGTGTCAACGTTGTGAATGGTGTCGCCACCCTCGACCTGATTAGTGCTGGCGAATTCGTCGGTTCGACGTGCCTCGAAGGCATGTTTCCGCCGACGGGGCTCACGTACCGGCAGTTCGCCTTCGCTCCCAAGAAGGGAACGAACGGTCTGCTGGTCTTCAAGAGCAGCACCCTCAGCGACCACTACAACTTCCAGCCGTATTTCTGGAAGGACGGCAAACTGTTCGTGGAGTACGAGCATCAGTACGATCCGGTCCACCCGTTCATCCAAAGTGGCGGGTTCGGGGGAGATGACTTCGGGTTTATGGTCCAATACCGCCCCAACCGCATCTTCGTCACGAAGATGCCGGTGAGGTTGACCGACGGCGTGGAGTATCTCCTCGTCGACGTTATGACCTTCTTCCGGTTCATCAACGGCAAAATCAATCGCCGGCAACTGGCTCGCGCGGTCGTCCTGTCGCATAAACGGGAAGGCGAGCGGGTCACTCAGCAGCAAATGCTGGAGGCCGCCGCCGCCGACTATCGCAACCTGCACGAAGAGTACCACCGAGTCCTCGGCACCAGTCGGGAATTCGCCGCGAAGGCGCGTGGCTACGGCGATCTGCTGCGCGACATCTGCGACATCGTTCGCAACCCGCACGAAACCTGGAAAGGCGGAATCCGCAGCTGTCTGCTGCGCGCCATTCTCGGCGACGGTCTGACCAAGAAGATCACCGACCAGATGACCAATCGCACTATCTAGTTCACCTTCAAGTCCGCAATGCGGCGACCCCCGGCTAACACCGGGGGTTTCTTCTTATCTATTTCGGGCGAGCCACTGGTAGATGTCCTCGAGCGCCTTAACGCCGTCTCCTGCGGCGATGTTGTTCTGATGGTATAGCTCGTCGGTACAATCTCCAGCTGCCCATACACCTTCCACACTTGTCCGCTGCGTCCTTGGGTCGGTGACGACACGCCCGACTTCATCGAGCTGTACGAGGTCCTTTGCAAAGCTCGTGTTTGGAAGCACGCCAATTTCTACGAACACACCGGTGACAGGGAGGAGCTCTGTCTCACCAGTCTTCACGTTCTTCACGGTCATGCCCGTCACAAATTTCTCACCGTGCACTTCCACCGGCTCGGTGTCAGTCATGGCGCGCAGGTTCGGATGTTGGAGGACTTTCTCCACGGTAATAGCGTCCGCCTTAAATTCGCTCCTGCGGTGAATAATGGTCACCGACTTTGCATATGCTAAAAGCTGCGCAGCAGTCTCGACGCCTGCGTTTCCTCCACCCACCACCGCAACATCCTGGCCCGAGAACATTGGTCCATCACAGCTGGCACAGTAGGTAACACCCTTGTGTTCAAAGATATTTGCACCAGGTACGGTGAGCTGCTTTCGGCCAGCGCCGGCCGCAAGGAGTACCGCCTTGGCGTCTGTAGTCTTTCCACTCGTCGTGGTGGCTCGAAACCCACCCTCAATCTTCTCAAGTTTCTCCACCTTCTCACCCTCAGCGAGCGTGAGTACATCGTCCTTGTACGCAAGCAGGTGCTCACGCAGGTTCTTGGCGAGTTCTGCTCCCGGAATATTCACCGTGCCTATCCAGTTCTGTATGCCGTCAGACACGGTGGACTGGCCACCAATTTCCTCGGTTATGAGCACCGTCTTCACGCGCTTCCTTGAGGCATACACTCCCGCTGCAATTCCTGCTGGCCCACCCCCAATAATTATCAAATCGTTCATAGTGCTTGAAGTATACCAAATCTTCTTCAAGGAGTTGGGGGGATTAAAAAGTATTGGCGTGCTACTGATTGTTTGACAAATAGCAATATTATGTAGTATAATAAAAAAAGCTCTTTGATATTCAACTTGCATTTGCCATAGCAGAAAGCGGCTTAATTGTAGGCCATTCTCTGCTATGGCAAACCCTCACCCGAGAGAGCCCGCTGGCACGCGACACAGTTCTAACGAACATCGTCGCATACTGGAGAACAACGATGAGCAATGATTTGATGCTCGATGTTGGCCAAGCCAACGAACTGAAGCTGGCATTCCGCCGCGCGAATTACACAAACGACGACATCAAGCGACTTTGCGAGGGCAACGTCCTCGCCGATGTCCGCAATGTCCTCCGCGGTCACTCTTCCATTACCGTGGTGGAACACGTCATCGACTGCGACGTCGACCCGTTCGTTCCCGACGGCTGGAAAGTCGAAGAACACCAAAAGGGCGGCTCATTCCAATGGGACGCATCGAAGGTCAAGCTTTGGCTCGCGAGCGGTCAGAAGAACGGCAGCGTGCTCGATGGTAACAAGCTCATTAAGGATGTGGCGAAGAAGGTTCCATTCAACGCCAACGTCCTCGACTATCTGCTTGCCAATCCACACCTCATTCCAGAGGAATGGAAAGGTAATCGTGTTTTCTTCTGGGGTACGGTGTATCGCAACACAAACTACTTTGTGTGTGTTCGCTGCCTCATCTATAAGGACGGCAAGTGGGGCAGTCGTGGCTGTTGGTACGGCAGTGAATTCGGTGAAAACACACCTGCCTTGGTGCACGCAAGTTGAACTTGGAACATTGAGTTTCGGACCTAGATCCCTGATACTCTGCTCCTTTGAACCCCGCGTTGGAAACATCGCGGGGTTCTTGCTTTTCATACAAGGTTTTTCTTTCTCTCGGAGCGAGCGTTGGGAAAAGATTCGCTAAACCGAAGGCAGAGGAGTTTTGTGCAGAGCCGAGAAGAAATCTCCCGACTAACGAAGTGCTCTAGGGAGATTTCGCTACGAGGCGACAACGCAAAACCCGACACCTGAGCGCCGGGCTGCGAATCTTTTAGCAATGCGAGTGACTACTTTTTGTGACGCTTCAAGAAATTAGGAATCGCTCCCCAAGCATCCTCCTCATCCACGACAGGCGGAGTAATGGTCTTTCCTCCCTCCTCGCGGCGCTGCGGCTGAGCCGTCACAATTGGCTCCTCACGGCGAAGCATCTCGCGAATAGGTGTTGGGGCAGGTGCTGGCGCTGGAGCGGCCTCAGGCGCTGGTTCTGGCTCTGGGGCAGGGGTTGGCTCCTCACGACGCGGCATGCTGTCGTTGAAAATCTTGCCACGCACTTCCTCCTTCTGTGGAACTGGCATAGAGAAGAGTGAGCGCTCGTTGGCTGTGACGGCCACATCGCCTCCATCCTGCTCTGGGAATCCTGTTGCAATAACGATGATGCGGATTTGGCCCTTCTTGAGCTTTTCGTCGCGCATGATACCGAAGATAACTTTCGCATCCTTGTCGACTGAATCTGATACCACCTTGGCAGCCTCTTGAACTTCAAGGATACCGAGATCATCACTTCCAGCAACGACAAAGAGTACGCCGCGAGCGCCTGCGATAGACACGTCCAGAAGTGGAGAGTTGACCGCCTGCGCAGCTGCGTCCTGTGCCCTGCGGTCGCCCTCAGCCACCCCAATACCCATAAGGGCAGGACCTGCGCCCTCCATGATGGCCTTGATGTCGTTGAAGTCAGTGTTGATTTCTCCAGGCGTGGTGATGATGTCGGAGACACCCTCTACCGCCTGGCGGAGAATCTCGTCAGCGAGCGCAAACGCGGTCTTTGCGGTTGTCTGTGCCTCTACGATAGAAAGAAGCTTGTCGTTTGGAATAACGATGTACGCGTCTACTTCGCGCTTCAGCTCAGCAAGGCCGCGCTCTGCAATTTCCTTGCGCTGAAGTCCCTCAAAGGTGAATGGGCGAGTGACAATGGCAACCGTGAGTGCGCCAACCTCCTTTGCAATCTTTGCAACCACAGGGGCAGCACCTGTTCCGGTTCCACCACCGAGTCCACAGGTGATGAATACCATGTCAGAACCCTGAAGTGCCTCCTGAATTTCTTGACGCGTCTCTTCTGCAGCACGCTTTCCAAGCTCTGGATTCATTCCAGCACCAAGGCCCTTGGTGAGGTTCCGTCCTATGTGAATCTTTCGCTTTGCAAGTGAGCGATGCAAATCTTGAGCATCAGTATTAACCGCAATAAATTCTACGCCCTTAACTTTGGAGTTAACCATGTGGTTCACTGCGTTTCCGCCGGAGCCTCCACAGCCAACTACGCGAATGCGAGCAAATGTCTCGACTTCTGGTTCAATGCGCTTGGACATACTAAATGGGATGTGGGCCTATAAATAAAAGGTTCAATTAACTATACCAGGGTAGCCCAGCTTGCAAATCTAGACAGAGAGTGGAAACGTGCTGTACTTTCCGCTCTGTTATGGGAGGAACTGGCGGAAGAAGCGGGCGAGAGACTCAATGAATGCGCCAGCGCGAGCCTTGTGGGGCGTCTCCGTGTCGCCCGTGAGTCCCCAAAGCGAGAGACCGTACGCCACCGCCCAAGTCGCGTCTTTAATCTTGGTGTCCTCGGTAATGCGCACATCAGCCACTCGAGACGGTAGAGCAAGTGCTCCCTTGGCGATGTCTACAATGGTGCCTTGGCCGGATGCACCGCCAGAAATGATGATACCGGCGGGCAAACTGCCGCGCTTACCAAGTGCCTTCAGGTGCTTATCAATTAAATCGAACATGGTGCGATAGCGCGCCGTCACAATCTCTTCAATCTTCTTCTTGGGATACATGGCGCCGCCTAGGTGGCCTAGCTTTAATCGTTCTGCGTCTTCAAGGGAAACCTTAAAGCCAAGTGCGAGGTCGTCGGTGATGTTGGTAGAACCAATCGGGAACACTTTTACGGAAATAGGGAGGCCCTCGTCGTACACCACTATGGAAACAGTTTCTGCGCCAATGTTTGCCAGCACACAGCCCTTCATCTTTTGGTCTTTAGTAAGCGTGACGTAGGAACCTGCAAGAGGAGACGCCATGCGGTCAATTACTTCAATGTCAGCAGCTTCAGCAACACGAATGAGCGTCTGTACATGCTGGGTAAGACAGGTGACAAAGAGATAGTCCGCTGAGAGGCGGGTGCCGCGCATGCCAAGGGGGGCGCCGAGTGAGAGGTGCCCGTCCACGCGAAACTCCACCGGAATCTCGTGCAGCACGGTGCGGTTCAGGAATCCTGGGCGCGCTGCTTCGCGCGCGCCTTCAAGGGTCTTCTCAATATCAAGCTCCGTAATCTCTTGGTCAGCGCGCGATATAACAGTCTCGCCACTGGCACGCACCTCGTCCAGTGAAATACCGCCAACGGCAAGGAACCCTTTCTTAATAGGAAGGTGAGCTATTGATTCTGCTTGTTCGCGTGCCTGGCGCACTGATGCTGCAGCATCTTCTATATCAACCACGTAGCCGTGGCGCATGCCGCGCGTAGGAGCAATACCCGTACCCAAAATTTTAAGGGTCGCACCTTCAGGAGTAGACACTTCTTCCACTACCACGACTTTCGTCTGGTGGGTGCCGATGTCAATTCCTGCTGCGATGCGTCGGGCCATTGTAAGCGCGTAAAGTACTAGCTAGTAAAGCGCTTCAAGAGTAAGCGTTCTTGTTTCTCCATTGTAGCTCCGTGTTGCTGTCCCTTCAAATGAAGCAATCCGTGGATAAAGAGAAATCCAACGAATTGCGTGTATGTCATGTCGTATTTTTTTGCTTGCTTCTTGGCAACGAGTGGGCAGATAACTATCTCGCCACTTTTGTTGCCGCTTTGGTAGGAGAGTACGTTTGGGGTGTAGTCCTTATTCCGAAGTTGCTTGTTCATTGCTTTGGCACGCTCGGTTCCTACAAAGGCAAGGGAGACTTCCCAGGTGGGCAAGATATGCTTGTGGGCTGCCGCAAACGGAAACTTCACCGTTGTCTGCCGCGTCATGTTGCGAATATCAAGCGTGCTCATATCAATACAAGTATAACGTACAAAAAACCGCCCTTTCGGGCGGTTTTTTATTTTACTTCTTTCCGCGGCCCTTGCGAGCGTTCGGATCAATCTTGCCGAGCTTTACCTGCTCGTTGTAGGTCTTGATAACCTCTCCGCGAACCATAGCGCGTGAGTGCATCACGTTCTTGCTCTTGTTGCGAGAGTAATAGCGAATCTTGCGAAGCGCGCGAACAAGGCCAAGACCCTGGCCACGGCGGGAAAAGCGACGAAGGAGGGAGGCAGAACTCTCGTTCTTGCCACGGACTACTTCAATGCGAACGGCGTTATTCATACGGTGGAGAATAGCACAGATAGTGGGTTTGTGTCTAGGAAAAGAGAAAGCGCCGCCCCTGGGGAGGGGGCGGCGCCTGCTGCTGCAGCTATAGGTGCTGCGTCAGCTGAACGGAAAGACCGATCACGGCCAGAATCGTGCCGAGACCAAGGAACGTGTCGCGGTGGCGAGGAAAGCCGAACGCCAGAGGAAAGAAGGCGCTCGCGAGCCCGAAGAGGCTTGAGCTCACGAGGAGCCTCTCTTCGAAGCTCTCTGGCATACGGCCGAGGGTGAACGCGGCGTAGCCCAGCAGAGCGCCGTAGAGCGCGCAGGCGAGCGCCAGCACGACCCACACCCAGCGAAACGGAACCGTTTTGGTGTCGTTAACTGACATGGCTGAATCTCCCAAAGAGCCATTGATATGCATACACTATACACGAAGTACACAAATTGTCAAGTAGTATGATTCTTGACCTGCATAAACGCTGCTGTGACTGTAGGTAGGCATTATACTGAGAGCAATGACCGAAGGCGCTCCCGTTGAGAAGAATGAAGTTGCAGAACAAGAGAAGCCCCAGGAAGTACCAAAAGGCTCCCGTACTCAAGAATCGCTCGAGCGTAGCTTGCAGCGTGCGCTCACTGACGAATCACTAGAGTCGGAGGATAAAGAAAAGGCACTACGGAGAATACTCATAGACATTGAGGACCGGAAGGCAGAAATGAAGAAGGTGATAAGTGCGGATGGAGACAAGCTCGCCGAAGCTAGAGCGCGCCTCGGTCTCTCTGGTGAAGTGTCAGAAGTTGTTCCGACGGCATTCAGGCACGATAGTGCCCAGCTTGATGCAATGCGCGACCAGGTAGAGAAGGCACTCATTGCATTCGATGGCTCAGTTGAGAAATCTGAACGAGCGGTAGGTATTCGTAAGGAGTCAGGTCGAGTTGCCGAAGCACTTGCCGATCTTATGAGCGAAGTTAATCGGAGAAGCAACAAAGGGTACGACCCGTTTGTGGACCGAAGTTTGTACTCGTTCCTAAACTCGTGTGCAACGGAACTCCATGAATTCTCTCGTGCAAAAGGAGACGTATCTCCACAAGAAGTAGCGCAGCTATATGCAGAGGTGGCGCGCGGGATTGGAAGTATGAAATCGAGCGCTCGCGGAACCATGAAGGAGGATTCAGCAAGTCTTCGCGCCATGACACGAAGCTTCATGGATCTGACTGAGTTGATAGGACGCGCCGCAAAGTATTTCCGCGAAGGAGACGAGGACGCGTCGCGTGCAGCAAACGCTGCACGTCGTGCTGCCGACAGTCAGTCACATGCCATGTCGCAAAAAGACGCGGCTCTGCGCAGATATTTGAATTCTTAATGCAGACAGACCTCGACGTGGAGGTCTTTATGCAACAGCGCGCAATCGCTCAATGAGGCTGTCGAGCGGAATCACTGACTCGGTGTAGCTGGAACGTTCGCGCAAAATGACGGAGCGCTCGAGGGCTTCCTTGCGACCCATAATAAGGAGGTACGGCGGATTCATCATGTCCACGTAGCGCATTTGTTCGGTGAGTGAAGCAATACCAATGGACTGGGTGAGCGGAATACGAGCTCGGCGCAAATCGTCCGCCATCTTCATACTTTCGCGCTTGGCTTCGTCGCCAATGTGCACAAACACAAAGCGAGGAGACGTCTTTTCCTTTATTGCAGGGATTACTTCGCGCGTTTCAGTGGTGAAGCGCATGACGGCGCCCACTGACGGCACGGCTGACTTGAAGAAGTGCTTGGTAAACTCGCCATAGCGCGAGCCCCATACCTCAACACCGCGATGCCCGCCATCACTGGAGAGTTCAAAACACGTGTCGCTCCACGATGCTCCGCGAGAGAGAAGTTCTGGTGCCAGCTGGTACGGGGTGTCCGTTGTTTCTAGGTACTCAAGCACTGACTCAAAGTGTTTGCGGCTGGCTTCAGAGAGGTGGTCGGTTGGAGAAGGAAGCAGTGAGCACTCACTCTTCATGCAGGCGAGTTTCTCAGCAGCCGTGAACACATCAGTCTTTGCGCAGTCTATGCACTCGGGTGGCAAAGTAGCGCCGTGCTTGCGGAAGAAGGTGCCGAGCTCGCGCGCAAAACGAGAACGCGTCTCCTTGTCGCCCATACTGTTTAGACGAAGGAGCGGGTCAGACTTGGTAAGGTCCTGCATAAGCGCACGTACTGCGCGAATGAGTACCGCGTCCGCAATAGCGTGTTCAACGCCAAGCACATGGAACTGCACAATTACCTGCTTTGGTGCAGCGCGCCCTGGTGCTGCGTTAGTGTGCCAAAGAAACAGTGGCTCGCGCACGTTAGGGTCAAGGCCCGCGTCACGCACATGCTTTAGGAGGCCTGCCATTTCACGTGCGGCTGCATCAAGCGAGTCAACGTCAAGCGATTCTGGATACGGACTTTTGGTGCCCTGGCCACGCTTCTCGTGTGCAAGTGCTGCAAGGGGACGAAAGCCGTAGTAGGTGCCAATGGCGTGCGCGCGCTTCAGGATGTCGTCTGGTTTGTGAACGAGGGTACTCATATCGTGTCTTCTTTGAGTGAGCCTGGAAGAATGCTTGCGTGAGCAGTAGGCAAAAGGCGAATAAAGGCGCGACCCACCACGTCGTGACGCGGAAGCGCGCCCCACACACGAGAGTCCGAGCTGCGTGGGCGGTTGTCGCCCATCACAAAGAACTCGTCCTCGCCGAGGTTGGTGGTGACGGTGTAGGTAGCGTCTTCTGCAATCACATACGTTTCTTTCAGCACAACGGTGCTTCCGTCAGCCTTGGTGATACTCGTGCGACCGCGGTCAACATTCACGGTTTCTCCGGGAAGGCCAATGATGCGCTTAATATAGAAGACTGACGGGTCTCCTGGGTAGCGGAATATCACCACATCGCCTCGCTTTGGGTCGCCCAAGTGGTAGCTGAGCTGATCTACGACCAAATAATCGCCTCCTTCAAACGTCGGATGCATTGAATCACCTTCAACAACAAACGGCTGCGCAATAAAGAAGCGAATCGGGACGACGATGACCACGGCCAGTACGACGAAGGTAAGAATTTCTCGTACTGCGCCACCGAAGAACTTCATAAGATAGTTGTATTGTATTCTTCTCAACTCGCACGTCAAATTTTCACCCCAGGAGTACTTGAAATTCTAATTCACTTGCGCTCATAAGAATTTCTGGCGCGCTCGCTTGTTGAGAAAATGCGCAGCCCGGCCCTCAGAGCGTCATACGATATGCTCGTCTTTCTGCGAAAAATTACGAGCGCTTCGCTAAAATAATTTTTCTTGCAGACTCGGTATCGTATTGACTGCTTCGGGTTTAGCGCATTTCTCTTCACAAGCTCGCTCCAGAGGCAAAAGAGGGAAGTCCTTTATTTAAAACATTGCTCGCTCCAGAGAGAAATACAAATCAAACTCTGTTCTGTGGCTGCTTGCGATGTAGCGTTTCTGACCAAACACACTCGCTCAGGTGGAGGGGAAGTTTTCGTGTGGGTATTCCGTATGGTTGTGCATTTGCTAGATGCGCATACACTGCGCCCATGCATAACGTAGGAAAATATCGCCTTCCATACGCCATAGCGGGAGTGCTCGTGGTCGTCTTAATTGCACTTATTTCTGTGTGGTTGCTTGGTCCAAAGACAAATAACGAGCCAATTGCAGCGCTTCCTGGCGAGCAGGCGTCCTCTACGGCCGTGGCGCTTGTTCCTGTTTCTGGGGTCGCCTACATGGAAGTGAAAGAGGGCTGTAATCACGCGTACGAGGGCACTTGTGTGAATATGCGCTCCGCTCCAAGTAAGGAGGCGAGTGTGGTGGAGCGCCTACGTACGGGCGTCGTGCTTCGCGTTGCGGGGACGGTGACCGTGGACGGGCAGGATTGGTACAAAATTTTGATGGACGAGCACGTCCGCTTCCCTGAGCGCGTTACGAGTGATTGGTATGTGTACGCGGACGCAGTAGAGCTTTTATACGACGAGGGCGATATAGATTTGGACAAAGGGTCGCCGCCGACGCAAAAGCAAATATACATAAGTCTCACCGAGGAGATGCTGTATGCGTACGACAACGACACGGTGTTTATGAGTGAGCCGATTTCAACAGGGCTAGAACTCACTCCGACCCCACCGGGCACTTTTGAAGTATTTAGAAAGACCCCAAGTCGCTACATGCAGGGGCCACTTCCTGGCGTCAGCAGCCAGGTGTACGACCTGCCCGGTGTGCCATGGAATTTGTACTTCACATATGATGGCGCGGTGATACATGGCGCGTACTGGCACAATAGTTTTGGACAGCCGTGGTCGCACGGATGTGTAAACGTTCCTCCGCAAGCAGCAAGGAAACTCTACGAGTGGGCGGACATTGGAACGGTAGTGATTGTGCAAGAGTAGTGATGAGTCGAAGTCATTGACACTGCTGTTTTTCAGTGGGAAAATCAGCGAATGATACCAGCACTTCCCGTAGAAGTTCCTGTCGCTCACGTACCGTATTACTCACAATTCACCGACGTTTCGGCAGTAGAGTGGAAGAAGAATGCGTGTGGGGTTGTGTCCATCGCGATGGTAGTTGATTACTACTCCACTAAAGAAATTTCTGTAGACACGATGCTGTCGCAAGCGCTCAAGTCGGGCGCGTATTTGCAAAGTGCGGGCTGGACGCATAAGGGATTAATTGACCTCGCTACCAAGTACGGCATGAAGGGGCAAGCATACGACATGACGAGGTCGTCCCAGAGTGCGGCGTTTAGTGCGTTCACCACACAGCTGAAGACGGGCCCCGTTATTGCGTCGGTGCACTACAAATTTGAGCCAACCAACCCCATTCCTCACTTGGTGGTGATAGTGGGTATGGATAAGACGCACGTGTATTACAACGACCCTGCCACTGCAGGAGCAGGAAAGAAGCTCAGCATCGCTGACTTCAAGAAGGCCTGGAAGCAAAAGTTTATTGTAATACGCCCCGTGGCTGCTACGGCTAAGGGTGCGGACACAGAGAAGTCTGTGGTGGTCGCTCGTGTGTCGGATTCCGACTACTTCGCGAGTTTCTTTACTCGCATTGTGCCGGGTTTGTTTAGTAGAGGGACTATTGGATAGCAGTATTAGGAACTTGATATACTAAAAGATATGAATTCCTGCATAACCTGTGGCATGCCGTTTGTGGGCGAACACGCAGACGAAATTGCGTTTGAGACGTCGTACGGGCCTGTGTGTATCCACGATAGTGAAGACGGAGAGATAAAAGAAGCCGAGGACATCTTCGCAGGCGGTGTGGCCTACTTTGTAGACACGGTAGCGGAGGGTGACTTTGATTTGGCTGAGCGTCTTACTCGTCGCAATATGCTTTCACTTGAATATTGGCAAGACAATCCGAGTGAAGAACTTGAGGGTCCTGTAGCAACAGAGGCTGAGTTTGCCGAGGCGATGGCGAAGCTATAGAGCGCGTACTGTACTATGCGCGTATGGAAACGCGCGAGTTGGTAATTTTAAATAGACGCGGCAAACGCATGCCCGCGACGGTTCGTGTGCCCGACACCTCCAAGGGTTTGGTGGTTGTGCTTCATGGTCTGGGCGGATGGAAGGATCAGTACGTAGTTGTGGCTGTTGCAAACGGCGCAGTGGCCACAGGCTACACCGCTCTAACGTTTGATGCGGCAGATGGTGCAAAAGCTCCTGATGCAGATTTTGCAGGCAGTACCACTACCGGATATTTGGAAGACCTGGAAGACGTGCTGGTGTATGCACAACAAGAGGGGTGGTACGAAGACTCAGTGCTGCTTGCCGGACACAGCTTGGGGGCCACGGTCGCGTCTGAATATGCGGGGATGTATCCCGAAAAAGTCAGCCGACTGATGCTTTTAGCTCCTGCGGTGAACTGGCAGCTCTACGCTAAAGTATTTTTGCCGTACGGTTTGTGGTGGTTAATTTTCAATAAGCATAAAACTCCCGGTCCCGAAGGCGCATCACTTCCACTGAAGCGGACCTGGCTTATAGATTTCATGCGCTACGACGTTCGAAAGCAGTCAGCGCTTATAACTGTGCCCGTTCTTGTGGTAATTGCGGGGGCCGATAGTTTTGTAGGCACAACCACTGCACTACAGCGCTTCGCAAAGGGATTTGTTCAGGGCACGAGTGTGGTTATTAAAAAGGCCAATCACACCTTCTATACGCGCGACCAGGAAGTGACTGATACAATCAAGACATGGCTTACGTAATTATAGGACTGGGCAATCCTGGCCCCGAGTATGCAAAGACCCGCCATAACGCAGGGCGTATGGCGCTTGAACTTCTTGCAAACGAGGACGGGTTTGCAGATTTTAAACTAAAGAAACTCGCACATGCGAGCGTGTCGGTGGGCGAAATTGCGGGGGAGAAGGTGACGCTCGTCATTCCTGAAGTGTCTATGAACCTCTCTGGCAAAGCAGCGCCCGCGTTTGTAAAAAGTGTAAAGGCTGCAAAGAACTTGCTGGTGGTACGCGACGATTTAGATTTGCCGCTCGGTACACTCAAAATGACCGTGCATGGGCGCGGGAGCGGTGGACACAAGGGCGTGGAGAGTATTATGCGCGCGCTCAAGACCAAGGAGTTTGCGCAGCTAAAGATTGGTATTTCAGGACAAACACCAAAAGGAAAGACCAAGAAGCCAAACGGCGAAGAGAAAGTAGTGAAGCACGTGATTGGAAAGTTTTCTCCTGCGGAGGAGCCGGTACTAAAGAAATCACTGAAGGCGTCCGCACAGTCTATCCGTACGTTTGTGGAGGGTGGGATAGAGAAGGCGATGCTACAGACCAACACGCACTAGCGTTGTTGCGTATCAAGGTCCCGCGATATACCGTGTGAACGGGGAGCGTTCGCAGTGAACGCTCGTACGGAGATCCTAAGTCATGAATGAGGACCGACTGCGCGGGCCCATTCCCGCGTTTGAATTGCTGAGCGTTGGCTTTGCGGCCGGCGCCATGCAGATTCTGGGGCGTAACCGACTGGAGCCTGAGCTCGAGAGTATGACGGTGGTCAACTCATGGAAGACCAACGTCAATGGGCCTATACATCAAATCATCCTCGGCATCTGGGGGGTCACACACTCGTGGTTCCTAGAATCCAGGGATGCAGACGATGTGCGGGCAGTGGCGGGCCTGTACCAGCTTCTGCAGGGGCGGCCGGGAGAAGAATTCTCCTCGGCATGCGGCCGGCTTGTTGGTGTTATTGAGCGTTGGGGGGCCGATGTCGTTCAACCCCGCTACACGTTCCCTGGTCGCCATAAGTACTATCAAGCTAGCCCCGACAAGTCGCTCGCGTGGGTGGTCAGCGAAAGTGTGAAGGACCATGGCAATCGGGTGCAATCCTTTGCAGACGACGTAGCCAACAAGGTCCGCGACCTGCGACGGATTGCTATATCGCTGGAAGAAGTCAGCGAAAGCTGGCACCAAGAGCGTATCGTGGCCTAACGCAACAAGTCGCCAGAACAACACCCGGAGCGAAACCGCTCCGGGTGCGATTTTTCAGCCGTTGTTGATTACACTGCATTTTTATGGCACTGTACATTTGGACCAATCACAGAACCGAAAGGATATCTGGCATGAGAGACACACTGACGTTTGAGGCCGACGACATTAGTGCGTTTAAGGCGCTGATGACGGAGGCTGGTTTCCAGCAACACGAGCTCGCGTGGCTCGCAGGCCACGCCAATCTGTGGGTCGACCTGCACAAACTCGTCACGGGGCAGGCCATCGTTGTTGATACGGCCCACACGTTGCCGACTGTGGAAGGCTCTGGCAGTTCTACCGTTATGCGCCGGGGCAACAATCTCTGGCACGACGGCCGTCGGCTTGGTGTGCTGCAGTGCAGTGATCTGAAGGACGTGAAGACGTATGCAGACCTGGCTGCGTACTTCAAACCGGAAGCCCATCCTCCGGAAGAAGTGCTGAAATTCCTTGCGGATAACCCTCGCTTCGTTCCCAGCGACTGGTGCCTCCGGAAACAGGGCGAGAGCTGGGTCATCTTCCTGTCTACTCGACACGACAAAAAAGTATTCGGCCTTACCAGAAGCACCAGTATCCATCGGTCCCGGTGGGATGCTGGTGACACGGACGAGCTCGAGGAGACAGACCATATTATCGTTTACGAGGACTCTCTCTGAGTCCGGGGCAGTAGCCTAAACCAAGAACACCCGGGAGCGGCTTGCTGCTCCCGGGTGTGGATTTTTATACAAATACAGGCTCAATTTCTATCTGTTCCTTGCGGTCTCTCGGGACTGTTCTCTGGTATTTTATCCACAAGGAGTATCCGGGAAACGGGGGTACCATAGAGGAGTACCGATAGCCGTATGCAGTCGAGAAAGTGCGCCCGCCAGCACTACGGTGCCCGGAAGGCAGCTCGAATTGAAGCACTGCTTCCTGCTGACATGCACGTCAAGGCTTAATTATTAAAAAGTAACCTACGGGATACCTCTATGAAGCAGATTAAGAAGCGAAACGGGAGCATTGTTGACTTTGAGACGACAAAAATTACTGATGCTCTGCGTAAAGCTTTCCATAGCTGCGACGTAGCGATAACCGAAGAGGGACTCCACGCGCTCACCATGGGCGTGCTTGCTATTTTGGAGGCAAAGTACGGCGAGGATGCCGTACCATCGGTGGAAATGGTGCAGGACTTGGTGGAAGTAGCGCTCATGGAAGCGAACTACATGACGGTGGCCAAGCACTACATTGTCTACCGCTACGAACACACCAAGATTCGCGAAGAGAAGAAGCAGGAGGTGCTAGAGAAGATTGAGGAGAACGCGCTTAAGGTGATGACCCGCTCTGGGAAGCTAGAACCGTTCCGCGAGGACCGTGTGCGCCAGACTATCCAGCACCTAGTGACTGAGATTGGTACGGATGCGGTGGATGTAGAGCACATTGTGTCTCAGTTGAAGTACGAGTTGTACGAGGGCATGAGCACCGACGAAGTGCAGAAGGCACTCATCATGGTGGTGCGTTCTATGATTGAGCGCGACCCTGCATACTCAAAGCTTGCAGCGCGCCTGTTGTTGAACAAAATCTACAGCGAAGTCTTCGGTGAAGGATTTGATAAGAAGCAATTGGTAGAAGAGCACACAAAAGTGTTCGAGAAGAACATGAAGCGTTTGGTAGAGGAGGGCAACCTAGACCCGCGTATGGCCGAGTACGACTACGCAAAGATGGGCGCAGCGCTCAAGATTGAGAACGACCACCTGTTTGAGTACATGGGTCTTGAAATCATGGGCAGTCGCTACTGCATGGAGGACGTGAAGGCAAAGAAACCGCTTGAGACCCCGCAGATGCTTTGGATGCGCATCGCGATGGGACTTGCGATTGCGGAGAAGCCAGAGGACCGCGAGGAAGTTGCGCTTGAGTTCTATGATGCGCTTTCCAACTTCTACTACACACCGGGTGGTCGCACACTCTTCCAGGCAGGTGCTGCAAAGGCACAGCTTTCTAACTGTTTCCTAAACACGGTGCCAGACTCACTAGACGGTATCTTCAAGTCGGTGTCTGACAACGCGCAGTACCTGAAGTGGTCAGGAGGAACCGGAACCGACTGGACCCGTGTGCGCTCTACCGGTTCATTCATTAAGGGGACCGGCGTACCAAGCCAGGGCATCGTGCCATTCCTAAAGATTGCGAACGACGTAAACCTTGCAATCAACCGCTCAGGAAAGCGCCGAGGCGCAGGCTGTGTATACCTTGAGACTTGGCACCTAGATATTGAGGACTTCCTGGAGCTTCGTAAGAACACTGGAGACGAGCGTCGCCGCACCCACGACATCAACACAGCAAACTGGATTCCAGACTTGTTCATGAAGAGGGTTCGTGACGGAGGTGAGTGGACACTCTTCTCTCCAAGCGATGTGCCTGATTTGCACGACCTCTACGGCGCAGCATTTGAAAAGCGCTACCACGAGTACGAGGCAATGTTTGATCGCGGTGAGATTGAGTACGCAAAGCGCATCAGCGCGCCAGATCTGTGGAAGAAGATGATCGGCATGCTCTTTGAGACGGGCCACCCATGGATTACGTTTAAGGACCCATGCAACGTGCGTTCTCCGCAGGACCACGTGGGTGTCGTGCACAACTCAAACCTCTGTACCGAAATTACGCTTAACACGAGCGACAACGAGACCGCGGTATGTACGATTGGCTCACTCAACTTCGCAAAGTTTGTCAGCTTCCGCGAGGACAATGGAGCGCCGTACTTCAACCCCGAGCTTGTGCAGCGCTACACCAAGATTGGTATTCGCATGTTGGATAACGTGATTGACCTAAACTTCTATCCAACCGAGGACGCAAAGCGCGGCAACACCCGCCACCGTCCTGTTGGTATGGGAGTACGTGGTTACCACGACGCGCTCTACATGCTCGGCATTCAGTTTGATACGCCAGAGGCGGTCACCTTTGCTGACGAGAGTATGGAAGTCGTTGCCTACTACACCATCCTTGCGTCCAGCGAGCTTGCAAAGGAGCGCGGTACTTACGAGACGTACAAGGGAAGTAAGTGGGACCGCAATCTCTTCCCACAGGACACCGTGGACATGTTGGAGCAGGAGCGTGGAGAAAAGATTGAAGTGAAGCGTGGTGGCAAGCTAGATTGGGCGCCAGTACGCGCTCATGTCAAAGAGCACGGCATGCGCAACTCCAACACCATGGCGATTGCACCAACGGCGTCTACCGCAAACCTCGTGGGTTGTATCCCATGTGTAGAACCTATCTACAAGAACATCTACGTAAAGAGCAACAAGGAGGGAGAGTTCGTGGTGGTGAACAAGTACCTCGTCGAGGACTTGAAGAAGATTGGCATGTGGGACACGGGCATGCTGAACCGCATCAAGTACGCGGATGGTTCTATCCAGGGTATTGAAGAGATTCCGTTCCTCCTTCGCGAGAAGTACAAGGAAGTCTTTGAGATTGATGCACGCTGGTTGATTGAAGCTGCGGCCCGCCGTGCGAAGTGGATTGACCAGTCACAGTCGCTGAACATCTTCTACAACGGTACCAGCGGACGCGAATTGTCCGACGCCTACTTCACCGCATGGCAGATGGGACTAAAGACCACCTACTACCTCCGTACCCTCGGTGCTTCACAGGTAGAGAAGGCGTCAGTTTCTACAAGCGAGCACGGTGCTACGCACACACGCACCGCAGGCGGACCACTTGCGTACGCAGTCGCAACGGCTGAAGCGGTAGTAGAGCAGTCACAGTCTCCAGAACTTACAAAACCAGTAGCAGCGCCAACGCTTGGAGTGCCAAGCGGATTTAGCCCAGAGGAGTGGCAGGCGAAGATGGCACGCGTAGCAGCCGGAGAGGAGAGTGGAGTGTGTGAGAGTTGTGAGTCCTAACAGACTGACGTAACCGTCGACTTATTAAATGTTCTTTAAGAGAAACCGACTATGCCAATTAACGTAGGAGCCAAAGCAGTAGACATCAACTCTCGTCGCATCATCAATGGTGGAGACGCAGACGTGATGCAGCTCTACCCAATGCGTCACACCTTTGCGTGGGACGCGTACACGGTAGGAAACAGTAATCACTGGCTTCCTACGGAAATCAGCATGCAGCGCGACATTGAGCAGTGGAAGGCGCCAAACGTGCTCACCGCAGACGAGCGCAAGGCGTTTGAGACGGTGCTCGGCTTCTTCACCACGGCAGACTCTATCGCCGCCAACAACGTAGTGCTCGCTATCTACAAGCACATCACGAGTCCTGAGTGCCGCATGTACCTTCTTCGTCAGGGATACGAAGAGGCGATTCACACCCACGCGTACCAGTACATCGTGGAGTCACTCGGTATGGACGAGTCAAAGATCTTCAACATGTACCGCGAGGTAGAGGCTATCTACAACAAGGACAACATGGTGCTCAACTTGAACGAGGGAATCTTTGACCCGAACTTCAAGACCGGTACCTTTGAGAACGACCAGCTCTTCCTAGAGAACCTCTGCGTGTTCTCACTCGTGATGGAGGGTATCTTCTTCTACTCATCGTTTGCGGTTATGTTCGGGTTCCAGCGCCAGAACAAGTTGACCGGGTCTGCAGAGCAGATTCAGTACATCATGCGCGACGAGTCGCAGCACTTGAACTTTGGTATCAACCTCATCAACGGTATCAAGGAAGAGCAGCCAGAGCTTTGGACTCCTGAGTTCCAGCAGAGAATTGTAGACCTCATCAAGCGCGCCGTGGTGCTGGAGTACACGTTTGCAACGGAGGTATTCCCACGCGGCATCTTTGGTATGAACGCAGACGGATTCAAGCAGTACATTGAGCACATCGCAGACCGTCGCTTGGCGTCCGTAGGACTTCCGCTTCAGTACAACGTGGAGAATCCGTTCCCGTGGATGGGAGAGGCAGTGGACTTGAACAAGGAGAAGAACTTCTTTGAGACGAGGGTGACTGAATACAAGACTGGCGGCCAGCTGAATTGGTAGTGGAACCGGCTATAGAACGCACCTGCTTTGTTGCTAACTCCGGTCCGCCCTCACCGTACTATGAGTACGGCTCGGTTTGGTCCTCGCTCGCGCCTCGCATCTGCGCTCTCTAGCCTGGGCACTTAGTTATATTTAAGATGAATGAGAAACTCAAGTTAGTACGAATCGTTTCTGCACTAAATCCAATTAGTAAAATGAATACACACAAAACACTTACCTTCGTAGTAGCTAGCTTTGTTATAGGGGTACTCAGTGGTGTGTCATTTCTGCGCACAACGTGGGCCTCTTTTCAGGTTGACTTCTTCCTTTGGTGGTCAATTATCTCTACAATTCTGGGACTCGGTTTCGTTGGTGTATCAATATGGCAGCACTGGACAAGTAGAAGTCAGATTGAGAAGAACAAAGCTCAAGTAAAAGTGTGGATGCAAGATGCAAACGGCATTAGACAAGCACTGCAACGTATTGTTAGAGATAATCTCGATGGCAGATTTTCCTCTACCAACGACATGGGCAACGCGGTGTGGAGCATCGAAGCAAATGCAGGAGCCCTTTATCAGAGCTTATATGAGGAGCGCTGTGTAACGGAAGAGCAATACAAGACGAGACAAAAAATTCTCGCTGACTTGCTAGATAAAAAACAATTTCTTGAGATTGAAAGGGAAATTAAGCAGCTTCAAGATACGGAAGTATAAATGCGGCTCAGCTTCTATAAATTCTTGGAAACGCAGGAATGATATAGTTTTGGGATGAAGCAACAGGTATTCGTGATTCATGGCGGGGACGCATATGACACGTACGAGGAATACATAGAGTCGCTGAAGCAGTGGGAGGTCAGTCTGGACAACTCCCGCACTACTAGTTGGAAAGGGGGCCTCGCCACAACTCTTGGAGACACGTACGAAGTGATTGCTCCGCGCATGCCAAATCCATCAAATGCGCGCTACGCAGAGTGGAAAATTATCTTTGATAAGTACGTGCCACTACTGGACGAAGGTGTAATTTTCATTGGGCACTCGCTCGGAGGGATATTCCTAGCGAAGTATTTGTCTGAAGAGGTGTATCCAAAAAGCATAAAAGCCACACTCCTAGTGGCTGCGCCATACAATGCTCAGGACGAGAATCCATACGTGGACTTCAATATTCTCACCAACCTTTCAGGATTAGAAAAGCAGGGAGGGAAAGTATTTCTCTACCACAGCAAAGACGACGAAGTTGTGCCGTTCTCAAGTTTTGAGCGCTACCAGCGCGAGCTCGAAACTGCGACTGTGCGTGTGTTCACCGGCCGACAACACTTCAACCAATCCGAATTTCCTGAAATTGTAGAAGACATTCGCTCATTGTAGGTATAAGAGAAACAGTCACTACCAATTCTTGGAAAAGTAGGAATGATATAGGGGATTGGCCTCGTGAAACCTAAAAGAAAACCCCGCATACAAGTAAGCGCGGGGCTTCCTCGTACACGGGGTTCGGGAACTAGTCGAAGACGGACACGTCGTACTCGAGCGTGGGCAGTCCGCGCGCTTTGACCTCTTCGGTCTCACGGATGGACTGCTTGCCGCCGCCGATGCGGACGATGCCGTCGAGCATGCCGACGAACATGGGGCTTTCGTTACCCCACTCTTCGCCAACGACGATCGGAACGTTCACGGGGAACAGCGGATGTTCCATGGCGCGTTCGCAGGCCACGCCCACGGTCATCCACCCTCGCTTCTGCGCTTCCGCATAGGCGATGGCCAACACGCCGACGTCGCTCAGGCCAGACACGATAGCGATCGATTGGTCGAAGTAAAGGTCGGCCAGTTGGTCGTAGGCGTCGATGATTGCACGTCGCGCCTCGTTCTCGTCGAACTTGGTGGGCGGACAGTAACCGACGACACCGATCCTCTTCAGACGCAGGTTGCCGTGTTTGGCGAAGTGCATGAGATAGGGCAGCATCGCCGAGACCATGTTCTGGTCGAGGTGCATGCGATTGCCACCGACACCTTCGATGTTCGTGCCGAGCCAGATGGCGTCTTCAGATGCCAGAGAGCTCTCTTGCAGCGAGCAGAAAGTTCCGTAGATGTCTCTGAAGTCGCTACGCAGGAAACCCCGCTCGGTGGGCTCCACCTTGATAACCGGAACGGGCCGGTCTTCGATTTCATTCGCAAAGGTCATTTCGCAAGCCTCGATGTGGTTGGGAAAACTGCATATAGTATAACACTATAATATACACTTTGTCAACCCGTATAAAGATCTAGCGTCGCCTAAAAGGTGTCGTTCCCACCAATTCTTGGAAACGCAGGAATGATATAGTTTTGGTATGGAGGGAATTGAGAAGGTACGTGCGGATAAGGAACAGGTTTCTGCGACCGTTACGATGCCAGAAAAGTTTACTGATTCTGCCCGCGAGGAGGGTTTGCAATCAATCGTCATGCAACTTAAGAATAATCCTTCGCGTGAGTGGCTCACGCGCTCTCTTTACAGTTACATGGTGAATCGGGTATCAAACACAGAACTGAAGAGGTTAGAAAAAGACATTGGAGGCGAAGCCGCAGCACAGGCGTACGAAGAAAATCTCAAGAATGTAGCTCGCGAAGCCATCGCTCAGGGGCTTCCGGTAGATAACGATATTGGTTGGTTTTCGTATACAGGCACGAAGGACGCGCAAAGGAACCGAACGCGCATGAAGAAGACCATAGAAGGAGCGCCCGTTGAGGTGGTAATTTCACGCAAGGAATACTTTACTGTCCCAGCTGGTTCGGGTAGCTCGGAAGAGGTGCTTGCACGAGTGATGGCATTTCAGAATGCTCTGCCGGCCCTCGCGAAAGACCTGTCTGACCTTTCTATAAAGAATGGCGACCGCATCTCATTTAAAATTCCAGGGAACTTGCAGTATTTTCTTAAGCACCCAGACTCTCTCGTTGTGCATTATGGAAAGGAAGAGCAGTCAGCTGGAATTCGCGCCATAGTGACTCAGCACCTTTCTGCACTCGGAATGGAACCAACTCGTGACGGGCGAGCAGAAACGGGATTTGATTTTAAGTCAGAAACAGATCTGTTCGATGGAAGCCATTCTTCGCTTATGTCCGCAGTTATAGCGGACCGTATGGTGCGTGCTGTTGAAGCAACCCCCGCGCTTGCTAATGCAAGGCCAGCGGACATACAGGCCTTTCTAGACAGGGCTTTTACAGAGGTGTCGGCATACTCTCCACCTGAAATGCTTACCCGCCTTGAACAGATTAGTACTGCGCAATCCAGCCCTTCGCATCGGTAATAAATGGATCTGTCAGAACTAATTCTTAGAAACGCAGGAATGATATAGTTTTGGGGTAAGGACGGGGCATATTTGATACACTTACTCCATGAGAATTATAGTATTCGGCGACAGTATCACTTGGGGCGCGAACGATAATGAGGGAGGTGGTTGGGTCACGAGATTACGGAACAAGTACGCAGAGCAGGATATCAGTTTTTATAATTGCGGTATTTCTGCAGACAACACGGGGCACCTCCTTGCTCGTTTCAAGGTTGAGGCACAAGCTAGAAAGTCTAGCGCAGGCACCGTCATTCTTTTTGCAATTGGTATTAATGATTCGCAGTACACAGGTACTCGAGAGAACACAAGAGTCTTGCCAGAGGATTTTGTTGCAAATCTACATGCGCTTGTTGCGCAAGCTCGAGAGATTACCGACTCTGTATTTTTCTTGGGACTAAACCAGGTAGAAGACAGTAAGCTCACGCCAATTCCGTGGACTGACAAGGACCAAAACTACGACAACCAAAGTGTCCGGCTCTATGACGGGCTTATCAAACAGGTTGCTGGCGAACACGCCCTCCCATTACTTGATGTATACCCGCTTCTTACTAACGAGGACCTAGATGATGGACTGCATCCTAACAGTGCTGGTCACCAAAAGCTTGCCGATGCCGTGGAAGTGTTTCTGACGCAGCAAGAGATTCTTACGTGAGTCAGGTCAGCCACCACCAATTCTTGGGAATGCGGGAATGATATAGTTTTGGTATGAACATCACGAAGTATGCACAGTCCTGTTTGCTGGTGGAAATTGACGGAGTGAAAATTCTTACCGACATTGGTTCATACAGCGCTACCGTGCCGGACGTGTCCGGCCTTTCTGCCGTGCTTATCACACACGAGCACCAGGACCACTTTGATATACCGAAGTTGCAGGAAGTGCTCGCGAGAAATCCCGATGCGCAGGTGATTACGCATGCAGGAGTAGGTGAGAAGCTGACAGAGGCGGGTATTGCGTGGACTGCTATTGAACCTGGCGAGACAGTGGACGTTGCAGGGGTGTCCATAGAAAGCTTTGGTACCGAGCATGCGATTATCTACGGCGACTCGTCACCATGTAGAAACACCGGCTTTCTAATCGCCGGTAAGCTCTACATGCCAGGAGACGCGCTCCACGATGTGCCAAATAAGCAGGTGGAAATTCTCGCGCTCCCAACGGGCGGACCATGGCATAAAATCTCTACCGCTATTGATTACGCGAAAACTATCAACCCACGCGTAGCATTCCCGATACACGACGCCATGTATACAGAGAACTACCGACAGACCTCCATTCCGCGCTGGATAGGCGGCCAGCTAGAAGCGGTAGGAATTTCTTTTGTAAATCTCGCAGAGGAAGAAGCTCACGAGTTCTAGAAGATTCAAGAAGTCATGCAGCACGTACTTGAATCGCAGCAATTTGATAGGAAGGGACTTGAGGAGCTATTTGCACTGGCAGACACACTGGAAGGAGTCCGCAATACCTCGCTTCAGGGAAAGATTATGGCATCGCTCTTCTATGAGCCTTCTACAAGGACAAGGCTTTCTTTTGAATCTGCGATGCAGCGGCTCGGCGGTACGGTTATTTCAACTGAAAATGCCAAAGAGTTCTCGTCGGCGGCCAAGGGCGAAACGATAGAAGACACGATGAAGATGATGAATCAGTACGCGGATGTAGTGGTGCTGCGTCACTTTGAAGAAGGAGCGTGTAATCGTGCCTCGCAGGTTGCTACTATTCCAGTAATAAATGCAGGTGATGGGCCTGGACAGCACCCCACGCAAGCACTTTTAGATTTGTACACGATACAGAAGGAGGTGGGGAAGACGGATGGTCTGCACATAACTGCAGTGGGCGACCTTAAGCACGGAAGGACCATACGGTCACTCGCATATCTTTTAGCACGATACGAAAATATTTCTCTTACTTTTGTGTCTCCACCAGAACTTAGCATGGGTGCCGACATACTTGAGTATCTGCGCGCACGGGGAGTGCTGGTTATAGAAACAGAGGACTTGGAATCTGTGCTCGCAGATGCAGACGTGGTTTACATGACCAGAATTCAGAAGGAGCGATTCGCAGATGCTGGCGAGTATGAAAAATTGAAGGGGAAGTACGTACTTACTCGTGCACATGCTGACGCCATGAAGCAGGGCTCTATAATCATGCATCCGCTTCCTCGGGTTGATGAAATAGCGCCGGACGTAGATATGTCGGAGAAAGCAGTGTATTTCAAACAAGCAGGCTACGGACTTACGGTACGCATGGCACTTCTTTCAAAACTTGTTTCGTAGGTTGGTCAACATTAATTCCCAGAAGTACAGAAATGATATAGTTTTGGTATGAAGATGAAAATTGTAATAATTTTACTTGCCGTAGTAGGTAGTATTGTGGCGGGTGTCGGAGCATACCTATACACCAATCAAGCAACGGACGTTGCACCAATTCCAGATACTGCTATTACACCGTCAACCGAAACAAACACCATGGAAAAAGAAAATGATTCTGTGCCAGTGTCCGCGGCTCCCACGCCAGCAACTGCGCCTACTGCGGCCGCTCCTGCACAGTCGCAGGCGAGCGCCACAGACACTAGCGAGAAAGCTCTCGTGATAGAGGCGCTCCTTAAACGCCAGGCACTTCTTGAAACGGGTAATCTGCCCGAAATTAGAGCGTATCTAGCAAAGGCCGTGTCAGAAAGTGCACAGGCTCAGTTCGCTGCAACTTCCGACGAAGACTTCAAGAACATCATTGAATTCTTGGCTTCCATGTCTATTACTCGTGACATGTTGACCGCTGAAAGAACCGAGTGGACGTTTGAGAGCAATGTAGCTCGTGTCAAAATCCACATATCAGACTCAGAAAGAATTACGCTTGAGGCACGCAAGGTAGACGGTGTTTGGTACTAGGCTACATAGCGACCGCGAAAGCTGGCAGAAAGGGCCCGACGATTGCTCGTCGGGCCCTTTCCGGTTTGGTGCGCAGGTCTACATACATATTGCAAAGGCCGCCGCGCTGATAATAAAAACCCGTGCGACGGACACCGGTCGGGGTGTCCAGTCGCACGGGGCAATTACACGCGTTCATTGTTTCCTCCCAGAAACTTATTGCGTGAAGTAGTCGTGCCAGGAGCCGTCGCACTGTTGTGCTTCCAGCTCCACCTTCATGTCTTTCCAGAGCGCGTACCACTGCTCCTCGGGGAGTCCTCGGTTGTCGTGCGTCGGCACAACTATCCAGCCTGTCCGCGGGTCCTTGGTAGCGAGGACCCATTCGTCGGTCTGCTTTAGGGCGGACCGAGCGGCTGCGTCGTGGGGCGTACGAAGTACTACACCGCGCTCTAGGGCTTTGGTCCTGAGAGCGGCGACGGTATTAAAGCATTCTTTCAAAGAACACCTCCTTAACGGGTAGTAGGGGCCGGTCCCGTTGCCCATAGTGTGCATGCATATTTCTGTGTTGTCAAAAGCGGCGGAAATCTCCTGGTTGCGATTTGTTTCCATCTCCTGTACACCATAGGCAGGCATGTTCAACAGAAGGGCTAGACCATGGACAGCAACGAACCGCCTCGTGCGCGAATTTCCATGTCTCGTGGAGGTCCACGAGGCGAGGTAACTATCTCCGACCTCACCGAAGAAGAAGGCGAGAAGATCCAGGGCATGATGCATGGACACTGGTGGGCGCGGCTTGTCGGCGGGCGGCTTGAATTCGCCCCCGCGCACGAGCCGGTGCCCGCCCCCACCGAGGACGCCATGCTTCCGCAGTGGCGAACGCCGACTCGTGAAGAAAAGAATCCGGAGCACTACCAGGCCGAACTGTTTGAGCCGATTGTGAACTGGAACGAGCAGTCGCAATCTATCTTCATCCAGCATCTCTGCGGCTACTCCTACACTCCGGAAGGGTACAGGGCCAACGCGGAACTTCTGGCGGAGTGCGGATTCGCCTGCATGCGATCGCGGCGGGGTGACTCGGGTCTGTACTGGGAAATCTGGTTCCTCCCGGGACTGTGGGCTGCTAAGGGTCGCCTCAAAGAGGCCCTTTACGGCAAGTCCAAGGAGCATCAGATGCGCTTCGCGCTTCAGTTCCTGCGGCAGTGGACCACGTGGGGTACGCTCGACCTGTCGGTCCAGCGCTACTGCCAGGTTATTGATTGAGCCATTACCGGGCGGCCCCACCAGGGGCCGCCCGGAACTAATTTGTAAAACTGCGTATGCAGAAAGGGCCCGACGATTGCTCGTCGGGCCCTGTGTCGTGGTGCGCGCCACTACGCGTTGGCGTATTCGCCCTGCACTTGTATCTCTTTCAGGATCGTTCGCGTGAGCCGCTCTTGTTCCCCGATATCAATACCGTGGGGAAAGCGGATATCTACCGCGAAATCCGGCCGGCGGCAGATGATCACGTAGGGTCGAGTGGCGAGCAGTCCCTCTATGAACTCTCCGACGTCAGGTTCGTTGAGTCTTCCGGGGTATACTTCCCAAAAGTTTAGGAACCGCATTGTTTCGTTCGGCACCGTCCAGACATCAAGCACGACGCCAAACTTGTCGGGCCGCATATGATCGGGCATTCCCGTAAGCCAGAGGCAGCGGTATATAGAACAGGAGTACGGACGCGACTCGTACACACCACAACCCACTCCGATTACGCAGTGGGAGCAGTCTTTGAATCGGGGTGTATAGACCCCGTCCATATCCACGGAATGGGTATGGCAACAGGCGGTGCACCCGCCACAGCTCCTAGTCTTGGTGCTGGTCATGGTGACCTCCTTTTGTTGCAGGTACAGGCACGACGCCCACAGCTGCTGCAACAGTCCGCGGTATTCATAACACAGACGAGGCGAAGTAGGAAATGGTGCGGCAACCAGCGATCAATTTGATTTGATACATGAACCTACGAGGTCCATATAATGCTTGAACTACCACTCTCAACCTATACGTGCAATTTAAGTTTCGCACTCCGTGTACACTAGTAAGAACATGATTCAGGATACGCTGTTGCAATTTGGCTCCGAGTTGCTCATAGCACTGCTTCTTCTTTTTGGCATACAAGTGAGCACTCCAACAGCACCTGTTGATACTACTGACAGTATGGTTGCCTCCACGACACACTACAGTGTACTGAAGGTGGTGGACGGCGACACCATTCATATTGATATGAATGGGAAGAAGGAGACGGTGCGATTGATTGGTATGAATACGCCAGAGACGGTGGACCCGCGCAGGCCCGTGGAGTGTTTCGGCAAAGAAGCTTCTGCAAAGGCAAAGGAGCTACTAGATGGGCAACAGGTGCGCATAGAAACCGAAAGCTCGCAGGGTGAGCGCGACAAATACGGACGCCTACTCGGCTATGTAATCCGTGAGGACGGACTTTTGTTCAATAGATACATGATTGAAGAAGGGTACGCGTATGAGTACACGTATCGACTTCCATACAAGTATCAGGCAGAATTTAAGACGGCGCAGAAAGAAGCCGAAGCTGCTGGCCGTGGACTCTGGGCCCCTGGAGTGTGCGAGAAGTAGCTGATTGTAGTAGACTCCGCTTGGGTCAACTGAAAGGGGCACATCATGCCTTCAAGCGAACAAGTGTTGAAAGGCGTCTTGTTTGACGCGCTCAACCAGGGCTACGTCTCTGACAATCAGCCGGAAACGGTTACGGTGGAAGTCTGCATGAAGCGGTTCCGCTACTACAGCCCCTGTGGGCACTTTATGGTGGAAGACAGCTGGTTTGCGAATGGCGGCACCTACTCGGCCGGCAGTACGCTGATTGTCGAGGACCATAAGCCTGTTTGGGTCATGCAATACTACGGCTGGTACCTGCCCGAGGCGTCCAAATTCCTGAAGCGGGCTCTCGGATCCAACTACCGCAACCGTAGCTTCTACGGAGGGCGTGGTCCCGATGTCTTCACGATCGGTTCGCTTCAGTACACCAACGCGCCAAGGACCGGCAGTACGTTCAGCCGGTTCAGCGGAAGTGAGGGAGTCCTTTATCGTGGTTCGCTCGTCATGGGCGAACACTTCTATCAGGGCGGTACGCTCTGCAACAACTAGACTACTCCGTGGAGGGCTCCGTGTCCTACGCGGAGTTCTTCATTTGCTGCTACGCAGCTTTGTCCATTTCGCGTTCGGAGGCCTCTTCAAAGCCGGCTGCAATTGCTCGCGCGAGGGGAGCACGCTCTTCCTTCACTGCGGTCGCTACGTAGGCGCGCATTGCATTAATAGTGTCGCCGGAGAGATAGGCAACCGCTGGGTGATTCAAGTCACCCATAAGCCAGCCCACTTGGTTCAAGGGGCCACTGGTAAGTTCCTTCAGCTCTGCTGGAGAGAACTCTGCAAAGACGCCGTCCTCTGCAGCTGGTGTTTGCTCGAGCTTTGTTTGTGGGGCGTCACTATCTACTTTGAACGTATTGTACGTACCAAATCCTTCTGGGCCTGTCATATGTCGCTATGGTAGCACGCAAAACGCCGAGGGCTAGCCCTCGGCGTTTTGTTTGTTCCATCCTCTCGGATATTACTTCTTGACCTTCTTCGGTCCTGCGTATGAGAGAGTCATGCGCTGATCCTTTGGCTCAAAGAGGGTAATGGTGAATGGGTACACCTTACCTAGCTCAAGCGTCTCGCGAAGCTCCACTGGGGAAGCGAACTCGCTGATGTGTACAAGTCCTGCAACACCTTCCTCAATAGAGGCAAGCGCGCCGTGCTTGTTGTACTTGATGATTGCTCCGGTAACCTCCATACCCTTCTGGTACTTGTCGGTTGCAATCTTCCAAGGGTTTTCCTTGAGTGCCTTGATAGAAAGAGAAACCTTTCCGTCCTTTACCTCAATAACCTTCACCTTTACACGGTCGCCAACCTTAAAGAGCATGCGTGGGTCCTCAACAAGTCCCCAATCAAGCTCAGAGATGTGTACGAGTCCCTCAAGACCCTGCTCAAGCTTCACGAATACACCGAAGTCAACAGCGCCAGTTACTTCGCCGTCTACGACGTCGCCAACCTGGTACTTATCAACAAGCGTCGCCTTCTCTTCGTCCTCCTGACCTGCGCGCTCAGAGAAGATAAGCTTTCCTTCCTTCGGGTCCGCAGTGATGATGCGAACGGAAAGTGGGTGACCAGCAAGCTTCTGAAGCTCGCCAAAGATCTTGTCCTTGTCTCCCTCCGGTACGCGTGGGTAGTGCTCCTTTGAAAGCTGAGAAGCTGGAAGGAAGCCCTGGATACCCTGCCAAGAAAGGATGAGTCCTCCCTTGTTTGCCTCTTCAACAGTAAGTGTGTAGACGGTCTGTGCAACGATAGCCTGCTCAGCCTCGCCCCAAATAGCAGCCTGGCGAGCCTCCTTAAGTGAGAGTTCTATGTATCCCTCAATACCAGAGGCATCTACCACCTTGGCAGAAATCATGTCGCCCGGGTTTGACTTACGAAGTACGTCGGCTGCGTTTAGGTATTCGCGACCGTAGATGATACCTGTTCCAAATGGAGGCAAGTCTACGTAGAGGCGTCCACGCACAAGTTCAATGATGGTTCCCTCTACGAGGTCGCCAGCGCGAGGCGGGGTAGCAATACGGTCAACAAGCCCTGCCATTGCGTGGTCGGGTTCTAGAGTAAAGGTGACATTAACGGGGGCGGGTGCTTTCACCTCAGCCTCCATAGTCATGGTGTCGTCAGACATATGAAATCGGGAGCGGCGCGCCTTATGCAGGTGGGTACTGACTGCCTTACGGTATGTCAGGGGTTAGCCCACTCGCGTCCTGTTTGCACGCTCGCGATGTAGCCTATTTGTAGCATATACCTATATATATGACAAAACCCGCACGGGTCGTGCGGGCCTTCGGAAGGTACGGAGGGAAAGGGCGCCGACAGGCCCGGAGCGTGTGCTCCAGACCTGTCGCTAGTCCTTGTTGGGCTTTTCGTCCGGCTGCTCCTCCTTTGGGGCGGGGCTGGTACCCTTGGACCTGTGCTGTTGCGGCGTGCACTGCCCAAGGGTGGGCAAAAAAGTGCTGCCGGAGCGGTCTTGCTGCTGAAAGCCACTAGTAGGCATCGTTGACCTCCTTTCTCCTATGAGTGCATTATAGCACATTTTGTAAATAAAAAAACCACCGTGAGGTGGCTGTCTCAAAAGATCAAACAGAGAGAAGAAGGGTGGTCGGGGGCGACCGAAGTCGCCCCCTTCCCATGCAGTGCGTGCTCGACCGTGGGTGGTCTAGCTCGGCGCGATGGCGCCGGCGGCGGTCGTGGCGGTCAGGCCGGCGGCGATGATGTAGGCCGGCGGCGAGTCGTCGTCGGTGTCGGCGGCATAGGCGATGTGGCCGTCGCGGAACAGCGGGCGGGCGGTCCGGTCATCGCTGGCGACGGCCATCTGGGCCAGGCCGTAGTCCGACTTCTGGTCGTCGCCGATCGTGCCGCCGATGTTCATGCCGCTCTGATACAGATCCTGGTCGCGCGAGCCGCCGCCGGTGATGCCGGAGCCGTCGTCGATGGACGTGATGCCGCCGGATTCGGGGGCGAGGTCGAGCACACGGTTCGGATTGCTGTCGGCCAGGGCCGAAGCGGAAGCGCCGGAAGCGGTCAACGCGATCACGCCGATGGCGGCCGCGGAAAGCATACGCATTTTCATGGTTGCAGTCCTTCTTCGTCTGAGTAGTTCAATTCGCGAAACCCCAATGCAATGCTTGCAATTGGGCACGAACCCAAAAATACTACCAAGTATTCAGAGGACTTGTCAATACCCCTGTGGATGTGTCGTAATAAAAAGAAAGCCCCGCAAGCTCGCGCTCGCGGGGTCGACTTCTTTCAGGGTCTGGGTTATCCCCTGATTGCTGTCTGGACCGTGGGTCCTAGTGGCCGGACGGGGCGGCGTGCGTGCCGCCGTTCATCTTGTCGGGCACCAGAGCCTGCAGGCCGCCGTCGGCCAGCTTCTGGGCAGCCGCGGCCGCCGCGGTCATGCCGGCATTGATGCCGTCGACGATCTGCTTCTTCCTGGACATGGCGATCATGGTAACGATGGCCGTGGCGCCCATGAGCAGGAGCGTGCCGACGGTGTTGCCGGTCTTCACAGTGGTCTTCTTGTCGGTCATGTTGGATCCTTTCAGGATTCCTTGGGTTTGTACAAACTGCATCCTACGCAGGGAACGCGAAAAGAGGGTTGCCCCTCTGTTACGAGTCTCCCGGCGCACATGTCAGTACATCTGTTGTAGCATATCCACTGTTTTTGTCAAAACCTTGCTCCAACCGTTGCTCGTATATAGGAGGGTTTTGTAGTAAAATAGAGGTAATGGTTATTACACATCACGGGGGCCAGTGTTACAAGGTGACGCTCGGAGACTTGACCCTGGTCTTTGACCCTATTGCCAAGGGTGGCTCGCTTTCGCCGGTGCGCTTTGGCGCTGACATCGCTATGGTGTCTCGCAATCACCCTGACATGAACGGCACTGAAGAGGTTTCCTTTGGGGGTGCGGAACCGTTTGTTATCCAGGGTCCTGGTGAGTATGAGCGCGCGGGCGTGACGGTGCAGGGATTTTTGACTAAGAGTCAGTACGGCCTTCCTAAGGGGCAGCTTGAAGCGGTAAACACCGTATACGCCGTGTCCCTTGAAGGTATGACCTTGGTGCACCTAGGCGCGCTTTCAGATACCGTGCTTTCGCACGAGGCACGCGAGGCTATTGATGAGATAGACATATTGTTTGTTCCTGTTGGTGGGGACGGCGTACTCTCACCAAGCGAGGCTGCTAAACTAGCCGTCACTCTTGAACCACGCATCATTATTCCGATGCACTGGAGTGGCATGGGCGAGCCAAAATCGTTGGAGCAATTCCTAGAAGAGGGTGCAGGTGATGCTGAGACGGTTGAAAAACTTACCCTTAAGAAAAAGGACGCAGCAGACAAGAGCGGTGCTATCATTGTAATAACCCCATAACCCTATGGAGCAATTCAAGCAGCACCTACACACACTAAAGAGCCAGCCTTCGCACGTGCGCGAGCGCGTAGCGGTGGGTGTGTCGGGTGGCATCACGGCGCTTGTTGCCGTGGGGTGGTTTGCTGCTATGGCGAGTTCTGGCTCGTTCAGTCTGGCTACCAAGAGCGTTGCTGAGAGCGTACGTCCGCCGCAGGAGGTGACTGAGGGTGTGGCTGCAAGTGGCGGCACACTCAAGTCACTCATGGGTGCAGCGGGAGAAGCCTTTGGTGGGACAGGTTCGCAGAAGCCTGCAATTTCCGTAGTTGAAACTCGTTCTAGTTCAAGCCTGGACGCTGGTGTACGTCCTGATGCTACCGTTATTCCGTTTTAATACTCTTGTATGCCAAAGAAAGCTGTCAAACCTGAAGAAAGTGTTCCTGTAGAGCGCGTAAACATTATTGAGCAGTCCATTACTGCTGAGATGCGTCAGTCCTACATTGACTACGCGATGACGGTTATCACGAGCCGCGCTCTGCCTGACGTGCGTGACGGACTAAAGCCAGTGCATCGCCGCATTCTCTACGCGATGCGCATGACAGGCCTTACGCCTACGGCCAAATTCCGCAAGTCGGCAACGGTGGTGGGAGAGGTGCTCGGTAGTTATCACCCGCACGGAGACGCATCGGTGTACGACGCGATGGTAAAGCTCGCGCAAAACTTCTCTACGCGCTATCCGCTTGTGCTCGGGCAGGGAAACTTCGGTTCCATTGACGGCGACCCGGCCGCAGCCTACCGCTACACTGAAGCCAAAATGTCGCGCCTAGCGGACGAAATGCTCCGTGACCTTGAAAAGGAGACGGTTGAGTGGATTCCAAACTTTGACGGGTCTAAGCAAGAGCCAACCGTGCTTCCCGCGGCTGCACCAAACCTGCTTTTGAATGGTGCACTTGGTATCGCCGTGGGTATGGCCACCAACATTCCTCCGCACAACCTGCGCGAGCTTATTGCCGCCACTGCCCACTTAATTGATGACTCAGAGGCTTCCACCGAGGACCTGCTTGAGCACGTGAAGGGGCCAGACTTCCCTCTTGGCGCCATTGCGTTTAATCAGACCGACATTCGCCACGCGTACACTACGGGGCGCGGTGGTGTTGTGGTGCGCGGCGAGGCGGACATCATAGAGGACAAGAAGGGCACCAACATCGTCATCTCTTCTATCCCGTATCGCGTGAACAAGGCAGACCTCATCACCCGCATTGCGGACTTGGTACGCGAGAAAAAGTTAGAAGGTATCAAGGACCTGCGCGACGAATCCACCGACGACATCCGGGTGGTGGTGGAGCTGAAGGGTACGGCGCACCCACAAGCAGTACTCAACAACCTGTACAAGTACACCGAGCTTGAGAGCACGTTCCACTACAACATGCTGGCGCTGGTAGACGGCGTGCCGCAGACACTCTCACTGAAGGGCATGCTCGAGAACTTTATTGCGCACCGCAAAGTGGTAGTGCGTCGCCGCACCGAGTACGAGCTACGAAAGGCAGAAGAGCGCGAGCACATCTTGCTCGGCCTTTCTAAGGCGCTTGATCACATTGATGAAGTCATTGCGATAATCAAGAAGTCTAAGGATGTCCCAGAGGCCTCCCTCGCACTCCAAAAGAAGTTTGCCTTTAGCGAGCGCCAGACTGCCGCTATTCTTGCGATGCGTTTGCAGACGCTTGCTGGTCTTGAGCGCAAGAAGATTGAAGACGAGCTGAAGGAGCTTGCAGAGCTTATTGCGCGACTTAAGAAGATACTTTCTTCGGAGAAGAACATTCTCGCCGTGGTGCGTAGCGAGCTGATTGAGATTGGAGAGAAGTATGGGGACGACCGTCGCACCAAGATTGTGAAGGGTGGTGTAAAGAATATTTCTGTAGAAGACCTGGTGCCCGACGAGGAGAGTGTGCTGGTACTCACCCAAGGTGGCTACGTAAAGCGCACGAACCCAGACGAGTACAAGGCACAAAAGCGCGGCGGTGTGGGTGTCATTGATATGTCTACAAAAGAAGAGGACGTAGTGACTCACTTCCTCTCAGCAACGGCGCACTCTGACCTGTTGTTCTTCACCGATTACGGAAAGGCGTACCAGCTCAAGATGTATGAGTTGCCAGAAGGAAAGCGTGCAACCAAGGGCAAGTCCATCATGAACTTCCTCTCTATCGCAAGTGATGAGAAGGTCACCAGTGTGCTTGCGGTGCCAAAGGGAGCGGCGCGTGACGCGCTCTCGGTATTCTTTGTGACGCAGGAGGGTGTGGTGAAGAAAGTGGAGGCAAAGAACTTTGCTGACGTACGCCGCTCGGGCATTATCGCCATTGCGCTAAAGGGTAGTGACAAGCTAGTGACCGCACAGCTCACAAGCGAGGGCGACAGTGTATCTGTCGTCACTTCCGCAGGGCAGAGTATCCGCTTTGATGAGGGCGAGACACGCGCCATGGGCCGCACCGCAGCAGGTGTGCGCGGCATGACCGTGAAGAAGGGGGATCGCATCGTCTCGGCTGAAGTAGTGCCCGCAGACGCTAAGGGAGCGACACTCCTTATCTTGATGGACAAAGGATACGGTAAGAAGACGCCGCTGTCTGAGTACAAGATTCAGGGGCGTGGTGGCTCAGGTATTAAGACCGCAGACGTTACTACTAAGACGGGAAGCATCATCGGTGCAAAGGTACTGGTGGGTGCAGAGAGTCAGGAAGAAGAAATTGTCGTGATTTCTAAGAAGGGACAGGTGATTCGTGTGTCTACGGGAGAGATACCGAGTCTTTCTCGCGCCACGCAGGGTGTGCGTATTATGAAGATGCGGGAGGGGGATTCTATTGCCTCCATGGTCGCCCTATAGACAACCACCCAAATTTCCCTCACGAATTACAAGGTTCAACCTTGTATCATTCTGGCTTGTAAGTAAGCCAATCTGCGACGGCTCTTTCAAAGTCAGTACCATTTAAAAAGTAGTCAGGAAGACTTTTGGTATTTAGTACTGCTCGCTCTGGTCGTTGTTTTCCAAGATAGTCGCAGTAACTTGAGTATGGATACCTTCTCAGAAATGCTTGTGCGTCAGTGCGGTTCAAGATACCGGTCTCTTTCCATGTGGGTTCAAACATCTTTACAGGATTAAGGTGAACATACGAAATCAGGTACGATAGATATCTGTCAGTGTCTATGTGACGTACCTTGAACCTTCCTTGAAACAGTGACCCCGAGCGATCGTGGCGCTTGTTGAAGTACATGGTGTATCCAGTGGTAACTTTCTGCATAAACTTACTGAGTCCACCATCAGCTTTCTCTTTTACTATCAAGTGAAAATGGTTTGGCATCAAGCAATATGCAGAAACATCTACTAGCGTTTCGCCACGCGGCTGCTCAAGCAATTCATACAAGGTTGAACCTTGTAGTTTCATGTCTACGGAATGCTCACTATTGCACAAATACAACAATGCCAAGAATCGCTCATGGTCCGACACGGATGTAAATATGCGACGCTTATCAGTGCCGCGATTATATACATGATAGAACTCTTCTGGTGCAATTGAAAAATTACGTGCCACAGCACTATGTATTATAAGGCCGGTGTGGTACAAGGTTGAACCTTGTAAACAGAAAACAGAGACAGTAGAGGGGTGCAGCGTGATACGATTTAGATATATGAACTTCGGCATAGAAGGTGGCTACGCCACCCCAACAAACAAATACGAAAAGAGCGTGCTTACTCCTGACGAGAGGGTGCAGAGTGCGCTCGTCTACAGTCTAGAAGGAGGTGCTCTAGCGACATGGATGGCAATGAAGGCTACAGGAACTCCTGTTGAAAGTTTTGATCGCTGGATTGATGACTTTAATAATTCACCAGCGGAAGAGCGTGGAGCAGGAAAGTACGATCATGGACGTCCAGGCGAAGAAGACATAGACATCACCTCCGAGATAACTACTGGTTCTGGCTATCCGCTCACAGTCACTCTGCACAAGAACGGTGCGATTACCTTTGCAAGAAGTGTAGTGGAGTAATTTTTTGCGCTGCTGTTGATACAGGCCGCCCCTTGGGCGGCCTGTGCTACTTTATATATATATGAACTTTAGCGACCCTTTTTCAAACGTCTTGCAGCTTGGTCTTCGTGAGGGCATGAAGGTGGCTGATTTGGGTGCAGGGGTGGGCCACCACGCGCTTGCGGCTGGGCGTATCGTAGGAAACAGCGGGCGCGTGTACGCGATAGATGTGCAGGAAGAAGTTCTGAAGCACTTGGCGAACACGGCGCGAGACTCCGGCCTTAAGAACGTTGAAACCATTTGGGGAAATATTGAACGAAATGGCGGCACAACCTTGAAGGAAGCATCCATGGACGCTGTCATACTTTCTAACATTCTGTTTCAGTTAGAAGATGTCGCCACTGCAATATCAGAGATTAAGCGTATTTTAAAGCCCGGTGGGCGTCTGTTGGTCGTTGATTGGGCGGGAAGTTACGATGGCATGGGGCCATCTAAGGGACACGTGGTACCCGAACACACCGCGCTTGAACTCTTCATCACTGGCGGCTTTCATAAATTGAAGGACTTCCGTGCAGGGCCCCATCACTATTCCATAGTGTTCACCGCTCCATAGGCGCGGCGCGGTATGATTAGCTACATATGCAGGAACTAAAACCATTCCAAATCGTCATCATGGTCGCGTTTGGGTTGATTGCGCTTGTCAGCCTGTTTCTCTTTGCAAACTTTAAAGGATTTAGTAGCGGAGTGACCCCGGTTGGCCGAGTGACCATTTGGGGAACATTGCCCGAGCGAAGTGTGCAGGACACCATTATGAACCTGCGCAATGCTCACGGAGAGTTAGAGGCAACTACCTACTATGAGTACCCGGTTGATACCTTTGACCGCGACCTCTCCGATGCTATCGCTGCCGGTCGAGGACCGGACATGATTCTTATTTCTCAAGAGCAATTGGCGGGAGTTGAGGACAAGATTCAATTACTTGAGAATTCCGCCACGTCTGCGCGCACATTCCGAGACACGTATTTGCCCGAGGCGGAACTTTTCCTCTACGGAAAGGGGGCATACGGGATTCCCTTTGTGCTTGACCCGCTTGTTCTCTACTACAATCGCACGCACCTAACCGCCGTGGGCGCAGCAACACCTCCCACAACCTGGGAAGCGGTAGCAGGACTTTCGCAGGCCTTGACCCGGCTGGATCAGGTGGGCGGCATCGCGCGAAGCGGAATCTCGCTCGGTACGTACGAGAATATTGAGAACGCACGCGCAATCATGTCCTTGCTACTTATGCAGGCAGGGTATTCAATTTCGGAGCGTAGTAACGACGGGTTACGCGGTACGCTTTCACGCCAAGTAGGGCAGAGTTTTGGAGTAGAGCCAGCAGTCTCCGCTGTTGGATACTATCTACAGTTCGCAAATCCTTCTAAGACAAGCTACACCTGGAACCGTGCATTCCCGTCTGCGCGCCAGTCATTCCTTGCGGGGGATGTGAGCCTGTACCCAGGGTTTGCGTCTGAAGAACCCCTTATCTCTGGCGGGAATCCCAATTTGGATTTTGACATGACGGCTATCCCACAGCCTGGAGTGACAGACAGTCGCATAACCTACGGGAGACTCTATGCCTTTGCCATTCCTAAGGCCTCTCAGAACCCGAATGGGGCATTCCGGGTAGCTATGGCACTCACTAAGAGCAACACCCTGCCTGTACTAGCACGCGAGCTCTCTATGGCCCCAGCGCAGCGTGCGCTACTAGTCCCGCAGGAAGGAAACCTCTTTGAGCCGATATACTACCCACAGGCGCTCATGGCTCGCGGCTGGCTGTCCCCATCACCATCTGAAACTGATGCGCTATTTGCTACGATGGTAAGTAGTGTTACCAGCGGTCGTCAGGATGCTACTTCAGCAGTCACCAGCCTCGACCAAGCTATTAGTGCGGGGCTTCGCTAATTACTCTTTATGAATCGCTTCTTTAGACTCTTATTCATCGCACTGACGTTTGTGGCAATCAATGGCTCCTTTGCCTCCTTCGCATTGGCGCAGACGCCGGCAGGAGGCTCTGGAGGAGGCAATCCTGCGGGAGGCTCTGGTGGTGATAATCCTGGTGGCTACAGCGGAGGACTCACCAATCCGCTCGATGGGATTGATTCACTCCCTGAATTCCTGGAAAAAATTCTTGAGGCAGTAATAACGCTCGGAACCATTGTTTTGACCCTTGCCATTGTGTATGTGGGCTTTCTGTTTGTAAAAGCCCAGGGAAATGAAGAAGAGCTTCGGTCAGCCAGAAGCGCCCTTATGTGGACGGTGATAGGAGGACTGGTGCTTTTGGGTGCTCAAACCATTGGTATGGTGATTCGCTCAACAGTAGATTCACTCGGCTAGTATGACGTTCGCAGACCTCGTAAACAGTATTGCGCGCCTGGTAGATGGAGCGGTTATACCGCTTCTGTACGCGCTGGCCTTTATTTTCTTCCTCATTGGGATGGTGCGGTTCTTTTTTATGGGCGGCGAAGAGCAGCGGCAGAAGGGGCGCGTCTTTATGCTCTGGGGAATTATTGGATTTGTCGTACTGTTCTCTGTGTGGAGCATCGTCAGACTGTTTCTGGGTATACTCCCTAGCTAGTGGGATAACCGCGAAGTAGAGTAGGGTAGTCTGGTACGCTTATAGATATATGAAGACTTTCTTTTTCCGACTGGGACACGTTGCCTTACTCTCGCTGCTGTTGCTCTCTGCCTCAGTTGCCGTAGCGCAACAGAATCCAGCCCCGGCCCCACAGCCCGGGGCGCTAAATACGAGTGCGATTCAGAACTTGAGTGACTCATTTATTGGAGTGCTTAATACGGTGGTAGTGCCATTCGTGTTTGCGCTCGCATTCATAGTGTTTCTCTGGGGCGTGTTCCAGGCTTTTATTCTTGGAGCTAATAACGAGGAAAAGAGAAAGGAGGGAGCTAAGTTTGTACTATGGGCACTCATTGGCTTTGTGGTGATGCTCTCCATTTGGGGACTGGTGAATCTTGCTAAGTCACTTATTCCTACCGACAACAACACGCGCCCAAACTTGCCGTGTTTTGACAAAGACCCGTCGAAGTGTAATCGCTAGTGTTTTCCACACCAGGCTGCTTATTCTATTGACGTTACCCACCACTAGACTATCCTATAAGGGTATCTAGCTAATTATCCTCTATGAAGAAACTTGGTCTTATTGGTGCCGTGCTCGTTTTCCCACTCATCGCATTCGCGCAGACGGGAACCGTCACAAGTGTGCAGGGTGCAGGTGAGTTTATTATCGGTCTCATCAACAACGTTGCGGTACCGGTAGTATTTGCACTCGCGTTTATCGTATTTATCTGGGGCGTGTTCCAGGTGTTCATCCTCGGCGGAACTAACGAGGAGGCAAAGGAGAAGGGTCGTGCACTCATGCTCTGGGGCCTTATCGGCTTCTTCGTGATGGTATCAGTATGGGGACTCGTACGTATTCTTACCGGGTCAGTAGGCCTGCAGAACAACGTGCCTAGCTACCCAGTAGCCCCTACTACAGGCGGTCCTCGCTAAAGACCAGCTTTCGGTTTCTTCTGTGGACGGCCACGCTTCAGGCGTGGCCGTTTGCTATGATAGTAAGTAATGAACTACGAACAATTTCTCGCGAAGGTGGAGAGCGCCATTTTGATACCAATCATCACCCTTCTCTCTCTTGCTGCTTTTGTCATTTTTGTCTGGGGAGTCGTTCTCTTTATTGGAGGCTCTGAGGACGAGGAGAAGCGCAAGAAGGGTCAACAGCACATGCTGTGGGGAATCATCGGCCTGGTGATTATTTTCGGTGCTAACGCCATCATTGCGCTCCTGCGCAACATCGTCGGTGGGTAAAACAAAGCCGCCCTTCCCGGTTAGGGGTTGGGCGGCGTGGCACGGGATGTGCCGGAAGTAAACTCAGGGTGCTAGCGAAGCGGCTCGGTCCAAACGCGAACCGTGAGTGGCTCCGAGGATTCCCCCGGAATGATTGCCACCCACTGCCGGCTGCCGTAGCCCTCGTTCCAGGTGTTGGGCGGGGTGTCCCCGTACCCTCGCTTGAAACGAAGCTTCTGGTAGATGTCGCCGGGACCATAGCAGGCCGTATGACCCCTTGGGACCCTGATGGGACCGTAGAGGCCTTCGGTGGGGACGACGATTTCCTCGACGTCCCCCTGCTCTGTTGAGCACTTGCTTGCTTCGCCCGAAGACGGAGCACGTTGTGCGTCCGCCGAAGCCCGCGATTCTTTCTGCCGGGTGCGAGTCTCCTTTGCTGGTTCGTCTCGGTTAACAAACCAGACAACTCCGGCGGAGATGCCGCCGAGGACGAAGAGCACAACCAGAACAGCAATCACTTGCGAAGACCATGGCGGGGGGCCATGATCGCTGTGACTGTCGTGACCGCCACCGTGGCCAGCAGCTGCGGGTGCAGCTGCTGGAGTCGGTGTTGCTTGAGGAGGGGCTTGGTTGGCGCCCTCCTCTTCCCGTTTCGTCGCCCTTTGCCACCAACCAGCGCGCATGATGAGTGCGATGATGATGGTGACGCAGACAAGCGGAACAAGAATGTTTATGAGCAAACTCATTTCGCCGTGCCTCCTTTCTGGCTTGCGGGTGGTTTCGTAGCCGCTTGGACTGCAGAACCGATTCCGAGAGCTTGAGCAACGCCTTCAGCTCCCACAATGACGGTCTTATCCCCGAGAATCTCTGGGGCTTGTTCAAGCGCCATGTAGTGAGCGCCTTCCATGTCGAGAGCTTCGGCGGCCTTCTTACGACCAGTGCCTTCAGCAGCCAGGGCTGCTTCACGCCCGATTGCAGCGTTCAGATCCGCTTCCTTCTGGCCTTCTGAGACCAGTCGCAAGCGAACCTTCTCAGCCTCGGCTGCGTTTACAGCAGCAGTAGCAGCGCCTTCGGACAGCTTAGCTGTTTCGTAGCTTTTGCCATCCGCCTTCGTTCTGGTTTCCTTGGCCTCGCCACGAGCTTCGATGACTCGTGCGAGAGCGTGGTTGATGCCGTCGCCGAAGTCTGGCGACTGCAGCAGTACTTCCACGATCTCCAGAGCGTATCGCTTGAAGGCTGTCTCGAGCGCAGTTTTAAGCTCTACGCCGATCTTTCGTTGCTCAGCAACGACCTTCGCCGGCGACCGACTGGTGACTTCCAGGTTGAGCAAGCCCTCGGCCGTGTCGCGCATGTATTTGCGGACATGAAAAAGCTTGTTCTTCCAGTCAGTCCCTCCAGGAAGGTTCAGGGCGAGTTCGAAGAATCCTTTTTCGTGGACTCTCCAACGAACACTGAAGGTGAACTCGGGAGCAGTGCGCTCGCCGAGAACTTCGTACTCATCAGCGGCCTCGGGCGGACCGGTCATGATGCGGATGGGGCGAACCTCACCTGGCATCAATGGGCTGGTGTCCGGTCGCTTACTGATGAGATCAGGATCGGCCGGAAACTGGTCATTCTGCTCGTGTAGAGGCAACACACCAAGCTCAGAGCCTGGCACAATCAGGTACAACCCGCTGCCTATTTCCATCGAAGGTTGGTTGAATACCGCGATTCCACCGATGAAACCAGCGCGGACATTTCTCAAACTGAAAGCAAATACAGCGATGAGCATGAAGGAGACGAAGTCGGCGTTGTAGAAGCCGTTCTTCGTCAGCCACTCAAGCCCTCCGGTGAACGTGCGGCTCAGAAGAGATACGAGTAGCAAGGCGACGTATGCGCCAAGCAGCATTTTGTACTTCCACGGCTTGTGGATGATGTTGGCCTTGGTCATGGTACGTCTCCAAGTATGGCCCGCAGGCCGTTTGTGGATGCTAGTTACCTTGAGTTTTCGAGGAACTAGACTCAACACACAGTATAACACACAAAATAGACAAAAGTCAAGTTTGCTTTGCTCTATCCAAAGTTGCGCAAGAGCATTACTCCTAGGTGTTAAACGGTATACTGGGACCATATTCATAATCTCACCCACTGTATGACGACAGACAAAGCTACAAGAATAGACAAGGCGCAGGCCTGCTTGTTGCTTGGGGCAACAGGAGACGCACTTGGCTCTGCTGTAGAGTTCATGAAGCTCGACGCGATTCTAGAAAAGTACGGTGGAGTAGAACAAAAGGTCTCTGGTATTCAGTACCCGGACGTTTGCTACGGCAAGAAGGGCGCAGTGACGGATGACACGCAGATGGCACTATTTGCAGCCGACGGACTAATCCACGCGCACAAGCGTGGCTTGGATAAAGGAATCCTCGCGCCCTACTGGACGTATACTGCCGAAAGCTATTTGCAGTGGCTTACGACACAACGCGAAGAAAACCCTAGATACATAAACAGAGAATGGGGAAGCAAACATTTGCATGAAGTGATATACGCTCAGGGTCCACGCGCACCTGGTTTGACGTGCCTAAGTGCGCTTAAGAATATGCCGCTGCCTCCAGAGCCAGCTGCAAATGATAGTAAAAGTTGTGGAGCAGTGATGCGCGCAGCTCCTATAGGACTTTTCTTCGGGAACGTAGTTAAGGGCACAACTCGCACAGACTTACAAAAAGTGTACGAGCAGGGAGCAAGTGACGCTGCCATTACTCATGGCAACCCCATAGCTCATCATGCAAGTGGCCTGCTTGCAGTCGTCATTGCACTTGTGCTCCATGGTGAAAGTCTCGGAGAAGCGGTTGAAACCGCGCTTAAGTATTTCCCCGCTCCGGACGTACAGGAGCTATACGAGCGAGCACTAGAAGGTGCGCAACACCAGCCAAGCACAGAGAGTCTCCAGGCTCTTGGGCAGGGATGGATAGCGGAGGAAGCACTCGCGATTTCATTGTACTGCGCACTGCAATGTGCAAACGGAACACTGTCCGTTGCAGATGCGCTGCGTCTTGCGGTAAATCACGACGGGGACAGTGACAGCACGGGTGCCATTACGGGCAACCTCATCGGCGTAACGCTCGGTACGGCGAGTGTGTCCGAAGATCTGATAGGGACTGATACAGAAGTGGCAGAAATTCGTGAACTTGTTGAGGAGTACGGCAGAGAGCTCATTCAGGTGGCGGACTACTCTTCGGAAAGTAACTAACCCTTACTACTCTGGAGTCTTTTCCCAGTGCTACAAAACGATAGAAGTCCAATGCTTCCGCATCAGACTTGTTCGTTGTTGTGCCCGGAGGACACGTGATTACACTTTTGGCCACGCATCACTAAGCTCGCAGACTCGCTAAGTAGCGCGACCCCGACTCGGCTACACGCTTCGCGTGGCTTCACCCCAGGAGTACTTGGAATCTCTAATCGCTTCGCTCAAGAGATTCTCGGCGCGCACCTCCGTCTTTCAAGTCCTCTACCGGGTCTACAAAACGATAGAAGTCCAATGCTTCCGCATCAGACTTGTTCGTTGTTGTGCCCGGGAGAGGACTTGAACCTCCACCCCCGAAGGGACCTGCTCCTAAGGCAGGCGTGTATACCAATTTCACCACCCGGGCTTGTTTTGCTATGGTACCAGAAATCATAAGCTGCACAAACAGATAAAATCATCCTGGACCGCGATTACGCTTTTCGCCCGCGAGTCTGCGCCTCGTCGTCACTCGGCTTGCTCTGCACCACAGGAGTACTTTCAATTTCTAATCGCTGCGCTCAAGAAATTTAGGTCGGGCACCGCCTCGCTGTTTCTCTCTGCTGAGAGAAACATGCTCCGGCGTTCGAATCCAGACGGAAGACATGCAGATGTCTTCCTGAGGGCGCACAAATAAAAACACCCGGAGGTCCGGGTGTTTTTATTTGTGCGCCCTCCTGGATTCGAACCAGGGACCATCTCCTTAAGAGGGAGTTGCTCTACCAACTGAGCTAAGGGCGCATATTCCTGACCGAGGTCAGGAATAGGGGAATAATATACGTATCCGCACAGTTATTCAAGTACTCGGCGCAAGTGCTGGGGAATGTGCGAAATAATCACATACTCTGATTCCTGGTAGTCAGGACAGCTCACTAATGAACGGATGCTCGGCACCGAGTTTGGGTTAGTGGCGGCACGACTAATCAGAATGACCTCGTCGCCGATTGCAATGTCAGGAACGTGCGTTACGTCTACGCACACCATGTTCATAGAGACTCGCCCAATGATGGGGCAGAGGACGCCCCGTATGGATACCTGTCCCTTGTTGGAGAGTCTGCGGTCTATGCCCTCAAAATAGCCCGCAGGGACCGTTGCCACCCTGGTTTCGTGGTCTGCAGTGTAGGTAGCGTTATACCCTACGGATTCAAGCGCTGCGACCGTGCGCAATCCTCCCACAATGGAGCGCAACTCCATCACCGGCATAAGGGGCGTGTCCTTGTTTGGTGCGGTATCAAACCCATAGAGTCCAATACCAAGACGAATCACGTTCGTGCCCGCTTCCTTTGCGAAGCGCACACCTTTGGTGGCTGCAAAGTGTTTGTACGTAATGCTTGTGAAGGTTGACTCAAGGACCGAGAGCATCTCTTTCCAGGTGGTTAGCTGCCTTTGTGCATGTGCGGACCCTTCAGTATCAGCGTCAGCAAAGTGCGAGCACACACCCGCAAGAGAGAGGTGCGGGTTGCCAGAAAGGAGGGCGATGGCTTCAGGAAGGTCTGCTTTAGTGATCCCTTGGCGATGCATACCCGTATCAAGCTTCAGGTGAAGTGTGAGAGAACGCTTGGCTTGGGTGGCGACAAGCCGCAGCTGCTCAATATCAACAATCACGAAGTGCACGTCGCGGTACCTACTTTCCGCCATATCCTCGGGGCGAGTGTAGCCCATGACCACCACCGTCTTTCGAACTCCTGCCGCGCGCAGGCGCCTTGCCTCGTAGAGTGAGTCCACCATAAAAAAAGAAATTGGCTCAGTATCAAGTACGCGAGCAACCAGCCCAAGGTCGTGGCCGTAGGCGTTGCTTTTGAGAACAGGAGCAAGACCAAACTCTGGGTATGCGGTCTGATAACTTCTAAGGTTGTGCAGTAGGGCCTCTTTAGAAATGCCTACCTCAATAAGAGGGTGGTGCGGAGAAAAGCGAGAAAGTAGTCGGCTGAGCATCTGGTGATTATACGATATCTCGGTGCCGGGGGCGGGACTCTTTCCCTACGGGGACGGGCAGCTTTTGCTAAACTGCACTTGGATTCTTACAGTCGCTGTGCTCCTTAAGAATCTCAGCGTACACCTTGCGGCTGGACTAGCGTCCAGTCTCGCAAGGTTTTCGGGTCCCGCACGCACATCTCCCAGATGTGCTCCCCAGCACTCCTTTCGCTTCACTCAAATGTGCCGGGGGCGGGACTCGAACCCGCATGACGTTTCCGTCGAAGGTGTTTAAGACCTTCGTGTCTAACCAATTTCACCACCCCGGCGCTTGTAGAGAATATTACTTCCTCTGTGTGTAGGTTTCAAACTGTGGCAATTAGGGCACAGAATTCTCAAATTCTCCAGCCTGTTGTCCCTACTGTCCCCGTTTATATGATCAAGCTCAATTGGAATTCTCCCGTCCTCACTTACTCGCGCCCAGCCGCATTCCTCGCACGCACGTCTTTTCAGTCCTGAAGAAAACAAGCGCCTCTTGAGATTTACACGAGAAGTTTTTGCGTCTTTAACGAGCAGCTCCTCAAGCGAATATACGGGAGACTTCGGAATAGTGCGTCCTTTACACCACGCCTTTCCAGTAAAGTGCGAGATATCAATCTTGTAACGTTCAATGTGCAGATAGCACTGGTCATAATTACCACCAGCAGGCACCAGTCCAAGATTTTGAATGAGATCACGAACACTGGTTGAACGAGACACAGCGTCTCGCACATTTGCCTCAGCCCAACGCTCTGGTACGCGTGCCGACACTAAATAAGTATACCTTGGAGGCCCGGGCGGGAAACGGCACCAGTCACTAAGCTCGCGGACGAGCAAGTGCTCCTGCCCGGCCTCGCGACCTCTTGAGTACAAGAAGTATCGCTGCGGCTTGCGATTCCCGACGAACCCTGCGCAGGCAGGGTTCTCCCGTTCTCTTCACTTCGTTCAGAGGCCCGGGCGGGAATCGCACCCGCGCAGTAGCGGGTTTGCAATCCGCCGTGTTTCTACTTCACCACCGAGCCTGATACGGCAATACTACCGCGAAGCTAGTCCTCGTGCGAGTGTCCTTTGGATATCTCGCGAGAAATCTCGTCTATGTGCTGACGGTTTGCCTCTCCGTGATCAAACTCAAAACGGATGTAGGGGATGCGTCCAATGCGCGTGGTCTTTCGCAGGCTATTACGGAAGAGGTCTTTGTGACGCAAGAGAAAGGCGAGTGCGTGGTCAATATCCTTCACAGGATAGACGCTTACGAAAATGGTGGCATCCTTGCCGTCTTTGGAAAGGGCTACACGCGTTGGCGTGATGAGGGTGTTACGGCCAGCTTCGCGAGCGATGTAGGCGCCCGCCTGTTCCATAAGCTGAATGCTGATGCGGTTGTCGCGGATACTCATACTATTTTTCAACCATGGTGAACGCTTGTATGGTGTCTCCTGCAGCAATCTCTACCTTACCCTCAAGCTGGAGTCCGAATTCACCCTCAACGTGGATTTCCTTCACGTCCTGACGCACCTGCTGCAGGTTGGTAAGCTTCATATTCCCAAGCGGAATACCACGGCGGTCTACTTTTACCATGTCCCCTACGGTAAGCGCGCCACTCTCCCAGCGTGCGCCAAGCACGTGCTTGACCCCAGCAACACTGAACACCTTTAGGATTTTTGCCTGACCCAAAATTTCTTCCTGCATAAAGCGCGGTGAGCGCTCAGTGACGATTTCCTGAATACGCTTGGTGAGGTCGTAAATGATTGAGAAGGTCTCTATAGAAACACCTGCACGGTCTGCAAGGTCGCGTGCTCTTCCGTCGGTGCTCACCGTAAAGGCAATGACGACCGCGCCGCCTGCCTGCGCGGTCTTCACGTCGTTTTCTGATACGGCGCCAAGCCCCTCTGACACAATGCGCACCAGGACGCGTTCGTGTTCAATTTTGGCGAGCTCGTGCTTGATAGCGGCGATACTGCCCGTTGCGTCAGCTTTTATGATGAGTGGCAACAGTACCTTTCCTTTCTCCTCAGTAGTGAGCTGGTCCAAGCGAAGGGAGGCTCGCTCGGGCGCTACCACCAGCTTCTCAGCGTCCTTCTTGGTGCGTGCACAGAGAAACGGCGTGCCCGCAGGGGGCAATACGCTCCAGCCAGCCAAACGTATTGGCTGAGACGCCGCAGCCGTTATAATGCGCTTTCCGGCAAAGTTCTCAATAAAGCGAACGGGTACCATCGCGCTTCCCGCAATCGCAAAGTCTCCTACCGAGAGCGTGCCATCTTTTATGATGAGGCTTGCGGTGATTCCTTGCTTCGGGTCCTGTGAAGACTCAAGTACGTACCCAGAAGCCTCTGCCTCTGGGTTGGTAGTAAGCTCGGCCATTTCAGCAGTAAGGAGTACGAGATCGAGGAGCTCTGCGATACCTTCGCCCGTCTTAGACGACACGCCTGCGTACGAGATAGACCCGCCAAGACCCTCAAGGTAGATGCCGTGTTCAAGCACGCCGTACTTTGCCTTTTCTAGGTCAGCGCCGTTCTTATCAATTTTAGTGAACGCTATAACAAACGGAGTGCCTGCCTCCTGGATTGCTTCGTAAGCTTCAAGAGTTTGGGGCTTCACGCCGTCGTCAGCAGCAACTACTAGAATCGCCACATCTGCAGCGGCCGCGCCACGTGAGCGAAGAGCGCGAAAGGCCTCGTGCCCGGGGGTGTCCAGGAAGGTGATGGTGCGGGCCACACCCTCATGCTCGTGTACGGCCTCGTAGGCTGAAACGTGCTGGGTGATACCACCTGCCTCACCCTCAGTCACTTTGGACGCGCGGATGTAGTCAAGCAGGGACGACTTGCCGTGGTCAATGTGACCCATGACAGCGACGATAGGTGGGCGAGGGGAAACAGCCATAATGTTCTTAATAGACCATGGTACTTGCATATTTGCAACGTTCCCTGCACCTTTAGAGGTAATGAATCTCCTAACGAACCGGCGCCGCGTGTACCTAGACGCTGCCGCTGCGTGCCCGGTCAATCCGCGTGCTCAGAGGGCTTTTGTGGCTGCGCTTTCGCTGTATGGGAACCCCGCATCTCCTCACGAGGAGGGAAGGAAGGCAAAGCAGGTACTTGAACAGGCTCGTGCTCGTATCGCGGCGCTCGCAGAAGTGAAAGCAGACGCAGTGATTGCTACGGGCTCCGCGACAGAGGCAAACGCTCTTGGAATAGAGGGGCATATTGAGGCGCTCCTTGAGGCTGGGCGTCAGGCAAGCGATATGCATGTGTTGTATGACGCGGGGGCTCATCGCTCCCTGGTTGGGGCGGTAGAGGAACTTGCAAAACTCAGCGTGCGCACCGAGCCAGTTGCATACCGAGACGGGGTGCTAGACCTAAACTCCCTGCGTGCACAGGTGACACCAGATACGGTGCTTGTTGCACTCACTCTAGTCTGTGGAGAAACGGGAGCGATTACTCCCGTGCGCGATGTGCGCCGAGTAGTGGGTACACACCCTGTCATTCATGTGGACGCAAGTCAAGCACCCATCGTAGCTCCCTTTGAGCTGACGCGACTCGGAGCGGACCTTGTTGTTCTGGACGCGCAGAAGGTAGGCGGGGTGCGTGGCGCTGGGGTGCTTATCGCGCCACGTCGCGTGCTGCTATCTCCGCTCTATGTAGGTGGCGGGCAAGAGCGCGGGCTACGCCCGGGTACTCCTTCTCCTGCACTTTTGTCTGCGTTTGCAGAGGCACTCGCAGACGCTGCACATCACCGAGACACCTTCAACGCTCGGGCCCATCTACTGCGCACTGAACTTTTGGAGGCGGTGGGGCGGATAGGCGGCGCAGTGGTGCACGAGGCGAAGCTTCAAGCGCCGCATATTGTGAATGTCTCGTTTGTTGGGCGCGATACTGATTACCTCGTAGCTCTTCTTGATGCGGAGGGGTTTGCGGTCTCTACCAAAAGTGCATGTGAGCAAAACGGCGAAGGCTCTCGCCCCGTGCTACAAAGGACCAGCTCAATAGAGGAAGCCACCACCACGCTTCGCGTATCCTTCTCGCCGCAGACCACGCCTGCCGAGGTACGCTCCTTTTCCCGCGCACTTATCCGTAGTGTGAATTTCCTTGACACCGCTGGTATACTAAAGACATGAACATAGAGGACCTAAGTAAGACCCAGCTCCTCCTGCTCACCATTTTGGTGAACTTTGTGACGGCTATTGCCACCGCGGTGCTTGCGGTATCCCTCCTTGACCAAGCGCCCCCAACAGTTACCCAGACCATTAACCACATTGTGGAGCGTACGGTTGAAGGTGCGGTGCAGACCACACAGTTGCCAGGCATTGTTACCAAGCAGACCACGGTGGTGATAAAGGACGAGGATCTGCTGTCAGCCGCCATTGCCGCTAACGCTGCGCGTACGGTATACGTATATAAAGGAAGTGGCACCAGCACCCCTGCCATCGCGACCGCTACCTATATTCCAAAGGCTCGCGCGGTGGTAACCATGACGGTGCCCGGACTTCCGACAGAAGCATTCATCGTGTTCCCTGGACAGGTAGGTGTTCCTGCGTCAATCTCGCGTGCAGGAGCAACCTTCACCATTTATGGATTCGCTGACACGGCGGTGTTGCCGACCGTCGCCTCGCCAGATTTGATAAAGAGCAGCTCCTTGAAACAGGGACAGACCGCTGTTGCGGTCACCCGTGACGGAAGTGCCACCACCGGTATTATCTCCAAGGTAGAAGAAGCGGGCGTACACACAAGTCTTACTGGTATTCCCGTTGGTGCGGGTGTGGTGAACATCTCTGGCGACCTTATTGGGCTTGCTACGGGGATTCCAGGGCTGGTTGCCTCCTCTGACCGTATCCTCGTGCTACTTTCTGCCACCTCGTCGCCCGCACAATAGGTGTAGGGTAAGGAGGTGCAGGCTCGGGCGTCTTTATTAGCATAGTCTCTTCATTCCATGCCACCATTCAAGAATTTCACTACAAAGGCCAAAGAAGCGATAAAGAAGTCGCACGAGCTTGCTATTGAGCGGGGGCAAAACCACGTGAGCCCCTTGCACCTTCTTGCTGCGCTGGTCTATCAGGAAGAGAGCCTTGTCTTTTCCGTACTAGATCGCATGGACACGGACACCATGCTCTTGGCTGACACCTTGCTTGAGATGCTAGAAATGCCAGAGTCCGCGGGCACTCTTTCCCCTTCCTATAATTTGTATCTCACGCCAGACTTGGCAAGCGCTTTAGAGTCTGCTGCGAAAGTGGCAGCGAGAATGAACGATTCCTTTGTCGGAACCGAGCACCTGTTTGTGGCGGTGCTTGAGCACCCAGGCCCTGCCGAGGAAATCATTTCGCGTTTTAAAATTGACGCAGACACCGTCATGCAGGTGTTGAAGGAATTAAAGTCGTCTAAGGACGGACAGGTGACTGGTGAGAAAAAGTTCCGCGCGCTTACCAAGTTCACTCGCAACTTAACAAAGCTTGCTGCAGACAATGTGCTGGACCCAGTCATTGGTCGCGACCAAGAGATTAATCGCGTTATTCAAATCCTCTCGCGCCGCACCAAGAACAATCCCGTATTGATTGGAGAGCCGGGTACCGGAAAGACAACCGTGGCAGAGGGTCTAGCGGCACGCATCGCAGCGGGTGACGTGCCTGAGAGTCTAAAGGGCAAGGAGCTGCTGTCGCTTGATTTAGGACTCATGATTGCGGGCACTAAATACCGCGGAGAATTTGAGGAGCGTATGAAGAATGTAATGAAGGAGGTGGAGCGCTCCGAGGGCAAGGTTATTTTGTTTGTGGACGAGCTACACACGATTGTGGGAGCAGGGGCGGCCGACGGCGCGATGGACGCAAGCAACATGCTAAAGCCAGCGCTTGCACGCGGAGAGATGCGCGTGATTGGCGCGACAACGCTTAAGGAGTACCAGCAACACATTGAGAAGGATGGAGCGCTTACGCGCCGCTTCCAGCCTGTGTATGTAAATGAGCCGTCCATTGAGGACGCGGTGGCAATTTTGCGTGGTCTTCGTGATAGGTACGAGCTCTTCCATGGGGTGCGTATTACGGACGGTGCGCTTGTGTCTGCAGTAGAGCTGTCTAGTCGCTACATTACCGACCGTTTTTTGCCAGACAAAGCAATTGATTTGATTGACGAGGCTGCCTCAGGCCTTCGTATTGCGCTTGAGAACAAGCCGCCACAACTTGAGGAGACAGATAGAAGGATTCGCCGACTTGAGATTGAGCGCCAGGCGTTGAAGAAAGACGAAGGGGGTGAGCATGCAAAGGAAATCAAGGGACGCATTGCAACTATTGATGCAGAGATTGCAGATTGGCGCGAGAAGACCAGCGAGCTTGAGCTTAAGTGGAAGAACGAGAAGGAGGTTATTCAAAGCATTCGTGCTCTGAAGGCCGAGCTGGATCGATTGCGCGTGGCCTCTGACAACGCAGAAGCTATTGCTGACCTTGGCACCGCTGCAGAAATTCGCTACGGACAAATGCCAACTCTACAGAAGGAATTGGAGACTAAATCAAAGCGCCTGAAGACGCTTCAGAAGTCGCGCCGGGTACTGCATGAGGAAGTGACTGAGCAAGAGATTGCTGGAGTAGTGGCGCGCTGGACAGGAATTCCGGTCGTGAAGATGCTTGAAGAGGAGGCAGCAAAACTCTCTCGCATGGAGGATGAGCTCAAAGCGGCGGTTATTGGGCAGGACGCAGCGGTACAGATCATTACTGACGCCGTAAAGCGCTCTCGTGTAGGTATTAGTGACCCAAATCGTCCGATTGGTTCCTTCTTATTCATGGGGCCAACGGGAGTAGGTAAGACCGAGCTATCACGCAAACTTGCGGAGTTTATGTTTAACGACACGGAAGCGCTCGTGCGCGTGGATATGTCGGAGTTTATGGAGAAGCACTCAATAGCAAAGCTTATTGGTGCCCCACCGGGATATGTGGGATACGAGGAAGCAGGCTCGCTCACGGAGCGTATTCGCCACCGACCGTACGCCGTTGTGCTTTTCGACGAAATTGAGAAGGCGCATCCGGAGGTGTTCAACATTCTTCTTCAGGTTCTTGATTCAGGTCACCTTACTGACGGAAAGGGCAGGAAGGTGAACTTCAAGAACACCATCATTGTGCTTACTTCGAACATCGGTTCTGAATTTATGGACCGTATGGCAGGCATTGGCTTTGAAGCATCCAGCGCCGAAGGAGAGGCTGAGCGCGAGCAGATTAAGGAGCGTGTGATGCAGGCCCTTAAGAATCAGTTCCGTCCCGAGTTCTTGAACCGCTTGGACGACATCGTCATCTTTGATGTGCTCAGCAAGGAATCACTTGCTCGCATTGTGGAGAAGCAGGTTAAGGAAGTGGTCGCTCGCCTTGGTGGCAAGCGCATTACGCTTGAACTTTCTGACGAGGTAAAGGCATGGCTTGCAGACAAGGGCTACAACCCACAGTACGGAGCTCGCCCCCTGAAGCGCACTATCCAGGACAAGATTCTGACCCCTATCGCCTCGCTGATGATTGGACAGGGCATTATGGAGGGTGGAGTGGTAAAGGTAGTACTTAAGGGCGGAGTGCCTTCGTTTGAGGTCCAGAAGACCGCTAAGCGGGCTAAGGCTAAGACTCCTGTCGCAGTTGCGTAGTATCCCGCCCGCTGGTATAGTCTGCCTATCTATGTCACAAGACCGCCTACAGAAAATGAAGTCTCCTTCGGGACACATTCGTATGACCACCAAGAATAAGAAGAAGGTCACTCGAAAGTTGGAGCTTAAGAAATACGACCCAAACACCCGAAAGCGCGAGGTATACAAGGAGGTTAAGAAGTAACAGATAGGGATTCGCGCAGATAGCAAAACCGCCTCGGAAGGGGCGGTTTTGTTTTGGGCATTGAAATGTAAGTACTTTCTCCTTTCGCAGGATTCTGGCGAGGAAGCCCAGCCAGAATCCTGCATAAGGGGCAAAGCAACTCGCAAGCGAGTTGACTGCCCGTAAATGGAAAAACCGCCCGAGGGCGGTTTCTCCAGTGTGCTCACAAGAATTTGCCCGAGAGCGAAAACTCATGAGCACCTACGTAAGATATACTATCCCGGTTTTCTTGTCAAGCACCCTGTGGATAGCCTTTAACCGTGTGATTTCGTATTAGAAAGCAAAGAAACCGCCCGAGGGCGGTTTCTTTGTACTGCCAGCAAAGTCTGTCCGGAGACGAACTTGTTGGCAGTTCAAGTAATCTATCAAAGTGGCTTTTCGGTGTCAAGGGTTTTCACTATGCTACAGTTTCGTCATGGGATACGAAGGTATTGCTGAACAAAAGCCACGACCTGCTATAGCAGAAACAAGCCCCGCTGAAACTAAGGAGTCGGTATACGCAAAGCTTGATTCGCTTGAGACTCAGTACCGGGTACGCGTATGGGAAGGTAAAACACCGAGCACAGAAACTATTCCAAAGGGGGAGCGACTAAGTTCATACCTTCACGACTGTTACATTCTCCAGCCCCTTATCTCTGACGCTTTCTATACGAATACGAGAAAGCACTCCTGGCAGCTACCAGATACATACCAATCATTTACTCAGTGTGTACTTGATGCTGTTGATGCCAGCTACGCGCCCGAGGATACATCATTCATTCCTCGTTTACCGAGTATCGTTTCAAAAGTGGGAGAAAGTTTTTCTGCAGCAGAGATTGGAGAAAAGGTAGTTGAGGATAGGGTACCAGAGGAGATGCCGCCACAAGATAGAAGAGGTCCTTTTCATGCGGGATTAATAGGCTACGCAGTATTTAACGGGAAGCTCTTTCCTGACTTCCCACAGATATCTGCAGAGGACGAAGTTGTTGAGATTCATGTTACTCCGCTTGCAGAGCAAGTTGAAAATGATGAAATTTCAGCTGTAAATATTTTCTCTCAGGATTCCTTTCGCGAGCTCGCAACGTCTATTAAGGAGAACAGCCCGAATGCAAAATATATTATTGGACGCTCCTGGCTTATGGACACACCGATAGCAAGGCGTGTCGGCTTCTCCGTCGCAGATGACTCTGATGCATACCCGTCTGGCCTCATGTTCTGGGGGCAGTTTATTGATCAGAAGGGTAATGTAAAGGAGAAAGAGTATGCCGATTTTTTGGAGACTGGGGTTGCACCACATCAAGTGAAACTTGGCTACATTAAAGTAGCAGATTTTCTTAAGAAGTACGGATAAGGGGCTCAGTAGGAACCGTGGAGTACCACTTTCGCCCGGGATCTAAGACCAGTAGGAAGTTCGCATTCTCTAAATAGACAAATAATAGATATATAGTCGCGCAGCTCCTTATATCTCTAAACTCGCTGTGCTCGTAAGAGAATTTGCTCACGCATCGGTCACAGATATTTTCCTGCTGCAAAATTCCGCGACCCCCGCTCGCCGTCGTCACGGCTCCGCGCTTCGATTCCTAAGTCCAGTAGGAAACGCTTCGCTTTCGAAACTTACAGTTTCTGTACACGTTGCGGATATTTCAGTCCGCTTCGCTTACGAAATATGCTCGCAACATCTTCGATTCCTACGCGCAAACGTCCCACGTTTGCTTGGGCCCGCCACGAAGAAAACCCCTTTCGGGGTTCTTCTTGGCGGGCCCAGTAGGAATCGAACCTACACTATCGGTTTTGGAGACCGATGTTCTACCACTAAACTATGGACCCGTGGTGACAGACTCACGATACCAGAGAACCGGGGCGGGGAAAAGCGCAGCCACGCGCCCGATTTGCAGGCTACAATGCTTACATGAAGTTAGTCCGGGCGACTCCAATTATTTCGGCAGCAATGCTGCTTGCTGTCCCGCTTGTATCCCGTGCGCAGGACATGCCACTCTTCTCTTCCGGGTGGAGCTTGGTGCCAGAGGCCTGCCGCTCTTGTCCGTGCGGGTTTGAGGGGGTAATGGGCATAGCCCAGAACCTCATAAACGCGGGCATCTCAGTGGGCATACTCTTTGCAGTGGTGATTATGGCGTGGGCAGGATTCATTCTCATCATGTCTCCGTTTAATCCTGAGGCAAAGAGTACGGCGCGCAAGATGCTCATCAATGCGGTGATTGGATTTCTGATTGTGTGCTCTGCGTGGCTCATTGTTGATTTTGTGATGAAGGCCTTGTATAGCGGACCTGACGGTCAACAGGGAAAGTTCGGCCCTTGGAACTCAATTTTGACGGGTGGAGATACCTGCGTGCAAAAGACGACGAATATGAAAGCTCTTTTTGATGCGCCAATCACTGCGGGCCAGCTCACCACATCCTCCTATGAAGGTGGCTCTTCGGGAACCAGTGGCATTTCCGCTGGCCCGAAGTGTCAACCGCCCGTCACGCAAAGTAATCCGTGCAGCGTGACTAGTATGCAAAAGACATGCTTTGCTAAGCGAGCTTCAGACGCGGCAATTATATGCAATATGGAAAGCGCTGGCGGTAACACTCGTGTTGTAAGCGGGAGCGACAAGTTGAATAATGGAAAAGGTCCATCGTATTCGGTTGGTTTGTGGCAGATAAACCTTACGGTGCATGAGCTTAAGAAGGACGGCAAGACACTGAAGTGCCCAGATGCCTTTACGCGGCCGTGTATGAAGGGAAACTACACTGACCAGGCCAACCATCCAGGCTGGTGTAATTCTGAAATAAAGAATACGAGTGAGGCAAAGGCCCTATACAGTGCATGTGTCGAGGCCGCAAAGGATCCAGCCGTAAGCACGGCAGCTGCTTGTGCAATGGACAAGAATATGGATTTTAGTGACTGGGCATGTTCGGCAAGTCGCTGTCAGGTTACGCCGATCCGCAATGTAAAAGGTTGTGAAGCAGGTAAGTAAGTATGCGTGATACTATTTTTCTATGAAGTACGTCTTGATTGCTTGCGCGGGGGTGCTAGTAGTAGTCGCAATAATTGGTGCAGGTCTGTTCTTATTTCTCTCACAAGGCAAGCCAATACCGAGTGAGCCAACCACAAGCCCGTTTGGGTTTACGGGTGGCACTGCCTCAGTAGCATCAAAGACACTCACACTCTCACTGCGTGACGGCTCTACCGTGCAGGCTCGGGATTTTACAAAGGAGAATCAGCCAGATTGGGCTGGGGTAGCCTCCGGGTATCTTTTTGCGGGCTCTGACGAAGATGCGTACATTATTCTGTACTTCCCTCCAGACGCTGCCGCGGGTCTGGGCGAATTTTTGGTAAACATACAGTCAGAGCCACTGGGTGAAGTGCGTCGTCGCGCAGAAGCTGCCATGAAGGCAAAACTAGAAATGACTGAACCAGAGCTTTGTAAGCTGGCAGTATCGGTACGTACTACGCCGGGACTTTCCGACACCTATGGGGGCTACGACCTTGGTCTCAGCTTCTGTCCTGGTGCAGAGCCTTTGCCATAGTTATATGAAACTATTCATTCCAATTCTCACGCTCACGCTTCTTGTAGGACTGATTGCTCCGGTGTTTGCTCAAGCACAAGGAATACCGACTCTTGGGAGCGGATTCCACATCATTCCGGACGCAAGCGACTTGGATCCAACTTGTAACAAAGGGGACCCGCTTTCCTTTGGTGCAATGATGCATGTCGTACAAAATTTGCTTGGCGTTGCCATTGCGCTTGGCGTGCTCTTTTTTGTCATAATTATGGCGTGGGCAGGGTTCCTTCTCATCACATCCGCAGTGAATCCTGAAGCAAAGAGCACAGCGAGAAAGATGCTCGGCAATGCTGCTATTGGCCTACTCATCACGCTATCCGCATGGCTGATTGTGGACTTTGTCATGAAGACGCTGTACAACCCGAGTGATGCGAGTTGGGGTCCATGGAACAGCATTTTGGGCAGTGGTTCTGCGTGTGTGCGAAAGACTGACAACATGGACTCTCTGTTTTCCGGAAAAATCACCGCCGGTGAACTTATGCTCAGCGAATCTTGGGATAATGATACTCCCGTAAATCCAGCCGTCGGTGGAAAGAACTGTCCGGCCGCGCCCGAGTCAAGCATGGTGGCATTTCCAACGTCAGTCACCGGTGGTGAGGCACGAAAAGCGACACCAGCCACCGTAAAGAACTTTATGGCAATGCACGAAGCTGCGCGCAAGGAAGGAGTGACATTGAAAGTCACTAGCGCGTATCGTTCCGAAGCACAGCAGGTGGCGATTTGGAGCAGACTTGGGTCAGGAAAGGCTGCGATTCCTTGTTCAAAGGGAGGTAACGGTTCCAATCACAATTCCGGAGTCGCCATAGATATATCCGTTGGGTGTAAGAATGGCCAGTCTGGATGTAATACCAAAACTTACAACTGGCTTAAGGCGAATGGTAGTAAGTGGGGCTTCAGAAATGCGCTACCAACCGATCCATTGCACTGGTCTCCAACAGGTCGCTAAGTGGTGGCAGCTAGTTTGCGCAGCCATGCCTTTTGATGGCGCGCGTAGTGCCAGAGCTTTGTTGAGAGGGTAGATAGAAGCGTATCTTCCTCGCGTTCGCCACGCAGAAACTCGCCGATGACGCGATATTCAAGCCCTAGTTCGTTCAAACGAGTGTCGCCCACATAGTCTCGGACGCCGCGCACCTCTTCTATGAGTCCGCGAGCAAATGCTGACTCAAGACGGCTGGTGATACGCTCGCGCAGTACGTCGCGCTCGGGGTTAATAACTACCCACTCTACGTCTCGCAGTGGCGTCTCGGTGTTGCGCTCTGGCACGTGACCATGCTCGGCCACTATTTCAAGCGCACGGATAAGGCGACGGCGATTCTGAGGGTCAACGCGCTCCGCTCGTCGCGGGTCGCTGTGTTTAAGACGAGACACAAGTTCCTCTGTCGGGAGTGCTTCAAGTGCGAGCCTTGCAGTGGGGTCGGGGGCACTCGTTTCTGGCAGTCCGTATATGAGCGCTTCAAAATAGAAGTGCGTGCCTCCTGCTAGTATGGGGCGCTTGCCACGCGCTTCAATGTCAACGATCAGGCGCTCTGCGTCGCGCACGAAGTCAGCCGCGCTGTAGGATTCCCGCGGGTCAAGAATATCTATGAGGTGGTGAGTAATGCCGTCCATTTCTTCCACGGTTGTCTTCTCGGTGCCGATATCAAGCATCCGATACACCTGGCGAGAATCTACGGAAATGACCTCACCGTCCAGCTCTTTTGCGAGCGCTACCGCGCGCGCAGATTTGCCCGAGGCAGTGGGCCCCACAACGCACAGTAGCGGGAGAGCGTTATCCAGGTGCTTCACAATACTTGGGATGCTATCATGACCTTCACATAACGGAAAACGCATATGACTACTGAACAAAAGAGCAATTACTGTGAGCACTGTGGCGATTTCCACGATTCGTACCGAGAGTACTCCTCTTCAATACGTATCGGAGAAACGATCCCTGACTACGAGTTTGAGGCGTTTCAGAACAACGAAGTGAAGCCAATGAAGTTCTCAGACTTCCGTGGCAAGTGGCTTATCGTCATGTTCTACCCGGCAGACTTTACGTTTGTATGCCCAACAGAGCTTGAAGAAATGGCGGGCCTCTACGCGAAGTTTACGGAGCTTGGTGCAGAAGTAGTGTCGTTCTCAACCGACACCGTATTTGTGCACAAGGCATGGCACGATACGTCAGAGGCAATCAAGAAGATTGAGTTCCCTATGGGAGCAGATCCAACAGGAAAGGTTGCAGATGCATTCGGGGTACTCATTCAGGGTGGTGACACCATGCTCACTCCAGACGAAGGTCTCGCGCTTCGCGGCACGTTCATCATTGACCCGAAGGGAGTACTCAAAACTATGGAGGTGCATGACAATGGCATTGGTCGTTCTGCAAAAGAGACACTGCGCAAACTACAAGCAGCGCAGTTTGTCGACACGCACTCGGGGCAGGTGTGTCCGGCAGCGTGGGAGCCAGGAGGGGATACGCTAGAGCCGGGGATGGATCTTGTTGGCAAGATATAGCGCACGACAAAATTTCCTTATCTGCGTTGTTACGGAGCCTCTGCGAGTCGCTCACCGTACTCGCATGTACGGCTCGCTCCTCGCCTCTCCGTGCCTAGCAGCTAAAGCAATTTTCTCGCACGGAAATTCAACAGAGGATATTGAAAAGGGCCCGGCGCTTCTGCGCCGGGCCCTTCCCGTTGTGGCTTTAGCCGTGACAACGTGCGCGTTCGGGCGCACCCCACTGGGCAAAATCTTCGCCGCCCACAAGAGGCGGCTTGTCGGTGTCGGCGCCGTCGTCGCGACGGGTAGAAGTCGCGGGCGCAAACAGAGCGGAAACTACAACGGGGAAGAACAGATTAAGCACTCCAAACGGCATCGGGGATTCCTGTTTACTATCGTTGCGGGAAGTACGAGGATACCATAGTGAAAAAGTTTCGGCGACCCTTTGCAGGGTCGCCGAAACTTGTTACGTCCTGTCCATACACACCCATTACGATTTGTAGAGTCCTGTATCTTGTATAAGCCGCTCAACCTCAACTTTCCTGGCCACTCGTGTCGTGTACTTTCTAAAGCCCCCGTTACTGACACAGATGAGGCGAGGGCGGTACTTCAATTGCGTTAGCAGCTCATGAACACTTTGCGCCAGCTCTTTTGAATTGTTCGTAAAATTCACCATTCTGTAGCCCCTATCTACATACACGCATCCGTCTGTCTGAATTAGTCCACGAAGACAATGCTTTGAATACTCTTCATTCAAAAGTATCCACTCGGGTACAGTTACGCACTGAACAATTTTGGAGCCATGCCCAACACGCCATGGGATCCAGTCATTCAGTTTGTTTGAGTAAACGCTGATATCAAAACAACCTCCTCGAGGCTTAACCCTGGAAACCTTGTTATGTGGGAAAAGCTGGTTAAGACTCTTGATAATCTCATCAGCTACTTCTGGATATCTAGTATCGCAAGTTATGCGAAGTCGCGTGGCTCTGCCGTTTGGGCAGGATAGATTCCCGTCTCCTAAGGCAACACCGACTATGTAGGCGAGTACTGGTGCGAGAGCAGTGTCTATGGGTGCCGCAGGCGGGACTCGAACCCGCACGCCGTTGCCAGCAGGGGATTTTGAGACCCCTATGTCTACCAATTTCATCACCGCGGCATCAGTGAATGTCTTCTTCACTAGGGGTAACCATACCACTATCGGGTTCTTTTTTCACCACCGCTCCTTCTGTGTGATGCGGGTACGTAGTGATAGAATGCATACATGAATCCGTTTGGCGGCGACAAGCTTGCATCTAAATATACCGAGCCAACCAAGTACGACTCGGTGTACTGGGTAGAGGTAGAACGCATTTCACCTAACCCATACCAACCACGTAAAGAATTTGATGAAGAGCGCTTGAAGGCACTGGCTGAAAGCATTCGTCAGTACGGTGTGCTGCAACCGCTGGTGGTCACACGCACCGAGCGCGAGCTACCGGGTGGCGGCCTTCAAGCCTCGTACGAACTCATTGCGGGTGAGCGCCGTTTCCGTGCTTCAAAATTAATCGGTCTAAAAGAAGTGCCTGTAGTTATCCGTGCGGGCGAGCAGACTGACAAGATGAAGCTTGAGCTCGCCATCATTGAGAACTTGCAGCGCGAGGACCTAAACTCTATTGATCGCGCTAAGGCACTCGCGCAACTGGTGGAGACATTCGGACTCTCGCACGCTGAAGTTGGAGCAAAGGTGGGCCGCAGTCGCGAATACATCACCAACTCAATCCGCCTCCTTTTGCTTCCTGAAGAAATTCAGAACGCAGTGGTAGCAAAAGAGATTACCGAAGGGCACGCACGCGCACTCTTGATGCTCCAGGATCGCAAGGAGGAGATGCAGACATTGTTTAGAGAAATCATGCTCAAGAAGACAAGTGTGCGCATGGTTGAACAAATGGCTCGCCGCATCGCTACCGACCGCATCCGCAAGCACGACAAGACCATGGAAATGATGGAACTAGAGAAGAGCCTCACCGAGACTCTTGGCACACGCGTGTTGATTGAAAATCGTCCAAATGGCGGGCGTGTTCTTATTGAATTCTTTTCTTCTGAAGACCTTGCGAACATCGCAAATATTCTTGCGACACGCGAGGCACAGCTGTTGGCAGAGAAGGAGGCCCCAGCCGCGGGCGAGAATGACGTGGCAGTGGTCCCGTATCTTTTTCCAAACACTACACAGGTAGAACCAGTAGCGCCTGCTCCAGTAGTAGTAGCTGAAGAGAAAAAGGAAAAGGAGCCAGAGGAGGATATTTACTCTGTTTCCAGCTTTACTGTTTAATTCTTTTTACTTCTGTTATAGTCCAGTGGGACTAAAAACAGCGAGGGACGGAAATGAATACTTCCAGGAGTGCCAAGGGGTGGCTTCAGGAGCTACGTGACTCGTATCTTCGGATAGTAGAGGAGCACCGCAGACGCCCAGACGAAGCGCATTTTTCGCACAAGGCTCAGATCCTGAAGGAGATCATGACACTCGTGAACGAGAACGCGATAATTTCGCCTGCTCAGCAAGGAGGAGTCGCATTTCTCATTGCTGAATCTGGAGATTCGAAGTTGGGGGTAGGGAAGCCTGAGTATTCTCTCAGAATTGCTACTCTGGCTACACTCATCAACAGCTTTCGCTGATTATCGCAGCAAGACCCCGAGCGCAGAGCGCTCGGGGTCGCGTCACATTTAATCCTTCGCTTTTTTTGGATTCTTCTTTCTCGTGAGACGAAGGGGCTTTATTTCCGGAATGGTGGACTCTGGTCGCGCGTGCGTATCCAAGTAGCTTCGTATGTGTCGGCGCGCCATGCTTGTACGCGCGTAGTCGTGCCACTTTGCTGTTGGGCGCGCGTTTTTGCTCTTTATGATTTCAATAATGTCGCCATTTCTAAGTTCAGTATCAAAAGAAACTAGCTTGCCGTTAATCTTTGCTCCTTGCATGTGCTCACCCAAATCACTGTGAATGGCGTAGGCAAAGTCTACAGGTGTTGAACCGGTCGGAAGGTCTATCACGTCTCCCCTTGGAGAGAACACAAAAATGCGATGCGAGAAGAAATCTGTCTTTAGTCCCTCCACAAACTCGCTCGACTCGGAATTTTTTGCATGTGCGTCTGCAAGCTCGGTAAGCCAGCCTGGGATAGGTGTGGCCTTTCCGTTTGAGGCCGACTCAGCGGCCGTCCGCTTCATGTTCATTAGATTTGGAAGCAGGTCGCGAATCCAAGGAATGGAAAGTTTTTGCACAGAGCCCTGCTTTGCTTTGCGACCAAGCGCTTTGTAGGAGCCATGCGACGCAATGCCAAACTCTGCCTGCTCGTGCATTTCGTTGGTGCGAATTTGAATTTCTACAATTCCAGCCTCGGGAGTCACGAGCGTAGTGTGTAGCGACTGGTAGCCACTAGAAGGCTTTGGTACCGCAATGTAGTCCTTAAATTCTCCTGGCAGTGGCTTCCACAGCGAGTGGAGTACGCCAAGCGCGGTGTACGCGTCGGGGATAGTTGGCACAATGATACGAAGCGCGGCAATGTCGTGAATCTTCGTGATATCGTCACCCTTACGCTTCAGCTTTTGGTGCAAGCTCCACAGCCCCTTCATGCGAATGCCGGTCTTGAAATCTCGCATGCCTTTGCGCGCAAGTGCATGACGCACCTCCTTCTGTACCTTGATGAGTCCGGCCTCTGTTTCCTTTGCGGCCAGTTTGCGCACTTCAACGGCGTGATGGTACGCATCTTCGTCAATGAATGGGAACGCCATGTCCTCAAAGTCCTTTCTGATACGGCCCATGCCGAGACGGTCGGCAAGCGGTGCGTAAATTTCTAGTGTCTCAAGGGCAATGCGGCGACGCTTCTCCGCAGGTACATGCTCAAGCGTCGTCATGTTGTGGTAGCGGTCGGCCAATTTCACAATCAGTACTCGCACGTCAGCCGCGGTGGCTACCAGAAGGCGCCTCAGACTCTCTGCGTGGCGCTCAGTGCCCTGATACTTATGTTGCCCGAGCTTGGTGACCCCTTGTACCAAAAAAAGCACCTCAGGGCCAAATTCAGCCGAGACCTCTTCGTCGGTGACGTGGGTGTCTTCAATAGCGTCGTGCAAAAGGGCAGCAGCAACAGTTTGTGCATCTAGTCCGAGCTCGGCCAAGTGTTTGGCCACGGCACTGGGGTGAATGAAGTAAGGCTCACCTGAATAGCGGGTGTGGTTCTCGTGCGCCTTTTTGGCAAATTCGTATGCCTTTTCCACAAGTGCCTTGTCAGTGGCACTCACGTTGGTCATTTGGGCGAGTATTTCCTTGACCGTTGTCATGGTCTTTAGCATACTGCTCTAATCCGTTTGTCACAAACGGTAACCCGTTTACTGCGCGAGCAGTTGTAGAAATCGTGCAATCAGGAGGAGAGTTCTTTTGAAAATATTGCTGAGTAAAGCACGGTCGCACTGCGGAGCGTGTGGAGTAAACCGTGTACTTCATACGGACCGCATGAATTCGCAGCGCGTCCGGCTGCTGTGCACCGAAGAGGACACGCTGGAGTTTGAGATCGACCACCCGTCGTCTCCCTACATCGTGCCAATCCCGGTGGTGTCAGTCGCTGCGGCCTAAGCGAAGAGCCCGCCCCTTTTAGGGAGCGGGCTCAGCTGTTTTCTAGGCGAGGTAACTTGCTGCTTCTTCTGCAGTGAGCGAATCTGGACTAATGCTCTCGGGGAGCGATATGCGCCGCAGACCCTTCTTGAGGAAGTAACCGGACTTTGACTTGTAGAGCACGAGCGCCTTGCCCGTCTTTGGGTGCTTTCCAAGCTCGCGCACAATAGTCACGCCCTTTGGAGGAAGCTTTGGTTCTGCGAGTACGGCAACCGCACGCTCAAGAGTGATGGTGTACGGGTCGTCGCCCTTTTTTAGAGAACGGAACTCTCCGTCGTGTCCAATGTAGGGACCGAAGCGTCCGATGTTTGCAATGAGCACCTTGCCGCTGTCGGGGTGATTACCTAGCTCACGAGGAAGGGAGAGATAATGTAGGGCAAGTTTCAAATCCACCGTATCAAGTGGCACTCCAGCGGGAATACTCGCGCGGCGAAGCTCTGGCTTTGGTTCTGCTGGCTTCTTTGGCTTTCGCTTGCTTGGCTTTCCGTTCTTAGTCAGCAGTGGCACGTCTTCTACCGGTGGCAATTCTTTCGGTGGAAGGACCAGCTCAACGTAGGGCCCAAAGCGCCCGGTCTTTACATAAATAGGTGCACCCGTTGCGGGGTCGTTTCCAATGGGCTCGTCCGGCTTTACTTCAGTACCGTCCTCCTGCCTGGCGCCCTCGCACTCCGGGTAGCGAGTACAGCTCATGAATATGCCACCACGACCAAGCTTGAATTCCATGGACGCAGAACACAGTGGGCACAGGAACTCTGCAGGAACGGCACCAAGCGACGTTGCCTTTGGCAAATCTTCCTTGCTCGCAACTGCTTTGGAAAAGGGCGTATAAAATTCCCTCAGTGTTTCCACGTATCCGCGCTCTCCGCGCGCAATCTCGTCCAGCTCGTTCTCCATTTCTGCGGTAAACGAGTCAGACACGTACTCCGCGAAGTGCTCTTCAAGCCAGCCAGAGACCACCATGCCGGTAGCCGTTGGAGTAAGGGTGCGCCCAGTCTTTTCCACATAGCCGCGGTCTTGAATAGTTTTCATGATGCTCGCATAGGTGGACGGTCTGCCGATGCCACGCTTCTCAAGCTCCTTCACGAGCCCTGCTTCAGTGTAGCGATTTGGTGGCTCGGTCTGCTTTTCAAGTGAGCCCAACTTCATCACATCTACCGACTCACCGACAGCGAGAAGCGGTAGTTCAACATCCTCACCGCGAGCGCGTGTATCGCAGGCAAGCCACCCAGGGTACACAAGGCGTGAACCATTTGTACTAAAAAGAGGGATGTCCGCGTCAGCTTTGATCTTTACCGCGGTGCGTAGCATGCGTGCTGACTTCATCTGCGAGGCGAGAGTGCGTGCGCGGATAAGGTCGTAGAGGGACTGCTCATCCCCTGGGGTGCCTGCGTGTGTGCGGGCTGGGTCGGTGGGGCGCACCGCTTCGTGCGCTTCTTGCGCATTCTTACTCGTCGTCTTGTATGAGCGCGTTTCAACAGAAGGAGCACCAAACTCGCCTGCAACCACCTCCGCAATTTTTGCAACCGCGTCCTTGGAGAGATTTACGGAGTCAGTACGCATGTAGGTGATGTGTCCTGCCTCGTACAGCTTTTGCGCAGCGCGCATGGTACGACTTGGAGAAAATCCAAGACGAGTAGAGGCAACCTGTTGCAAGGTGGACGTAGTGAAGGGTGGGCGTGGCTTTCTCTCCTCCTCGCGTTCGGTGATATCGCTAATGCTCCAGCTACTAGTGCGCCCTAGGGTGACGATGCGTGTTGCTTCTTCGTTTGTTTTCGGCTCCACCGTGCAGCTTGCAGGAATGTCGCCACCCTTTGCATGGAAAACAGCGTCTAGCGAGTAGTAAGTCTCTGGAACAAAGGCCTTAATTTCGCGCTCGCGTTCAGCAAGAATACGAAGCGCAGGGGACTGCACTCGTCCTGCGGAAAGTCCGTAGCGCACCTTCTTCCAGATAAGTCCGGAGAGGTCGTACCCTACGAGGCGGTCAAGTACACGGCGTGCTTCTTGCGCCTGGCGCAGGTTCTCGTCAATCTCTCTCGGGTGGGTGAGCGCCTCTTCAACGGCATTCTTAGTAATTTCGTAGAACACTACACGCTTCGGGTTCTTCATGCCCACAGCCTCCTTGATGTGCCAGGCAATAGCTTCTCCCTCGCGGTCGGGGTCAGTCGCAAGGAATATCTCTTCTGCTTTTTTTGATGCGGCAGTAATGCGCTCAATCACGTCGCGCTTATCGGGCGAGACTACGTAGCGTGGGGTGAACCCGCCTTCAATATCTACCGCATCCTTGTTGGTCTTGGGCAAATCGCGCACATGGCCGACAGACGCCAATACTTCGTAGCCAGTACCTAGGTACTGGCCGATAGTGCGCGCTTTTGCTGGGGACTCAACGATAAGAAGTTTCTTTGCCATTTGCCTATGCATAACGCGCGTACCTATATATAGTCAAGCGCACGCGAGTGCGCAGTGGCAGTTACACTCTGCGCCACGCACCAAATTCCTCTTTGAGTACGCCGCGAAGCTCTAGCATGACGAGCGCGGTGAGCACCTCGTGTGCAGGCAGGCCCGAGTCGCGAATTATCTCGTCGCGGGCGAGTGGCACTTGCAGAAGCTCGTACAACACGTGCTCCTGTGGAGTGAGTTTGTGCACGACAGAATCGTTCACCTTCTTTTCCCGGTTTATACTAAGCGCGTCCAAAATATGCACAGGCTCTGCTACGAGCGCAGCACCGAGGCGAATAAATAGGTTTGCCGCGTACCCACCACGGTCACCAATGCGGTAGGGTACGCACAATAAGTCGCGGTTGTATTCGCCTGAGAGTCTTGCGGTGATAAGTGTGCCCGAGCGCTCACCCGCTTCAATCACGAGCACGGCGCTCGCTATGCCCACCATGAGGCGATTGCGTGCGGGGAACATCCAGGGCGCTGCAAGGGTGCCTGGTGGGTACTCACTCATAAGTGCTCCACCAGACGCGAGAATCTGCGCCGCAAGCCCAGCGTTCGTTCTAGGCGCTATGCTTGCATCGTCTATACCAGAGCCAGGGAACGCTATGGTGTGGAGACCTGCGGCAAGCGCTGCTCGGTGCGCACAAGCATCAGCGCCAAGCGCGAGCCCCGAGACAATACAGACGGGGTAGCCAGCAAGGCCGGCAATCAGGCGCTCGGCGGCCTCGCGCCCATAGGTAGAGAGGTCGCGCGAGCCAACCACGGTCAAATAGACGGTGCCCTCCGGAGGTAGGCTCCCGCGGATATAGAGCGAAGGCGGTACATCAGGAATTTCTCGCAGTCCTTCGGGGTAGTCCGCAGGAGAGAGTTGTCGCATTTGGTACTCCATACTATGCTTTCATTATTATAGTCCTATGCTAGACATTCATTTCATCCGCGAGAATAAAGAGCTGGTACAGGAGGGTGCCCGCAAGAAACACATTGAGGTGGACATAGATCGCCTTATTGCGGTGGACGACGAGCGCAAAGCACTGCGCACGGAGCTTGATGAAAAGCGCGCAGAGCAGAACCGTGCAAGTTTTAATATTGTAAATATTCAAGGAGAAGAAAAGGAGAAGCTGCTTGAATCGCTAAAGACGCTAAAGGACGGCATGGCAGAAGCGGAAGAAAAGCTGGTGAAGGTAATGGAAGAGTGGCAGAAGCTTATGCTCTCCGTCCCAAACATTCCTGACATGACGGTGCCTGAGGGGGATAGTGATGCTGACAACGTAGAAGTGAGGACCTGGGGCGACATTCCTACATTTTCATTTGCGCCAAAGGATCATGTGGAGCTGATGACCAATCTCGGCATGGCTGATTTTGAGCGTGGTACGAAGGTGGCAGGGTTCCGCGGATACTTTTTGAAGGGTGATGGAGTACTCCTTGCGAACGCCGTCTCCCAACTTGCGCTCATGCATTTTGTGAAGAAAGGATTTGAGCCGCTCATCGCGCCGTCTCTGGTTCGTCGTGAGACGTTTATGGGAACGGGCTACCTGCCACAGAGCGAGGAAGATTTGTACAAGACACAGGACGGGGAGTATCTATCAGGCACCGCTGAGGTGGCGACCATGGGCTACTACATGAACGAGACGCTTGATATGAATCAGCTTCCGGTGAAGTTTGTTTCCTACTCTCCCTGTTTCCGCAGAGAGGCAGGTAGTCACAGCAAGGACACGAAGGGCCTCATTCGTGTACACGAGTTTTTCAAATGGGAGCAGGTAGTGTTGTGTGAAGCGTCACACACTGAGTCAGTGCGTTTGCATGAAGAGCTCACACAGAACGCGGAAGAGTTCTTGCAGCTCCTAAATCTGCCATACCACGTAGTGGTTAATTGCGGTGGTGACCTAGGGCTTGGACAGGTAAAGAAGTACGACATTGAAGCGTGGATGCCGTCGCAAAACACGTACCGCGAAACACACTCCTCCTCGTACTTCCACGACTTCCAGACACGCCGTCTTACCACGCGCTATCGCGATAGCGAGGGCAAGTTGCAGTTTGCCCACTCACTCAACAACACCGCAGTAGCAATGCCGCGCATTCTCTCAATGCTTGTAGAAAATTATCAGCAAGAAGACGGCACTATCCGTGTGCCTGAAGTACTCGTCCCCTATGTCGGGAAGACTTCATTGGGTAAATCAGGCCAAGGCGAGTAGTGCGAAAGGGTGAGCGAAGATGGCCGGCGGAGCACGAAGCGTATAAGTAAGAGCAATACGTTGAGTGCGAGCCGTTGCCGTCTGCAGCCACCCTTTTGTACGGCGGAGCTGGTATTATTTAGTCAATGAAGTCTACTAAGTCTTGGGACGTAGTGCGTAGCGCGCCGCCTGCGCGCACTCCTGCTGCGGTCAGTACGCCTGCACGGGCTAAGCGTAATCCTGCACGAAAACCAGCACCGAGAGCAGTGGCGCAGCCAATAGTGGCAACGCGTACACGTAGGCAGCCAGCATCCGCGGAGCCGTTAAAAGTGCGTCGCGCCCGAGCAAAGCGAATTTTTTACATTGGTGTGAGTGCGTTTGTCGCGCTCGCCGTTGCTGCTCTCATCTATGCCGCATGGATACCTGAGCTTCGCATCAAAAATGTTGAAGTGGTTGGAGAGGACGCAGAGAGCATTCGTGCGATTGCAACGAAAGCCATGCAGGGAACACATCTTTTTATTGTTCCGCGCAATTCAATCTTCTTTATTCCCGAGTCGGATATACGAAAACGAATTTTGGCAGAGCACCCGCACGTCGTAGCAGTGTCGTTTCATTCCGCGGGCTTACAGGGAATACAAGTGGTGCCGGTGCTTCGCTCTAGTGCCTTTGTGTGGTGTGGACCAGCTCGCAGTGAGAAGGTGGAAACATGTTTTGGGACTGACGCGGACGGATACGTGTTTGCGCCGTACACAGGGGTGGAGCCCGCTGCATCTTCCACGCTTCTGCTGAAAGTGTATGTACCGCTTGAGGGTGGCGCGGTGGAGCCAGTGCGAGCGCACGTGGGGTATGCAAGCGCGATACCCAACTCCCTTCGTCTTGCTAAGACCTTCCGCGCCCTTGGGGCAAACATCTCGGAGCTTGCGATTCGGGACGACGAAGCCGACTTCTACACGCTCGCCGGAACACGCATCACCTATGTGATTGGCAGGGAGAAAGAAGCGGCGCAACTAGCCGCAAGCGTGTTCCCACAAGTAAAAATCAATGACGGAACCGTGGAGTACGTAGACCTCCGATTTGAGAGTAAGGTGTACCTGCGCAAGGGGGCACCAGTAGTTTCTACGCCAGATCCAGAGCCGGTTCAAGAACCAGTACCGGAGCAAGATTCAGAGCCAAGTCAGGACGCGCTCTAGACAGTGCTCACTAAGTGCGGTACCCATACTTCTATGACGTCATTTTGGAACAATCTCCCAAAACCCTTTTTTGTACTCGCTCCTATGGCGGACGTCACCGACCCTGCCTATCGTGCGCTTATAGCAGAGACGGGAAAGCCCGACGTCACCTGGACGGAATTTGTGTCTGCTGACGGGCTGTACGCTACTCGTGAGCGCAAGCTCATGCCAGACGCGGAGAACCCGCTTCTGCGTGACTTGCAGTTTAGTGAAGGAGAGCGACCTATTGTGGCGCAACTCTTTTCAAGCAATCCCGAGAACATGGCGTACGCTGCAAAGCTCTGCAAAGAGCTTGGGTTTGATGGCGTTGATATCAACATGGGTTGCCCGGACAAGGCGATTGAGAAGCAGGGATGTGGCTCCGCGATGATAAGGAATCCCGAGAAGGCGCGCGCGATTATTCGCGCAGCGAAGGAGGGTGGCCTGCCAGTCTCTGTCAAAACGCGCATAGGCTACAACAGCGAGAATATGGAGGAGTGGCTCACGCAGGTACTGGAAGAAAAACCAGCGGCGCTTACCGTGCACCTGCGTACCCGCAAAGAAATGAGCAAGGTGCCCGCGCACTGGGACCTTATGCCGCGCGCAGTAGCTATTCGTGACCGCGTAAGTCCTGAGACACTCATTCTGGGTAATGGCGACGTTGAAGACATTGCGGACGCGCGTGCAAAGGCGCTCGCAAGCGGAGCCGACGGCATCATGCTCGGGCGTGCCATTTTTGGAAATCCGTGGCTCTTTCTTGGAAAGACGCGTGAAGATGTGTCTAAAGAAGAGAAGGTGAGCGCGCTTCTCGACCTTGCGGTGCGCTACCAGGAACTGCGTCCTCAGAAATCCTTTCATATTCTTAAAAAGCACGTAAAGGCATTCATTGTCGGGTTTGATGACGCCGCACCACTACGAGCCGCCCTCATGGACGCGCCCGACTTTGACTCCTTTCTCCAGATTCTGGAGAGCGCTCGCTAACTGGTATACTGCTCGTAATGGCTCATCAGTCGCTGTATCGCGCATATCGTCCGCACACCTTTGACGACCTGGTAGGACAGGACCACATCGTTCGTCCCTTGAAGGAACAGCTGGCAAGCAAAAAGATTGGGCATGCGTACCTATTTTCCGGAAGTCGCGGGCTCGGAAAGACTTCTGTTGCGCGAATCTTTGCGCGCGAGCTTGGCACCGACGATCGTGACCTATGCGAGATAGACGCAGCATCTAATAACAGTGTGGAAGATATTCGCGCGCTCACTGAGCAGGTGTACACGCTGCCGTTCAACTCCTCGTTCAAGTTCTACATTCTGGACGAGGCGCACATGCTCTCCAAGAGTGCCTGGAATGCGTTTCTAAAAACGCTTGAAGAGCCACCAGCACACGCAATCTTTGTGCTTGCAACGACGGAGCTTGAGAAGGTGCCAGAGACGGTGCGTTCGCGTTGCCAGGTGTTTGAATTCAAGAAACCGACGCGTGAAGTACTCTCTGGGGTAGTGAGTGGCGTGTCAAAGAAGGAGGGGTACACACTTGAACCAGCTGCCGCTGACTTGGTCGCCCTTTTGGCGGATGGTTCCTATCGCGACGCGCTCTCTGTGCTTGAGAAAGTGCTCGCATCAGCCACTGACAAAAAGCTGAGCCTCACGGAGGTGGAGCAAGCAACGGGTGCGCCACGCCACGCGCTCGTGCACGAGTTGGTTGGGGCACTGTCAGCAGGGAATTCAGAGGGAGCGCTGGTGGCCATTGCGTCTGCGAGTAGGCAGGGAGTAGACATGAATTTGTATCTGACCCTTGTGCTAGAGCATATGCGCGCGGTGCTCTTGGTGCGCCAGGCGCCCGAGCTTCGTAAAGAGATTGCTGCTGAGCTTGGAAGTGATGTGTATGGGGAGGTGGAACAGCTTTCAAGTGCAAAGGATTCCAAACTGACGCACGACACGCTTCGTGTGTTCTTGGATGCGGCAAGTCGCATCCGCTTTTCCCCGATTCCTGCACTCCCGCTTGAGCTTGCAGTGATGGAGGTTTCCAGGCAGGATTAGGAGGTTAGAAATATTTGTAGGTAGAGCTGCAGATCGTCTAATGGTATGGGCTACGCCCATACAGACAGCGTTCGCTCGGAAGTGTTCTGTGCTGGGAGATCGTCTAATGGTAGGACAGCGGCCTTTGAAGCCGTGAATCTAGGTTCGATCCCTAGTCTCCCAGCACAGCACATTTCACTCGCTCACTCGCCTGTAGGACACGGTTTTTGGTGCCGTCTATAGGGGTTCGAATCCCTTTCCCCCAGCCATTGACAGCTAGCACGACACGTGTTGTAGGTTATTCTCGTTCTAGCGTACATGGGCTAGTAAATAAGTAAGGCAAAACATTGTAGTTCCGCTATGATGTGTAAGTCATGCCTATACAACCGAACTCTATTCAGGAGGCCGCCATTGCATATAGTGATGCCAACGATGAGCACACAAAAGCACTATCAAGCTTCTACGAGAAGCTGGCGCTCTACAGCGGTGGCGTTATCTCGCTGAGCATAACCTTCATAGGTTACTTAATCTCGGTTGAAGTAGATGTTCTTACAGAGGAAGCCTTTTCGGTTCCACTATATGAGATTGTGTTCCTGGGCTGGGGACTCCTTTTCGTAACTCTCCTTGTCGGTATTTACATCAGAGTCTTTACTGCTGAGCATACGTCACGGATGTTACACGCAGAATGGGTGCGTCTTCATGCTGAAGAGAGGAAAGAGATGGTCGCAATGGCGGAGGAAGGGAGATTAACTTTTAACGGAATCGCGCCCGAAGACGAGCCAGAAAAAATCGAGGAGCTCAGGATATCCGCAACGGAGTTTGCTGGGCTAGCAGAGCTTTCTAAAGGAAGAGCTGCTCGATATGGAATCGTAGGTTCGTTACTGCGAAAGAGCGCTTTCTTTTTCTTCATAATAGGGAATCTGTGTGTGCTGTTGTTCTCAGCACTTTCAATTCTCGTACTCGCAGGTATTGATCTACCTTGCGAGACGGCCAGCAAAAACAGCTCGACCCACTTCGCTGAAGTGGGTCGTTTAGGTGGCTACGTCGTACAGTTCAAGCAGTACATCAAGATCAGTTATGACAACTGCCATCCCGAAGTAATAGGACGCGTGTATACATCTACGTTCTGAAAGCGTAATCACTACGTGAGTGAATAGACTCGTTCCGCGATGAGCCTTGTGCCTCAGGTACAGGACATAACCTATGGGCGGGTCTTTCATATCCGCCACCGTTAGATTCATCGAAGGCGGAGGCAGAGAAAGTCCGACGGTGCTGTACACCTCTCGGGCGAACTCAATACATCTGTAGTCTTCTCGGTATGGAGCACCGAGCAATTTTAGGCTCGACTCCACAATGGAGTTGGCGATTTCTGAATCAAGCATTATGCGCTCCTCCGTCTGGTCGCATACTAAGGGCTTCGGAAGATTTGGTCAAAAGGTTCCAACATCTCCCAGACTGCCAGCACAGCACGCTTCTTGATCTGGGCGCTGTACAATACTGTTATGAAACGGAAGGGTCCTGCTCACACATTGCCTGCTGATTTGAAGGCTGCAATTGCAATGGCACCAAAAGCTCTTGCGGTCTGGGAGGATATTACTCCGCTTGCGCGCAGTGAATGGGTCTGTTGGGTAATTTCAGGAAAAAGGGCAGAGACGCGCGGAATTCGTATTGAGAAGACTATCTCAAAACTAAGTGGAGGCATGCGCCGTCCATGCTGTTTTGCTGGGTGTCCGCATCGCTAACGCTCCTATTAACCGTGCTAGTATACACCATGCCAACAGCATCTAGTTGCGAATGGTTTGCAACTAGAACCTAAACACGATACAGTCGTTATGGGGAGCGCCACCTTGGCGCTCTATGTCCTTCAACAGTGAACCCCAAGGAGGGGAAGATAATGAAAGCTACGGCAGTGCCGCATATCTTTGCGGCTGTGGGGCCGTTTGGAGCTGGTAAGACCAGTCTGACGGTGGCCACACTTCGCTCGCTTACCGAGTCTGGAGAAGTGAGTCGCGAGCGATGCGCCTATATCGTCAACGACGAGGGTGGCATTGGGAATGTGGACGGAAGTGTGGCTTCGGCCTACGCTTCCGTCATGCCCATGGTGAACGGCTGTTTCACCTGCTCGGACGAAGCTGATCTGCGGCGAACGCTTGATGCGCTTGCGGCAGACGGGATGGAATGGATCTTCGTGGAGGGGTTCGGCATTGTGTCGGGCGACGAAACGAAAAACTTTCTCTCGTCCGCGGGATACCCATTCCAGGTGGTCTGCGTCGTGGATGTGCTCCATCTGGAGCAGAATCGCGTGCGCTATGGCGCCATCATGGAAAGCCAGATAAAGGCGGCTACGGTGGGCATCGCGCTCACCAAGTATCCGCCTGACGTCATGAGCGTCGCTGACGAACGTCTCGACGGCGTCATCGACTACATCGAGCAACACGCCTCGGGTAAGCGCATCTTCCTTCTTCCCGAAGGTGATGCGGTTCCTCGCGCGTTGCTTGGCGAGGGCGTCGTCATGAAGTCCGCGTGCCACCACAGTGCATGTAGTCATGGTCATCACGACCATCACGCGCATCCACACAATCACGAAGGCCACCACGATCATCATCACGATGAACACGGCATGGCGCTCTACTCATACCTGCTTGCCGCGGATGCTACATTCGCCGGCGTGCAACAGGTGTTCCATGGCACGCAGGAATTCGTTCCTCGTGTGAAGGGCGCCTGCGACGGTCGACTGTTCAACCGGGTCCATGAGACCTGGACGCAGACACTGCCAGACGAACGCGGCTTCGTGACGTTCTACGCCACGCGGCCCGTATCGCTTGCGCTCGACCTGCCAAGCCTCGCGCAGCTCATCGTCTCGTACGACGGGCCCGGCGAACTCGCGGAAAGCTATCAGCTGATGCGTAGGGAGTCCGGAACCCGCGAGGAGACCATTCGGGAAGTTCAGCGACTCATGGAAGAGATTCCTGCGTCGCCGCAGATTGTGTCGGCTGATGGTGCGCTTCGGCTCATTACACATCCGGAACCGCTGCAGATCCTGAAAGAAGTCGCACGGCGAGGGTCGGTGCGCGACGAGTGGTTCCCTAGGGCCTTGTATCGCTGCATGCAGTACTGGCTCGCAGCCGCAACGGTCCTGCGGGAACAAGAAGAGCACATTGCCGCTTCTGAGGTGGCGACGAACAAGCGTGAGCTTGCCGTCTCCATCACCTGGTGGCTGCATGCGTTTCCTGCAGAGCTCGGTCAGTTTCGAGAAGAAGCCGAGTCGCTCAGGCTCGCCGACATGGCGGCCGAAGGCGTGCTCTCGCTGGGATCGCTCAACAGCGACCCTGAGCGGGCCTACTGGCAACAACTCGAACTCTGCCGTGCGCTTTCTTTCTCGACGCTCAACAAGGACCGTCACCTCCTGCTGCGTGCGCTTAACCACGCACAACAGCTCGGTGGTGACGTCCAGGTCTGGCAGACGACGCGCGAATCCATCTAGGACGAAGCGCACGCTTGCTCAACTTTTTGCCACAGACCCTTTGGGTCTGTGGCACTCATACTACTCATGACAACTGCTACTAGTACTCCCGTTTCACCTGCGCAGATAAAAGCGCAGGTTCTTTCTGTTGTTGACGCGTTGCAAGCTCTTCCATCACTTGCTCCCTCGCCCGAGGTTGACGCACTCTTTTCGGAGTTAGTTGGTCTTATCCTTGCTCATCGTGGAAACGGTCACCTCTCGGTGTTCTCTGAAGCAGATGTGGCACGCGTGCGCAGTGTCGCAGCAGAAGGAGAGTTTCGTATGGAAGAGTATTGGTCGCAGAGGATTGTCGACGCAGAGGATGCGTGGACCTGTTTGCGCGAGTTCCCGTACTATAAAAACTACGTTGCGTTGGTGCATGAGGAGTTTGATTTCTATCAGGAACATACCTCAGTGACTGAGCCCATGTACTTTGTAGGCTCTGGCCCGCTTCCGCTCTCCGCTATTCTTACTGCGCACCTATATGGCACCCGCATCATCTGCATAGACAGAGACGAGACAGCTTGTGTGCGCTCGCGTGCGGTGATTAGCGCGCTTGGACTTACCGAGTACGTTGTCGTTCGACAACAGGACGCTGACAGCCTTCAGGGGTCCGTGGCAGGGTGCGTAATCCTTGGTGCCGCAGTAGGAAATTCGGAAGAAGAGAAGTGCGCACTGCTAGAGACGCTATGCGGTATGCCTGCAGTGGATGCAGTAGTCGCTAGGACTTCAGAGGACTTAGCTGCGCTATTGTATGCCACCGTTCCTACTTCTAAAGAAAGAATTGCACATAGGGCTGCATCAAGGCGAATTGTGAATTCCGTATCGGTTTACTAGCGCGTTGATACAGAAAACCCACCGGAGCGGGCAATCCGCAGCCGGTGGGCTGGCTAGTCGACGAGGTCGGGCAGACCGAGCTCCCTGAAGAGTACGAAAGTCTCGGGTTCGTTGTAGAGCGGGTAGGCTTTGACCTCGCGCCCGTTGACCTGCACCATCACGGGTGGGTCCAGGACCACCTCAGTACCAGCGGGAAGCCGAATGTTCGTGGTCATAAGCCCGCACCCAGGGAACTTCTCGTAGGTGGGAACTGCCTGCGGCAGTATTACTGTTTGCATCTACTTGGCATCCTCTTGTTGCTGGTCAAGGTGATCGAGAAGGTTGTGGGCTGTGTTTCGAATGCGGATTCGGACCGCTTCATCCACATAGACGCCGGCGAGCATGCGAATCGCTTCAAGCGGAACCGCAACCCCAATCACTCGTCCGTAGCGGTCAAAGGCCACGATGCCTTTATCGCCGTACATTTTTTGAAGCACGTCGGGCAGACTTTGGCGGCCCTCGGTCGTGGTCATGATGCGCGCTTCGTATGCAGGCATCTCAGAGCTTGGCACAACGGTGCCTAATTCTTTCTTAGGCACGATTGCGCCTCCCTTGTTGGTCCGAGGACAACCTATCACACAACAGGGGTGGGGTACAGAAATCGCCCAACGGGTCGGGCGACTCCGTTAGGCGATATAGTTACTTCAACTTCTTACCGTACTTGGCGTCGAACTCGGCCGCCGAGCCGGCGAGCGTGACTTCGACTCCGAGCGGCTTCAGCTTGAAGTTCAAGCAGGCGACATAGCGGTCCTTCCGAAACGACGTGAGGGACGCCACTTCGGCTGTGCACTCCTGCTTGGACTTCGTCAGCGCCACTGCCTCCGCGTAGGTGGGCGTCCGGTTTTTGTAGCGGACGGACAAGTGCGGCGGCGTGAAGGGCTGTCCCACCGGTTCCTCCGAGAACTGGAGGAAGTTCGGTTCGGCAGCGACGACCTGTCCGCTGGGTAGCAGGCCAAGGGCGATAGAAAGGGCAACGAGGCGCATGGCAATCTCCATGTCTGCGCAATGATATTCCTATAAGTATTATATACATATAAATGTACTTTTGTCAATGTTAGTACTGTGAAGCGCTATACTATGTCTGTATGAAGAAATCATTCACATCAGTTTTTCCCATAGTGCTTTCTCTCTATATCGCAGCTATATTCCTGGACTCGCTTCGGTATAAATTCACAAATCACCCGAACACTGAAAATATTTTTGGCATCCTTGATTCGTGGGCCGGTACGCTTGGGTTCTCTGGGATTTTTGCTCACGCGGGCATATTCAGTCCATACGTCATCGGCACGGTGGAACTCATCGCGGTGGTTCTCATCCTCCTTGGACTATTGCCGCGCTTCCGCGTGCTTTCGCTTATCGGTAGCGGCATCGCGTTTGTCATTATGTCGGGTGCCCTATTCTTCCACCTGTTCACACCGCTTGGCATAGACCCGAATCAAGACGGGGGTGGACTCTTCGTGGCTGCCGTGCTTCTGTGGTGTGCAAGCATCGTGCTCATTAGTATTCGCCTGCGCGAGCGAGCGCCGAACACTAGGCCTGGATGGGATCCCTTTTCCTAAGCGTGATAAAGAGTATTGCCTCACTTTGTAATTGAATAAAGAAAGCCGCCCGGAGGAGCGGCGGGGAATTACTCCTCCGGGCTTCTTCAGGCGGTCAGTAGATGTGCGGAGCGACGAAGTAACGAATCGACACTCTTCCGATTTCGCCTGGGGCGTCGATGGTGATGACGACGTTCTTCTTCCATGCGGTGCGCAGTTCTTTGATGGCCGTCAGCACAGACTCGTAGGTGCCGAGGCCAGGAAGGTTGTAGCCGTAACGGTCCGAATAGGAACCGTACTTCAAGAGCACCTCAATCACTCCCTGTTCACGGACGAAGCGCCTCAAGCGCTTCGGGACCGCTGCAAGAAGGTCTTTGGCGAACTTCTCCTCAGCCTCCTGCTGCTTATGCATCTTTGCCTGAAACTCGGCAAAGAGGCTGTGTCTGTCGCTCATCAGACGCGAAAAGCGAAACGAATCGAATGTGGTCACGATGTTTCTCCCAGAAGGAACCTGAAGTGTTTATACATTGAAAGTTGTAAACGGTCAACCTCTCCTAAGCATACTCCTGCACGAGGAACATAGGCTCGTATTACAATGGAGGAATGATTGATCCAAGGAACAACGAAACCGAAGGCTACCATTTGTTTTTTGAACCGGGTGGCGAAGTTGGGGAAATGCTCACGCGTACCGTTGAAGCTCTAGCGGGTGAGTACGGTGGTCCAATCTTTGCTCCGCACCTCACACTTCTGGCCACCATTCCCGAAGATGAAGAAGAACTTCTTGCGCAAAAGGCACAATTGCTCGCTGACAAGTTGTCGCCGTTTACACTTACCTTGAATGGATTTGGTGCTGAGGAAACGTACTTTAGAACGTTGTACATGACGGTCCAGAATGCAGAAGAAGTTGCAGAGTGTCACCAGATGGCACGAAGTGTTTTTTGCGGAGAAGATGCCTCGGTGTACATGCCACACGTGAGTTTGCTTTACGGGCTCTACGACACTGAGCGCAAGCAAGAGAGTATTGCCTCTCTACAGTTTTTGTCCCCAGTCTCGTTTGAGGTTTCCTCATTTACGTTGTGGCACACGCCAGGTGCGACCGACGTGTGGAAGAGAATTGGTGAATTTCCCTTTGGAGAGCAGACTAGTGTATGAAGGAGACCTTTGCAGTGCTTGCAGCACTTTTGGTAATTGTTGGTCATGCTCCCTACTTGCGTGACTTGCTGCGCAGAAAGATTGAGCCACACGCCTATACGTGGTTTGTCTGGAGTATTGTCTCAGGCATTACGTTGGCCGGACAACTTGCAAGTGGTGCGGGTTGGGGTGCGCTCCCAACGGCCGTTGCTGAGGCATTCACAATTCTTATTCTTTTGTTCAGTCTACGGTTTGGTTTTAAGCATGTCACACGAACCGACACGATATTTCTCATTATCGCGTTGCTTGGGCTTATTCCTTGGCTCCTCACTAAGGACCCAACGCTTTCTGTTGTCATTGCTGTGACCATTGATTTGATTGCGTTCGTTCCTACGCTGCGCAAGGCATACCTACACCCAGAGACCGAGACGCCTCTACTATACGGTACAAACGTGGTTCGTCATGTGCTCTCGCTTCTCTCGCTAAGTTCATATAACGTTGCTACCGTCCTGCACTCAGTCGCGATGCTGCTCGCTAACGGTGCGATGACCATCATTCTCTTTGCAGCACGCTTTCGCAAAGAGAAGCGCCCTGCTGACGAACGAGCGCAAAACTGATAGACTGCCACCGATGCATCAAGTACTGCTTTTCTATAAATACGTCACTATAGAGGACCCAAAAGCTGTCATGGACAGTGTCAGGGCGCTTGCCAAGGAGCACAATCTTCTGGGGCGCGTACTCGTAGCAGAGGAGGGAATCAACGGAACCCTTGAGGGGCTCACCGCTGATACCGAAGCGTTTGCAGTGGAGCTTGTGAAAGATCAACGCTTTGTAGATATGAACATAAAGCGAAGTGAGGGAACGGGAGCATCCTTCAGTAAGCTGTATGTAAAAGTGCGCGACGAGATTGTGGGAACACGCTTCCCTAAGAACATTGACCCGCGCGTGCGTACTGCGCCGCACCTAGCCGCAGAGACACTGCGCGAGTGGTACGAAAAGGGTGAGGATTTTGTCGTGGTGGATATGCGAAACGACTACGAATATCAGTCGGGCCACTTTAAGGGTTCGGTGAATCCTGGTATGGAGAACTCGCGTGATTTGCCAAAAGCTATGCATGTACTTGAGCCGCTAAAGCCTAAGAAGGTAGTGACCGTGTGTACAGGTGGTGTGCGCTGCGAAAAAATGTCCGCGTTTCTTCTTGAGCACGGGTTTGAGGACGTGTACCAGCTAGAGAACGGCATGCATGCATACATGGAAAAGTTCCCCGGCAAGGATTTCCAGGGAACACTGTACACGTTTGACAAGCGCCTCACGATGGATTTTGGCGGTGATCGCGAAGTGGTGGGGCGCTGCAAGCTATGTGGTGATTCTACGGAGAAGTATGTGAACTGCGCAAACAATGACTGTCACCTGCACTTTCTTGCGTGTGAGTCGTGCCAAAAAGAAGAAGGAACTCTCTGTTCAGTTTCGTGTATGGAGCACGTAACCGCACAGCCAGCTGCCCATGCCTAAATCAGGAAACACGCACGACGTTATCGTTGTGGGTGGTGGAGCCTCGGGCATGATGGCGGCTTGTATTTCAGCTGAGCAGGGCAAGCGCGTTCTACTCATCGAGAAGAACGCAGAGCTCGGCAAGAAGCTCGCCATTTCTGGTGGCGGTCGCTGCAACATACTGAATGCAGAAGAAGACGTACATGCACTTCTGGCTAATTATGGCGAGGCTGCGCCCTTTCTCTACTCTGCGTTTGCTGAGTTTGGGGTGCAAGAAGCAACAGCCTTCTTTAATCGCATTGGTGTGCCTATTGTGGTGGAAGCTCGCAAGCGTGCGTTCCCTGTCTCACAGCGCGCAGTATTCGTGGTTGAAGCGTTAGAAAATTATTTGCGTGAGCTTGGGGTAGAAGTACGTACCAATACTGCTATCGCGCGCATAAAAACAGAGGGAAGTAGAATCACGGCGATTGTGGCGCAAGGATTTGAGTTCAGTGCTGATACTTACATCTTTGCGACTGGTGGCGTGTCGCACCCAGAGACGGGCTCTACCGGAGACGGCTTTGATTGGCTGAGTGAGCTTGGGCACACCGTCACCGCGCCAACACCAACGATTGTGCCCCTAGCGGTAAAAGAGAAGTGGGTGCACACCTTGAAGGGCACGACGCTTACTGATGCGAAGATTACCTTCTATTTGGATGGTGAGAGGAAACTCAATAAGCGTGGCGACATTCTGCTCACACATTTTGGTATTTCAGGACCAACTATTCTAAACGCTGCAGGAACTGTTGCTGACCTTCTGTACGAAGGAGTGGTTACTGCGACCATAGACATGTTCCCAACCAAAGACATTGGTATCTTGGACAAGGAACTCGTCGCTCTGTTTGATAGCAACAAGAATAAGTTGCTACGGAACACACTCCCACAACTCGTTCCTTCTTCAATGGTAGAGACACTACTTGGTCTCGTTCCAGATATTAGTCCCGACACTAAAGTGCATTCGGTAACCAAGGAAGAGCGCCGTGTGCTTATTGATTTGTTCAAGGGTTTGCCGATTAGCATTTCTGGACTTATGGGTATGAGTCGTGCGGTCGTTGCTGACGGCGGGGTGGCACTTACCGAGATTGATATGCGCACCATGCGTTCCAAGAAAGTGGAGAATTTGTTTGTGACAGGCGACCTGCTTGATATCACCCGTCCATCGGGCGGGTACTCACTTCAACTTTGTTGGACTACCGGGTACCTGGCTGGCAAGAACGCATAGTACTTACCAATCTGCTGAAAATGTGGTAGAGTAGTAAAAACGTGGCTGGAAAAAACAATACAGAACAAGGAGGACCTTCACGCGAGGTCCTGGTCAAATTTGAAGACGTATCATTTGGATACGGTCACAATCACCCTATCCTAGATACGGTAAACTTCTCACTTCGTCGCGGTATGAAGGTGACTTTGATGGGACAGAACGGCGCAGGCAAGTCCACGCTCTTCAGTCTTATCACCGGAGCGCGAAAGCCAGAGGACGGACGCGTACTTATTCCTCGCGGAACAACCGTTGCCATCGCGGCCCAGGTAATTGCGCCAGACGAGCGCGAGCTTACCGTGCGTGCATTTTTTGAGAAGCGCTTTACAGAGAAGGTCTACGATATTGACCCAAAGATTGATGCTGCACTTGAAGTGGTAAACCTGCACGCTCCGCACGACCGCATTATTAAGAGCTTCTCTGGTGGACAGCAAGCACGCTTGCTTCTTGCTTCTGCACTCATTCAGGATCCCGACTTGCTCCTACTTGATGAGCCTACCAACAATCTAGACACTGCAGGTATTGAGCACCTTACCGCCTTCCTTAAGAAGTACGAGAAGAGCGTGATGGTTATTTCCCACGATGCGGAGTTCCTAAACTCCTTCACTGAAGGCGTGTTGTACCTAGACGTCCATACCCGAAAGATTGAACAGTACGTAGGAAACTACTACGACCTCTTGAAGGAAATTTCAGCGCGTATTGAACGCGAGAATCGCAAGAACGCACAGCTTGAAAAGCAAATTCAAGACAACAAGGACAAGGCAAACTTCTTTGCACAAAAGGGAGGAAAGATGCGCGTGGTAGCCAAGAAGATGCGCACCGCAATTGAAGAGATGGAGGAGAACAAGGTGGATGTACGCAAGGAGGACCGCACCATTCGTCCATTCGTTATTCCTGCGCAGCCCGAGATTGTCGGTGAGCTTCTCACCATTACTTCCTACACTACGATTGACCCAAAGAAGCATGTGCCCGTGACGCACAAAGCAGACATTGTGCTTAAGAAGAAACAGCACCTGCAATTAAAGGGGCCGAATGGTATTGGAAAGACCACCCTACTTGAACGTCTTGCTTCGGGCAAAGCAGATGGTGCAGAGATTGCAAAGGGTGTGCGTGTTGGCTATTACCGCCAAGACTTCTCTACGCTTGATTTTGAACGCACAGTACGCGAGGAGCTGCTCGCCATCATGGACAAGCAGGACGAGGAGCAGATGCGCAAAGTTGCAGCAAGCTTCATCATCACGGCAGAACACATGAATAAGAAGATTGGCTCCTTGTCCGAGGGACAGAAGGGTCTCGTTGCCTTTGCACGCCTCGTGCTTATGCGTCCAGGGCTTCTCATTTTGGACGAGCCGACCAACCACATTAATTTCCGTCACCTTCCAGTCATTGCAAAAGCGCTTGACCAGTATGAGGGCGCAATGATTCTTGTGTCGCACGTTCCGGAATTTGTAGAGCAGATTCGCATTGATAATGTTCTCGATCTCGGTAAGAAATAGCGCATGGCGAGTACCTGGCACGTCTACATGGTGGAGTGCGCAGACGGAACCCTCTATAGCGGCATTACCACTGATGTAGACAGGAGAATCAAAGAGCACAACGAGTCCGACAAAGGGGCGCGCTACACGCGGGCGAAGCGACCAGTTGTGCTGGTATATAGCGAGGAGCATACGGATAGAAGTTCCGCATCAAGGCGCGAGTACGAGATGAAGCAGCTGTCTCGAGACGAGAAGCTGGCACTTAAGGCTACACAGAACCCATAAAGGGAATAGGAAAGCGCTTCGCGCCTTCACTGGTGTAGATGAGAGAATCCTCGTGCATACGCGAAGGAGCTGGGCGTAGAGCGTCAGCAGTGATTGAGCGAGCGCTCGTCCCAAAGAATACGGTGTGTTCGCCAAACTTATGTTCCAGACGGTCTAGCGTCTGCATAAGTACTTTACTGTGCTCGTGGGTATGTATACTCTCAAAAAGGTTCTGCTGGAGGCTCGCAGGCTCCCTCAGGCCCGAGAGGGTAATCCCGGTGGTGCGGTAGAGCGTGTTTGATTTATATACACGGAGAAACTCGGTGCGAAGAAGAGGAAGAATGTCGCTTGGGTTGTTGGTGGGAGCCAGTAGTTTTACTTCGCCAGTATGGAAACGGAATGCCTGCGTCTTAAGGAAGAAAGATGCGTGCGTGGCAACGGTGCCAAGACGGCGCGCCTTGCGACAACCGTTCTCAACATGTTGGGAAAGTTCCGAGAAAAGAATGCGTGGGTCGGTAGTGGGTGGGTTAAAACTTCGCGTCCTCTGGATAGATTTTTGGTCGTTTGCGTTTACAAAGTCTACTGCAAGAACGCTCTCTCCATTCAATTCATCCCACAGGTCTACAATGGGTGCGTTGAATAACTCATGCACGCGCTCGCGCGGTAGCTGCGCAAACTGAAGACTGTTCAGTATTCCCATACCGGCTAGTTTTGCTGATGTTTTTGGTCCAAGTCCCCATATGTTGGATACGAGTGTCTGCGAAAGGCATTCTGTGCGATTGTCCTTGGTTACGACAAAAAAGCCGTCGGGCTTCTGGTGTTTTGAGCCGAGCTTCGCTAATACTTTGGTTTGACCAATACCAAGTGAGAAGGTGATGTTGAGCTCACTCTGAAGTTCCTCTTTAATACGTCGCGCGTCCTCAATGGGGTTAGTGAGTAGCGAAAGATCAGCGAAACATTCATCGGTCCCATACTCCTCTACGAGTGGTGCGTAACGCCGCACAATCGCATACATGCGTTTACTCACCTGCGCGTAGAGCTCAAAATCGGAAGGGAGGATAGTCACCTGTGGAAAGCGACTGCGCACTTCAAATATCGGTGTGGCTCGACTAATCCCAAGTGCTTTCGCTTCGTAGGTAGCAGCAGTGACAATGCCACGTTCACGTCCGACTACCACGGGCTTGCCGCGCAGATCAGGACGCCGCGACACTTCACACATGGCGAAGAAGGCATCTCCGTCCACATGGAGTATCAAAGATTGTGGCGGCTTAGGAATATTCATATATGAGTACGATGCGAGGCGTGGGTGAGAAACGGAGTGAGGCGTATCGAGTATACGGTGAACGAGTATCGGAACCCACAACAAAGCAGCGTGCCATATATGGATGTTCCTCTAGTACTTACGAACGACGGAGGTCACAACAGCTTCAATGTTGAGATTGCCTTTCGGATAGATAGGCTTGTACGCGCTGTTAGCGGGTTCCAGATAGTAGTGCTCGTTCTTCTTGCGCAAGTACTTCATGGTGTATTCGCCTTCAATAGATGCAATCACAATTTGCCCCACTTTATAGGTGGGTTTTCGCTCTACAATGACCAGGTCGCCCGGGTGAATACCAGCTTCTATCATGGAGTCACCCTTCACTTTGAGTACATAGCTAGATTCCTTGTTGGGTGTCAGGTATTCGTCAAAATCCATCACATCGAGCATCTCTTCCTCTGCAGGAGTGGGGAAGCCAGCTTCAACAACGCCAAGGAGTGGTACGCCGCGCAGTTCGCGCCCGGGGGTGAGTCTGCCCTGCAAATCTTTTTCCAAAACACCCTCATCAACGAGTTTCTCTACAAACTTATATACCGAGTTCTTGCTCTTCACGCCGAGCAATTTCATAAACTCTTGGTAGCCAGGCATGCGGCGATGCTGTTGCCAAAATCCAATAACCGCGCGCCTCCGTGTGTGGTAATCCATACCCCCATAGTAAGTGAACTAGGGTTCACCTGTCAAAGAATGGCGGGGGACAGGCATATTTGTGGACAGTCCAGGGTTCCTGCGTATACTCACAGCGGATACAACAGAAACCAGAGAGGTCCTTCATGGCAAGAAATCCTGAGCCAGGTCTAGAGACCTCGCTCTCAAAACCGACCGTCATTCTACACAAGCCCTGTGCTTGGAACCCCCAAGGAGTAAGTGCTGCTGTCTGCGACAGGCAGACCCGCATCCCATTACGCAACGCTCAAGGGTGCTGCGCAATCGGCTGTCGGTCGCCACGACGAGTGTGTAAAGTGTGCGCACTCACCTCCGACAAAAAGAACCTGGTGACCGATTTTGACCAGGGTACGTGCGCCGAGCACTCGGACAATTCGCCCGTAGACGCGGCGCGACTTACTCGCATGGAGCAAGGTCAATCGCTGCCACATCTTGCCTCGCTTGCGGTACTCCAAAGGCAGGTAAGGGTTGAAAGTCCCAGGGGCGCCAGAAGTCCCTACCAGTCAAAGAAAAAGGGTGCGTCGGCGGCAGAGGAGGGAGACGACTTAGCCGACTTCAACCCGAGCAATCATCTGGACTTGTTAGTCAGGCTATCGGTCAATGAATCCAGACTGCTTGCGCTGGCAGGGGAAGGAAGAACGAACAAAGAGATTGCAGGTGAGATTCAGTTCACTCTGGGCTCGGTGGTCGTGTACCTTTCAAAGATGTACATAAAGCTCTCGCTTACGTACCTTCCCAAGCACGTTCGTCGCGAAGCCCTCGCGCGAGTTGGGAAGCAGGCGCGGGAAAATGAAGATGGGCCGGCACCCTAGGGTGCCGGCCCATTCTACGTTATCCCAAGCCTCCCAATACAAGGTTCAACCTTGTAAAGCTCTGTATAAATGAAGCCGTGCAACTCTTAAAATACAACGTGAATACATACAAGGTTGAACCTTGTATTAGGCTAAGCCCAGGGCGGAAAGAAATGCAGCAAGTTCGTCGCCTTCAATTGCGCGGTAGCTTCCTCCCTTTAGCGCGCCAATTTTAATATTCATGATGCTCATACGGCGCAGGTCGGACACTTCGTTGTGAAGCGCCACCACCATGCGGCGAATCTGGTGACTCTTGCCTTCAGTAAGAGTGATGCGGAACGCCTTCTCGCCAAGTAGGTTTACTTTAGCAGGTCGGGTCATATAGCCCTCAATAAGCACCCCCTTCTCCATGTGATCCTTAAACGTTGCACGTATCGGTTGCTTGGTACGCACTTCGTAGACCTTCTCGTGCGCGTAGTCGGGATTCAAGAGGCGGTCGGTAATGCGTCCATCGTTCGTCAAAATAATGAGACCGTGTGACGCCTTGTCCAAGCGGCCAATAGGAAAGAGCTTCAACTGCTTCAGTTCAGCAGGAAGCGAATCAAAAATGTTCTCTGCGCCGGTGTCTTCTCGGTGGGTGTCTACGCCCGCTGGCTTGTTGAAGGCAAAGTACGCGTACTGCTTTGGGCGACTGTTGCGGCGCACCTCCACTGCATCGGTTTCAAGTACCTTGTCTCCCACTTGGGCGACACGTCCGTTGATAAGGACTGCCTTGCGAGTAATCAGTGTGTCTGCTTCGCGGCGCGTAGAGTGCCCCTTGAGTGCCAGGTACTTATTAATACGCATAGGGTAGAGCTCTCCCTTTGGCATAGGGGACGGGCCACGCTGCTTTACGAAGCTTGGCGTCGTAGAAAAAGACGCGCGACCACGAGGAGCTTTCGGCTTTGGTTCAGGTGCTGTCTTAGTAGCACCCCTGCGCGAGGACGCTGCAGGCTTTTTAGCGGCTACGGGCGCCCTTTTAAGGGTGAATCCAGGCTTTCGGCGAGATGATGACATTAATATAAGTATAACACATCTTTAACAAAAAGTACATATCGCTCGTACTACTATCCCTGTGCGTTGTTGTAGCACAGCCCGACTGCAGTCATCGTATACTGCATACGCTTCCTTTTCCGGGCAGTGCGCGCCTAGCACAGGAGCATTATTACTTCGCTTTCAATCACTGCCTGTATGCAACCAGAACCCGGCATCTACCACCACTTTAAAGATGACACAAAATTGTACGAAGTGCTCGGCACCGCCATGCACACCGAGACCGAAGAATCGCTCGTGGTGTATAAGCCACTCTACGGCGGCGCGAAGGCGGAGATGTTCGCCCGCCCACTTCCGATGTTTATGGAGGAAGTGTTCAAGCCCGAGATTGGCTACTCTGGCCCACGCTTCGTTCAGGTAATGGATTAGGGCTCGGTATACACAGAAGAGCTTGCACTTGGCAACGGAGAGGCTACCATGTAGGTACAGATGAGCGATTTTCTCAAAATGGATGTCTTCTTTGTCGTGACGACTGTCGCGGTAGTTGTACTAACTATCCTTTTGACATTAGTCCTCATCCGCGTGCTCGGGGTACTAAGAAAGATTGACGAAGTTGCAACGCTGGTGAAAGAAGAAGGTGAGCAGCTGCGCGAAGACATTCAGAATGTGCGCGAAAGCGTGACAGAGGGCGGTCTTCGTATCGGTCATCTATTCGGGTTTCTGAGCGGTGTTACCAAGCGCAAGCCCCGCGCAAAGCGGTCCTAATAATTTAAGTACATACGGTATGGCTAAGAAAGTTGTAAAGAAAGCAGCAAGCAAGAAGGGAATGAGTGCTATGGACGCAGTTGAGATTGGTGCAGGAGTACTTGCAGCAGTCGCAGCAGCTGGCGCAGCAGGGTACTACTTCTACGGTACCAAGAACGCAGCAGCGCACCGCGAGTCTGCAAGCAAGTGGGCAAAGGGCCTAAAGCGCGACACCCTCAAGCAGGTGAAGAAGCTTCAGAAGCTAGACGCCAAGAGCGTGGCTGCTGCAGTGGAGAAGGCATCAGCGGCATACCGCCAGATGGAGGGTGTGTCTAAGAAAGACGTGGACGCAGCTGTTGAAGAGCTCAAGAAGAACTGGACAAAGATGAAAAAGGAGCTGGAGCCGTCAACTGACGTGAAGAAAGCGGTAAAGACAGCTACCAACCCAAAGGCCGCCAAGAAGGCAATTGTAAAGGCAGTCAAAAAGGCTACGAAAGTAGCAAAGAAGTCTCGCTAGCATCTCGCTCCGTTTTTTGTAACAAGCGCCCCTACAGGGGCGCTTGTTCTATAGTACCCATAGCCCTACGCACAGTATTGTGGCACCATAGAGGGGACTTAGTGTTCCATCACCAGATTCTGTAGCGACAGAATGCTGGCTGGAATACGTCATATTCTATGGACCAGGACGAAGCTAAAGACTATTTTCTCCTATCGTACGAGACGTACGCTGACGCTATCTATCGCTTTGTTCTCATGAAGGTAAGTAACAAAGAGAAGGCGGAAGATATCACTCAGGACGTTTTTGTCCGTTTCTGGCAAGCCTTGCGAGAGGGTACCGTGTTGCGAAACGATAGGGCACTTTTGTATGCTATCGCGCGTAATCTTGTCATTGACTGGTATAGAAAGAAAAAAGAAACATCGCTTGATGCTATAACTGACGAAGGCGTGGAAATAGAAGGTTCTAACGAAGTGCCTATTCTGCATCATGCGATGAATGAAGAAGTACTACGCGTGATATATACCCTGGACGAACCCTCGCGTGAGGCTATGGTGCTCCGTTTTGTGGAAGGATTCTCTCCTGCCGAGATTGCGGCGCTTCGTGGAGAGAGCGCAAATGCGGTATCGGTGCGCATCAATCGCGCATTGAAAAAGGTCCGCGAACAACTACACGTATGAAACTAACTGAAAAGCAACTATTTCAAGAATTGAAGAACCTCACCCTTGAGGATCGCTCACGAGCTGCAATGCGCAGTGAGCTTTTGGCGTACGCAGACCTACACGCAATGCCACAGACAGAGAAGGCTCCGTTCAATAGTATTTCATTCATCACCGGCATCTTTTCTACATCGCGCCCACTTATGGCGAGTGCTTTTGCGATTGTGTTTGTGGTTTCTACGACGAGCGCTACCGCGTTTGCGAGCGAGAAGGCGCTCCCTGGGGATATGCTCTATCCAATAAAGGTTGGCGTCGCAGAGCCAGTAGCAAGCGTATTTGCAGGAACCGGAGTAGAGAAGGCCCGCTTCCATGCAAAGCTTGCGGTAAAGCGCGTTGAAGAGGCAAAGGCACTTGAGGGACGCGGCCCACTTTCGCCTGAGCAAGAATCAGAGCTGAGCAAGCGCTTTATAGCCGAAACTGAGCGTGTTGAGACACTTGCTATGGCATTTGAGACTACCGACCCAGGCGCGTCCATCGCCATTCGTAGCGAACTGGCGGAGGAACTTGGTGCACGCGTGGACCACGAGCCAGCTGATGATGTGCTTGCGACCAGTGCATCGGCTGCACCTGAAGTTGCGGACGCGTCAGCGCTCGCTGCAATGCCGATGGCAAAAATGGCAGCCCCGCTAGACACTGATGAGAAGGAAACGTTTAAGATGCTTGTTTCCAAGAAAGTAGTGTATCTGCGCTCACTGCACATGGACGCGCGAGTGATTGCCGAAGGAGAAGCCCTCCGCGCCATAAGTGATAAGGGTGAAGAGCGACCTGTGGCAGCTTCGCGCGGTCTCCTTTCAGGAGCGTCAGTCATGAAGGCAGGAATCTCCGCTTCAACCACTGCTAGTTCAACGCCCGAGGACGGTACCCATTTCATCAGAGCACTGCTAAAAGCAAAGCAAGAGGCGAGGGAGGAGCGGGAGCAGCAAGACAAGCCTGCGGCTACAGAGGCTCCAGTGCTTGATGCGGGCGCCATAATTGAAACAGTGGAAAGTCCAGCTCGACTCGTGCCAAAAACACTCGGACTGTAATCTCGTGGTAGGATAGCCCCATGTTCTGGGCAGACCGCATTGCTGACGACATTATTCGCACCCGCACTCCGCGGGACGGAAAGACATTTCTCATTCGTGACGAGAAGACCCTTTCAGGAAGGGTTCATGTTGGTAGTATGCGGGGAGTTGCCATTCACGGACTTGTTCACGAGGCGCTCGCAGCACGCGGAGTAGAAAGCGAGTACCGGTACGAGTTAAATGATTTTGACCCTTTTGATAGCATTCCCGGCTACTTAGACGAGGCAGTGTTCACTGAACACTTAGGGAAGCCGCTGTACACTGTGCCTTCTCCCGTTCCTGGATACGATAACTATGCGGAATACTTTGGTGCTGAGTTTGTAGCAGTGCACCAAAAGTCAGGCTTTACTCCTACGTACTACCGCGCAACCGAGCTCTACCAGTCTGGAAAAATGGACGACTGTATCCGAACCGTGCTTACCCGCGCAGCTGATGTGCGCCGTATTTTGAAGGAAGTATCTGGAAGTGTGAAGGACGAGTCGTGGCTACCGGTGTCGGTGGTGTGTGAGGCGTGTGGAAAGATGATGACAACGCGGGCGTTTGATTTTGATGGAGAAACAGTGGGCTACGCGTGCGACAAGGGTCCAGATGGAACGGTCCCGTGTGGACACACGGGACGTATCGCTCCTTGGAAGGGGGCGTCCAAGTTGTTCTGGAAGGCGGACTGGGCCGCAAAGTGGATGGTGCAACAGGTAGATATTGAAGGAGCTGGCAAGGACCACTCTACCAAAGGCGGGTCACGCGACGCCGCAGCGCACATTGCACGCGAATTGTTCAACTACGAGCCACCATTTGACGTGCCATATGAGTTCTTTCTCGTCGGTGGCAAAAAAATGTCTTCCTCAAAGGGTCGCGGCTCTTCTGCGCGCGATATGAGTGATCTGTTCCCTCCAGCGGTGTTTAGACTCGCCCTTATTGGCAAGGACATAAATCAGCAAGTGGATGTTGACCCCGAAGGGGACTCGGTACCGCGGATGTATGACTGGCACGACGACTTGTCGGAGTTGGTGCGAACGGGTGTCGCGGATGATTTTACCCGATTGTACGCGTACACGCAATTGCCAAACGAGCGCGCGGATAACGTGGCACCATGGATACTGCGATTTTCGCAGGTAGCTTTCATAGCGCAGATGCCCCATGTATCACTGCTTGAGGAAGCCGCGCGAATAAAGGGAGAAGCTCTCACCAAGGAAGAAGTACGAGTGCTAGAAGAGCGTGAGACCTATGCTCTGTACTGGTTATCTACCTACGCGCCTCTGGCTCATCAGTACCGTCTGCAGCAAGAGCTGCCAAGTGGACTGGAGTTGTCTGCGGTACAAAAGACAGCACTAGGCGCACTGGCGCAGTTTCTGGGGGAGGGTGAGCGCACTGGTGAAGAGCTCCACGAGAAACTGCATCAACTAAAGACAGAGGTACCTATTGCTCCCAAAGAGTTATTCCAGGCTCTCTATCGTGTGTTTCTGGATAGGGATTCTGGTCCAAAGGCGGGCTGGTTTCTCTCGGTTTTGCCTCGCGAATATGTAGTGCGTCAGCTTCACCTGGCCTGCGCGTAATACAACAGCTCGCTGTCCGTCACATAGTTCTGTGGGGACAGCGTTCTCTAGACTATACTTTTATATATGAAGCGCGGAACACTCATCATTACACTACTTACGACTGTGCTTGTGGCTATCGCGCTCGGGGCGGCGTGGTATTTAGTTGATTCAAGTCAACGGCTCGCTGACTCGTTTGGCACCGAAGAGGATAATATCCCTATGACTCCAGGCGACGCTATATACATTAGCGGAGACTACGGCTTTATGTTGCAGTACCCCGAGTCGGCAGTGGTGTCGGAGACATTTGCTGCAGGGTACCATCTGCCAGCACTATGGCGTGTAGCGGCGGGCACAGAGACTGTCGGCACTCCTATCGTGTCGTTCACTACATATTCTACCGAGAGCAAAGATAGCTACCCTCGCTATTTTGACGCGCTTATTCGCATTGGTGCCAGCAAGGATAGTAAAGAAGTGAAGGAATGCCTTTTCGCAGCAGCTGACCAGGGAGAGATTGAGCTGACTGAAATTGTTATGGGTGGCACCACCTGGAAGGCGTACTCGTTTGAGAACGCCGGCATGCAACAGTACGTGCGGGGCATTTCATATCGCACGGTGCACCAAAACACCTGCTTTGCGATAGAGAAGCTAGCCGTTGGTTCTAACTACCGCGAGGCTGCGAGTGACCGCGACATTCCGCAGGCAGTACTGGACGAGGAATACGCCAAGCTTGCTAGAATTATTGCGACATTTACATTCGTAACACCATAACCGTACCCATCATGAACATCGTACATTTCTTCGTCTCAGTCGTTGCAATACTGATTGCTGGGTACATTGTGCCTAACACCGACGTCACCCTGCTTGGCGCGGTTATTCTTGCGGTGGTGCTCGGTGTGCTGAACCTCTTTGTAAAGCCGGTGATTGCTATTCTTACGCTCCCTATCACAATTTTGACGCTGGGACTGTTTTCACTGGTGATTAACGCACTGCTAGTGCTTTTGGCAGCCGCGATTGTGCCAGACTTCTCTGTGGGAGGATTCTGGGGCGCGCTCTTCTTCTCTATTGTGCTCTCACTCATCAACGCCTTCTTCCACATCATCATTCGCAAGACAGACTAGGGCGCTCTCTACAGGGTAGAGACAGAATGCGTGCAGTAGTGCCGTATACTAGAGAGTATGGAAGGGCCTGTACAGCCATTAACCTCTCCCGAGGAGGAGCTCGCGTATCTGCGTGCACAAATTGCCGTAAAAGAGCAGGAGCTCGCAACGCTGCGAGTAGAAAAACCGCGGACGGAAATCGCACGGGAACGTATTGTGCACCACCGCATAGCAACCCCTGATGAGGCATTTCACCCCAGCTACGCCATGCCGGTTGCAGACGCTGAGAATGCTGCACGAAAGCTCTCACTAAACTTAGACCCAGCAAGCACCGACTCCAGCATTGAAGAGTTGCGGGGCATTATGGAAACGAAGGGTGTGCGAAACGCGATGGCTGTTCTAGATAAAGTAGGAAGCCCTCACTTAGACGACGACTTCCACCGCTTCCTGGTGCAGTACCTTCTTGCTGGCATGCCTCTGCGAGGGATTAGTGAGAGTCAGCCGGAATGGAAGGCGCTCCACATGACGCTGTATGAAATATCCCTTCCAGAGCACAAGGGAGACGATGGAAGCGGTCGTATGCGCCCACTGCGCGAGCTTGTTTCTAGTATGGAGCAGTTTTATTCAGGCATGCTCGGACTAGAGAGTGCCCACGCGGGGGAGTTGTCCTACATGACCCTTGAGTTGGCCGTGCCCGTGGACCGCACGCACCTTATGTTTTATGCTGCTATTCCAAATTCACGACGTGACCTGTTTGAGAAGCAGCTCCACGCAATTTTCCCAGATGCCATCGCGGTCGTTCAGCCAAACGACTACAACGTATTTGTAGATGGAGGTTCTGCTGTTGGGTCAGTGGCTGAACTAAAAGATAAGCCGATGCTTCCGCTAAAGGATTACCAGGATTTTGATGCCGACCCAATCAATGCGCTTTTAAACGCGTTTGCCAAAATTGCGCCCGAAGATGAAGGGGCGTCACTCCAGATTGTATTTAAGCCCTCTGGCCAGAAATACATGGAACACTATCGTCGTATTTTGTATCAGCTCCGCAAGGGCGAGCATCGAGCACGCGCATTTAGTTTACCTGAAACGTTTGTCGGAGACCTCGCGCGCGAGACCGTAGGACTGTTTGTCCCAAAACAGACCAATGCCGAACAGCGTCCTGTGGACGAAACTGCTATTGAGCAGATGGAGAAGAAAATGGCTGCTCCGATTGTTTCTACAAACATACGCATCGTGACCTCGTCCATGGACGCGCACCGTGCGGAACAAATGCTATCTGAAATAGAGGCACCCTTCAATCAGTTTGAGAATACTAAGGGCAACCGTATTGAGTTTAAGCGTCCTGGCAAAAGCGGGCTGAAGCGATTCTTCCGCGACTTTTCCTTCCGTCTGTATGAAAAGGCAAGCAACGTACCGCTGTCACTTCGTGAACTCACTACCCTCTACCACTTCCCTCCACAGGGTATAGAGTCGTCTCCACACTTGAAGCAGTCGCGTGCAGCCGTGGCTCCTCCTCCACTAGGACTACCAAGTGAAGGTACTATTCTGGGAACCAATACGTACAGGGGGGTGGAAACAGAAATACGCATTTCTCCAGAAGACCGGCTTCGCCACCTCTATGTCATCGGGCAGACGGGTGCAGGTAAGTCGGGAATGCTCCGCACCCTTATTGACCAGGACATCCGTGCAGGCAACGGCGTGTGTTTTATAGACCCGCACGGCAACGACGTCATAGAAGTACTTGAAAGCATTCCTCCGGAGCGATACGAGGACGTCATTTATTTTGACCCAGCGAGTCTTGACCGACCATTTGGACTCAACATGTTGGAGTATGATCCAGCACGCCCTGAGCAAAAGTCGTTCATTGTGAACGAGATGTTGGCTATATTCCAGCAACTCTATGGAGACGTGCCCGAGTCTATGGGGCCAATGTTTGTGCAGTATTTCACAAACGCGACGCAGCTTGTGATGGAGGACCCTTCCTCAGGTTCTACGCTCATGGATATTGGACGCGTTATGTCTAATGCCGCCTTCAGAAATCTAAAGCTCTCTCGTAGCAACAACGCAGTGGTTAACCAGTTCTGGAATGAGATTGCGACTAAAACAGAGGGCGAAGCATCACTGCAAAATTTGGTGCCCTACATCACCAACAAAATTGATGAGTTCACGTCAAACGACTTTATGCGCCCAATCATTGGGCAGCAGGAATCTTCGTTTAAGTTCCGCGAGGTCATTGATAACAAGAAGATTCTACTGGTGAACCTATCCAAGGGTCGCCTGGGAGAGCGCAACGCAAACCTGCTCGGGCTTATCATTGTGGGCAAACTCTTCATGGCGGCGCTTTCGCGTGCTGATTCTGTGGGGAAGAACTTCCCTCCTTTCTACCTCTACATTGATGAGTTCCAGAACATCACCACGTCCTCCATTCCAGGCATTCTCTCTGAAGCCCGTAAATACAAGCTCTCGCTTACGATTGCCCACCAGTACCTCGCGCAGGTGGACGAGAAGATTCGCGGTGCGGTGTTTGGCAACGTGGGTAATATGGCGGTATTCCGTGTGGGCGAGGAAGATGCCGAGTTTTTTGCCAAGCAATTTGCGCCAGTATTTACTGCACATGACTTTGTGAATATTGAAAACCGTAACGCGTATGTGCGCATGCTTGCAAATGGCGTACCGCAGAAGCCGTTCAATATGAAGACCGTGCCACTGCAGCCAGGGAACCCAGACCAGGTAGACGACCTTAGGCAGTTGTCGTTCCTGACCTACGGGCGAGACCGTGCTACCGTTGAAGGTATAATCAGGGAGCGATATTTATCATAACTATTTAGCGTATGGCAAAAGGCATGGGAGGCGGCATCGATTTTCCACCAGGCTCTAAAAAGAGTGTAGCTTCTATAACTCAAGAGGGCGCTGAAGATGCTGGTGGTGCAGGGAACTCCCCTGAGGCCAGTCAGGAGCGTGAGCGCATATCAGCGCTAATTAACACGTTTACTAATGATTGGGCGCGTGCAGAATCAATCTTTGCAGCTTTTTTAGACAGGAAAATTAAGCACTCCGAATTGGATGCATATTTGGATCGGTGTGCCGAGCAGATTGATAGCATCGATACTGAGCTCAAAAGAAGTGGGAACCCACTGCCAGAGCGCAGTGCGCTTGCTGCACTCGTTAAGGATTCTCGAAAGGCATATGCTCGCTACGCCAAAAACGGAAAGAGTATGCTTGGGCAACAACTTCGCGAGCAAGACTCCTTGTTTGGAGATCTCGCAGATGCAAACGCTGGTATTGCTTCACTCAATAGATCACTCCAAGGGGTGGGTAGTGCTTTACCTATTGAAAAGGCATTGGAGATGGCGACGCGAGGTGGGATTGTCGCGGAAGAGGATACGCAGAACGAGCGTCCCTCTGACATAGCTCGTCGAGCTGGAGTGGAACAGGAGACGACAGTGATTCCCGCTCCAGATGCGACTGGTACAAGTGGTGGCACCCGTCGCGGAACAAGCGCTGGAGCAAAAGGAGAGCTGATTCGTCAGAGAGGAAAAAAGAAGTCTGTTACTTCAGAAACTGTACCTACTGCCATTGAAACAGATCAATCTGGCGCGGGAGAACCATCAGCGGAGCCGGCTCCCGAAGGGCTGGGCGATTCCCCCGACGTTGCTGTTGAGACAGGCTCTGTCTCAAGTCCAGCAAAGACGAAAAGAGGACGTGTCCCCCACAAGCCAGGCAGCTCTGCTGTAGATGGCTTTCAGTTAAGTAATGATGGTCCTCCTTCTGGTGAGCCAGGAATGGACGCTACTCGCGCGGAGATTGTTGCTGCGTTGAATACTGTGACAAAAGAGGCGCTTACTACTGAAGCTGTAGCATATAAGGACACACCTGAGCTCGCAAAAGCAAGGCTTGAGCGTCAAGTTCGTAAATCAGAGCTAAGGGAGGTGTATGTTGAAAGAGATAAGGAATTAGCGGGTGTAGTGGAAGGCAGGAAGCAAGAATACTTCAAAGCCCTTGAAGCATTTCAATTGAAGCGGAGCATGATAGACGCCGTGCCTGAGCGTTTGGGTCTTAAGAAGGCAGAACAAAACCAGGGAGACGAGGCGCTTAAGAGCCTGAAGCGTCAGTGGGTGCAAGCTCGTGCAGAACAAGCTCGCTTCCGTCTTGAAGCAGCGCAATTGCAACGCGAGGAGCGCGGAACTGAAGAGCGCAAGAGTCGTGATACAGAGAAAGTTCTAGAGCGATTTCAGCGCCGCTACATTGTGAAGGAGGCCGCCATAAAGGCAGCGGAAGAGGAGGCGACTGTCCGCGCTAGTGCACTTGGTGCGCGAAGCGGAAATTTTGTAGAAGCAAGTGCTAAATGGCTAAAGGAGCACCCTAAGGCAATGCTCATCGCTTCTTCATTGGGTGTTGGGTTTGGTAGTGCGGCCACTGGAATAGCCCTTACCGCAGGAACGCTTGCAACGGGTGGTATAGCGATGGTTCCTGTTCTTGTGGCTGCATCGGCTGGTCTTACCATGCGCTGGATGGCTGAGGACAAGCGCGTCAAGGCGGAGGATCTAGAAAGAGCGGGGGGTCCTGCTACTGAGGTAGCACGTCTGCGAGCGGCACAAGCAAACCTGCAGGAGAGATCGGCATTCACTACGTTTAGTGGTATCGGCGGATTTCTCACTGGTTTAGTCACGAGCAAGGCACAAAAGGAGGCACGTGCCAGAAAGCAAGCTGCGATACTCAGAAAAGATACGCAAGGGAACATCGGTGGAAACACAATGAGCATTGGAGATTTACGCAGCGAAGATGCGCTTCAAGTTCTCACTAAAGACCTTGACCGTGCCTATGCTTCTATCAAGCAAATGGACTCAATCAAGACTACTCTGTCTACAACAGTAGGTGCGGGAATCGGTATAGGTGCTGGTGCTCTGTACGGAGAAGTGGCGCACTACGCTGCTGATAATGGTGCCGATGTGTTACAGGCGGGTACAGATAAGGTTGGTGATGTATTTGATTCTGGAGTAGATAAGGCAAAGGATGTATTTGGTGGAAAGGATGCTCCGGCGCCTGCCGCCGAGCCTGCAGGTGCGCTAAAGGTTGAAGTAGACAAGGGTGCACCTACTACTGGCGCGCAAACAGATGCGGCGCCCGCTGAAAAAACAGTCGCCGGCGCTGACACTAAAGCAGTAGATGCGAGCAAGGTTGACGCTGCCCCTGTCGCCGCTGCAAAGGTAGAAGCAGCTCCAGCTGCTCCTGACGGACTTATGGCAGAGGCGGTAGTGAAGCCAGGGCAAGGGTTTGGAGAAATGATTGTTGCGCTCCGCGGACAAATTCCTGACGACGTAGAGAATCCTTCCGCTGCACTTAAGCACGTGTTAGAAACTGATGCGAATGCGCTTACGCGTGAATTGCAGGTGGCAAGGGACGGACAGAGTCTCGTCGTACATCCTGGTGATAAGTTCATTGTAGATAACGACCAGAATATCTGGTACCAGACTGCGGGCGGTAAGCCGCAACTTGCCTTTGAAAATGTACCGGTCTCTGCTGAGCATCCGCTTGGATATGACGCACATGATATCAAGGGTGAAATGCGCGCAGATGTAATTCCACAAGCAAAGGCGCTGGGGCAGACCGTTGGAGGAGCAGCTACTGAAACACCAGTCACCACTGCCACAACGGAAGCTCCGCAGCCAATAACGGTAGAGCAGAGTGTAGTAGGTGTGACGGTGGAGAAAAATGTAGAGCTGCAGCCAGGACTTAGCGTGCCTGCGGACCTAAACACCACCCCTCCGGAAGAAGTAGCAGCACCAAAGGCGCCAGCGACTGAGCCAGCACCGACAGAGGCACCGAAAGCTCCAACTGAAGCTCCAAGGGCGCCAGCACCTGCGCCTGAACAAGCGCCGGCGGCTGAAGTGGTAGGTGGAGCCATGCACCCATTTGCACAGCCAGACGCTGGACCACTCATGAATCCGAACGGTGTGGACTTGAACAAGCCTCAGATTCTCGTGAACGAGAATCGGTATTGGGCCATGGGTACTTCTACTGAAGACAGTTTCAACAGGGCAGCGATGCTATCCAAAGAATTGGCAATGGCACCTGGAGCAAGTTCTGACTCATCACTCACAAACGTTTATTTTGTCGCAAAGCAAGTTAATGAACTCGGGGTGCCATTCTTTGCTGTGAAGATGGTGTACACCACTCCAGGCTCAGATCCACAAATCGCGGGCCCTGAGGCAGGAGTCAAGATACCCGATCTTCCGGATGCATCCAAATTCACTCTACCTACGAGACGCTAAGATTCAACCATGACTGACACTACAAAATTCCAACGACTTATAGAAGCGCTAGAGCTAGACGAACTAGCGCCGGGCGAGGAACAGGATGAGCTGCTCACGGACCTAAATTCCGCCATATTCAAGAGCTCTCTCGTGCGCATGATTGAGAGTATGGACGAAAAGACACGTGAAGAGTTCGCTACGCTCATGGAAAACGAGGCAAGTGAGGAAGAGTTAGAGAAGTTTCTCGCTGAAAAAGTACCCGGGGCCGAGAAGGCAATTGAAGAGGCAGTGGCTTCTATTGCTGATGATATACTAGCGGTGTCGGACACCGATTAATCCTATTCACCCATAGCAAGACTGGTATGAATGTCACAGGTACAGGAATTGCCGTTGCGGTAGCTATTGTAGTCGTGGGAGGGTTCCTGTTCTTCGGGAACGCACTCCTTGGATACTTTGCACCTACCTCGGCACTAGGAGAGCCCGAGTTCGCACCTACAAGTTTTAGCACCCAAGAACAAGAATCTATGAATCAAGAGAACTTAATGGATACGCTTCCACAGGAACTTCCTACCACACTCACCATTGGAGATAAGGTAGTAGGAACAGGAGCAGAAGCGGTCGCTGGTAAGACTATTACCGTGCACTACCTCGGCATGTTGCCAGACGGGACCGTCTTTGATGGCTCTAAGAAGCGCGGTCAGCCATTCACATTTACTCTTGGTGCAGGGCAGGTCATCGCGGGCTGGGACCAGGGATTTGCAGGTATGAAAGTGGGCGGTACACGCCAGCTCATTATTCCACCTGATATGGGATATGGTTCCCAGGGCGCTGGGGGAGTTATTCCTCCAAACGCAACGCTCATCTTTGAAGTAGAGCTGCTTGAGGTGAAGTAAGTGCGGTCACTATATAAAAAGATATCGCGCGTGTGACCCGAGGGTCGCACGCGCGATGTTCTGTTCTAGACCTGGAAGGTCAGAACAGCTAGTCGTCGTAGACGGGGGCTTCTTCACCCGGAGCCATCGGCTGTTCAGCCTTGAGCTGCAGGAGGGGAGCCTGGAACACTACGAGGCGTCCCAGTTTCGCCCGCTCCACCTTGGCCGTCTCGATGGTGCACTGCGCCCAGGCCGAGTCGAGGATGATCCTCATCTGGAGGTTAACAGAGTACACCGACCCGCCAAACGAAGTGCCAGCAGTCAGGCCGCCCACCTGCCGGACGAGTCCGGCGGTGGGAGCCTCGATGCCCAGGTAGGCGCCGACGATGGATCCGAAGGTCTGGGCGCCCGTGCTCTTGAGCGACTCGCTCAACTGCACCGCGCCCACGTTGTCGACCATGTCAACGATGCGGGCCGCGCACCGTTGCTTGATCTGGGCGAGACCATCGGCCTCGTCGTATGTGGCCGGGCCGTCCGGGCGCAGAATGCCGGCCGAATCGAATCCGTTATGGACCCGAAACCCTATGGCCCGCGAGGGCTGCCACTTGAAGGTGGCCGCCGCGGGGTCCGAGGCCCGAGGAGGGAGCGGTTTGGCCGCTTCCGCCTTGATCGGAGCCATGGGCCCCATTCCGGTGGTGGAGCACGCCGAGGTGGCGAGCATGGCGGTGAGGACGAGAGCCCTCACGCTGCCCGAGAAGAGTTTGGTCATCGAAGGTCTCCCTTGGTTGTCGATGATTTTTCTATGCCCGTTCCAACGATATTCTGATGGAAAGAGCTTACCTGTATAGTATATAGGAAGAAGACAGTATTGTCAAGCCCCTAGAACCCCTGCTACTGCTTGCTAAAAGGGCGCTTCCCGCCTAGTCTCGGTATATGCGACCCGTACGGTTCACGATTTCTGCTAGAGAAGGAAACGCGCGCGCAGGCGTGTTATCCACACCCCATGGAGATATTCAAACTCCAGCTTTTGTACCGGTGGGTACAAAGGCGGGTGTTAAGGGCATTCTCCCCGCTCAGCTTGAGACACTTGGCTCCCAGGTGGTTCTTGCCAACACCTACCACCTGTACTTGCAGCCAGGTGAGAAGCTCGTAGAGGATTCAGGAGGGCTGGGGAAGTTCATGGGATTTGCTGGTCCAACGATAACTGACTCAGGCGGCTTCCAGGTATTCTCGCTTGGAGCTGGTTTTGGAAAGAGTTTTCAAACAGTCCGTGAAGACGACAAGAATCGTAAAGAAGAAGGGGTCACGCTGTACGACGAGGACGTGCAGACTCAGCACGGCCAGCTCGCTATTATCGATGAGGAAGGCGTCACCTTTACCTCGCACATTGATGGCTCGCTCCATCGCTTCACTCCAGAGCGCTCTGTAGAGATTCAGCATGCGCTCGGTGCGGACATATTTTTTGCGTTTGACGAATGCACCGCGCCCGATGCTCCGTATGAGTATCAAAAAGAGGCTATGTATCGCACCCACCGCTGGGCCGATCGCAGCTTAAAGGCGCACCGTCAGAACATAGAAGCAAATCAACATCAGGGGCTCTATGGTATTGGCCAGGGGGGACAGTTTGCCGACCTGCGGAAGGAAAGCACTAAAGCCATTGTTGACATGGGATTTGATGGATTTGGACTCGGTGGTTCGTTTAGTAAAAAGTACGGCGAGAGTATGTTGCCACTTGCCCTAGAGGCGCTGGTGGATGTGCCCGAAGACATGCCACGACACGGGCTCGGCGTGGGCGAGCCAGGGGACTTGCTCCTTGGTATTGCGCACGGGGTGGATACCTTTGACTGTGTGTCACCCACTCGCCACGGGCGACACGGGGTGCTCTACACCAAGCGAGGAACACTCAACATCACCAATGAGAAATACAAGAGCGACCTCACGACGCTCAGCGAGCTGTGTCTCCCCGGCACGCTGCCCTCAGGAAGCGAGCAGTTCACCCTCGCCTACGTAGCACACCAATTTAGAAGTGGAGAAATGCTCGGGCCCATTATTGCCTCCCTTCACAATCTGGCATTCCTAACGCGTCTGGTAGACGGAGCGCGCGAAGCAATAGAACAGGGAACTTTTGCTGAGTACCAACAGAATTTCGCACGCGACTACTACGGGTAACGAAAGGGAGTGAGTGTGGTATCGTCTTTCTATCTATGGCGAACTTTAAGCTCCATACTCCGTTTCCACCAGCCGGCGACCAGCCGGTGGCCATTGCTACGCTCACAGAGGGATTGAAGAAGGGAATGCGGCACCAGACACTGCTTGGAGTGACAGGCTCTGGTAAGACATTCACGGCAGCAAACGTCATTGCGAACTTTGATAAGCCAACACTGGTGCTTGCTCACAACAAGACGCTTGCGGCCCAGCTAGCCCAGGAGTACAAGGAATTCTTTCCCGAGAACGCGGTGCACTACTTCGTGTCCTACTACGACTACTACCAGCCAGAGGCGTACCTTGCTCACTCTGATACCTATATTGAAAAGGAGGCACAAATTAATGCCGAGATTGACCGTCTGCGTCACGCAGCAACGCAGGCGCTCTTAACCAGAAAGGACGTGGTCATTGTGGCGTCGGTGTCTGCAATCTATGGTCTTGGCTCGCCCGCGCAGTACGAGAAAGTGCACATAAAGCTCATTAAAGGGGCGGTAGAGAATCGGGCTGCACTTATTCGTAAGTTGATTGATATCCATTTTAATCGCACCCCTGCGGACCTCTCTCCAGGACAGCTTCGTGCGGTTGGAAACACGGTGGAGTTGATGCCCGTGAACGAGCGTGCCCTGTACCGTATTTCTTTTGATGGCGAGAACATTGCCTATATTGAGCACCTGGACCCTGTGTCGCGTGCAAAGATTGGGGAGCTGGATTCGTTATTCATATTCCCCGCTAAGCACTTTGTGGCAAACGAGGAGGAGCGCCTGCGTGCCGTAGACGATATCAAACAGGAGCTAGAGGAGCGCCTTGCAGAGCTTAAGCGTGAGGAGAAGCCGCTTGAGTACGAGCGCTTGAAGCGTCGCACCACGCACGACTTGGCGATGATTCGCGAAGTAGGCTACACCAACGGTATTGAGAACTACTCGCGGCACTTTGACGGGCGTGCGCCGGGAGAGGCACCCGATACTCTGCTTTCCTACTTCCCACACAAGGCTGATGGCTCTGCTGACTTCCTCACCATTATTGACGAATCGCACGTGACGGTGACGCAGATTGGTGGCATGTACGCAGGGGACCGTTCTCGCAAGGACGCGCTCGTTGAGTTTGGGTTCCGACTGCCGTCTGCGCGCGATAACCGCCCACTTCGCTTTGAGGAGTTTGAGGCGCGAGTGGGGCAGATTATCTACACGAGCGCGACGCCCGGCAACTACGAGCGTGAGCACAGTGTGCCGCCAGACGGCCAAGTGGCAGAGCAGATTATTCGCCCAACAGGACTCATTGACCCCGAGCTCACCATTAGACCTATTGTTGGTACCGACACCTACCCGGGCCAAGTAGCTGACTTCATAGAGGAGTCACAGAAAACTATTGCGGGGGGCGGGCGCGTGCTTGCCACCACACTCACCAAGCAGATGGCTGAAGACCTCTCTGACTTCCTAAAACAAAAGGGAATGAAGGCGGAGTACCTCCATAGCGACATCAAAACGATTGAACGTATTGATATTCTGACCGCATTTCGCAGGGGCACGTTTGACGTACTGGTGGGAGTGAACCTGCTTCGCGAAGGATTAGACCTTCCTGAGGTTGAGTTGGTGGGAATCCTAGACGCTGACAAGGAAGGCTTCTTGCGTTCTGAAACGTCGCTCATTCAGACAATCGGACGTGCAGCGCGCAACGTGCTCGGGCGTGTGATTCTCTATGCAGACGGCATGACAGGCTCCATGGAGCGCGCTATTGGCGAGACCGAGCGTAGACGCACTAAGCAGCTTGCCTACAACAAGGAGCACGGTATTACACCTATTACCATCAAAAAGGAGATTCGTGATATCGCGGAGAGTATGCGCAGCGAACACCAGAAGACGGTGGACTCACTCTTGGTGCTGGATAACGCATTGTTTGAAGAGGACCCCGAGGCATTCATTGCCGACAAACGCACACAGATGGGTGAGGCAGTAGAAGCACTTGATTTTGAAACTGCTGCAATCATTCGTGATGAAATTTATAGACTAGAAGGGAAGATTGTGCCGCCACCGCCATCAAAGAATCCCGTACACAAGAAGAAGAAAGGAAACTGGACCGTGATAGAGTAAGCACATGAGTTTGCGTGCACTTGTCGGCGTACTTTTGGCGGGGCTTCTTGTCGCGTCCGTTGCTATTGTTGCGGCATCCTACTTCCTCCTGCAAACGCAGCTTGCCATCATTTTTCCTGCTGAGCTGGTGCAGCAATCAAGCCAGGCCCTGTTCCTACTTCTAGCATGGCAGGCAGCAGCATCAATCATTTTTGTATTCGTCCTGCTATGGGTGCTCTATGTAGTGCTTGAGCGTTATGTGATGTCGCCGCTGCGCCAGCTGGTGTCTGCAATGGAGGGTTTTGCTAACACGGGTGAGCGACTCGCGCTTCCACGTATTAAGTCTTTGCCGCTTGAGTTGCAGACGGTGACCCGTGCCTTTGACCAGATTGTTGATCGAGTAGAAGTGTCACACAAGAAGGACATGGAAGTATCTCGTGTGAAGTCTGACTTTATCTCCACTGCGGCCCATCAGTTGCGTACGCCGCTTACGGGTATTCGCTGGGCACTTGAAGCACTTGAGAAGAGCGAGCTGAGTGAGGAACACAAGGCGTTGGTAAAAAGTGCTAAAGACAAGAGCCACGAGCTCGTGGCCATCGTAGGAACGCTTTTGGATATATCTGCTATTGAGTCTGGTAAGTACAAGTACGCCTTCCTGCCTATATCTATTGAAGACGTTGCGGAGGAAGTTGCTCGCGACTTCAGCCCTGCTGCGCAGAAGGCCGGTGTTGGAGTATATGTAGAGCGCGGTACACAAGTGCCCAAGGTTCGCGCTGATCGCGAGCGTATTAAGTGGGTACTCAACAATTTGATTGAGAACGCCATTCGATACACGCCCGCGCAGGGTACCGTGCGTGTTTCAAGCACGGTGCACAGCAACGTGGTGCGGCTCATGGTGCGCGACAGTGGTATTGGTATTAGTGCAGAGGATCGCGGAAACATTTTTGAGCGATTCTACCGAGCCCAGAACGCGATTGCTATGCAGAATGGTGGAAACGGTCTTGGGCTCTATATTGCACGCACCATTGCTACCGACCACGGTGGGGACCTGGTCTTTGCACCCAACGAGGACGGCATTGGTACCACCTTCACCCTCTCGCTCCCAATTGCAGAGCGGTAGGAGGGCGGTATACTTGTACATATGACAGACACCAAATTCATTCTTGTGGTTGAGGACGATCCCATCCTAAAGAACTTGCTCGGGCACACGCTAGCCGGAAAGTATCAGACCCTGTACGCAAACGACGGCAACGAGGCCATCGCACTTTTTGATCAGTACAAGCCGTCAATTGTCCTTTTGGATTTGATGCTTCCAACCATGGACGGATTTGCGGTGCTTGAGAACATCCGAAAGCACGAAGGGGAGGAGAAGAACACGCCCATCATCATTGTTTCAAACCTAGGACAGCAGAAGGATATTGAGCGTGCGAAGGCACTCGGTGCAAACGACTACCTCGTGAAAGCAGAGGTGGCCATTGAGGAAATCATTGGCAAAATTGAGAATCTGCTTGCAAACCATACGCCAGCTGCATAAGTCATGTTCGGGGAGAAGTTTCTAAAGCCTTTTGCCAAAGAGCCTCAACCAACTGAGGAAGAGCTGACTATTGCACGCAAAGCAAACGAAGAGGCTGACCCAACAACGTATTCGCCATTGCCCCTTACGGGTTCTATGGAACGGATTGCGGACTCAGACACCCTTAGATATAGCCCTACCTATAAACAGGGTACGGATGAGTATGTACAGCTCTCGTCGTTAAGAGAGCCAGTCAAGCAGCAAATTATCGCACGAGTTTTAAAGGGCATTATTCCTGTCTCCGATGTCGTCAGTCTTAAGGAATCACAAGAGGTTCTTTTTTCAAAAAAAATGCCACTGGAGAAGATTGAGAGGGAGAATGCTTCATCTTCCGATTTCCTTGCTGACACTGAACTTATGAGTCTCGTATTCCGAGACGTAGATCATGCGCTAGTGCCCGCTGACCAAGACGGACCAGAATATTTGAACAATGTTACTCATGCAGACAATAGGCTTGCATACTTTGACTTTCACACCGGACGCATTGGTAATGACCTGCTCGCTTCTGGTCCAGTAACAAGTCTCATGCGTGAACACACCTTCGCCTCGGTTACTCTGCTGTTGGAAAAAATTCAACTGTTGCGTGCACGCATTGAAGGAAAAGAAGGGTATGTGTTTCTAGAGGCCATTTTGCGAGATGCCAAGTATTCATCGGAGATAGTGAGTAGAGAGGCAGAGAGGTTACAGACATTACTGCTGGAGCGCCTTGAGAATGCAGAATCGCTTGCACGTGTTATGTCACAGGAGCTTTCTTGGTATCAGGGTGCCTTTGCTGACGAGTAAGCCTTACGCACGCCAGTGTGATACAGTACACAGGTACCAGTCCCGCCAAGGACTGGCAATTTCCATAGTATGGCTACCGCTAAAAAGAAAGAGAGCTCGCACGAGCAACACCAAGGCGCTGATTGGATATCGGTGAAGGGTGCTCGTACCCACAACCTGAAGAATGTGTCGGTGGAGATTCCCCGCGGTGTTATGACGGTGCTAACCGGACTCTCTGGCTCGGGCAAGTCCTCACTTGCGTTTGATACGATTTTTGCCGAAGGACAACGCCGCTACGTGGAATCGCTCTCTGCGTACGCCCGCCAGTTCCTAAACCAAATGCAGAAGCCGGACGTAGACGAGATTACCGGTCTCTCCCCAGCTATCTCCATTGACCAGAAGAGTCGCTCCAACAACCCGCGCTCAACGGTGGCGACCGTCACCGAGATTTATGACTACCTGCGCGTCCTCTACGCACGCGCGGGCCAGCCGTACTGTATTCATCACGATGTGCCCATCTCTCGCCTTTCTAAGGAGGAAATGATTCGTATGGTGTGGGGGCGCGTACTTGCAAAGACAACGCAGCCTTCCAAGAAGAAGGGTGAGACAGAGACGGTTATGGGTATTGAGTTTGATAGAACTCAGGTAGTTATTCATGCTCCGGTGGTTGTTGGAAGAAAAGGTGAGTACTACCAGCTTCTCTATGACCTACTTAGTAAGGGGTACGAAAAAGTGCTAGTTGATGGGAAACCACATTCACTACGCGAGAAGCTCGTGCTAGACCGAAATAAGCGCCACGACATAGACGCGGTGGTGGATTCCATTTTTGTGAGCGAGTTTGTACGCACGCCAGAGCAAGCACGCGAGCGCTTGAGTGAGGCGCTTGAGCTGGCGCTTAAGGAGAGCGATGGTCTCGTGAAGATTCTCCACGCTGACGGCACGTTTGAGACACTCTCTGCAAAGTTTATCTGCCCTGAAGACGGAACGTCGTTCCCTGAAGTAGAGCCACGCCTCTTTTCCTTTAATAGCCCATACGGCGCTTGTCCTGCGTGTAATGGTCTTGGTACCAAGTCGCTCTTCTCAGACGAAGCGTGTCCCGTGTGTGAAGGTAAGCGCCTAAAGCCAGAGGCGCTCCGCGTGTACATCAAGCACAAGAAGAGTAAGGGTCTTGGGATAAACGTCGTAGACTTCACCAACTTCTCTATTAAAGAGGCGAAGGAGTTCATGGACACTATTGAATTGTCTGAAATGCGCATGGAGATTGCAGCGCCCATCATTCGCGAAATCACGAGCCGACTGGAATTCATGCTGAATGTTGGTTTGGACTACCTCACTCTGAATCGCTCCGCAGCCACACTCTCTGGTGGTGAAGCACAGCGCATTCGCCTTGCGTCTCAGCTTGGTACGGGGCTTGTGGGCGCCCTCTATGTGCTAGATGAGCCTACTATCGGCCTGCACCAGCGTGACAACGACCGCCTCATTAATACGTTGCTTACGTTGAAGAAGCTCGGCAACACCATTCTCGTGGTGGAGCACGATGAGGACACTATTTATGCAGCTGACTACATCGTGGATATTGGTCCTGGTGCTGGAACGCACGGTGGCAATGTGGTGGTCTCTGGCTGGTTGGACGAACTTCTAACGGCCCCAAAGAATGATTCTGGCTCGCGCACACTTTCCTACTTGCGTGGCGAAGTTGAAATTGAAGTGCCCGAGGAGCGCCGCACCGGCGAGAAGGGCTCCATCAAGATTAAGGGCGCAACCCTTCACAACCTAAAGAATCAGAACGTGGACATTCCGCTTGGAAAGCTGGTGTGCATCACGGGTGTGTCTGGCTCGGGCAAGTCCACCTTCCTCTACGACATTTTGCACAAGAATGTGGCTGCCCGCTTTGCAAAGAGAGAGTCAAAGCTTGAGCACGTGGCAAGCATGACGGGTACAGAGTACGTGGGGCGCGTAGTACTTATTGATCAGTCGCCCATTGGTCGCACACCGCGCTCAAACCCTGCCACCTACACAGGAGCGTTCACGCACATTCGCGATTTGTTTGCCGCAACCTCTGAAGCTCGTGCACGCGGATGGAAGCCAGGACGGTTCTCTTTCAATGTTGCAGGAGGACGCTGTGAGACCTGTCAGGGCAACGGCATGATTGCGGTTGAAATGCACTTCCTACCAACGGTATATGTCACCTGTGACGTATGTAACGGCAAGCGCTTTATGCGCGAGACACTTGAAGTCACGTTCCGTGGTAGAAACATTCACGACATTTTGCAGATGACTGTGGAAGAAGCGGCACTATTCTTTGAGGACATACCTGCTATTCACGACCGCCTTGATTCACTAAAGCGCACTGGCCTTGAATATCTGACACTCGGTCAGTCAGCTACGACGCTCTCGGGTGGCGAGGCTCAGCGTGTAAAAATTGCGTCAGAGTTGTACCGACCAATCACGATGAAGACGCTCTATTTGCTTGATGAGCCAACCGTGGGACTTCACTACGAGGACGTGCGCAAACTGCTTGAAATTTTGCAGGAGCTGGTGCGACGCAGCAACACGGTAGTGGTAATTGAGCACAATCTAGACATCATTAAGTCTGCGGACCATCTAATTGATTTTGGACCTGAAGGAGGTGTGGGTGGTGGAAAAGTAATTGCAAAGGGAACGCCCGAGGAGGTGGCGGAAGTAGAGGGTTCTCACACCGGTCACTACCTGGCGAAGATGCTGAAGAAGGCAAAGAAGAAATAGGGTGGCAATGTGCGTGCTATGCTAAGAGTCTAGAGAGTCACCCATGTGCGAAAGGAATCGGGATGACCAACGCTGCTCTTAATTGCCCCGAGATAGTTGCTCAGTTTAGCGAAGAGGATATCTTCGCTGCGGTGCGCAACCAACTCTCCCAGTTCCCTGACTACCACCAAGACTTCTCCGACAGGGACCTGTTCGCGTTTGCGTATGCCAAAGGACATGCTGTGTCCATGGACGCGCAGATGACGCGAGCTCGAACTGACGGTGACTATGGTCGGTGGGAAGACGGAAGAATCCTGCCGTGCTATATGGGTAGCTGGTTCAACGTGGCGCGCAAGTGTCCATCGTAGAATCAAGGCCACGGGTCCGCTGCTGCGGACCCGGCTCATTTTGGAACATAGGGCTCTCACGGTAGGATGCCCATATGGAACGCGCAGCACTAGAGAAGTTTGATTTGCCCGACTGCCCGGGTGTGTATTTCTTTACGCTCGGTAAGGGGGCGAGTAAGAAAGTGCTGTACGTAGGAAAGGCGACAAGTCTGCGCGACCGCGTACGCTCGTATTTTGATGCAGAGCTTATCGCAACCCGAGGTCCGCGCATTGTGGACATGGTGACTGCGTCCGATGGTATTGATTACGAGACCACCCCCACGGTACTGGAGGCGCTTGTGCGTGAGGCCGCGCTAATTCGCAAGCACGAGCCCAAAGCAAACGCGATGGGTAAGGATGACAAGACGTTTTTGTACGCCGTGATTACAGACGAGCACATTCCGCGCGTACTTGCGGTGCGTGGTGGGGAAATAGACTTCGCAAAGAAAGTCACAAATGGAGTGAAACTGAAAGCAATCCATGGGCCGTTCCCGTCTGGGTATCAGTTGCGCCAGGGACTGAAGCTGATTCGCAAGATTTTTCCTTTCTTTGATACGCCGCGCCCAGTCGGCGAGGGTAATAAGCACACGCGCGGCAAGGTAGAGTTTAATCGCCAGATTGGACTCTATCCACGCGACATGGACAGCTCCTCCTACGGACGCTCTATTAGAAACGTCTCACTCTTTCTCTCGGGCCGAGTAAAGACCCTGCGCGCTACCCTTACCCGCGACATGAAGGATGCTGCAAAGGAAGAGCGATTTGAAGACGCAGCACTCATTCGCAAACAATTGTTTGCGCTTGACCACATACAGGATGTTTCCCTCATTCGCGACGAGCGTGAGGGATCAGAGACCGGTCCGCGCATAGAGGCATATGACACGGCGCATATTTCAGGTACCAATGCTATCGGTGTGATGGTGGTAGTAGAAGATGGCATGTCGCAGAAAAAGGAATACCGTACATTCCGCATTCGCGAACAGGGTGCAAAGTCTTTGAATGACGATATCGCCTCGTTGAAGCAAATTTTGACGCGCCGTTTAGGGCACAGCGAGTGGCCGCTTCCAAAAGCGTTCGTAGTAGACGGTGGCAAAACACATAAGAAGGCTGCAGAGGAGGTGCTTGCAAGTGCAGGTATCGGAATTCCTGTAGTAGCAGTGGTAAAGGACGAGAAGCACCGCCCACGCGAGGTGCTAGGCTCTCTCCGTGCTGGGATTGCAGACGCTGACGCAGTTCTTGCCAACAGCGAGGCGCACCGGTTCTCTCTGACTGCTCACCGGAAGGCCCGTAGTCGCGCAATGCGCGGGGGTTGACAACCTGCGCAGAAGGTGTATACTGGTACAGTGCCGAAAGCGGGAGCAATCTCGAACGGCCGCTCGCGCGGGCCTGCCGCCTTCATTGGTCGCTGCCTGCGCCACGCCCCTCGATGGGGCAGAACCGACGTTGAAATGTCCTTGCAAACGGACACTGACAAAAGGGGAAGCGGATGACGTCCGAAGATTACTAGCACCCTTTGAAAGGTGCAGAGAAAATGGGGCGGGACGTCAGAATGACTCCCGCCTTTTTCTATTTCCTTTCCACAACGAGAGCACTTGCCTTCCTGCGCCATCGGAGTATAGTGCTCCTTACGCCCGGCCGTGGAGTAATCCGTTAGGCAGGGCGTCGCACGCGGGACCGACATCAGAAAGTCCCGCGCATCGGCCCTACGGGCCTACCCAGAACGAAAACTAGTCTAGTTCCCGCGGGGAACAGACGCTTGACGGTCTACGGGAGGCAGAATGACCAACAAGGATAATTAGCGCACGCTAACCCGTGCACTCATCATCCAGAAAAAGTCGCCCTAACGGCGCATACGGGGAGGAAAGGCCATGTGGCGTATCCGATTGCGACGCTCCTAAGCGTCGCCAAGCCTCGCAGCTTAAGCGAGACCAACATAGCGGACATTTCCAGGTCTAGCTTAAGACGGTTGGCGGAAAAACATTCAGGGGGGCCGGACGGAAACGTCCGGCCCTTTTTTATTACCATGCCTGGCCCTGCTATACTCACTACTATGAAAGGCACGGTAGTTGCAGTTCTTCGGGGTGGTCCTTCACGCGAACACGACGTGTCGCTTAAGTCAGGACACACCATTCTCACCCATCTTCCGCGCGAGCAGTTCATGCCGCGTGACATCTATATTGACCGACAGGGTATTTGGCACGAGCGGGGCATCCCTACGTCTCCTGAACGCGTGCTCCGTGGTGTGGACGTGGTACTGCTCGGCCTTCACGGCGAGTATGGTGAGGACGGCGAGGTGCAGAAGCTTTTGGATAAGTTTGGTGTGCCGTACGCGGGCACTAAGTCCTTTGAATCCTATGTCGCCATGCACAAAATGCTCTCCAAACAGAAGGCAAAGCATGCAGGGCTACTCACTCCGAAGTTTGCATACGTTGAAGAGTCGTCTGATATTGCAGAAGTAGCTCGTGAAGTGAATCGCACCTTCTTGCAACCGGTGATTGTAAAGCCGGTGAAGTGGGGCTCGTCTGTGGGTGTTTCGTTTGTGCACGGCTATGCGCCGCTGGAGGCAGCTGTGCGCAAGCTTATGGAGGAAGGAGCGGGTGGAGTGCTTATTGAGGAGGTAATTCGCGGCACTGAAGCCACTGTGGGAGTTGTGGAGGGGCTTCGTGGCGAGGCATTGTACGGTTTGCCACCCGTAGAGATCATTCCGCCAGAGAAGGACTTCTTCTCGTACGACGCAAAGTACTCCGGAGCATCTCGCGAGATATGCCCAGCGCGATTGCCCCGCAACATTACCGACGAGCTCATTCGGCACGCAAAGACCATGCACGGGGAACTCGGCTTGCGCCACTACTCGCGCTCCGACTTTATCGTCTCTCCAAAGGGTATTTACTACCTGGAAACTAACACCCTGCCAGGACTTACCCAGGAGTCGCTATTTCCTAAGTCTCTGGCTTCCGTGGGGGTCACTCTGCCGGACTTTTTCACCCACCTTGCGGGTCTAGCGCTCCACAAATAGCTTGTGGTATAGTGTCCCTGTTCCCGTAATACGGGCCGTTAGCTCAGTTGGTAGAGCATCTCATTTGCAATGAGAGGGTCGCAGGTTCGAATCCTGTACGGTCCACAAACGACGTTTGAAAGCCCCGAAAGGGGCTTTTGTCGTTTGTGGGCCGTAGCAGAGTGTCTGCACACTCTGCGGCAGGATTCGAAGAGCGGAGCGATGTTTTGTGCAGCAGCACAAAACCGCGAGCTGGGCCTGCGAGCTCGCCGAGTGACGAAGAGGCGAGACTTGTAGGCGAAAGTGGTACTCCACGTATCCTGTACGGTCGCACTTGCTCACGAAATCTAGTTTCCCTCATTCTGTACTGGCGCGCTTAGGTTTAGGAAGGTTCTAATCTTAGGAGAAAGGTATAATGAAGCTATGCCTATTTTGACCTGGGATATTTACGAGATTCGATGTGATTGTGCAGCCCTGCATGGAGTTAAGTTGCGTGGGCGTATTCGTAAATTTACTATTGAGAATCAACTCACCTGCTTTGTTGAGAACGCGTCTGACGAGGAGAACCTCATACGCTTTGCACTCCTTGCTAATACGAATTCAGCTCCAATTTCTGAATTCGTGAAGACATTAGTTCCTGAAGCAATCGTTTCGGAGTCGTTGAAGTCAATGCCGAACCCAGTTCTGTCAAAGATGAAAGTGAACGACCCTTCGCGTTACGAGATTTAGACGACGCATGAACGTAGGTAAATCAGTAACAAAGGCAATTGATGAAATGGGGTGCGGGGACCATGAGTCGGCCATGCTTCATGCTTGTAATGCTGTCGATGGCACTGCCACCAAACTCTACCCATCACTAGGAAGTAATGCTCGGTTTACGAAACTGCTTCGCGATAACTATGAAATCTTTGGTCCTATGGGAATGCCTGGAATAAATCTAGTTGAAACTCGCTTTCCAGTTTCTTTAGTTCGACCGAAAGCTCCAGGAGGCGAACCAGATATTGCCGACGTTATTTACGGAGTTCATAGATGTACCCAAGGACATGGAAATGAACTCCCCGAAGGTTTTGAGTTGTTTTACGACACTACTGAGAAAACGACTCCTCCCAGAACACGCATTGCTATTGAGGAAGGAAAAGTAAAATTAAGTGACCGAACTATTTTTGGCTTAATTGCTGTAGCTGTCCTTTGTCCAGTTAATATTGGGCAAAGCACGCCGGATGGCTATTACCTTACATTTGGTGAACTGAAGACAATGATAATTAACGAATGGTGGGGTCGCGCTACTGATTTTCCTGCTATCTCAGCATTAGCGCCAATGCCGTTAGTTAAGCTTGATTTTGGAGATTGGATGCACAATATCAAAGCTATTTAACAAAGAGGTAATAGATCTAATCTCGTTCACTCTCTAGGTCATCAGGCCCGTTCTCGTCCCTCCAGACCATTCCACATGTCCACCAGACGTAAGAAATGTATTGGTCTGGAACTAACCTTCCTTTACATCCATATGTTTCCATACTATAGATACCCTGGACCAAGACAGGGAGGCACCGAATGATCTATTGGTTCTTCGGTCTCCCCGGCTCGGGGAAGACCACGCTCGCGAAGCTGTTCGCAAGCATGACGGGGTTTCCCCATTTTGAAGGAGACGAGTACCACACAGACGAAGACCGTCGTGTCATTGCTCTGGGGCAATTCACCCTGGCGCATCGTCACGCGCAACTGACCCGCATAGACGAAGCACTGCAGGCTGCGAGAGGTAGCGCCATCGTGACACATCCACTGCCCGACAAGGCCTCAAGAGACCGAGTTCGTGCGTCGGGCAATGCCAGGCTTGTGTACGTCCAAGCACCGCTTCGTTTGGTGAGGGCGCGACTGCAAGGCCGGACCGGGCACCACTTCGGCCCGGAACTGCTTGATGACTGGATTGCCCGGCACTGGCAGGAACCGACGGGCGAAGACTACTACGCGCTGAACAACTCCGAAAACGGCCCCGCCGTCAGAAGGAGACTCAACGCTCTCGTTGTCACCTAAAGAGGCCCACCAGAATCCGCTGGCGGGCCTCAAATCATTTCCAGTGCGAGAGAATCAAAAAGGCCCGGACATTCGTCCGGGCCTTGCGCATGTGCGCGAGTCTTACTGCGTTGCAGTCACGAGCTGTTGTCGTCCAAGGCGGAAGTAGCCCTTCACCGTGCCGTGCGGTTGGTGAAGAATCTCCGCCACTTCCGAATCAGAGCACCCGATGCTTCCAAGCAGTATCGCCTTTCGGCGATTTGGCTGCATGGTCGCTATACAGGCGAGCGCTTCGGACAGCTCCACCATTACTTCCTGCACCGGTTCAGTGCGGTCGCTGTTTAGGCGTAGGCGAGAGAGCGTCTGTTCCTCCGTCTTCTCCTTGCGGATAGTGTCAATTAAGAGACGCTTCATGATCACCTGCGCCCAGGGCAAGAGCTCCAAGCGGGGGTCATATGATTCTCGTCTGGCGAGCAGTCTGGCGACGGTGTTCTGTACCAGGTCCTCTGCACGCTCACGGTGGCGAGTCAGCTTCTTCGCGTAGTTGCGCAGAGCGCCATAAATCGCCAGTATTTGGCGACCATACTCAGCTTCACTTTGTATGATTGCCTCCTTCTGGCTACTCACAACCTACAGCACTTGCATCAACTAAGCCATAGTCTGAAAGTGCATCGTGGACTTTTGAGATAGCATAGCGTGCTAGAATTTTTCATATGAACATTCGCGCAACACTTGTTCCTATACTCTTTGTGCTCGCGTTTAGCACCGGCGCACTCACCGCACACGCTGATGCGCGACCAGTACTCACTATTACTGCCAACAATGCGACGACCACGTGGGGTGATGCCTTTCCTGAACTGACGCTTTCATACGCTGGCTTCATTGATGCGGACGAGGACGGTGAGGTAGATGATGAGAACTATTTGGACACGCTGATTGTTGCTAGAACCAATGCCACCGCGGAATCGCCAGCTGGAGTGTATGAAATATGGCCAGGTGAACCCGAGGCGCCAGGAGACTTTAATCCACTCGAGGCCTTGACTGATTCTGTCTATGACATCGTCACTGTGAACGGAACCCTCACTATCCTTAAGGCTGATCAAGAGATTGAAGAGATTGAAGAGTTTGAACCGTTTACCTCTAACCCATTTAGCACACGAAGCTACACAGAGTCGGATTTTGACCTCAGTGCCATCACCAGCTCCGGACTACCCGCTTCGTTCTCAGCTTCGGGTGCATGTTCGCTAACTGGAGCTACGGTGAAGCTTGTGCAAAACGGTGTGTGCACCCTCACTGCTTCACAAACAGGAAACGGAAACTGGAATCCAGCTACTTCTGTAGTGAGGGAATTTGAAGTGACGGGAGTGCCCACAGAGGAAGTAGTGGTACGCCGGTCTGGCGGGGGTGGTGGGGGTGCGCGCGTGAAAGCACCAACGGGACGAGTCCTTGGAGCATCGCTCTACTATTTTGCAAACGACCTTACCATTGAATCAGAGGGTCCTGATGTGATGGAACTGCAAAAGGTTCTTATCAAGGCTGGGCACCTCAAGATTGCGTTGCCAACGGGATATTTCGGTCCAATGACCCAGGCTGCAGTGATGCTGTACCAGGGAACCAAGGGAATCCCGACAACAGGATACGTGGGTCCACTGACTCGCGCATCGCTCAATAAAGGAGTGACTACAAAAACCCCTGAAGAGCAGATTCTAGAGCTCACTGCGCAGCTAAAAGCATTGCAGGCACTGCAAGCGGCACAGTAGTCCTACTACAACGGCAGAGAAGCAAAGCGCTCGTGAAAACGGGCGCTTTGCGCGTGCTACCATTGTTTGTATATGACAACACTGCGAACAACGGGCATCTTTCTCATCTGTATCGCTGCGTCGCTTCTCGCGGGCTTCTGGGGCTCTACAGGCACCGTAGAAAGCATCCCGGGTTGGTACTCCACCATCAATAAGCCGTTCTGGACCCCACCGAACTGGGTGTTCATGCCGGTGTGGACCCTACTCTTTATCCTTATGGGCACAGCCGCTGCACTGGTGTGGAAGACGGGCAAGAAGGGAGTATGGATGCCGGTGCTCTTTTTCTTCGCTCACCTAGCGGTGAACACGTACTGGTCTATCGCTTTCTTTAGCAATCAAGATGCCGTCACGGCGCTCTATGTTATCGCCCTCTTGTGGCTCATGATTGTCGGCATGATGGTGTGGTTCTGGCGCTACTCACGCCTGGCTTCGTATTTGCTCGTGCCCTACCTTGTGTGGGTGAGCTACGCCAGCACGCTTAACGTGGGCATTGTGCTCCTTAATCCATAAACTTTATGCGCTATCTACAACTGTTTGCAATCATTCTTCCTATTGGCCTTGTACTAGACCTTATCTGGATTGTAGGAATTGCAATGCCGTTCTATCAGGCTGAGCTTGGTTCGCTTCTTGCGACGGACGTTATCTGGCCTGCCGCGATTGCGTTCTATGTGTTCTATATTGTTGCGCTCATGGTGTTTGTGATGAAGCCAGCGATTACTGCGCGCTCATTCAAGAAGGCTGTATTGCTCGGAGCGTTCCTCGGCTTTACTGCGTACATGACCTACGACCTCACCAATCTTGCGACAACTGCAGGGTGGTCGGTCGCTGTTGCTATTGTAGATATTATCTGGGGCACGGTCTTCACTGCAGTACTCTCCGGTATTGCGTATCTGATAGCTACGAAGTGGCTGAAGATGTAGCAAGTGTTGGAAGGGTACGAGAAACGGGCGGCCTTTGGCCGCCCGTTCTTCGTTTCAATCAAACCCTTTCCAATCCAGGAGCCTACTTGCCCTGTCCGTAGTACTTCTTTAGAAGTCGTACATGTTCCTCGTAGGTCTCTGTGCAGTGGAACGTGCCTCTCGCATCATGGAAATAGAACATACAGTCCGTGTTCTTTGGATTAAGTGCTGCAAGCACTGCTGCCATTGATGGGCTGGCAATAGGTCCTGGAGGAAGTCCCTTATTCTGATAGGTGTTGTATGCAGACTTTATGTACTTGTCAGCAGGAACAGGAACCGGCCACCATGTTTTGGTTGTGCTCTTGTTCGCTTTTGCATACTGCAATGTCGCATCTATTTGTAGGCGCATATCAATCCACAAACGGTTCCAAATAATCCCCGAGATGACGCGCATCTCATCTGGATCACGGGTCTCCTTCTGAAGAAGGGACGCAATAGTGAGTGCGTCGTGAAGAGGAAGCAGCTCTTCCGTTGCAAGACTGTAGCGAGACACAATCTCCTTCTGGTAGCGGTCGTTCAACATAATCTGCACATCGGCTGGCGTCATAAGACTGCGCACCGCATACGTTCCAGGTACAATTTGACCCTCGGTCATTACAGGCTCAACGGTGCGCAGCTGTCGGAGGAACAATGACTTCTGTGCCTCGTTCCAACCAAGCTGTCTGGCGAACACGGTCGCCACCTCCTCCTGGCGATACCCTGCACGAACAGTCACAATCCCGCTTGCTCCCACACCGGCAAGTGATTTATGCATAGGGAGAGCAGAAATGTATTCCGCCAAGCGAGTAATCAAGTCACCCGCAGTTATGGCTGCTGCCTGGAGCGAGTTGGTGTGAAGGGTGAGCATTTCCTCAACTCGTGGGTCCTCTACAATCTTTCTTTCTTCCGGGTATACCGTGATAGGGAATGCAGGCTGCACCGGTTGCAAGCTGGCCCAATGCACGTCCACAGAAATTGCCGTGGGTAGCGCAAAGAATGACGCAACAAAGGCGAGAGTCACTGCAAAAAGTGAGCCCGCTGTTGCGAGGCGTGAAGCAATGGTAGATTTGCGTGCCCGAATTCCTGTCTTCGGGTGCGGCATAAGTTGATTCATGGAGAAATTAGCCACACTCTCATTTTAGCCTAGAAAAAGACATGCGCACGCCGAGTCACTGACAACGCATGTGGAAAGTGCATAACGCAGGTAGACACGCGAAGCGATTCAATGCTACGGTGCGAGAAGTATGACCCGCGACAAGGCCCCTAAAGCGCCAAAGCCAATTCTCCCACCCACCCCCGTAGAGCGCGCCGTCGCTCTCATTGGTTCCGTACACTCTCTTATTGCGCACACAGTGGTGTTTGTGTTCTCTTTTTTCATAGCACTGATAGGTCTCGTGCAATGGGAAATCATGCTCCTGGTATTAACCACCATGGTATCGCTTGAGGCAATCTATTTGTCACTACTCATTCAAATTACGGTGAACCGTCACACCGCAAGCCTCAAAGAAGTGGAGGAGGACATTGAAGAAATTAGCGAGGACCTGGAAGAGCTCGGAGAGGATGTGGAGGACATTCAGGAAGATATTGAAGAAATTAGCGAGGACATTGATGAGATTCAGGAAGACGTTGAAGAGCTGAATGAGGAAGATGAAGCCGATAGAGAGCGTGCAGAGCGCACGAAGAGTGTGGGGAAGAAGCCAACAAAGGCGGAAGCGCTGGAGCAGCTGTCGCGCGATGTGGCTCGCGTTCTGGAAGACCTTGAAGCTTTGAAGAAAAGTAAATAGTTGATAAGTCCGTTCGTGGTTTTATTCTGTCGTACCATTTATGTATGGACGCACGGAGACTCGCGAAGAAAGACAGGGCTCGTCAACTTAGGGCTCGTGGATACTCGTTTCTTGAAATTGCACAGCAACCTGATGTGCAAGTACCTCGCTCAACTGTTGTGAGTTGGTGTGCTGGTGTAGCCATGACTGAATCGGGATTAAGTCGTCATAGGAGAGTGGTCGCTGAACGGCTTCTGGTAGCTCAAAAGAACTCCGCAGCAAGTAAGAAGTCAGAAAGGTTGTCTCGAGTCAGTGCTGCCGAGAGTCGGGCCACTAGCTCTGGCCCATTTATGGATACTCTTGCTTCAAAGAAGGCCATTCTGGGCGCACTGTACCTGGCCGAAGGAACGAAGGGGCACAGAGGCGGTCCTACTTTTGGAAATTCCGACCCGGAAATTATTAGACTGTATCTTAGGCTGCTTAGAGAGTGCTTTGTCCTAGATGAAGGCAAATTTCGCTGTACGCTCCAAGCCCGAGCCGGACAGGATATAGAGTCTCTCGAGGAATTTTGGTTAAAGGAGACAGGTATTCCTCGCGCACAGCTCTATAAGGCACGCATAGACGCTAGAGGTGGTGGACAGTTGGTCAGAAAGCCAGACTACAAAGGGGTGTGCCGAATAGATTACTTCGATGCTAATTTGTTGTACGAAATATCAGCTATTGGTAGGATTCTTGTACAGGGCCCATAGCTCATCTGGTAGAGCGCGCGGATGGCATTCGCGAGGCGACCGGTTCAAGTCCGGTTGGGTCCACACAGTACACAAGACTTTACATAAGCACAGATATTTCTTATGGTGCATTAGTACACACAGCGTGTACGAATCAAGAAGGGGGAAGGCGCATGCCGGATATACTCACCAATCCCGGTACCATCACGGCCGCACTCATAGTCTCTGTCTTGCTCACACTGGCCGCGGCGCTTGTGTGGATACGAGAGAACCTGTGTCTGCGGTGCTTTTCCAGGAAGCATACCGTCCTGAAGAGGACCACCCATGGCCTCTGCAGGAAGAAGTGGGTGGCAAGCGATATCTACGTCACCCATTGCGGAACACCTGGCTGTTCCGCGTCTCCAAGTTCCACTATCGTCTCGCGACCAGCAACTGACGATGAAATCACCGCAGAGCTGCTGCGTTGAACACATGGCCAGAAGGCCCGTAATAGCCGGCGACCGGGGCAACGCCCCGGGAGCCGGTTTTCCTATTGACAAATAGGAGAAACTAGCGTACTATATATACAGCCTCGTTGAACAGGAGATTCAATATGAACTGGGGTCTGATCCTTGCTGTGGGCATATCGTCCGTGGCGGCCTTGATGGGCTCGGCGTTCCTCGGCAGAGCCGTTCAGGAGCTGAGCGAGAACAAGAAGGTGTTCAGTATTGACGCCTTCATTGGTATCTATCTGACCGTCGGCGCCATCATCCTGGCCATCTTCGCAACCTGAAGAAACGACCACTGCGCCTGAAGCGCCCGACTGACAATCGGGCGTTTTCCTTTGCCCATATGGGAGGGGCCTGGTAGGATAGCCGTATATGGTAGGGGTACCGACCCGCGGGGGTCTTTTCTAGATATGGCTGAAACTAAGCAAGTTTCGGTTGACCTTATACACGCGGAAGCAACGTCTTCTTCTGCGTACGGTGCCGCTGAGACCCACGAGGGGGCAGATGCTCACGGCAAATCTGTTCACGTAGTGCTGAAAGCTGAAGAAGTGGCGTCAGTCTATGGGTTTCCGATAACCAACAGCCTCATCATGACGCTGATGGCCTCTGCCATTCTGCTTGGATTTTCTGTACTGTTTTCTCGTAAGCTTGCACTCATTCCCGGCAAGCTTCAGACCGCTGTGGAGTGGATGTTTGAGTCCGCACTAAACTATATGGCAGAGACGCTTGAGAGCGAGAAACTTGCACGCAAGTTCTTCCCGCTCATCATGAGCATCTTCCTGTTCATCTTTGTAGCAAACATGCTCGCGTTCCTTCCTGGCGTTGGTTCTATCTTTGTAGACCATGCTGGAGCGCATGTGCCGCTCCTGCGCGCTCCTGCTGCCGACCTCAACATGACGCTCGCGCTCGCGATTATCGCCTTTTTGGTGATTGAGATTACCGGCGTCGCGATTCTCGGCTTTTTCAAATACTGGTCAAAATATGTTAATTTTAGTTCACCGGTTAACTTCGTGGTGGGCATCATTGAACTACTGTCCAACGTCGGTCGCCTTATCTCCTTCTCATTCCGTCTCTTTGGAAACGTGTTTGCGGGAGAGGTAATGATTGCGGTGGCGGTATTCTTTGTGGCCTGGCTGCTTCCGGTGCCGCTTATCGCGTTTGAAGTGTTTGTGGGCTTTATCCAGGCGGTGGTGTTCTCTATGCTCACCCTGTTCTTCATAAAGCTCTCTATCATGGAGCCACACGGTGCTGAGAGCCACTAGGCTCTTGTCTCGGTGTGGTTTCGGGATAAGGCTCGGACCAAATTACAAATAGTTAGTGCAAATATTTATGGATGTTGAATCAACAAAACTAATTGCTATGGCAATCGCTGCTAGCGTTGGTGTACTCGGACCAGCAATTGGTATCGGAATGATTGGAAGTAAGGCAATGGAGGCTATTGGACGCAACCCAGAAGCTTCAGGAAAGATTGTTGCAAACATGATTCTTGCAATCGTGTTCGCGGAGGCGCTTGGAATTTTGGCCCTCGTGGTTGCATTCATCATTCGCTTCGTAGCGTAAGTGCGCATAAAGACTTCATCTACTTTGTTGCGAGTGCACTTGGCTCCTTCTACGTACAGACTCGTACGTTTCAGTCGCCAAGCTTCTCGCGCCTCGTAGCTGCAAGCCTTTCTGCACACTTACAAAAGGGAACTCTGACTTACTAAACTTCACCATGGACCAACTCTTCAGCGCATTTGGGATAGACGGCAAGCTGCTTATCGCGCAGCTCATCAACTTCGGCGTACTCTTCGTAGGTCTTACCTACCTTTTGTACAAGCCAGTGATGAAGACGCTCGATGAGCGTCGCGAAAAGGTCGCCCAAGGCGTACTCGATGCACAGGCTGCAAGCGAGAAGCTCGCAGTGGCTGACGAAGAGGCAACAGCCAAGGTGAAGGGGGCAGAAGTTGATGCAGAGGGTATTGTTGCTTCTGCACGCGACATGGCGGGCACTGAAAAGGCACGCATCGTAAAGGAAGCAGAGGCTCGTGCGCAGGCGCTCGAGGCTGACGCTACGGCGCGCGCAAAGGAGACTGCAGCAAAGGCGCTTCGTGAGAGTGAGCAAGAAATTGCTCGCCTTGCAGTGCTCGCGGCTGAAAAAGTGCTCCGACAGAACGCATAAGTATGGAAAAAGAGTACGCACAGGCAATCGCAACCATGTCCCGAAAAACGGGGCAGGATCAAGCGGTACTTGCTGACGGACTCGTAGCGCACCTGCGCAAGACGGGGCGCAGCAAAATGCTTCCAGGCATTCTGCGCGAACTGACACGTGCACAGGAGCGACAGGAAAAGCTTGCCCCGGTGCTTGAAGTAGCAACCGAAGCAGATACTGCAGTAGCGCAGGCCTTCCTTGCAAAGGAAGGAGTAGAAGTACAGACAGTACACGTGAACCCGAGCCTTATTCGCGGCTGGCGTGCACGCGCAAATGGTCTCCTATGGGACCATTCCGCAAAGCGCGCGCTAACCGATATTTATAAAAAGATTACAAACTAGTATGGAGAGCATCATCAAGCGTATAGAGAGTGAGATTGCTTCGTTTGCACCAGTTGGTGGGAGCGAGGAGACCGGCATCGTACGGTCTACCGGAGACGGTATCGCCGAGATCGATGGCCTAACCAACGCCATCATGACGGAAATGGTCATCTTTGATGGTACGCACGACCGTACCCTTGAGGATGCGCTGAAGGACCCAAACCCCGTCTACGGACTCGTGTTGAATCTGGAAGAGGATTGCGTGCGCACCGTGGTGCTCGGCGATTCTTCAAAGGTATACGAGGGTATGCTTGTGCGCCGTGTTGGTCGCTTGCTCTCCATTCCTGTTGGCGACGGCATGGTTGGCCGTGTGGTAAACCCGCTTGGCGAGCCAGTTGATGGCAAGGGTCCAATCGCGGGCAAGACCGAGTTCCGTCCGATTGAGCGCATTGCCTACGGCGTGATGGATCGCTCTCCGGTTAATGTGCCGCTGCACACCGGTATCAAGGCAATTGACTCCATGATTCCAATTGGTCGTGGTCAGCGCGAGCTCATCATTGGTGACCGCGGAACAGGAAAGACGGTGGTAGCAATTGATACCATTTTGAACCAGAAGTCAGAGCCAAAGGAGACTCGTCCTATTTGTATCTACGTGGCTATTGGTCAGAAGGAGTCAAAGACCGCAAAGCTGGTAGCAGAGCTCACCGAGAAGGGTGCGATGGAGTACTCCATCGTGGTCACTGCTCCTGCATCAAGCCCAGCAGCGTTCCAGTTCCTCGCCCCGTTTGCAGGCGCGTCTATTGGCGAGCACTTTATGGAGCAGGGTAAGGACGCACTCGTGGTATACGACGACCTCTCAAAGCAGGCTGTTGCTTACCGCCAGATGTCACTCCTTCTTCGTCGCCCACCGGGACGCGAAGCATACCCAGGAGACGTGTTCTACCTACACTCTCGTCTGCTTGAGCGTGCCGCAAAGCTCTCAAAGGAGAAGGGTGGTGGTTCACTCACTGCGCTTCCAATCATCGAGACGCAGGACAACGACGTGTCGGCCTACATTCCAACCAACGTGATTTCCATCACCGACGGTCAGATCTTCCTTGAGTCAAACCTCTTCAACCAGGGACAGCGCCCAGCTATCAACGTGGGAATCTCTGTGTCTCGCGTGGGATCAAGCGCGCAGACCAAGGCAATGAAGAAGGTGGCAGGAAAGATTAAGCTTGAGCTTGCTCAGTTCCGCGAACTTGAAGCATTCATGCAGTTCTCTTCTGACTTGGACGCGAACACCAAGAAGCAGATTGATTCTGGACGTCGTATGACGGAGGTGTTGAAGCAGGGTAACGGTGTACCACTTCCATTTGAAATGGAATCAGCAATCATCTTCGCAGCGGTGAACGGCTACTTTGATAGCTTTGCACCAGAGAATACTGCGGAAGCAGAGCAGAAGCTCCAGGACTTCCTATCTCGCGAAGCAGTTGGCGTGCTTGCAGCAATCCGCACCACCAAGGAAATTGCAGAGTCTACTGAGAAGGACCTCCGTGCTGCACTGCAGAACTTTGTAGATCGTCAGACTGCATAGGTAGCAACCCACCACCGCAATGGCTCTCAAAGACATCAAAAACAAAATAAAGGCGACCGAGCGCATGAACAAAGTGACACGCGCTATGGAAGCCGTGTCTGCGGTAAAGATGCGCAAGACGCAGGCGACTGCCTTGAGTGGCCGCTCGTACGCGCGCGCTGCTATCTCTATTCTTGCGCGCCTTTCTGGCACCGAGCATGTTGCAAAGCACCCGCTTTCTGAGCAGCGTGAGTACAAGCGTGTCGCACTCGTCGTAATGACCAGTGATAAGGGGCTTGCAGGAGCACTTAACTCAAGTGTGTTGAAGCGTGCGGTGGAGTCAGTAAAGGAATTCTCTAAGGAGCAGGTGAGTGTGTACGCGTACGGAAAGAAGGCAGACGATTTCTTCACCAGCCGTGGCTACACAGTTGCAGCGCGCTACGAGAACAAGAGCGACTCCATTCTAATTGAGACTATGGAGGAGCTTGCAGAGACACTATCTCGCGCGTTTGTCGCACACGACTATGACAAGGTCACTGTGGTGTACAGCAACTTCAAGTCTACCTTTGAGCAGGTTGCTACCGAGCGCCGCCTCCTCCCCCTTTCTATGGGAGCGCTTACCGAGATTGTGGACGGCATCATTCCAGTGAAAGGTAAGTGGAGCGAGGTGAAGGAGGTGGCCGCACCTGCCACCTACTCGGTAGAGCCGTCAGGCGAGGAGGTGTTGTCTGCACTTATTCCTCGTTTGGTTGCCGTTGCGCTCTATCACATGCTGCTTGAGTCAAAGGCGAGCGAGCACTCTGCTCGCATGGTGGCAATGAAGAATGCATCTGATAAATCAAAGGACGTGGTCCGCGACCTCACCCGCACCTATAACAAGGTTCGCCAGGCGGCGATTACGCGTGAGGTGTCGGAAATTATTAGTGGGTCGCTCGCGACCTAGCCGTTGCGCAGGGTTTTTCAGACAGGTATAACTAATCCATTATGAACACAGGAACAATTACAGAAGTTATCGGACCAGTCGTAGATGTGCACTTTCCAGAGAATCGCCCAGCGATTCAGGATGCTCTCGTCATTGAGAAGAATGACGTACATGACCGCATCGTGCTTGAGGTGGCCAGCCACCTTGGTATGGATCGCGTGCGCTGCATCGCGATGAGCGACACTGCGGGACTTTCTCGTGGAGAGACCGTGACGGCTACGGGCGCTCCGATTTCTGTTCCTGTGGGCACTGCTGCGCTTGGTCGCCTCTTCAACGTGCTTGGAGAGACCGTGGACGGCAAGGAAGCGATTCCAGCGTCTTCGCCGCACCTGCCTATCCACCGCATGCCGCCATCTTTTGATGAGCAGACAACCAAGGCAGAGATTTTTGAGACCGGTATTAAGGCGATTGACCTTATGACTCCCTTCCTTAAGGGAGGAAAGGTGGGTCTCTTCGGTGGAGCGGGAGTGGGTAAGACCGTTACCATTCAGGAGCTCATCCGTAACGTTGCACAGGAGCACGGAGGATACTCAGTGTTTGCAGGAGTGGGAGAGCGTGTGCGCGAAGGAAACGACCTCTACCACGAAATGGAGGAGTCAGGCGTGCTTGATAAGACCGCGCTTGTGTTCGGTCAGATGAACGAGGTGCCAGGAGCACGTGCTCGTGTGGCGCTTACCGGACTCACCCAGGCTGAGTACTTCCGCGATGAAGGAGGAAAGGACGTGCTCTTCTTCATGGACAACGTGTTCCGCTTTATTCAGGCAGGTTCCGAGGTGTCTTCACTCCTTGGTCGTGTACCTTCTGCGGTGGGATACCAGCCAACACTTGCAGAGGAAATGGGTAAGTTGCAGGAGCGCATTACTTCTACAAAGAAGGGTTCCATCACCTCTATCCAGGCAGTGTACGTGCCAGCGGACGACCTTACTGACCCAGCGCCAGCTACCACCTTCGCTCACTTGGACGGAACGGTGGTGCTTTCTCGCCAGCTCGCATCTCTCGGTATCTACCCTGCGATTGACCCGCTAGCATCAGCCTCTACCGCGCTTACTCCAGAGATTGTAGGAAAGGAGCACTACGAAGTAGCAAACAAGGTAAAGCAGGTGCTTCAGCGCTACAAGGACCTCCAGGACATCATTGCGATTCTCGGTATTGAGGAGCTCTCTGATGAGGACCGTCTCACCGTTAGTCGTGCGCGAAAGCTTGAGCGCTTCCTCTCACAGCCATTCTTCGTGGGAGAGATCTTCACCGGAAACCCAGGACAGTACGTATCTCGCGAGGAGACCGTGCGCGGCTTCAAGGAAATCGTAGAAGGAAAGCATGACGACAAGCCAGAGTCAGCCTTCTACATGAAGGGTGGAATTGACCAGGTGACTGGGTAATAGCTGCAATGGCAAAAACATTTCACCTATCAGTCGCGCGAGTAGCAGAAACGCTCTTTGAGGGCGAGGCTATTTCACTGACTGCTCCTGGCGAGGAGGGTGTACTCACGGTGCTTGCAGGGCACGAGGCGCTCGTGACCCCGCTTAAGTCTGGTGTTGTTCGCGTCGTATCTGCTTCTGGAGAGACTACAGAGATAGAAGTGCCTCGTGGCATTCTGGAAGTTTCTGACAACCAGGCCACGGTTCTACTGTAGAAGCTCTGTATCGGGGCATGTGGACATGCTCTGTACGCCAATACATTGGGGTATACTGGAGGAATGGAACCACAAGACTGGAGCGAAGATGGTCAGCCCATCGTGCGTCCCCAAGAAGTAGCCCACTATCACGGTGACCTCGTGCGCATGCTCTTTGTAGCGGCGGCATTTTTGATGCTCGTGATGCAATTTACCGGCAATCCAATATTTACTACCCCGGCTGCGCTCATTATCTTTGTTTCTGTGCTCGTTATCGCGGCAGGTATCACCAGTCCGGTACAGCGAACGATTCACTGGATAAACCTGTTTCTGTCATTCGTGGGGCTTGCCATCTTTGGTTCACTTGCAACGCAACGCCTGCACTCACTTGGTGATTTCTTCACTCACAACGGCATCACCGGTATCATCGCTCTTGTGTTCTTGATGGCGCTCTACTTTTCCACGCGTACGGTGCGAGGTTACATGACCCGCTCTAATCCACTAGCCCGCGATCTCTAGCCGGTGCTATACTGTCCTCACTATGGGTATGCAAGACTTCCTGCTGAAGCAGGCAATGAAGTGGAAATTAAAGGATATGCCAGCTGCTCAGCAAGAGCAGATTATGGCGCTGGTGCAAAAGAATCCTGAACTGTTCAAGAAGATTGGTGAAGAAGTGGACCGTCGCGTGAAGAAGGGCGGTGAGCCACAGATGAAGGCCACTATGGAAGTGATGAAGAAGTACCGTGCGGAACTGGCTGCTCTACAGCAGAGCCTATAATCACGCGCATGAAGGCAAAGAATATTTTTATTCTCCTTGGACACCCTGATAGTGGACCCGAACCTCTTTCACGCCAACTTGCGGACGCATACGAGGCAGCTGCGCGTCTAGCGGGGCACGAAGTCCGTCGCACTGATTTGTCTTCGCTCCAGTTTGACCCAATTCTCCATAAGGGGTATCGCGCGCGCCAAGAGCTAGAAGCAGACCTGCTCAAGGTGCAGGAGGATATGACGTGGTGCGAGCATTTTGTGCTCTTTTTCCCGAACTGGTGGGGAGGTATGCCAGCCTTACTCAAGGGTATGTGGGACCGCATGTTCTTGCCACGGTTCGCATTTTCCATGTGGAAGAACAAGATGGGCTGGAATGCGCTTCTCAAGGGTCGCTCTGCTCGAGTCGTGATTACCTGCAGCAACCCGGTCATTCTAGACCTCCTCGCGTTTGGTGATTTTTCTGCTTCAATTAAGCGCTCTCTTCTCTCCTTTGCAGGGTTTAGTACCAAGGTGACTGCCATTGGTCGCTCCGAGCGATTGTCTGAGAGCCAAAAGATGCGCTGCCTGAAGCGTATCTCGCGTCTTGGCCGACGCGGTCAATAAGCTTGACGCACTCCACGTGTGTGCCATAATGGATATGCAGACGACGCAAGCGTAGCTTCTACCAGCCCCGGAAGCTGCGTTGCTCCCCCCCCCGCACGCGTCGTCTGCACCCCGGCCGCTATCGATTTTTATAGATAGCGGTCTTTCTTTTTATACGCAAAGCCCGTAAGGTGTAAGTATCTATGCTAAAAATCGGAATTGTAGGACTCCCAAACGTTGGGAAGTCCACTCTCTTTAATGCGCTCACTAAAGCCTCCGTTCCTGCGGAGAACTACCCGTTTTGTACGATTGACCCTTCAGTCGGTGTGGTGGGTGTGCCGGACGAGCGCCAGGACAAGCTCGCAAAACTCTCTGGTAGCGAGAAGATTTTGCCTGCTGCTATTGAATTTGTGGACATTGCAGGACTCGTGAAGGGAGCGTCTGAAGGTGAGGGGCTTGGCAACCAGTTCCTCTCACATATTCGTGAGTGTGACGCCATTTTGGAAATGGTGCGCTTCTTTGATGACCCAGATGTGACCCACGTACACGGCGAAGTGGATCCCGTGCGTGATATGGAGGTGATTAACCTAGAGCTCATCCTTGCCGACCAGCAGTCCGTAAAGAACCGCCGCGAGCGTTTGCAGGGGGACATGCGCGCACAGAAGAAGGAGGCTGCTATTGAAGACGCCATTTTGGCACGCATTGATCAAGTAATTTCCGCAGGAAAGCTAGCGAGCACGGCAGAGCTTACCGAGGAAGAGGCGAAGATTATCAAATCGCTCAACCTCCTTACGCTTAAACCGATTCTGTACTGCTTCAACGGCAAGGCAGGTGGCCATAACCTGGACGAAGTGAACGATGGCCGTGCAGAGGCTGCCTACAAGTATGTAGAGGAGCTTGGAGGGCAGTATGTGCAGGTGGACGCTCGCACTGAGCACGAATTGAACGATGTAGCGGACGAAGACAAGGACATGTTCCGTAGCGAACTCGGGGTGCAGGTGGATGGACTAGAGGCGCTCATTCGTGGCGCCTACCGCACGCTTGGCCTCATTACCTTCTTTACGACAGGACCAAAGGAAACGCGTGCCTGGACCGTGAAGCAGGGCGCACTTGCGCCGGACGCGGGAGCGGCAATTCACAACGATTTTAAGGACAAGTTCATCCGTGCTGAAGTAGTGCACTGCGACACCTTGCTTGAAGACGGGTCATGGGCAGCAGCGAGAGAGAAGGGACACCTGCAAACAGAAGGAAAGACGTATCCCGTGAAGGATGGAGACGTGATGGTGTTTCTCCACAGCTAGTACCGACCTGCTATACTGGGCGATATATGAATACCGCGACACTCTTTGGTCCACTTGAAATCAGCTTTCTTATTGGCTTAGCGCTTGCGCTTGTCTTGGGCTACATCATTGGTGCCGAGCGTGAAAGTCGTGGCAAGGACGCGGGCATAAGCACGCACATTCTAGTGATTGCAGGAGCGATGCTGTTCACACTACTATCAAGTGCGGTAGACCCCATGTCAGAGTCTCGTATTGCGGCACAGATTGTCTCTGGTATCGGCTTTTTGGGAGCAGGTCTTATTTTGAAGGAGGGAACAACCGTTAAGAACCTCACCACCGCTTCTAGCATCTGGTTTGCAGGCGCCATTGGTATGGCCATTGGCTTCGGGTATTTTGGTATTGCTATCATCGCAGCGCTTGCCTCCGCCGTCATTCCTCGCATTCCGCACCTACAAAGACGCAGTAAGGACTAGAGAAGAACTTAGTAAGGAGACCGCCCGAGCACGAACGCTGGGCGGTCTAAGTATTATGATGAATTGGGCACGGTGGATTCTCGTGGAATTTTCGTACTTCCAAGCGTACTCCGTACACGTGATGTGTTAGCGCATGCACCTCTCTTGCATAGCTGCCCCACGTGATTAGCTCCAGACAGTCAGCGCACACACCCGGACTTCTCCCTGAAACTGTGTGCACGGCTCGCCATTGCCAGATATGCCTTCCTCGTTCCATAGGGACCTCCGTTTCTGTGTGCAGAGTACCATCCAAAGTATGCGCAGCAACCGACCATTTTGTGTGGTATAATCCGCGCATATGGAAACAACTACCCAGACTGGTGCAGTATCTAAGACTTCCCCCAAAGACTTCTTCCTCTGGCTCGGTGCGATTATTGCGCTCTACGGCAGCATTACCTCCTTCATCGCTCTCACCTTTGAGTACATAAACTACAGCTTCCCAGACGTGCTCGCCGGGTACGGCGACCCATACGGAGGCGCAGTGCGTTTCTCTATGGCTGCGCTCATCGTGATGGTACCAACTCTTATCACGCTGTTCTACTTCATTCGCAAATCAATTAGCGCGGAACCAGGAAAGGCGAACATTTGGGTACGTCGCTGGGCAATTGTGCTCACTCTTTTCATCGCGGCGATCACGATTCTCATTGACCTCATTACACTTATTAATGCCTTCCTCGGTGGCGAGCTGAGTGTGCGTTTTGGGCTAAAGGTGCTCATCGTGCTTCTAGTGGCAATCGGAGTGTTCCTCCACTTCCTTGCTGATCAAAAGGGGTACTGGATAGCCAATGTGAAGAAGGCAAATATGGTTGGTATCGCTGTAGGTGTACTGGCTCTTGTTGCTGTTGTCTCTGGCTTCTTTATTGTCGGCACACCGGGAGACGTGCGCATGATTCGCTACGACGAGGAGAAGGTAATGGATCTCTCTGGCATTCAGTCTCAAGTTGCATACCACTGGCAAACAAAACGAGAGTTGCCTGAGACACTAGAGCTACTTAATGACCCACTCAGTGGCTACACCGTGCCAGTGGACTCGCAGACCGGAGCCGCATACAGCTACAAGATTGAAAGTGACCTCTCCTTCACTCTGTGCGCTACCTTTAACAAGCCAACACCAGACATGAGGGGTCGTGGCGCCTATGGAAGTGACTACGCCGTTTCGTATCCAGTCAAAGGTGGCATGGACGAGACGTGGCAACACGGTACTGGCGAAACCTGCTTTACTCGCACCATTGACCCAGACCGTTATCCAAAGACTCCTCGTCTAGAGACTGAGCGTTACTAATTGGGCGTGTATGGCCAAGGAGAAGTATAATCACCAGGAAATAGAGAAACGCGTGCAGGCTGCGTGGAGCGCTTCCGAGCTACACACGGTGGACCTAGCAGACACTGAGAAGGACCCGTATTTCCTTCTATTTGAATTTCCGTACCCTTCTGGCGACCTCCACATTGGACACTGGTACGCATTCGCCCTGTGTGACGTGTATGCGCGCTTGTTGCGCCAGCAGGGTAAGAACGTCTTGTTTCCGATTGGCTTTGACTCGTTTGGTCTTCCTACCGAGAACGCGGCAATTAAGAACAACGTAGACCCGCGCGAGTGGACGATGAAGAATATTGAGCGTATGCGCGGCCAGGTTCGCTCCATGGGAACTACTGTTGATTGGAGTCGCGAGGTTATTTCTTCAGAGCCCGAGTACTATCGCTGGACTCAGTGGCTCTTTGCAAAGTTGTTTGAGCAGGGGCTCGCAGAGCGAAGACTCGCTCCGGTGAAGTGGTGCCCAAAGGACCAGACCGTACTCGCACACGAACAGGTGCTTGATGGTAAGTGCGAGCGCTGCGGCACTGAAGTGGAGGAGAAGCACCTCACCCAGTGGTTTCTGAAGATTACCAAGTACGCAAAGCGGTTGCTTGAGGATTTGGACCCACTTCCATGGCGCGAGGATATCAAGGACGCACAGCGTGCATGGATTGGCGAGTCGCGCGGAGCAAAGCTCAATTTTAGTATTAGCGGACGCGAGGAGTCCATCGAAGTGTTTACCACGCGTCCTGATACGCTCTTTGGTGCAACCTACGTGGTACTCGCACCAGAGCATCCGCTCGTAGAGACACTGCTTGATAGTGTGACGAACAAGGACGCCGTGCTTACCTACCGCAAACAGACTGCACAGAAGTCAGAACGTGAGCGCTCCGAGAACAAGCAGAAGACGGGAGTGGTGCTCGGCGGGGTCATGGCAGTTAATCCTGCTACCAAGGAAGAGGTGCCTGTCTACATTGCTGACTACGTGCTCGCTACCTACGGAACAGGTGCAGTGATGGCCGTGCCTGCGCACGACGAGCGTGATTTTGAGTTTGCCCAGAAGATGCAGCTGCCAATAAGGCATGTGGTAATGCCCGAACGAATCGACCATCGTAATCCGCACCAGGAGGGTAAGGAGCTCACTCGGCGTTCAATTGTTATTGCGATTGTTCACGACTCACGCACCGACACTTATCTCACGCTTAACTGGAAGGAGCAGCCGTGGATTACGTTTGTGACTGGTGGAGTGGAAGAGAATGAGGACGTTGTTGAGGCGGCGAAGCGGGAGGTTGTTGAGGAGACCGGCTACACTGATGTGGCGTTCAGCCGGATACTTGGTGGCCCTACGCAGTCCGAGTTCTACGCAGCACACAAGGGTGTTAATCGTTACAATCATGCAACGACGGTGCTGTTTGAGCTTCTAAATGACACCCAGGAGCCACTTACAGAAGAAGAGAATGCCTTGCACACACTCGTGTGGCGAACTGCTGACGAGATACGCAACGACGGACTGCAGCATGCAGAAATGGACCTCATTCTTGAGCGTCTCTTCAAGGGCGAGACGGCAATGACCGAGGACGGTGTGCTGGTGAATTCAGGTGAGTTCTCTGGCCGCGGCAACCGCGAAGCACTTGAAGACATTGTCGCCTTTGCAGGAGGTGAGATGGTTACTAATTATCGTATCCGCGACTGGCTTGTGTCTCGCCAGCGCTATTGGGGCTGCCCAATTCCTATCGTCTACGACCCAGAGGGTGTTGCACACCCCGTCCCACCTGAACATTTGCCGTGGCTTCTACCAACGGATGTCACCAGTGGGACACGAGCTGACGGACAATCGCCGCTTGCAGGTTCAGATGAGCTGCGGGACCGCGTAACACGTATTTTTGGTGAGGGATGGACGCCAGAGTACGATACCCTGGACGTGTTTGTTGATTCTTCCTGGTACTTCACGCGCTACCTGAGCCCCAATAGCGAGACAGCGTTCTCAGACCCAGCCCTTATGAAGAAGTGGCTTCCGGTAGACCGCTACTCGGGCGGTGCCGAACACACCACCGTGCACTTGCTCTACTCACGCTTCTTCTACAAAGCGCTTCACGACCTGGCGCTCGTGCCAACCGCAGAGCCGTACGTGGAACGATTCAATCGCGGACTTATTCTTGGAACAGATGGCCAGAAGATGAGTAAGCGCTGGGGGAATGTGGTGAACCCAGACGAAATGGTTGAGAAGTTTGGAGCTGACGCCGTGCGCATGTACTTGGCCTTCATTGGCCCATACAACGAACCAGGGAACTATCCGTGGAAGTTGGATGGTGTGCAAGGTACGCGCAAATTCTTGGACCGCGTGTATCAGCTCCGAGAGAAGGTGGGTGAAGCAGAAGTATCAGCAGAGCTTGCACGTGCTCTCGTACGAGCCACAAACAAGGTGACCGAGGACACTGAACGCTTCAAAATGAACACGGCCGTAGCGGCACTTATGGTGTTGGTACGTGAACTTGAGGGGCTTGCGGTGGTGCCGCGTACTGCGTTTAAGCAGTTCCTCGTTATCCTGGCGCCCTACGCTCCTCACTTGAGCGATCACTTGTGGCAGGAACAGGGTGGTGCGGGTAGCGTGCACCAAGCTCCGTGGCCCGAAGTGGTTGAAGAGGTGGTGACCGAAGTGACCATAGGAGTGCAAGTAAACGGTAAGAAACGTGGTGAAATCACGGTCTCGCCGGAGGCTGAGGAGGAGGCAGCGGTGCTTGCTGCTAGGGCCGTTCCGGCAGTAGAAGCAGCGCTCGGTAATCAGCCTCCAGCCCGCGTCATCTATGTACCAGGCCGTATACTAAACCTGGTAGCAGATAACACGGCAGGGGGTGTGTAAAGGGAATAGTTGACTCATTTGCAGGTATCTGGTATAAGAATACAACAAAACATATGGCTAAATCTGTGGCGAAATCAGCAAAGAAAGCTCCTGCGAAATCTGTCGCAGCTCTTTCCTTTGACTCTGCGGTTCTGGTAAAGAAACTCCTTGCTGAGGTGCCTGAGCGCGCTCGTGAGGTGCTCTCACTTCGTTTCGGGCTTGGCACTTCAAGTGAGCGCCAGACCCTTGAGGCTATTGGCGAGCGCTGGGGTATCACCCGTGAGCGTGTCCGTCAGATTGAGGCTTCTGGAATTGAGGCAGTTCGCGCTGGTGCTGCGTTCAAAACCTCTGGTGCTGCGTTCAGCGAACTTGCTGCACACATTGAATCACTTGGTGGTGTAGTACCAGAGGACGTACTCCTTTCTGGACTTGCAACTGATGAGAAGTCGCGCAATCGTTTCCGCTTCCTGTTGGTGGTTGGTAGCGAGTTCTTCCGTGAGCGCGAGACCGATGACTTTTATGCCCGCTGGCACGTAGACCAGAAGACCGCAGAACTTGTGCATGGTGCACTCTCTCGCCTGTACAGCACGCTCGACGATGCTGAGGTGCTCTCCGAAGGAGACATCATCAATCGTTTCCTTGATGAGTTGAAGGGTGTGAACGCCGCATACCAAAACGAGGAGATTTTGAAGCGCTGGCTCTCTATTTCAAAGACTATTTCCAAGAACCCTCTTTCAGAATGGGGACGTGTGGACACTCCTGCTATTCGCACCAAGGGTATTCGTGACTACGCATACCTTGTTATCAAGCAGAAGGGTGAGCCAATGCACTTTGCTGACGTTGCAAAGTCTATCGTGTCGCTATTTGGCAAGAAGGCGCACGTTGCAACCACGCATAACGAGCTCATCAAGGATTCTCGCTTTGTGCTCGTAGGTCGCGGACTCTACGCTTTGTCTGAGTGGGGCTTCCAGCCAGGCGTTGTGCGCGACGTTATCAAGGAGGCGCTCGCAAAGAAGCCACTTACGCGCGAGGAGGTAATCGCTGCAGTGAAGAAGGTGCGCTACGTAAAGGACAACACCATTTTGGTAAACCTTGGCGACACTCGCTACTTCAAGCGCGCAAAGGACGGCACCTACACGGTTGCCTAACAAACGAGAGACAGGGACTCTATACACGAGAGCGCAGGTCAATGTGGCCTGCGCTCTCGTTGTGCTTGCTATACTGTTTACATGTCATCATCTGGTCATGGAGGCGGTCTGCCTGGTCTAGCAGCCATAGAGGGAATGCTACACAGTTCGTGGGAAAAGGGTGGTGCCAGTATTACCGAGCGAGCGCTTTTAATTGCGTTTGGTACGGCACTCATTGCTTTTTTCATCACAAGTCCGGCACAAAGTCTTAGAAACTTTGAGCTACTTGTGTACCTCTCCCCACTCTGGGTGCCCATTACACTGTTGAAGTTTTCGTGGGTGCGGTGGGTGCAGTACCGTCGCCGAGCGTTCAATGCGAAGCAGAAGTATATTCTCCTTGAGATACGCATGCCACGCGACACGCGCAAGTCGCCCCTTTCTATGGAGGGCATCTTTGCGAACCTGCACCACGCTCCGGGAGAGTCAAACTGGTTCAAGCTGTTTTGGAACGGAAGTGTACGGCCGTGGTGGTCGTTTGAAATAGTCTCGCTTGGGGGTCGTATCCACTTCTACATTTGGACGCGTGAAGTGTATCGTCGACTTCTAGAGTCCTCGTTTTACTCGCAGTACCCGGGTGTTGAGATTGTTGAAGCAGTGGACTACAGTCTTCTAACAGAGCCAGGGCACGCACCGTGGTCGGGCTTTGCCTGCGAATTCAGACACAGTAAGCCTGATGCGTATCCTATTAAAACGTACGTTGATTTTGGACTTGATAAACAGCCAATGCCAAAGCCCGAGGAGCAAATGGACCCGTTTGCGCAAGTGCTTGAAACGATGGCGTCTATTGGCCCTCACGAACAAATGTGGGTGCAGATAATCATCCGCGTTTCAAAGGGTGAGAAGTATGCGGGCCGCATGAATGCTGGTGGTAAGCCGTTTACCTGGCGCGACGAAGCGAAAGAGGAGATTGAGAAGATTCGCGAGAGCGCGGTGCGTAAGGTGAAAAAGATGAATAAGGAAACCGGTATTCCGTACGAAGAAGACGGATTCCCGAATCCAACCAAGGGTGAACAAGAGGTCATTAATGCCATTGAGCGTAACGTGTCAAAACTTCCCTTTGATGTTGGTATGCGTGGCATATATATGGCCGAGGAGGGACATTTTCACGGCTCAATGCCCGGCCTACTAGGCGGACTGTGGTATCCGTTTAACTCTGAAGCATTAAATGGAATTAAGTGGACCCGCTGGCATGTAGGATTCAATGATTATCCATGGGAAGACCGTCATGGACATCACCATGCGCACGTTATGCACCAGGCACTGGATTTCTATCGTAGGCGTGCGTTCTATCATCCTCCGTACGAGGGTGATTGGATGACCATGAGCACCGAGGAACTCGCCACCATCTTCCATGTACCTACGGGAGGTATTACCACGCCAGGACTCCCGCGTATTCCTTCTGCGACTTCGGCTGCACCGTCCAATCTGCCTACGTAGTCTGCAGTCCTCGCCAGCGTTCAGGCTTGGTGCTATATCTTAGTGTATGGAAAACCTACGCGGCAAGCGTGTATTTGTAGGATTGTCTGGCGGCGTTGACTCAGCTGTTTCTGCCGCACTACTCCAACAGGAAGGGGCTGACGTCACGGGCGTATTTATAAAAGGCTGGTATCCGCCCGGCATGCCCTGCACATGGAGCGAGGACCGAGCTGACGCCATGCGTGCAGCTGCCCACCTGCGCATTCCGTTCTACACGCTGGACGCTTCAACCGAATACAAACAAGGCGTCATTGATTACTTGTTGAGAGAGTATGCTGCAGGCAGAACGCCGAATCCCGACGTGATGTGTAATCGTGAGGTGAAGTTTGGCGCCTTCTGGAGATTTGCAAACAAAAACGGAGCAGACTTCATTGCCACTGGTCACTATGCTAGGCAGGAGGGTGGAGTACTTTCTCGTGGAGTAGACACGGCAAAGGATCAGAGCTACTTCTTGTGGGCTGTGCCTAAAGAGGCAATTGCACGCACGCTGTTTCCTGTCGGTAGTATGCCAAAGGAGCGCACACGAGAGCTGGCTCTAGAGTTTGGTGTTCCTCAGGCTACCAAGCGCGACAGTCAAGGCATTTGCTTCCTCGGTTCCATTTCAGTGGACGACTTCTTGCGAAGTGAGCTGGGCTCAACTCCCGGGGCCGCAGTGGATGAAAGGGGCGATGAAGTTGGTATACACGAGGGTGCGGTGTTAGCGACCCTAGGAGAACGTGTCGCCATTATCGGCAAGCACCCAGGGCCTTGGTATGTCGTAAAGAAGGACATGGCGAGCAACATACTCACGGTGTCGCATACGCCGCATACCAGGAATAGTGCTGGACCTGTTTCATTGTCGGAGACAAACTGGTTGGAGGATGTTGCGGCTCATGAAAGGGTAGTGGCGCAGTATCGCTACCATGGACCAAGCGTTGAAGGCACTATTGATACCAGCCGCTCGCTCTTTACGCCCACACAGTCGTTCCAGGAGGCGCTTGCCGCGGGGCAGTCGCTTGTTATCTACCGAGGAGAGCAGGTGCTTGGGGGTGGTATCATTGCATAAATGACTCCCGAGATTATAAAAGCAGACGGTACGGTAGAGCCCTTTGATGGCTCTAAGCTTGAGATGTCGCTTATGCGCGCCGGGGCTACTGAGCGCACCGCTGAGCGCATCCGTCTTACCATTCAGTCCTCCATGGGCCCGTCCACGCAATCAACAGAAATCTATCGCCGTGCGTTTCAAATGCTACGCCAAGACAGCCGTCCATCAGCTGCTCGCTATAGCCTTCGCCGCGCACTCTTTGAACTTGGTCCTTCAGGACACCCGTTTGAAGACTTTGTTACAGAACTTTTTCGCGCTGAGGGTTGGACGGTGGAAGACCGAAAGCTCATTCCGGGTAAGTGCGTCACCCACGAGGTGGACGTCTACGCCACAAGAAACGGCGAGACACTTGCTGCGGAGCTTAAGTATCACAATGACCCGGGCTATAAGACGGATGTAAAGGTCTCACTCTACGTGAAGGCACGTTTTGATGATATTTGGGGCTGCGATCCAAAGGCAAAAGGTGTGTGTGAAGTAGGAACCGGCTTTTTGATTACGAACACTAAGTTCACGCGCGATGCTATTCAGTACGCTACCTGCTCTGGGCTCGGGCTTCTTGGGTGGACGTACCCCAACGAGGGGAACCTGTACGACCGCATAGTGGCAGCGGGCCTGTATCCAGTCACGGCACTCACGCTTCTTAAGAAATCAGAGAAGCGACTCCTTATTGATGAGGGAATCGTCACCTGTGCACAGATTCGTGCACACCGCGAAGCTCTGCGCCAGCTTGGTATTCCACCCGATCGTATTGGAGCCATTCTCGCAGAAGCAGGCACTCTGTGCTCGCCTCGCGACAGCTATGGAGAAGCGGGCTCAGTACAGAAATAGTCTATGGCTGACTTCGTAAAACGATATAACCCGAACCGAAGCACCGACTGGAATTACGGTGGTGCAAAATGGCGTCTATCACGCTCCAAAATTGAATTGTTTGTGGAGTGCCCGCGTTGTTTCTATTTGGACAACAAACTAGGCACAGCGCGTCCGCGTGGTCCTGAATTCAATCTAAACAAGGCGGTGGACCAACTGTTTAAGAAGGAGTTTGATATGCATCGAAAAGACGGGTCACCGCATCCCCTTATGACAACATACGGAATAGACGCCGTACCCTTCTCACACCCACAGATTGATACCTGGCGCGAAAATTTTGAAGGTGTTGAGTTCAAGCACAAAGAAACAGGATTCACGATATCAGGAGCGGTAGACGATATTTGGGTGAACCCAAAAGGGGAGCTCACTGTTGTTGATTACAAATCAACCAGCAAGCCTGGCAGCATCACCAAGCTTGGCGACTCTTCGTGGGACGCACAGTACCAGCGCCAGATGGGTGTGTACCAGTGGCTCCTTCGTAATAACGGATTTGAGGTGTCCTCGCTTGGCTACCTCGTGTACGCGAACGCTCACGACGACAAGGAAGCCTTTGATGCAAAGCTTGAGTTTGAGGTGACGGTGGTCCCGTGCGAGGGGGAATCACAGTGGATTGACGATGTGCTTCCTGAAATAAAGAAGACCCTTGAAAGCGATGCGATACCGCCTGTAGGCAAGAACTGTGATTTCTGTACCTACCGCGAAGCCTCCGGAAAGAAGCTACTTGCAATGCACCGAGCGAATAAGAAATAGTATGCAGAGCAAAGTGTTCGCAGAGCATGTGCGAGAAGCAGTGCGCCAGATTCCAAAGGGCGAGACACGCACCTACGGAGAAGTGGCGGCAGCTATTGGGCACCCGGGTGCCGCACGCGCCGTGGGCACTATTATGCGCGATAACTACGACCCTACCGTGCCCTGCCACCGTGTGGTGTGCGCAGGTGGCAAGATTGGTGAGTACAACCGAGGCGGACCGGAAAAGAAGCGCGCACTCTTGCGCGCTGAGGGAGTAGCTATATGAGTATGGACGTGCGGATTGAGGAATCGTGGAAGGAAGTGCTTAAAGACGAGTTTGAGGAGTCGTACTTCAAGGAGCTTACGACGTTTGTGAGAAGCGAGTACGAGACAGGCACTGTCTATCCGCACCCCAAGAGCATTTTTACTGCGTTTGAGCTCACGCCGTTTAATGATGTGCGCGTAGTGATACTTGGCCAGGACCCGTACCACGGAGTAGGGCAGGCGCACGGACTCTCCTTTTCTGTAGTAGAGGGTGTGCGTAATCCACCATCACTGCAGAATATCTACAAGGAACTAGAGAGTGATTTGGGCATACCAGTTGATACCAAGAGTGGAGACTTAACCCGTTGGGCAAAGCAGGGCGTACTACTCTTAAACGCAACACTCACCGTGCGAGCAAACACGCCAGGCTCGCATCAAGGAAAAGGGTGGGAGCAGTTTACCGACGCAGCTATCAAAGCACTCTCTGATAAGCGCGAGCACCTGGTGTTTGTCCTGTGGGGCAACTATGCAAAGGCAAAGGGTGCACATATAGACCGCTCAAAGCATTTGGTGATTGAGTCCCCGCACCCCTCACCATTTTCCGCTCACTCTGGCTTTTTCGGAAGTAAGCCGTTTAGTAAGACGAATGAGTATTTAATGAAGTGCGGTTTGGGTGAGTTAGACTGGAGCTAATACAGTATGGAAAGGATACCAAATCGACGGAGAGGACCTGATTGGGACGCTTACTACAAGAAGACTGAAGGCTACGGCCCGCGACCAGGTCTTGTTTCTGCACTGGAGCTTACTCCCGAACGCGAGGCAGTGGTCGACTTAGGTGCAGGCGCTCTAAACGACGCTCGCTTCTTGCTTGAACAAGGATTCGCTCGGGTTGTCGCTGTAGATTCAGCACCGTCAGTGAAAGAGAGAGCGCTACAGATAGGAGACGCGCGTCTTGAGATTCGGATTGGAGACATGCAGGATGTTCCACTCGAACCAAATAGCTATAACTTAGTAAGCGCTCAGTTCTCGCTATTCTTTGTACCAACTACTGACCTCTCCGCACTTGTCGCCAGGATTCATAACGCACTCAAGTCAGGAGGAGTTTTTTCAGCTCAATTCCTCGGTCCTAACGATGACTGGGACGGCACACACGGTAAATATACTCAGAATAGCTCGTTTGTTCGCGACCTGCTTGATGACTTTGATCTTATATCGCTTGAGGAGCGCGAGAGCGATAGCGGCACAGCGGAAGAGCCAGACTCTCACAAGCACTGGCACACGATTAGCGTGCTTGCTCGCAAATCGACTGAGTAGAAGGAGATCTTGAGGGACTACTCGCCTTACCACACCATCTCTCTGTCCTTTGGTGCGCGGTAGAGCTTGTCCGTTTTAACCACTCCGTATGCTTTGTAGAACTCATCGTAGTTTGATACCGGGCCATTGATACGGAACTTGCCTGGCGAGTGCGGGTCGTTCAACACCTGCATTTTTTCAAACTCAGGGCGCACATTTTCGCGCTCAAACACTGCAAACGCTGCAAAGAATCGCTGTTCAGGAGTCATCCCATCAATATCTTTTCGGCCCGTGCGTAGAAGTGCCATCTGGTACGCGTCAAACGCAATAGAGAGACCGCCAAGGTCGGCGATATTCTCACCCAAGGTAAGCTTTCCATTTACTTTCAAGCCGTCAGCTACTTCGTACTGGTTAAACTGCTTCTCCACCTTCTTTGCTTTTGCGTCAAACCGCTTCTTATCCTCTTTCGTCCACCAACTTACCAAATTGCCATTGTGATCCATCTTGGAACCCTGGTCGTCAAAGCCGTGCGTAATCTCGTGTCCAATCACGGCGCCAATACAGCCATAGTTCACTGCGTCGTCCGCGGTAAGGCTAAAGAAGGGTGGCTGCAGAATAGCGGCAGGGAAGGCGATGTCGTTTAGACTGCCACTGAAGTACGCATTCACCGTCTGCGGATACATGAACCACTCGCCGCGATCAACGGGCCCGCGCAACTTCTTCATGGTGCGCATGTGCTCGTGCTCGTTTGCGCGGATGATGTTGCCCACGTAGTCGTCGCTCTCTATCTCAAGCCCCGCATAGCTCTTCCACTTGTCTGGGTAGCCAATCTTCCGATTAATGGCGTACAGTTTACGCAGCGCCTTCTTTTTAGTTGCGGGCGTCATCCACTCAAGCGACTTCAGCCTTGCTTCATACGCGGTAAACAAATCATCCACCAGGATGTTCATCTTCTTCTTTGCTTCAGGCGTGAAGTGCTTTTTTACATAGATGCGACCCAGCAACTCGCCCACCTGACCATTTACCACGCCAAGCACGCGCCTCCACAGTGGTTTCATCACTTTCGTTCCCGAAAGGACGGTCCCATAGAACACAAAACTATGCTTTATGAACGTGTCAGATAGTGCCGCAGAGAAATCATTCACTACGTGATACTCCATATACGTCTTCCAATCAGAAAGGGGAACCGAGGAGAGCATGCGGTCTACTGCCTGCAGGAACTTGGGTTGCATGACAATAAGTTCCCTCACCTCCTTTGCGGAGGAGAGTTTCAAGTACTGGTCCCAATCAATATTCACTGCCTCGCGCTTCAGCGATGCAAGCGTCATCTTATGATAGGTCTTCTCCATGTCGCGCGAGTCCTCCTTCTTCATCATTGCTTTCGCAAGCTTCGTTTCAAGCGCAAGCACGACTTCAGCATCCTCTACGGCTTCCTTCTTAGTACGACCCATGAGTTCAAACAGCTTGGTGACGTGTGTGACATACGCAGTGCGTACGCGCACAGACTCAGCATCGTCGTTCAAATAATAGTCGCGGTCGGGCATACCAATGCCATCTTGATGAACGTGGAGTAGGTAGCGCGTACTCTTCTTGGCGTCCTGGTCCATACCAACGCCAAAGGCAACGCCGACCCCAACGCGATGTAGTTTTGCAATGACCGCAAGCAGGCGCTCGGTTGAATCAATCTTTGCAATGAGCTCGCGAAAGGGAGCAAGGGGAGTAAGGCCAAGCGCATTCCTACGCTTCATGTCCATACCAGAGCGGTAGAAATTGCGAATGAGTCGCTCGGGGGAGCCGACAGGAAGGTTCCGCTTTGTTTCCAGCTCCTTCAAAATGGCATGCAATTTTTGGTCACTATCGTGACGCAATTTCATAAAGCTGCCCCAACGCGCCTCGTTATCTGGAATCTCGTTAGTGTCCATCCAGCGCTTGTTCACATGATGAAAAAAATCATCTTGCGGGCGAATGCTTGGCTCCAAGTCGTTCACGTCAAAACCCCAGTGTTTAGGCTTCATATACGGGCAGTATAATGCTATCTTCAATCTTATGACAGTCTCTGAAGTACGCAGCCGCTTCCTCGCGTTTTATAAGGCCCGTGGCCACGCCATTATTCCGTCCGCGCCTATTGTGCCGGGGAACGATCCCACCACGCTCTTTACCTCCTCAGGAATGCAGCCCTTGGTGCCGTACCTACTTGGACAGGAGCACCCGGAAGGAGTGCGCGTTGCAAATTCACAAATGAGTTTCCGTGCGGGCGACATTGAAGAAGTGGGCGACAACCGCCACACCACCTTCTTTGAAATGCTTGGGAACTGGTCGCTTGGCGACTATTTCAAGAAGGAGCAGCTTCCGTGGATTTTTGAGTTTATGACTAGTGCCGAGACAGGTCTTGGATTTGATCCAAACCGAATCTACGTAACCGTATATTCTGGTGATGAAGAAGCTGGCATGGAGCTAGACACAGAGGCGGTTGATATTTGGAAGGCACTTTTTGCCACCAAAGGAATTGATGCCAAATTGGTTGTGCTTGATACAGAAGAGAATGGCTACGAGCAGGGAATGCAGGGTGGCAGGATTTTTGCCTATGGCTCCAAGAAAAATTGGTGGAGCCGCTCTGGAGTGCCCGGAAATATGCCGCCAGGAGAGCCTGGAGGACCTGATGCGGAGATGTTTTATGACTTCGGAACGCCCCATGACCCGAAGTGGGGCAAGGAGTGTCACGTAAATTGTGATTGCGGACGTTTTGTTGAGATTTGCAACTCAGTGTTCATGCAGTACGTAAAGAATGCTGACGGCTCATTCTCCAACCTTCCAAAGCAGAACGTAGACTTTGGTGGCGGTTTGGAGCGTTTTGTAGCAACCACCATCAACAGCTCCGATGTTTTTGACATTGATGTGTTTGAAGGGCCTCGTGCTGTACTCGAAGAACGTTCTGGCAAGAGATATGGCGAGAGCGAGGAGGTAACCCGCGCGTTCCGTATCATCTTGGACCACATGCGCGCAGCGAGCTTTATGCTTGCTGAGGGCGTTGTGCCTGCAAACTCTGAAGCTGGCTACGTCCTGCGCCGCCTTATCCGCCGCGCCATTCGCGAGGCAGACCGCCTTGGGGTGAAGGAGGCCATTTTGCCAGCAGTAGCGGAGAGCTATGCGCGTACTTACGAGGATCACTATCCGCACGTACAAGCTGCGGCTACAAAGATTGCGGACGAGCTTGCGAAAGAGGAAGAGAAATTCCGCAAAACACTTGAACAAGGACTCAAAGAGTTTGAAAAGCTTGCTGCAAAGCGCGAAGTGAGCGCAGAGGACGCGTTCATTCTCTTTACCACCTATGGATTCCCAGTGGAGCTAACCGAAGAACTTGCAAAGGAGCGCGGTATTACGCTTGACCAGGACGCTGTTGCAGCACGCATGAAGGAGCACCAGGACACCTCTCGTGCCGGGGGCGCGCAGCGCTTTGCTGGAGGTCTCGCTGACCATGCAGAAGCAACCGTGCGTTACCACACAACCCATCACATCCTCCTGAAGGCCCTCCAAATGGTGCTGGGGCCCGAGGTAAAACAGCGGGGAAGCAACATCACGAGTGAGCGCCTACGCATAGACTTCTCATCCCCGGGCAAAATGACCGACGAGCAGAAGGCGGAGGTAGAGCGAATTGTGAACGACGTAGTTTCGCAGAACCTTCCTGTCACCCGCACCGTCATGCCACGCGAGGAAGCAGAGAAGCTGGGCGCCGAAATGGAATTTGGAGTGAAGTACCCTGATATGGTGTCGGTGTACTCAGTAGGACCGATTCACGCAACACAGGACGCTCCAGACATTGCACACGCGTTCTCACTTGAATTCTGTGGCGGGCCACACGTTGCAAACACCAGCGAGATTGCCGCAGCTGGAACGTTTAAGATTCAGAAGGAAGAAGCGGTCGCTTCAGGCATTCGTCGCATCAAAGCAGTTATCGCGTAGATAACTCCACGTCCAGCACGCAAGAGTGCGTGTATACTGAGTGTATCTATGGGACTTTTCGGCACCACTTCCAAAGGAGTGATTCTTGTTGATATAGGCTCGGCCTCAGTTGCTGGAGCGTGGATGTTTCAGAAGAAAGGGGATGCGCCCATCATATGCTATTCAACACGCATAGACGTTGAGTCTAGAGACGGCGAGACCGTTGAGCAGGGCATGCTTCGCACGCTTGAAGCCGTTTGCATACAACTAGTACGGGAAGGTGCGCCAGCGTATAGTCGCGAGGCAGGAGACGGGCGTATTGATATGGTGCTCGTTTCTGTGGCAGCACCGTGGCAAGAGACATCCATTCAGACCGTCACGCTTGCTGAAGAGCACTCCTTTGTGTTTACTCGTGCACTTATGCAAAAGGCAGTGACGGCAACGTCACCGTCACCAGACCGCATCGTTTCTGATACTTCCGTCATCTCCACCGTCCTTAATGGCTACGAGACAGCAGAGCCCTGGGGTAAGCGCGCTCATAAAGCAGAGCTCACCGTGCTCACAAGTACTCTGGAAAAGAGCGTGGCAAAGACCATAAACACCGAGCTGCGCAAAGCATTTCACTCACACAGCATTGAAATGGTTGCCTTCGCGCCGGTGGCGTACGCGGTTCTGTCCAACCTCTACCCACTACAAAAGGAGTACATACTGCTTGACGTCTCTGGTTCTGCTACAGGCGCACTTATCGTGAAGAAGGGTGTGCTGGCTGGCGTCACGACACTTTCGCAAGGGGTCCATGATCTACTAGCGGCTGGGAGAGGTGCTGCGCGAGGCGGCGCAGGTCTCGGAGCAATTGACCCTAATCGTAACGCAACGTTTGGCCCAAAGGTTGCTGCGGCCGAGGCCGCCTGGTTAGAAGGAGTAAAAGGAATGCTTGCTACGTTTGCAGGCGAGCACCCACTTCCCCATACCGTGTTTCTGTTGGCGGACGAAGGTGTGCGCCCATTCTTGAAGCGCCTGATAGATGAGAGCACCCTGCGAACCCTCTGGCTATCGGAAGAACCGCTGTCAGTCATAGCGCTTGCTCCAGAACACACCACAAGCGTAGTGCGAGCCCGCGGTCTGGCAGAGGGCGACATATTTCTCTCCATACTGGCTCTCTTTTACCAAGACCGCTTACGTAAAGGCTAGATTTCTATCCACCAAGGGGCTGGTGGAGGGCCTCCGTACTGCTATACTTACCCCATATTCGGTAAGCGCAATGGAGTGCCTTTACGTATGGACAGAAACTTAAACGATATCATTCCGCCGTCACGTCGCAGGGCAATGCTCGGCACAGAGGGAGTACCGTACACTCCGCCGGTAACTCCACCGCTCCCCACACAGTACGGCCGGGCACCAAAGCCACCGAAACCAGCAAGGCAGCAGCGCGTGCCGCGCACTGGCGGTAAATTTCCCGTAGGGACTGCCGTGGTGGCGCTCATTGTTATTGCGGCTTCAGCAGGAGCACTCTTCGCATTTTCAAAAGCAAAGGTCACGATCACTCCTATGCAAAAGGACATCATGATGGCAGGCGACATGCTCGCAACCGCAGGTGGCGGAACACTTCCATTTGCAGTGGTGTCGGTGGAAAAGGTAGCGACTGCGGAGGTGAAGAGCGAGGGCACAGAGAACGTGCAGCAGGCGGCGCAGGGCAGCATTGTTATCTCAAACACCCAAGCCGTCCCCCAGCAACTCATAAAAAACACACGTTTTGAGACCCCGGACGGTAAAATTTATCGTATCCGAGACTCAATCACGGTTCCGGCCAGCCAGGGAGGCCCTGGAACGCTCACGGTGACGGTCTACGCTGACGCAACGGGTGAATCCTTCAACATTCCTGCAACCACATTCACCCTACCAGGACTGAAGGGAAGTAAGGCGTTTGAGCAGGTGACCGCTAAGTCAGAGGGGCCCATGACTGGCGGCTTCTCGGGTGTCCGCCCAACAGTGTCCCAAGCAACCAAGGACAAGACCTATGCCACACTGAAGCAAGAACTCACTGACGGGATAGATGCGGCCATACAGGCAAAAGTTCCTGAGGGCTACGTGCTACTCCCAGGAGCAAGCTTCGTAACCTATGTAAGCGAGCCAGATGCTCCAGCAGCGGGCGGCGCAGTTTCGCTTAGTCAAAAGGCAAGTGCTACTGCAGTGGTCTTCCCTCGCCAGGCGATTGCTTCAGCTATCGCGTACGCAAACGATGGCACCTACAATGGCCAGGCGGTAACCCTTAAAAAGGAGAGCGGTCTAAAGGTAACCGCAAAGACAGGCGCAGCGCCGTCAGCTACTGACCAAGAATTCGCGTTTACCTTGGAGGGAAATGCTTCTATTTTGTGGGTAGTAGAGGGGGATCGCATTGCGGGCGCCGTTGCGGGCAAGAATCGCGAGTCTGCTGAAACCGCTCTTACGGGCTTCCCAGAGGTAGAAAAAGTGCACATTCTGATCCGCCCATTCTGGAGCTCTTCCTTCCCGTCAGACCCAAGCAAGATTGAAGTGGTCGTTTTGGAGCCTAGTTCCAAGACTTAGTCCCAGTACCCATTTGACGCTCTAACACTACCCTGTTAAGATAGGGAAGCTTCACATGGAGGAAAGTACAGAAGGGGATCCAACCACTGGCACCGTAGAAGAGGTGCTTCCTAACTCGTTATTTCGGGTGAGGATGCCAGATGGTAATCTTCTTCTTGCGTACCTTGCAGGCAAGATGCGATTGCATCGTATCCGTGTATTGGTGGGGGACCGCGTTGAGCTGGTTCTTGATCCATACGGGGGTCGAGCACGCGTTGTGAGGAGACTTAGCTAGATAGGAGAAGCACAGCGACTCCGAGCTAGCTTACCAAAAGGGTATCTTAATTAATTTTCATGAAAGTACGCGCATCAATCAAGGTTCAGGAACCGGGGGACATCATCGTCCGCCGTCGTGGACGCCTGTACCGTATTAACAAGCGCAATCCTCGCCGCAAGGCTCGCCAGGGCTAGAATTTTTCATTCGTTTCGTCATTAACCTCTTGTAACCACTACTGTCATGCGTATCGCCGGTGTAACACTTCCAGACGACAAGCAGCTCGCATACGCGCTGCCGCTTATCTTTGGTATCGGTCCTACGCGTGCGCGTAAGATTTTGGACGAAGCAGGTATTGCATACACCACCAAGGCCCAGGACATCACTCCTGAGGACGAGCAGAAGATTCGTCTTCTTGCTGAGGCCTTCACTATTGAGGGAGAGCTTAAGCGCGAGATCGGTCAGAACGTAAAGCGCTTGAAGGATATCCGCTCATACCGCGGTATTCGTCACGAGCGCCGTCTACCTGTTAAGGGGCAGCGCACCAAGACAAATTCACGTACCGTGCGTGGCAACACTCGTAAGACGATGGGTAGCGGTCGTCGTACGCTTGAGAAGACATAATCCTTGCGCTAACCACTTTAATTTCCTATGGGTAAGAAACGAATCATCAAGAAGAGCGGACGCGGACTCGACCAGGGTCGCAAGGAGCGTGCACTCGCAAAGATTGCTAAGAAGCGCATTGAACGCGGCGTGCTACACGTTGAGGCCACCTTCAACAACACCAAGGCAGTACTCACTGACGAGAAAGGCAACGCGGTTATCTCCTCTTCTGCAGGCGCACTTGGATTCTCTGGCGCTCGCAAGTCTACCCCCTACGCAGCTGCAAAGGTGGGTGAGCTTCTTGGCGACAAGGCACTTGCTATCGGCCTAAAGGAGGCTGCGGTAGTTATCCGTGGTATTGGTGCTGGTCGCGAGTCTGCACTTCGCTCATTCGCCGGCAAGGGCATCACTATCAGCGCTATTAAGGATGCAACGCCGGTGCCGCACAACGGCCCGCGTCCACCTAAGCCTCGTCGCGTTTAATCCTTCTTCTTTACTACGTATGATCATCGGCCCTAAGTACAAGATTGCGAAGCGTCTCGGCGCTTCAGTCTTCCCAAAGACCCAGACTGCAAAGTTTGCGCTTGCCCAGGAGCGCTCAGCGCGCACCAAGAAGAGTGGACGTCGCAACCAGCAGACCGAGTTCGGTCGCCAGCTTCTTGAGAAGCAGAAGGTTCGCCTTACCTACGGCCTCTCTGAGCGCCAGTTCGCAAAGTACGTGAGTGTAGCCACTTCTACCCACGGCGCTCGTCCTGTAGACATGCTCCACCGCCAGCTTGAAATGCGTCTTGATAACATCATCTACCGACTCGGTCTCGCACCGAGCCGCCGCGCAGCTCGCCAGATGGTATCGCACGGACACATCGTTATTAACGGTGTGAAGACGACGATTCCTTCTCGCGCAATGCGCATTGGCGACGTTATCGGGGTACGCCCTGGTAGCAAGGACGCTCGTCTGTTCGAGGGCTTTGCAGAGAAGTTTGCTGAGACTCCGCTTCCACGTTGGCTTACATGGAACGCGAAGACTATGGAGGGAGGCGTGCTTGAGCTACCGACCGACGAGACCGCAGACACTGCGGGCGACCTCGTGTCCGTGCTCTCGTTCTACAGCCGCTAGTTTCATTATTACTGTTGGTTAATTGATTGAGTTATGGAATACCACATCACACTACCGTCTAAGCCTCGCATCGTTTCTGAGGAGGGCGTACAGGGCGTATACGAGATTGATTCTCTATACCCAGGCTACGGCCACACACTCGGCAACTCACTTCGCCGTATTATTCACGCTTCACTTCCTGGCGCTACCGTCACGAGCGTAAAGATTGATGGCGTTTCTCACGAGTTCGCTACTATTGAGGGCGTTCACGAGAGCGTTATGGAGATTCTCCTTAACCTAAAGCGTGTGCACTTTGTGCTTCATGGAGAGGAGGCTCAGACTATTCGTCTTTCGGTAAAGGGCCCAAAGCAGGTGTCTGCTGCAGACTTCCAGCTTCCTTCACAGGTTCAGATTGCAAACCCAGAGATGCACATTGCTGACATCGCAGGGAAGGCGGGGCTTGAGATAGAAGCTACTATTGAGCGCGGACTTGGCTACGTGCCCCGCGAGATGCTTACCAAGGAGAAGGTAGACATTGGTACCATTGCACTAGACGCAACCTTCACCCCAATTCGCCGTGTGAACTACGAAGTAGAGAACATGCGCGTTGGAGACCGCACCGACTTCAACCGTCTACGTATTTTGATTGAGACCAACGGCACTATCACTCCTCGCGAGGCTCTTGAGCGCTCTATTGAAGTGATGATTCACCAGCTCAAGGCTATCGTTGGATTCCAGGAGGAGTCTGAAATGGACGGAGAGACTACTGGCTTTGAAGCAGCCCCAAAGGCAGCAGCCGGAAAGGACGCTTCAAAGATGAAGATTGAGGAGCTAGAGCTTGGCGCTCGCGTTACCACCGCTCTTACTGACGCTGGTATCAAGACCGTTGCAGGACTTGTAAAGAAGACTGCATCAGCACTTCTTGAGCTTGATGGCGTTGGAGACAAGGCAGTCGCAGAGATCTCTGAGGCTCTTGATAAGCTTGGACTCGAGCTAAAAGGCGAGTAAATAGACGGGATTAGGAATTCGTGTTAAAACAGATATATGCGTCATCATCACAAAGGTAGGACTTTCGGCCGCACGCACGACCAGCGCGTAGCGCTCTTGCGTGGCCTCATGCGTTCGCTCATCATTCATGAGCGTATTTCGACGACCGAGGCTAAGGCTAAGGAACTCCGCCCTGTGATTGAGAAGCTCGTGTCTCACGCTCGCGTAGACAATGTAGCTAACCGCCGTCTAGTAGCAGCTCGTCTTGGAAACGATGACGAGGCTACCGCGAAGCTCTTCACCGCTATTGCTCCTCGCTACACCGAGCGCCCAGGTGGCTACACCCGCATCGTGAAGCGTGCTATCAGCGTGGACGGCAAGAAGAACGCCTACATCGCATTCGTATAATCCTGCCGACCATGAATATCACTAAGACACAGAAGGGAGATCGCACACACTACGCTATTGATGCGGCAGGCCAGTCACTTGGTCGTGTTGCTTCAGAGGCTGCATCTCGCCTTCTTGGCAAGCACTCAGCTCAGTTCATGAAGAACGAGGTATCTGAGGTTGAAGTCACCATTGAGAACGCAAACCAGCTTCTTATGACTGAGAAGCGCATCAAGGGCAAGGAGTACGCACGCTACACTGGCTACCCAGGTGGTCTTCGTATCACACCGCTTGCACGCCTTATTGAGAACAAGGGTGTTCGTGCTGCAGTTGAGAAGGCTGTGGACGGCATGATTCCACGCAACAAGCTCCGCAAGGAGCGCATGAAGCGTCTTACTATCACTGATTAATTTGTATGCCAGAGACCAAAGATAATTTCGTAGTTGCTGTAGGCCGTCGCAAGACTGCGTCTGCACGCGTGAAGATGACTCCGGCTGCAAAGACAACCGTGACTGTAAACGGCATGAGCGCACTTGAGTACTTCAAGACAGCACAGCGTGAAGCTGTCACCGGCGACGTGTTTAAGACGGTAGAGGCGAAGCAGGACTACGAGATCCTCGCAAAGGTAGCAGGAGGAGGTATCGCAGCTCAGGCTGGTGCTGTCCGTCACGCTATCGCGCGCGCACTTATCAAGGCAGAGGAGAACCAGCGCGGTGCACTAAAGAAGGCAGGTCTTCTTACTCGCGACCCTCGCGCCAAGGAGCGTAAGAAGCCAGGACTTCGCAAGGCTCGCAAGGCTCCACAGTGGTCTAAGCGTTAGTTTTCAAAGAAATGAGAAGCGGCCCCGTACGGGGCCGCTTCTTGTAATAGAAGCCCCTCACCACCGTCTGTACCTGTACAATCCATGCCCATATACCTTGTGCTTGCCATTACCGTTCTACTTTCACCACTGTCTGTGCAGGCGGCGGAAACTACTATGTGCACCATGCAGTACCAGCCTGTATGTGGCGCTAAGCCCGTACAGTGCGTAAGTGCGCCGTGCTACCCCGTATACCATACGTATGGAAACTCCTGCGTCCTTGGGGTTGAAAAGGGCACTTTTATTCACGATGGAGAGTGCACAGCGACAGAATCCGGACCGGTGAAGCCACAAACGCAGCCGTACGTACCGCCAGCGACGTGCGTTGCCTGGTTTGATGGCTGTAATAGCTGTAGCAGAAACTCGCAGGGCCAGTCCATGTGTACCTTGAGAGCCTGCATGAACGAGCCAGCAGCTGGATACTGCACAGAGTACGCCGCAGCTTCGCCCACAAAACCGCCTGCGCCTGCGCCAGTAGTGACTTCAGAAGCTCCGGTGGAAAGCCCTAGTGCCATACCCCAGCAGATTGTTACTGAAACAGAACAAGAGAATCCCGGATTCTTTGCTCGTATGTGGACCTCAATCAGGAACTGGGTGGCGTCCCTATTCGTACGGAGTTAGTAGATATTTGGTACTATAGAGATATATGAAAAAACGCCCACTCTATATCGCAGCAGCAGCAGTAGGACTCATCATTGTTGGTCTCGTACTGTATTTCTTTCTTAACCCACCCGCCAAAGTATATTCAAATGATGTGCAGGTAAGAGCAGTGGTGACCTACTTCGGTGATGAACTTAGTCAGGTTCGCCTCAACGACACGAAGGAGAATATTGCAAAAAATATTGATGCTCGTTACGCGCTGTACGTGCGCCCCGACCTGCTCGATGCGTGGAAGGCAAACCCAGCAACAGCTCCAGGCAGAACAGAAGACGTGTGGCCTGACCGTATGGAGATTCAGAAAATTGACAAGCAGTCAGACGGCACATACTTGGTAGAGGCCTGGGTAATTACGAAGGAGAAGGATTACAGTCCGACGGCCCCTACTACTTGGTTTCCCGTTATGCTGACCGTGGCTCAGGGACCGGACGGCTGGCAGATAACGAACTACGAACTCATCTCATAGCGCAGGGTACGGACATTTTGACGCGGGTCAAAAGTTCAGGCATATTCTATACATGAACGACCACGATGACATCAACATTGAGGCAGATGGAGCAGAAGAGATTGGTATGAGCGAAGAAGAGCTTGAAGCAACCGAATCTCGCGAGGGCGCAAAGGTAGCAAAGATTAAAAAAGAGCTTGAGGCCTGCAAGGCAGAGCGCCAAGAGTACATGGACGGCTGGCAGCGCGCTAAAGCCGACTATGTAAACGTGCTCACCCGCACAGAGGACGAGAAGAAGCAGGCCGAGGGTAAGGGCACCGTAAAGGCAGCAAAGGCTTTCATTGGTGTGTTGGACTCTCTCACGCGCGCAGAGGCCGCAGGAGAGGTTCCAGAGGCATTCCAGGCCATTGCAAAGCAGATACATGCTGCAGCGACGTCACTCGGCTTGGCGCCTTTTGGAGAAGTAGGCGAGGCATTCAACCCAGAGCAGCACGAGGCACTTGGACAGGACGTCGTTGCCGACATACTACTCGACGACACCGTCACCGCCGTACTGGAGCAAGGTTGGAAGGCAGGCGACACTGTCATTCGCGCAGCAAAGGTGCGCGTTGGCTCGGCAAGCTAGCCCCTACTTGAACCTAAAAACGGGCGGGTGTAAACTGGTAGTACTTGGGCGAATCGGGGCGAACAGAATGGATATACATCCACTTTTATTACAGTAGTAATTGCAAACACTATGGCAAAAATTCTCGGTATTGACCTCGGCACCACAAACTCCGCCATGGCTATCATGGAGGGAGGCGAGCCACGCGTGCTAGAAAACGCAGAAGGACAGCGCACCACGCCGTCAGTAGTGGCAATTGCCAAGAACGGTGAGCGCCTTGTGGGAACGCTTGCAAAGCGCCAGGCAGTGACCAACCCAAAGAACACCATCTACGGTATCAAGCGCTTCATGGGTCACAGTTTTAGTGACAAGGATGTGCAGAACGACAAGACCGTCGTGCCGTACGAAATTAAGGCTGGAGCAACCGGTGGCGTCGAGGTGCACCTTGGAGACAAGGACTACCGCCCAGAGGAAGTGTCAGCAATGATTCTTACAAAGCTCAAGACCGACGCAGAGGCAAAGCTTGGAGAGAAAATCACTGAAGCGGTCATCACCGTGCCAGCATACTTTGACGACTCACAGCGCGCCGCTACCAAGGCAGCAGGAGAAGTAGCAGGACTTAAGGTGATGCGCATCATCAACGAGCCAACCGCAGCAGCACTCGCATACGGTTTCAACAAGAAGAAGGAAGAGAAGATTGCAGTGTTTGACTTCGGCGGAGGAACCTTTGACGTGTCTATCCTTGAAGTAGGTGACGATGTGGTTGAGGTAAAGAGTACCGACGGAGACGCACACATGGGTGGTCGCGATATCGACCAGAAGATTGTTCGCTACCTTGCGGATGAGTTTAAGAAAGAGACGGGTATTGATGTAACAAAGGACCCTCTCGCACTTCAGCGCCTCGACGAGGGAGCAGAGAAGGCAAAGCACGAGCTCTCAAGCTCTTCTGAAACTGAGGTGAACATTCCATTCATCACTGTAGGAGCAGACAGCGCGCCGCAGCACCTGTTGGTGAAGCTCTCACGCGCTACCCTTGAGTCGCTTTCTGATGAGTTTGTCACCCGCGCACTCGATATCACCAAGCGCGCACTTGAAGCGGCGAACCTAAAGCCGTCCGATATCAACGAGGTAATCCTCGTCGGTGGTCAGACACGCATGCCCAAGATTCAGGAAGAGGTGAAGAAGCTATTTGGAAGAGAGCCAAACCTCACCGTGAACCCGGACGAAGTGGTAGCCATTGGCGCTGCTATTCAGGCCGGAATTCTTCAGGGCGACGTAAAGGATATTCTTCTTGTGGACGTTATCCCGCTCTCACTCTCTATTGAGACTATGGGGGGTGTTGCTACCAAGCTTATTGAGCGCAACACCGCCATTCCAACCTCTCGCTCGCAGACGTTCTCCACTGCCTCGGATAACCAGACCGGCGTGGACATTCACATCACCCAGGGAGAGCGCGCGATGAGCGCCGATAACAAGTCACTCGGTCGCTTCATGTTAGAGGGTATCCCTCCAGCACCGCGTGGCATGCCACAGGTAGAAGTATCCTTTGATGTGGACTCAAACGGTATTCTCACCGTAAAGGCCGTAGAGAAGACCAGCGGCAAGGAGCAAAGCATTCGCATTGAAGGCTCCACCGGACTTTCCAAGGAGGATATTGAGAAGATGAAGGCTGACGCGGATGTGCACGCTGCAGAGGACGCAAAGAAGAAGGAGCTGATTGATGCAAAGAACATTGCTGAGCAGCTTGTCTACACCGCAGAGAAAGCCGTGAAGGACAACGGCGAAGCTGCAGGCGAGGAAGTCGTCGCGGAAGTCAACGAGAAGATTGCCGCTCTAAAGACCGCGCGCGAGGGTGACGACATGGCAGCTATCACGGCCGCAAGTGAAGCGCTGAGCGCATCTATGCAAAAGATTGGTGAGGCTATGCAAAAGAAGCAGGCGGAAGGTGCTCCCGCAGAAGGAGCAGCCCCTGAAGCTGGCGCTACCGACGCTGAGTTCACCGAGAAGCCAGCTGAGTAAGCAGAAATTATACGAGAGGAAAACAACGCGCGGCCACCAGGCCGCGCTTTGTTTTGCACAGCATCCTCTAGACAGTCTAAAAATTGGGGGTAAGCTGACCTCGGGTTCGCCGTTTAGGGAGGAACACCACATGGCGCTCAAGGAAGAGATTCTCGCTGTCTTTCGGGCGAGTCCTCACAGGACCTTCAACCCCTTCCAAGTTGCGTGCGCGGTCTACAGCGACCGCGTCGTCGCAGCCGGACGAGTTCGGGGTGTCCATTTTCCGAAGTTGACCACAGTGCGGTCCTGCATCCACGATTTGCAGGAATCGCACCCGCACCTGAAACGGTGCCGGCAGCCTACACTCCGTCTTGTCATCAGCAGGACGGCGTAACACACGGGGGCGGCACGTAAACATACGGCCGCCCCTTCGCTTTTGATACAAAAACTGAGTGGTGTATAGTGTTTTAATACATGGCTAAAAACTACTACGAAACACTCGGGGTGGATAAGAAGGCCACCTCAGACGACATAAAGAAGGCGTTCCGAAAGCTTGCGCAGAAGCACCACCCAGACAAGGGGGGCGAGGAAGCGAAGTTTAAGGAAATCACTGAAGCGTACAGCATCCTTTCCGACGACAAGAAGCGCCGGGAGTACGATGCGTACGGACAGAGTTTCAATGGAGGAGGCGCAGGTGCCGGCGGCTTCAATGGCTTTGACCCGTCGCAGTTCAGCGGCTTTGGCAACGGAGGAGTAGAGTTTGATTTCTCCGACTTGTTTGGCGATTTGTTCAGTGGCGCTGGTGGCGGACGAACACGCACAAAGCGCGGCCGGGACATCTCCATGGACGTTGAGATCTCATTCAAGGAGTCCGTAGAGGGTACCCGCCGTCAGGTGCTCATCACGAAGGTAGCAAAGTGTGACGTTTGTCATGGCTCGGGTGCAAAGCCAAACACCGAGATGAAGACCTGTAGCACCTGTAACGGCCAGGGTCGTGTGCACGAGACGCGCAATTCACCGCTCGGTGCGTTCTCAAGTGTCAGGCCGTGTTCTGCGTGCGACGGCACCGGCCAGATTCCAAAAGAGAAGTGCGCTACCTGTTCTGGTCACGGCGTACTAAAGCGCGAGCAAGAGATCACCATTCCGGTACCAGCAGGAATAGATGGCGGGGAGATGCTTCGCATGCCAGGACAAGGCGAAGCAATCAAGGGTGGCGCTTCAGGCGACCTCTATATCAAAGTGCACGTAAAGCCGCACGCAGTGTACCGCAAGGATGGGGTGAACCTCGTGATGAGCATGCCGATGAAGCTCACCGATGCACTTGTCGGTACCACCGTGACCATAGAGACTATTGATGGCAAGAAACTGGAAGTAAAGATTCCACCAATGACCGCACCAGAGGAAACCATACGTCTGCGCGGTAAAGGTGTGCAGATGGAGGGACATAGTGGTGACCTGCTCATCAAGCTTTCCATCACTATGCCGAAGAAACTCTCTGGTAAGACTAAGAAACTGATTGAAGAGTTGAAGAGCGAGGGTCTGTAGTACACAGATGCAACGAACGCGCGCCCGAAACGGGCGCGCGTTCGCTTATACTAGGTACACATGGATCAAGTGACCGCACTCGCAAACACCGGAGCCTCAGGAGTGGTTCCGATACTTATGAACTTCCTCGCACTTATTGTGCTTACGGCAGTGCTGTTTGTGTTTGCGCTTCGTGCAGGACGGCCCGCCTTCATCTCACTCGTGCTTTCGTTCTATATTGGCTTTGGACTCTTTACCGTATTCCCTTGGAAGGAGCATCTCATGGTGGGCGATGGCATGACCAAGGCAGTGGTAGCACTTTTGCTCTACGCACTCCTCTCAGCACTTCCGTTCCTGGTGCTTCGTCGTGTAAACACTATGGGACTTATGAGTATCCATCCGCTCCCGCTCTTTGTGCTCTCGGGACTTTCTGCAGGGGCACTGCTAGCCGTCTCCTATCACTTCCTAAACCTCGCCAGGATTCTCCCAGCAACGCCTCCCATTGCAGCCTATGTAGTGCCAGAACAGTTCTTGTTCTACTGGCTTATTGCGCCGCTTGTCGCATTTTTTGTACTCATTCGCTAGGTACGCTTCATAACATTTTTGGGCCGCGTCAAGCGTCTGTGGTATAGTAGTCATTCATGAAGAAGGCTAAGGGCAAAAAGACTGGCCACGCGTGGTCAGTGCTGAAAGATTATGCTCGCGCTACGGCAAAGTATCCGTGGTTCTTTCTTGGTGTACTTCTTGGCATTGCTACTACCGTTGGCACCAGCATCGCTGCTCCGCTTTTTCTCAAACACTTTATTGACCTGGTGACGACCATCGGCGTTGATCAGCAGTATTTGCATGTAATGCTTCTTGCGCTTGGCCTCTACACATTAGCAGTGACCGGGAACTGGATTGGCGTCCGTATTCAAATGTGGACTGTCACGCAGCTAGAGGCCCGTGTTGCGCGCGACCTTTTCACTCGCGGATTTAGCTATCTCATTGGACACGGTCATGATTTCTTCATAAATAACTTCGCCGGTACTTTGACGCGTCGTGTAAGCAGATACTCTCACGCATACCAACAAATCTTCAATAGTGTCATGGAGGGCATGGTTCCAACCTTCCTGTTTACTACTGGAGTCATTGTGGTGCTCTTTACTCAAAACATCTATCTGGGAGTTGGGCTGCTGACGTGGACCATATTATTTGTACTCTTGATGTACTTTCTAACCGTATGGCGCTACAAGTATAAACTTGCGCGCGCAGCACAGGACAGTCGTCTAACTGGTGTGCTCTCAGATACAGTAGGGAATCATTCTGCAGTCACACTGTTTGCGGCAGAAGTAGGCGAGTCAAAACACTTCGCAAGCGTGGTGTACGACTGGTATCAAGCCACCACTCGCTCTTGGAATTCTGATGTTCTCGTATATGGCATTCAAGGTTTTCTTACCCGCTTTGCACAGGTAGCACTTCTCTTAGTAGGATTTTACCTCTGGTGGCAGGGGAGTATCACTGTAGGATCTCTTGTCTTGATTCAAATATATGCCATATCCCTTATAGACCAAATAGGAAGCGTCAGCGGGAATCTGCGCCAATTATTTGACGCACTTTCTGAAGCCCACGAGATGATTGAAGTTATGGAGGAGCCGCATGCAATTCAGGATATCCAGGGGGCGTCAGAGCTTTCTGTCTCTAGGGGCACCATTTCCTTTAACAATGTTGGCTTTGCTTTTGCAGACAAAAGTGAGGTTCTCAGTGACTTCAACCTTGCCATACAGCCAGGGCAACGTGTTGCGCTTGTAGGTCCCTCAGGAGCAGGTAAGACTACTATCACTAAGCTTTTGCTTCGCCTTCACGACGTCACCAGCGGCAGCATCACTATTGATGGTACCGATATCAAGACAGTCACACAGCAAAGCCTACGCCGTGCCATTGCCTTTGTTCCGCAGGAGTCCACACTATTCCACCGTTCGCTGAAAGAAAACATCGCGTACGGCAAGCCGGACGCGACAGACGAGGAGATTATGGAAGCGGCAAAGAAGGCTCACTGCCACGAGTTTATTTCTAAGCTTGCAGAAGGGTACGACACCCACGTGGGTGAGCGCGGCGTAAAACTCTCTGGTGGTGAGCGCCAGCGCGTTGCTATCGCACGTGCCATTCTAAAGAACGCGCCTATCCTAGTGCTGGACGAAGCCACCTCAGCACTAGACTCCGAGAGCGAGTCGCTCATTCAAGACGCGCTGAAGACGCTTATGGAAGGGAAGACGGTTATCGTAATTGCGCACCGACTCTCAACCATCATGAAGATGGACCGCATCATTGTGATTGAAGACGGAAAGATTGCTGCGGACGGCACCCACGACGACCTCTTGAAGCAGGAAGGCGGCCTTTACCACAAACTCTGGAGCATTCAGGCTGGTTCGTTTATAAAGGATTCAGAAGAATAGCCATGGACCCAGAACTCCTGCAAACTATAGAAGGTGCGTACGGACTTCCTCCAATCATTAAGACACAAGACGTCGCTACGGGCGTGTCGATTGGCTAGAATGTGTTTCTTTTTCATTGTACTATTCGCTTGTCTATGATGTACAAGATGATTCCTAATAGCGACGTGCGTGTATCGGCTATTTGTCTCGGCTCAATGAATTGGGGTCAGCAGAATACAGAGAACGAAGCACACGAACAACTTGACTATGCTATTTCCAAAGGAGTTAATTTTATAGATACTGCAGAAATATACCCTGTTCCGCCAGAGCACAAGAAACAGGGATTGACTGAAGAATACATTGGTTCTTGGCTTAAGCGGCATGGGCGACGCGACACTCTTGTTCTTGCAAGTAAGGTAGCTCCCTCATCAATTATGCGTACGCGCGCGCCTTCAGCTGACGGGCAATCGCATTTGGATCGTACAAGCATACGCGAAGCGATAAACGGAACGCTTCTCCGTCTTGGCACTGATTATCTTGACCTCTACCAAATTCACTGGCCAGAGCGTGAAGCTAACTTTTTTGGGGCTCGTGGATATGCACACAATCCCGAAGATGTATCGACTTCAATTGAAGAGACGCTTGATGCGCTTACTGAATTAATAAGAGAGGGGAAAACACGACTCATTGGAATATCCAACGAAACTCCGTGGGGTGTTTCAGAGTATCTTCGGGCATCACGTGAGAAAGGTCTCGCGCACATATCAACGATCCAGAATCAATACTCGCTTATAAATAGAACATTTGAAATAGGATTGGGCGAATTTGCAGCACGGGAGAAAATAGGTCTCCTCGCTTACGCGCCCCTTTCTATGGGTGTTCTGACAGGTAAATATTTGGACGGCGCACTTCCACCCGGAGCCCGCTTCTCACTCTTTGCTCGCAATCGCGATAGGTATAATCCTGTAGCCGCCCAGGCAGCTGTATTACGCTACGTGCAGATTGCCAAAAAGCACGATCTCGATCCGGCAACCATGGCAATTGCTTTTGTCCTCTCACGCCCATTCGTTACAAGTACGATTGTTGGAGCAACCAGCAGTTTACATTTGCGTGCAAATATTGCGGCTACTGACTTAGTACTTTCCCCAGAAGTACTTGCCGAAATTGACGATGTTCACAGCATGTATCCTGACCCACTCGCCTGACGCTGCTTCATGTATGACTACTAAGTTTAATACCATTGTCGTAGGTCTAGGAGCTACTGGGTCCGCAGCTTTGTATCAATTAGCAAAGAAAGGTAATAGAGTATTGGGCATCGAGCAATTTTCGACCCCACACGCCTACGGATCATCACACGGAGACACTCGCATCACACGTCAAGCAATCGGGGAAGGTGAGCACTATACTCCACTGTCGCTTCGTTCTTATAAGTTGTGGGAAGAGATAGAGAAGGAGACTGGAAAAAAAATATTGTCAATTACGGGTGGAATTATTATTTCAAACATAGGTAAGCAGGAGAAGGACGCAGTAAATAATTTCTTCAGTGCAACAGTAGCGGCGGCGAAGAAATATCAGATTGACCATGAAATACTAGACACAATGGAGCTTCGAGAACGATTTCCACAATTTATTATACGAGACGGCGATATTGGTTATTATGAGCCTAATGCTGGGTTTCTCCGTGCTGAAGAATGTCTGACTGCTCAACTTTCTCTTGCTGCAAAATATGCCGCTCAAATAAACATGAATGAGAGAGTGGTGAGTTTTTCAGAAGGCCGTGACGGAGTAACAGTAAAGACGAATTTGGGAGAGTACACTGCTGATAGGCTTATAATCAGCGCTGGCCCTTGGCTCTCGCGACTTCTCGAGGAGAAATATCAAAAGCTTTTTACTGTACACCGTCAGGTGATGTACTGGTTTGATATTGACGGACCGGTAGAAAGTTTTCTTCCTGACAAATTCCCAATCTTTATCTGGCACTTGAATGGATTCCCGGCCTTGGACGGTCCGCACGGCGGGCTAAAAATAGCGTGTGCGGATGACGAACTAGTCTCGTCTGTTGACGAGACTAGTCGAGATGTCAGTGAGGAAGAGAAACAATCCGCCTATGACACTTTCATAGCTCCAAACATTAGAGGATTGAGCAGTCGCTGCGTAAGGGCGGTTCCATGTCTCTACACTCTCACACCTGATCATGACTTTGTGATCGATCAACACCCGGAACACCCTTCAGTAATTCTTGCATCTCCATGTTCCGGTCATGGCTTCAAGCACTCTGCAGCAGTCGGTGAGATACTTGCTGAACTCGTAATTGATGGTATCAGCACTATCGACATAGACGGATTTAAGCTAGCAAGATTTTTTTAGTTCATCTGCCATCATTATTGAGAGTATATGCAAGTATGTTAACTTACGAACCCGACTACTAGCATTTTTTGTATAGTTTTTGAGATTTTCAAAACGTAACATATTTCAAAATCTCGGACTTTGAAATCATCCCTAGAGACTAATTTCTTATCTTAACCGCGCTATTAAGTCAGACAATTATATAGCCTGTAGTCACACTCGAAGAGTCGACAAATAGTCTTCGGACGTCTCAGCTCGGCGGATTTTTTTGAAGGATACACCGTCTTTCTCAAATAAAAATTCAGCTGGACGTAATTTTCCATTGAAATTAAAGCCTTTTCCGCGACCGTACGCCCCAGCGTCGTGAATAACTACCACATCACCCGGATCAAGCCGTGGGAGTTGACGATCAATCGCAAATTTATCGTTATTTTCGCACAACGAACCCACCACGTCATACATTACTTCTGATTTCTCTCCCAATTTATTTAGAATGCTGATGTGGTGATACGAGCCGTACATTCCAGGTCGCATAAGGTCTGCCATGGTCGCGTTTAATCCAGCAAAATGTTTATAACTTTCTTTTATGTGCCTAACAGTGGCGACAAGATAGCCATGCTGTCCGACCACAAATCGACCAAATTCCGTGAAAAGTCGCAAAGGTTCTAAATTTCCACTATATAGGTGTTCTTCATACATGGTACGAATTCTCTCAACGACGGTCGCCATATCGATTGCTTCCTGGTCGGGTCGATACGGTATCCCGACACCGCCTCCCAAGTCAATAAAATCAAGATTGATTCCGAAGATTCGTCGCAATTCCACAGCAGTCTCGAAACAAATTCGGGCAGTCTCTACTAAATGCTCGCCATCAAGATCGTTGGACATGATCATCATGTGCAGTCCGAATCGACGGATTCCATTCTCTCTCGCACGAATATACGTTTCAAACAACTGATCTTTTTTCATACCGAATTTGTCTTCAGTCAGATGTGCCCATGTCTCTGAGCCGCCTTGGCCAAACGGTCCGGGATTGTATCGGAGGCACAATACCTCTGGCAGACCCGCCAAGTCGTCGAGATAGGGCAGGTGATTTGGATCATCAAGGTTTATTATCGCTTCCATTTCTCTAGCTTTCTTGAACTCTTCTGGCCCGGTAAAGTTTGATGTAAGTATGACTGACTCTCCTATTAGTCCGACTTGTTCGGCAATCAGGAGCTCCGGCACTGAGCAGCAATCAGCGGCACAACCCTCCTCTGCCAGAATCTTCAGAATCGCAGGGTTTGGCGTTGCCTTTATCGGAAAATACTCTCTAAAGCCCGCATTCCACGAAAAGAGCTTAAACAGCGTTCGGACGGAACTTCTAATTCCAGCTTCATCGTATACATAAAATGGTGTTGCGTGCTCGCGCGCGAGTGCCTGGATTTGGTCGAGCGAAAAAGGTATTCTTTTAGTATTCATAGGGGATTGAGTAAAAAGTATTCACGAGTAATGATACACGACTCGATGTCTAGGCCTACAAGACGAGCAGGTTAAATTAGATAAACATTCAGTTTCTGGTATAATAAACAATACTAGTATATGGCTTTTCTAGACGATGTCCGGGCCGAACGGTTCAAGAAACTCGACTTGCTTAGGCAGCAAGGAATTGACCCGTATCCGGCCGAGTCAAAACGTACGCATGATAATGCTAAATTTTTGGAGTCCTTCAGCTTGCTCGTTTCTTCCGAAGAGCACGTAACAATTGCTGGTCGAATTATGGCCCTCAGAAATCAAGGAGGAATTATCTTTCTTGACATATTTGACGGCAGTGGGCGTGTTCAAGTGCTTATTAAAAAGGATGCGCTCGGTAATGAGAGTACGGGTCTTTTTATGGATGTTGTAGACAATGGTGATTTTATTGAAGTCTCTGGAACTGCTTTCACTACGAAACGTGGGGTGAATTCTCTCATGGTAGCCGAGTGGCGCATGCTTGCAAAAAGTTTAAGGCCTATTCCGGACGAATGGTTTGGGCTAAAGGATGAGGATGAACGCTACCGAAAACGTTACATCGACATGCTGCTAGATTCCGATGTGACTGAACTTATTAAGAAGCGCTCGGTCTTTTGGAATGCAGTCAGAACCTTTATGCTTGAGAGGGATTTTATTGAAGTCGAGACCCCAGTTCTTGAAACCATGACCGGTGGAGCTGAGGCGCGGCCGTTTGTTACCCATCACAACTCATTAGACATTGATGTTTTCCTTCGCATATCAGTAGGAGAGTTATGGCAAAAGAAGCTGATGATTGGTGGACTTCCAAAGACCTTTGAAATAGGCCGCATATTTAGAAATGAAGGCATGTCGTACGAGCACGCCAATGACTATACTTCGTTCGAGTTTTACGAAGCGTATCAGGATGCACGCGCAGGTGTACCAATGCTTATCGAGCTTTACCGAACTGTCGCGGAGTCCACGTTTGGTACGTCCCGTTTCCAGATTAATGATTTCGATGTTGATCTGAACTCCGAATGGAAAAGGTATGATTTTAACGAGCTTATGCAGAAAGAGTACAGAATCGATCCGAGGGACGTTGAGCTCGAAAATGTAGTTTCTCTTTTGCAAGAACATGGTATTCCTTATGAGTCAAACATTGATACAGGTCGTGGTATAGACCTTTTATGGAAGAAGATTCGTAAGACTATCGGTGGCCCAGCGATAATGACCGGCATGCCTGTGTACCTTGAACCTTTAGCAAAAAAGTCCATGGGCGACTCTCGTGTCGTTGACCGCTTTCAAATTTTGATTGGGGGTAGCGAACTCGGAAAAGCATTCAACGAATTAAACGATCCCGCTGACCAGCGCAAGCGATTTGAGGACCAGCAAACACTGCGAGATGCTGGGGACGAAGAAGCGCAGATGGCTGACTTTGAGTATGTCGAAGCCATGGAGTATGGTATGCCACCAACGTTTGGTTTCGGTGTTTCCGAGCGTTTATTCAGCTTCCTTGCTGGAAAAAGCATTCGTGAAGCCCAGATTTTTCCACTTATGCGCCCACGTCCATGAACACGGAGGGGTCCAGTTCGCCAGATTGCCAAGTTATCTTTTTTGAGAAAACTCCATTTATGTCGGTAGAACTTTTGGACTTGCTGCAGAATTTTAAGATAGTCACCTATGATGACGATTCTTTATACCGGCACTTGAGGCAAGCATGGAATATTGACTCGTACCTTAATAAGGACTTGGCAAAGGACATCGATAGTGACAAAGCCGTTGAGATTATGCTTGCTGATCAGGAATTTCTGTCCCGTGCGCTTCCCGATAGAGTCAATTCTACGGTGCTTTTTTTCTTTATGAACCACAATATCGACGAGCTTCTCCACACAGCGGAGATTCAAATGTCGCTTGCACCATATCGGCTCCAAGAAGTTCTTGGCGATAAACTGAATCTGCCCTCTATTTGCCAAGAACTGGCTTTGCCATGTAACTCCTCCCTGGTCTTCAAAGACGTGTCGACAGATCTCGAAATGGCATTTGAAGAATGTAAAGAGGGCTTGGGGGTGCCCTTCATCCTGCAAGGCTCCTTGGGTGTTTCTGGTGAAGACACATTCTTAGTTGGTTCAATCGAAGATATTTTTGAAAAGGCACAGGGCCTGCGGGGTGTATTTAAGGCAACAAAGTATTTGAGAAATAACATACCAATTTCTGTTCATCTAACCGTGCTTGAAGAAAAAACACTAATTCGGGGTCCTTTTTTACAACTAGTAGGATTTCCTGAGCTGACATCAATGCCTTTCAAGTTTGCAGGAAATGACACCAACCAGAGCTTGTTCAGTGCCTCACTCGTGAAAACCGTGCGGAGTATGTGCGAGAAAATAGCGGAGCACGCGAGAGGCAAGGGTTACAGGGGCATACTCGGGGTTGACTTTCTCTGGGACAAAGAAACTAACATCGTATATGTTCAAGAATTAAATACCAGACTTGTGGGTCTAACGCGCTTGCTGACTGGTATGCAGAAAGACCAAGGTCTGCTCCCCGACATAATAAAGCATCTCGAAGAATTTTCTGTGCTAGATTATGTAGATGGACTGGAGTTTCTTAACGGAGAGATAGACTTGTCTGAACATGATTATGCGCAAGTCATCGTCTATAATAATTCGCATTCCACAGTTACTGTTGCTGGATACCTAGAGCCTGGAATCTACCATCTAGAAAACGATGCGTTCAGAAAAGTAAATTTCTTGCTTCGAGTTAAAGACTTGAAGGACGGAGAAATATTAGTAACCTACAGTGCGCACACTGGTCGCGAACTACCCCCAGGAGGAATTGTAGCAAGAATTATTCTGAAGAAGACGATTATCGCAAGAGAAAAGTATGAAATTGAACCCTGGGCCGGAGAACTAATTGCCAGTGTACGAAATCACGCACTAACTTCCGTATGAGCATACTCGAAACTCTGCTCAGCAAGGGGACTCATTCCTTGGCCCAGAAAACCGAGAACCTCCGTATCGACAACATCATTCTTGGTAAGTCACTGTATACTATTAAGAATTGCGATTCAGTTTTCACTGACATGAATTTCTGTCTCGTGCTTCTTGAGAATGCGTATGGATTTTCATATTTCCAAGAGGAAATCGATTATGGCTTAAGCAAATTTGTTAATAATGAAATTCCAGATATTCTGAAAGAAGACATTCCTCTTTACATGCGCGTAGCACTTGCTGATGCCATGTACTGCCTCCTTAATGAAGAAGATATCGAACACGTACCCTCTTTCTTAGTAGGTAATCTGCGAGAAAAAGCACGCCAGCGAGCTAGCAAGTTAATGGATCAAATTCCATCAGGCTCTAGTGTGCTGTTAATTGGTGCAGCAACTGAAATCATAGAAGAGGCTGCTGCGCGAGATATCGATTTGTCCGTGCTCGATTTGGAACCTCAAAAAATAGGCTTGCAGATTAGTAGCAAGACTATTGAACACGGAGCAGGGTCCGACATAACAGAACGTATCAAGTCGGCTCAGTACATTATTGCAACAGGAATGATCTTTGTGTCGAACACTGCGGATGTAGTATTCAGTTTGGCAATCGAAAACGAGGTGAACTTAATAATGTATATGGAAACAGGTTCAAATTTTGGCCAACAGCTACTGGACTTTGGGGCCAGTGCAGTTCTCGCAGAGTATTTTCCGTTTTACGACTTTTACGGCAAAACCAGGTATACGCTGTTTCAGAAATCTACTTTAAGAACCTACTAATCACCAAGAGCGACTCTGGAGTTTCTTTCGATGTGATCAAGAAAAATCTTTGGAGTATCTATTTTGAACTCATCATAAGGATCGCGGAGTCCTGCCGCGGCGTTCACTTCTAAAAGAACATACTGTCCATCTTTGTAAATGTAATCGATACCGTTTAAATAAAGCCCAGACCGTATTGCGGCAGTTTTCGCAAAGTCTCGGAGTTTTTCGTCAATTTCTACCAATTTGTATTGAGATTCAGTACCTTCACCAGTTCTCCACGAGTCCGGTATTCGTAAATAGGCGCACATGATCTCAAAATCAGAAGCATGATTCAAGGTAAGGACTCTTCCTACACCGTCCGTGAATGGAATATATTTTTGAGCGATTAGCCCCTTTGAGACTCGGTACTTTTCGAGTGCTGCTTTTGGTGATAGTCGGTCTATTCCCCTCGCTTGCCATCCGAAGGGGTCTTTTATAAGAAGGTATTCGTCATCAAAGAATTTGGCAATCATACTCTCGTTATTAACACCATCTAAGTCATAGGATTCTGGAACCAGATCCGGCATAAGCGCATGTGTTTTTCTTTTATCCATGGAATTCATTACTGCCTCAGGACTGTCGACCATGAGAGGAATTTTCTGTCCAGCCATCTTTCTCCGTAGAGATTCAGTCTTCAATTTCTCGTAGAACTCCACATCAGTAATTGCACTCATGTCGATGAGAACATCACAATCGAACAAACCCTCAAGGGTAGGCATATGTCTGTCGTCGAATATGGAAAGATAATGCTCTCTTTCCGCTATTTCGGCGATGATCAGTGGCATACTTTCCCAAAAGACTCTGGAAGTAAGCAAATTGATTGAAAGACGCTTTTTCATATATCACAGGATAGCACTATCTGAGGGGCACTAACTACGTGCGGGGACGCTTGCGGTTACTGCAGTACATACTCTTACACTATAGAGAGGGGGTCATTCTATTCCCCAAGACTTACGTCAAGGCAGGAGGGGAGTGGTTCTATCTTGGCGCCTTAAGGTAAACGGTACCGAGCACTTGCAAACTACGCGAACATACTTATTTCATACTGCGACTCTCTAATTTATCAAACTCGCGCAAAACCTTAACAACTTTTGAGCATCCAGGCTGGCTCCTTCCTTACCGACGAAGAGGTTTAGTCCAGAACATAGTTCTGATAAACGGGATTATCTAGGTCTTCATATACTCCTCCGGGCATTCTTAATTCCAGGAAAGTCTGTTCGTTTTTTGTGGGCTCCATTTTGGCAAAGCATGTTTGTAGGTAACTTCTTGGGACAGCGAGATCTTCTCTACATCCGGACTTTGCAATAAAGGCAAACGTCTTGCTCACAATGCCTTCTATCGCAGAAGTTACATTTACAAACTCGTATCCCTCCTCGCGCTTAAACAGTGCAGGCAGTTCGTCTTGCCACACCTGAACAAGCACACCCTCTACACTAAACCCTTCACATGCCTCAAGATTAAGATAGGCGTAACCATTTACTGGGACGTTGCACACTCGTCGGTAACCCTGCAGAACTGCGGGGGTCACTGTGCGTTTTCCTGGCAAGGTCAGCGCTAGGCTTCTAGGATTCATGAGGGAACCGTACCCAAACACTAGTACACTTTTGTTCATACACTTTGATACTTAGTAATCTTTTGTCGAACATTTCAGTGAACCTGAAATGCTCGATGAAAGAGGGGAGCGCACTCCCCTCAGGTATCACGAGTGAATGATGTTCAACACCATTTCGAGCTTATCCGCGATATCAGCATCATGCACCCGAGCAATCGGGCGCACCTCGATGCACATGCGGTCGCCGTACCGGCGAAGTCGGAAGTACCACCAGACTGAACGAATGAAGAGAGAGACATTCTCAATCGGAACTTGCCGAGTAAGACAGGCGCCTGCGACGACCCTGTACTTTCCAAGCTGCTCAATGTAGTCATCAAGCGACTTGAAGTAACGGGGGCCGCCGTAGCGCGATTCCTCGTACCCAGCTTTCGATTGCGCTATGTACTCTCGCCACACCTTCTCTTGAGGATACTCGCGGAGGAAATCCGGCAACACCTCATTCAAGCGGTTGATAGCAGGAATGGCGTTTTCAAGCGAAACCTCAACAGTGAACTGGACCGAAGAGATTGTGGCGAGAGGCATAAGAGCCTCACGCCCATCAAGTTGAAGCCAAATAGCATCACGCTCGTCAGGAATCACCAGCAAGTCCTCTTTAGTACTAAGCATGGGAGAGAACGAGGGGGCGGCACCAAAGAGCCGTGCTACCTCATACAGTTCAGAGAGCGCCACTTGCGCACTCATGATTCCCGACGCTCCATCAATGCCAGGCGCCGCCGATATCTCAAGATTCTGTCTGCCGAGCTCGTAGTTGAGCATATCTCCACGCTCACTTCGCAGGCTAGTAATCAATCCCCCGCGAGTACTTTCGATATGCCAGTTACGTTGCGCAAGCTCAGAGAACATGTTCTGAGACGTGGCAAGCGAAATGGGAAGTTGAGAATCGCCATCGAGAAATGACGTTTCCGCTTCAACTCCAACCGTATGTCCTGCGCGACGACGCAGTCCATCAGTGAAGTACGAACGAAGTTCTTCACGCATGTGCGTGCTCCTTGTTAAAGAACCGTACTTTTGCAACGCAAAAGCCCCCTCACATGAGAGGGGGCTACTTTGGTGGGGGAGCGGGTATCTAAGCCTACGCAACATCAAAGCAATCCTCTCTCAACGAGAGTGCATTGATGTGATGATGCTGGCCGAAATACGCGTACATATAAATATGATACTGTAGCTCCAATTTTTGTCAAATATGTAAGAAAAGCTATAGGTTTTGGAGCATCCAGGCTGGTTCGTTCCTTACCGACGAATCTTATCTACCTAGTTGCGTAAGAGCACAGATATCGTAGGCTTAGACGAGAGCAACAAAAGGGCGAGAAGAATGACTTGTGTGATATTTGATCTTAACCGTACCTTGTACGACCCCGACACAAACAGTCTCCTTCCCGGCGTCCTAGAGATGCTCACCTGGCTAAGAGGGTCCGGTGCTGAAATGCACCTTGTCTCTCGCAAGGAACCGGGTCGTGAACACATCCTTGAATCCCACGGTATCTTGAGCTTCTTTTCCTCTGTTTCGTTTGTAGAGGAGAAGACTAGAGAGATGTTCGCGGAGTTAGTTGAGCGCACAGGAGAGGGACACAACTCTGTGTATGTTATCGGCGACTATCTGCACGAGGAAATCCGCTTTGGTAATCAGTGCGGCGCGAAGACAGTTTGGCTTAAGAGAGGAAAATTTGCTGGACTGCTCGAGGAAACAGATTGCGACAAGCCTTGGCGAACGGTTGAATGCATCGCTGAAATAACCGGGATGATCTACTAAGAACACGAGGAGATTGCGCCGCTTGGGAAGCTATTCCTAAGCGGCGCTGCTTTGTGTATACGTTTGACAGGATTGGGGTACCTGGTACTCTTGTTCCAGACTGAACCAGCACAGCCACGAAAGGGGCCTTGCATGACCTACCTCGCGGACTTCCTTAAGCTACAAGACGCCGAGCGGTGTGGGCAAAGCGCCGGGCTCCAAGTATCCATTCTTGGCACCACGGACAGCCCGGTATCTCTCGACGAGAATGAAAGCTGTGTACAGCTACTCATCAGCCATCTGACACAGCTCACTGCTGATAGTTTCGGGACCCCTTTGAATGAAGATTCTGGGGACGGAACGAAACAGCATCTGAGCGGAGCCTCAGCTCTGGCGATCCTTCATACTGACGAAGAAGCTCTGGGCTTTGCGTCTGGTCTATTTCCGAGAGAGGGCTATATGTACCTTCACGGAATAGCCTTGTCGCCAAAAGTCAAAGGGCAACGGGCCGCCGCACGCCTAGTCGGAGCACTTCGTGAGAGAAGTTCCCTGGACACAGTAGCCTTCACCACCCAGAATCCGGTGATGTACTGCCTCGCAAAAAGCTTTTCCTCGTCACTTTGGCCTAATCCACTCGAGGGTATTCCAGAGCAACTTCGTGGTCAGGCCGCGAGGCTTATGAGCGAAAGGGAAGGAGTATTCGATCCAGTGACTGGAGTGAGTAAAGGTCTGTACAGGCAGTGTTTGTACGAGAGAATACCCTCGTGCGCCGACACTGCCATTTCCTCCTGGTTTGAGCATCAGCTCAATATCAAGGATGGTCAATCAAACGACGGTTTCCTCTTTGTTGGAAAATTCTGAGGACAGTTGTTGTTTGAGAGCGGGGGCCACAAGCCCCCGCTTTTAATTCCAAATTTTTCTAAGGTATAGTGTACTTAAATCTTATGATAGCTACTATTGATGAGGTTCCATCTCATGGGGAGCTTCTTGAAACTTTCACGCGCATAAGAAGCTCTTACTATCGTAATGTGCCAGGAGTCTACTGCATTGAGAGTGGAGTTTCTGGCCCTGTCTTGGGTATTACTGCCTGTACGCACGGAAATGAACCAAGCGGCCTAGCTGTAATCCACAACCTTTTTGATAGATTGAGCGAGGGTAGTCAACTTTTAAAAGGAAAGCTTTTTTTGGTTCTAAACAACATAGATGCGACTGATAGGTATATGGGCGCTCAATCTGAAACAGAAGAACGACTTGCAAGGTTTGTCGATGTAAACATGAACAGACTGCCGCCCAATGTTCTCTCTCTTAGCGACGATACCCGAAGCGAGGTCCGTAGAGCCAAGGAACTTCAGTCAGTGTGGGAGGAGTTTACGCACGCCCTAGATGTGCACAGCACGCTTACTGAAATGTCTCCGATGATTATCTCTCGCAGCGATGGATTGCCTGACGAACTTCTGCACGGAATTCCCATCGAAACCATACTGCTCAATATTGAGAATGCGCAGGTTGGAAAGCCAGCATTCGCCTTTTACGGTTCACCAGACAAGGACGCGGATGTTTTTGCTATCGAAGCAGGTTCTCATAAAAGACCTGAGTCTTTCAAGTGCGCCATCGATACGGCTACTGTGGTGCTCCAAAACTTGGGCATGATTGCAGGAGCTCCCAATAGAACCGAAAGAACGTACAAAGAGTACTTCATAGAAGGATCTATTCTTTTTCCAGATATGTCGTATAAAATCCCGGACCCAGAAGAAGTTAGAGATTTCCAACTTGTCAGGAAAGGCACGCCGCTCGGTATCAGCAGTATTGGCCTCGATCCTATTCTTGCGCCATTCGATACACACCCGATTATGATGACTAACCCAGTGAGCAAGACTAGCCTGCTCGAGGAAGCAATGTTTCTCTCGCTTCCAGTAATAGAGCGCAGAGTATAGGAGCTTAGTGTGCTCACTTCTTAGCGGGACAACTTACCTTGCGGGAATGTATAATACAGGTATGATCCCTGCAGAACAGCTCATTCGAGCTCGGTAATTAAAGGGATACATTCGATGACGCAGAACCAAAACGACTCAGGCTGGCTCCCTATTCCTACCCTTACCACAGAGGGTCAGGTAGTATTTTGGGACAGACAAGCGCCCGGATATCAGAAGGCGCCAATGACAAAGGACAATCAGGGCGAACTCAATGCCGTCACAGAGTTCTGCAAGAATTACGCAGCCTCTGGTTATGTCGCTCGGGACGTTATCACGCTTGGTGGCGCTAACGGTTGTCGTGATCCACGCGTAGTTACTGATGTTCTACACGCAGAGGGGCGCTCGGTTGAGCGCGTGATCTTCAATGATCTCTCGAAGGTTATGACACAGTACGCGAAGGAATTCTCGCTCAGCCACTATCAGAAACAAGGGGTGGAAGTCGACGTGATTTCTGGATCGATCCTCCAAGCTGTCTCGCTTATTCCTAAGGCACCACGCCGGGTCATTATTGGCGTATACCGTGCGCAAGCACTTATAAGCCGATACGAGGAGGATGGACACAACGGTAGCGGTATCGATGAGTATCTCAAGAATGGAAAGGTGCTGGGGTCGCAGTTCAACTTTGACGCCGTTAGCCTAAATGCTGGAACGTATCGCGACCTTGGTGTTGGAGCTGTTCTCCACACACATCCTTCTCCGCTGTGGCAGGAGACGGTTCAGAAGGTTCTCGGCACCTGTCTCGCGAGTGATAGCACTGGTGCAATCAGGGTTGTAGGACAAGATCCAAACCGTGACGGTTTCTTCCTCTCACACTGGTTTGTGGAAAAAAACTTTCGCGAAATGGTCACCTGGGCTTTTGGTTCCGAACGGGCCAAATCGATACAAATCGCCCGGTGCCCAAAAGGATATGTACTGTGCATCGATCCACTTGAACCTCCACAAGGGGTAATTACACTTCTTAACAACGTGCTTGGCAACGTACTCCCCACGGAGCAACGTGACTCACTAAGAGCAATAAGTGAGCTGAGCGCGTAGACAATCAGCAAGAGGGGCCCGGTCAAGATGACCGGGCCCCAATTTGATTCCAGCATCTAGTAGATGATGATGCCAACTTTATCGCGCACGAGAGCAAGAGTTTCGGCAACTCGCGCCCTAGCTTTTTTCCCTCCCTCGTGCAGGACTTCCTTGGCGTAGTCGTCTTTATCGGTCAACTCACGACGACGTTCCTGAAATGGCTCAAGGACCGTAGCGATACTGTCCACTAACCGATTCTTGCAGTCTTGACAACCGATGCCGGCAGTTTGGCAGAGTTTCGCGATTTCTCGTGTCTGCGTCTCACCATCAGTAACGATCTCGTGCAACGGATAGATGGCCGGGCATTTGGTGTACGGATTCCCGGGATCGGTCCGCAGTTTTCGCGCAGGGTCGCTGGCTCCTCGCTTCAGATACCGCTCTCGTATTTCGCTAATAGGGGAGTTTATGTCGACCGCGTTGTTGGCGTCCGATTTTCCCATCTTGTCGCCATCGAGACCAGGCACCTTGACCATTTCACTCAGCATTTCGGGCAAGGTGAACGTCTCTCCGAACTGATGATTGAAACGTTGAGCCAAATTCCGAGCAAGCTCTACATTTGGTATCTGATCCTCGCCGACAGGGACAAGTGTAGCTTGCACGCCCAAGATGTCGGCCGCCATCAGAACTGGATAGGTAACCAGTCCCAACGTAACGTTGTCGGGGTTCTTGCGAACCAGATCCTTGAACGTTGGGACGCGCTCGAGCTCACCGAGTGGCTGAAACATTGAAAGGTACAGCGACAGCTCAGCGATTTCGGGCACACTTGACTGAGCGTAGATGGTCGAGAGCTCAGGGTTAAGGCCAGCGGCCAGATAGTCCTTCACAATCTCGATCACATTCCCGCGCAGTTCATCTGGATTCCGAAGCGTGGTGAGTGTATGCCAGTCCGCGATGAAGTACATCGACAGATTGTTCACACGCTGCAGTCTCTGAAACTGGAGCACCGCGCCAATGTAGTTTCCGAAGTGAAGGCGCCCGGTTGCCCGAATGCCCGACAGAACCGTTTGTTCGAGCATAATGCTCTCCTTAAAGAATTGGTGTCTGAGTGCAAAATACAGACTTATTTAGTGTTTGTCAAAGGCTTACTGAAACAAGAGGGCGGCCTCTACCACAAACTCTGGAGCATCCAGGCTGGTTCGTTCCTCGCGGACGAAACCCTTTAATCAGTAAGGAAGCGTCAGCAACAGGGAAAGGGGTGCTATTATCTTTCCAAAGACCTGTGCGGTGCCAGGCGGAAAGGGGAGTGAAGAAGGGAACCCGTTAGCAAGCGGGAGTTCACGATAGCTTGTCAGTCTAGAAATACGTGGTATACTTAAACCACATACAACTTTCATGATTAAAGTTAAGAAAATCAAGGGAAAACACTATTTGTTTGACCTATACGGGTGTGACTACCACGACCTAGACGACGCGGCGGAGCTTAAGAAGCTTCTAGAGGGTGCAGCGCATGCTGCCAAAATGGAGATTCTCCACTCGCATTTCCATAAATTTGAGCCCCACGGCGTAACGGGAGTATTGGTCCTTTCTACCTCCCACATTTCTGTACACACATGGCCCGAGTATGGCTACGCCGCGTTTGACGTATTTAGCTGTTCCAATGAATCGCAAACCTATCTAGCTGTTGAGCACGTGGTAAAGCATCTGGCTCACACCCGCAAGAAGATTCACGATGTTGATCGTGGCTATGCTGAACTAAAGACCATCACTATTCCTATTTACAAGGACAACACCAAGCAGACCGTAACAGTCCATCGTAAACTTGCAGAGATTAAGAGTCCGTTCCAGGAAATTCAGGTGCTTGATTTGGAGAAGTTTGGAAAGACCATGCTTATTGACGGCATCACCCAGGTGTCAGTGAGTGACACGCACATCTATGATGAAGCGATTACCAAAGAGCTTCGTCCTACTGATAAAGAGATTCTTATTCTCGGTGGAGGAGACGGATTTGTTGCGGCTAAAGTACTAGAGAAGAACCCGAATGCTCGCATCACTATTGCCGAGCTTGATCTGGAAGTTATCTACTGCGCTCGCACCTACTTTGACCAGAACAAATTGTTCGGTAACCCGAACGTCATGGTGTCCGTGGGCGACGCGATGCAGTACCTACGCATGGCAAAGGACCGTTGCATGAAGTTTGACGGCATCATCATAGACCTCACCGATGAACCTGTAGGAAGCGGTAAGGCCCTCACTCGACTTTCGGCATTCTATGACGAGCTTATGCGTCTTGCGGTGCCTATTCTCAAGGAAGACGGCTGGATGAGCTCTCAGGCGGGAGTACCAAAGGCAAAGGCTCCACTAATCACTACGTACGACGTGCTTATGCCCTTGTTCAAGAAGCATCTCCAGAATGTGACAGAGAAAAAGGAGTTTATTCCAAGCTTCCTTGAAGAGAACGTTTTCATATACGGCTCTGCGAAAGGGTAGTAAATACTTGACAAATTACGCTGTACCTGTATAATATATACAGGTAGTTGCTCTGTGCGCTCCCATAGAAAGGAAAGGAGACTCCGGTGCGAAACGAAGCTCGAATTGCGAGCGCGCTCACCGTTGAGCGCTTTCTGTCCTTTTTGGACAAACTCATTGATGCGGCCATCATCATCTGCCTCATTAAGTGGGGTCCGCTCCACGCTTTCGCCGTAGGCGTCGGCCTCTCGTTTGTCTTCAGTTTGGGGGTACTTGAACTCCATCTGCAGACGTCAAAGCGCGGGTTCGACATCACCGGCGTGGACGACCTCAAGAAGTGGGCGTTCGAGCCCACTTCCCGCAAGGGGTCCTGGGTCGGCCGTATCATGACCATGACGACCAAGGCGCTTCTGCGCTTCTTGAGCCACTCGTACTGGACCATGATGCTTATCGGCAGTGTCGTTTACCTGGAATGTGACTACGTCACCCTATTCCTTCGCAAGAAGGGTGAGGGGCGGCTGTCGGTCGTCTTTCGCGTGATGATTCCGTCGGTATTGTGGGGGGTGGGTGTCTGGACTGCGCTGTACTGGCTCACGTTGACCTACGCAACCCACTGGTTCGAGCGTCTGGCTGGGTGCGCTGGCGAGACCTGTCTCACCCAGCCCGAGTGGCAGTGGGTTGTCCACACAATCGAGTGGCTTGAAGCTCTGCTTCAGCAACTCGCGTCCTTTCTCTAGCCATCATGGCGGGGCCGCTGGTATTCACCAGCGGCCCTTTTTGCGTCTGTGGAGTAGTGTAGAAATCGGCGCATGGCGTGGGCTACAATAGTAGTACGTGAAAAAGAACTCTAAGTGGCTTTTGTTTGTGTTTATTGCGCTTCTTGTAAGTGCAGTTGCGTGGAAGTACTCCGTGTACTTTTTAGAGCGGAATTTTTTAATCACTGATCATGTTCCATGCGACCCTTCTGCAGAATCATGCTTTGTGCAAGACTGCGACCCTATAGATGCTGAGTGCGACACAGAGCCCTACAAGCGAATTGAGAAGAGCGCAGCGTATATTACCCTGTGTCCTAACTACCTACTGGATCAGTGTCCTGCTCTTACCTGCGAGGTAAACGAGCCAGATTGTGTACTAACTCTCTGTTCCGAAGACACCCTGGAAGAGGGAGAAATTTGTGTTTATGAGCCAATGTCAGAGACGAGCGAACCCTCTGCTGAAGAGATTACTGAATAACTATTGGCTTATGAAAATGACTACATACTCTTGGGTGCACCCCTCACTAGAATTCCGGGACGTTCCAGGAATCGGTATTGGAACCTTCACCAAGGATCCAATACCGAAGAATGACCTGGTTATTGTACAAGGAGGCCGCATTCTTGCGTCACCTGAATTAGACCTGCCTCAATACGAGCCCTACGGGTATCACTGTTTCCAAGTTGAACGTAATCAATATATATGCCCAATAGAACCTGTGCGTGAAATAGCGGACGGCGTTTTCAATGTAAATCACTCATGTGAGCCAACCTGTGGTTTCCGTGGGCAGATATCGATGGTTGCACTGCGTGACATTGCTGCAGGGGAGCAAATTACTTTTGACTACGCCATGACTGACGTAGAGCGAGCAGAGGAGCTATGGGAACCTATGCCATGTTTATGCGGAACTACCTCGTGTCGAGGCAACATAACAGGTTCTGATTGGAAGCTTCCGGAAATTCGTGAAAAATATGCTGGGTATTTCTCTCGATATGTAGAGGACTTGATCCGCAATAACGCTGATTAATTCACATACTATGTTCTGCTACGACGAACTATCTACGACCATTTACCAAGGACTTCAGTTCGGTCTTTTTTCTGAAGGCGTGCCCGTTCTTGTGTACTACTCGCACCTTACGGCGCTCGTTGTATCGCTCGTACTTAGTTTCTTTATCATTCTCAACAACCGTACACTTCCGGCGCGCATACTTGTAACAATTTCCCTTATATTCTCAGCACTTTCTGTGCTTGATATTCTTCTTTGGACTCAAGTTGACGCTCGAGTTGTGATGTTTTTGTGGTCATTCTGGCTATTTCTGTTCATAACTACCTATGTACTGAGTGCATACTTCCTGTACGCATTTATTTCAAAGCGAGACGTGAGCTTTCCCTTTAAAGCGTTAGGTGTAGCTCTGTTAACGGGTGTGCTATTTTTATCAGCTTCACATTACAACCTCACTGCATTTGACTTGTATAACTGTAGTGCAGTTGAAGGAATCTGGGTGCTTAACATTGTATTCGGATTATCTTTTGTGATTCTTGTTCTTACGGCTCTCCTGGGAATTAGAGCATCGCTTGCAAGCAAGAATAATGGGGGGAGTAAGCAGAATCTTCTTTCAACCTTCGGGATCACTGCGTTCCTAGTCACGTTCTCTGCGAGCACATACGTGGCAAGTATTGCTAATTTCTTTGGAAGTGAGCCGGACACATTTAATCTTGAACAGTACGGGTACTTCGGGATGACCATATTCATTGCCGTACTCACGTATATCATCGTCAAGTACAAAGCGTTCAACATTAAGCTAATCGCGGCCCAGGCTCTTGTAGTCGCTCTGGTTATATTGATTGGCTCGCAGTTCTTCTTTATTCGAAACCCGATCAATAAAGTGCTGAACGCCATTACGCTCGTGCTTGCAATTGGCTTTGGCTACCTACTCATTAAAAGCGTGCAGCGCGAGATTGAGCAAAGGATTCAAACTCAGCGCCTTGCAAATGAACTCGAGGAATCAAACCGGCAGCAAGTGATACTTATTCACTTCATTACGCACCAGATTAAGGGATTTGTGGCGAAGTCGCGCAATATCTTCGCCATGATTAAGGAGGGAGAGTACGGGCCAGTGCCTCCGCAGATGCTACCGATGGTTGAGGAAGGATTCCGTTCAGACACCAAGGGAGCGGAGACTATTGCCGAGATTCTAAACGCCGCCAACATAAAGAGCGGAAAGGTGGCTTACACCATGACCCCAATTGATATGAAGGAGCTTATTGAGGGCATAGTGGCGGATCTAAAGCCTCACGCTGACAAGAAGTCGCTGGCGCTAACGAGCACCCTTGAACAAGTCACCTTCACAGGCGACAAGGGGCAGCTTGTGAACGCTTTCAAGAACTTGATTGATAATTCCATCAAGTACACACCGAAGGGAAGTGTGAACGTATCGCTCGCAAAGACTGACAAAGCAGTGCGTTTTGAAATTACTGACACCGGTGTGGGAATTGGTACCGACGATATGAAGAACCTGTTTACCGAAGGAGGGCATGGTAAGAATTCGCAGAAGATTAACGTGGAGTCAACCGGATTTGGTCTCTACATCGTGAAGAATATCATTGAGGCCCACAAGGGCCGAGTTTGGGCTGAATCAGAAGGCGAAGGTAAGGGCAGTCGCTTCATCGTGGAGCTTCCGGTATAGAAGAAAGCCACCCCGGGTGGGGTGGCTGAGTTTCTGAACGCACACGAGGCTCGCGCTACGTGCGGTGGAGTTTGCCGATGCGCTTGCGCTGCTTGTCGGAGAGCGTCGGAACCTTTCCGGTCCTTTTGTACTTCTCCCAGATCGGTTCGAAATCGGCGCGGTGAACTTCGAGAAGCACTTTGTCGACAAAGGCTCCCTCGTGGAAGAAGTGATCCCTCTGCACACCCACCACCTTGTAGCCACAGGCGACCAGGTGACCGATGCTGGCGAGGTTGAAGGACTTCACGTCCGAGACCACCTTACGCAGACCGGTGTAGCGGAACGCATGCTGTAGCAGCAGAAGCTTTGCGATCTTGCCGATGCCACGTCCGCGCGCTTTCGGGTCGCCAATGATGGTGCCCGAGGTCGCGTGTGCCGAGGGGAAGTGGATGTTGTGCAGGCCGGTGTGGCCCACGTACTGATATTCACTGTCCACCGGGTCGTCCTTCACCAGGATGGCGAAGACTTCCCGGTTGTGCGCCTTGGGGAGCGATTCATACCACTCCACCTCGGCTTCGTATGTAATCGGCGCCGAGAGACGCAGGCCGGCGGTGGTTTCGAGATTGTTGGCCCAGGGGATGAACTTGTCCAGGTACTCGCGCTTCATGGCGCCCAGTTGCACGCGGCCACAGGGGCTCGTGTGAACCGGGTAGTGCGTGGCTGGTTGACCGGTCACTGATCGACTCCTTATCTGAATGTTCTGTGAATGTCCTAGTCAGAAACTATATATAATATTATGCCATACTTGTCAATGTTTGGTATAGTTTATGTATGAAGACTATCTACCTTGTGCGTCACGGGGAAAGCGAGGGCAACGTCGGAGCTCGTTACCAGGGAGACACGGCACCACTGACCGAAAGAGGACTACAGCAGGCAAAGTTCATTGCAGAAAGAGCTCAGAAGCTTGATGTGTCAGCACTTGTCGCAAGCCCGCTATTGCGGGCGCAACAAACCGCGAGCTGTATTGCTGACGCGACTGGACTATCTATTGAAACGTCTGCGCTTTTTGTAGAACGAAAGAGACCTTCCATTCAGGTAGACAATTTGAAAGACAGTCCTGAGGTCATAGCTGCGGAACAAGAGATTATGAAAAGCTCTGGAATCTCTGGGTACCGTCATTCTGATGAAGAGAACTTTGATGATTTAAAGGCAAGAACTAACGAGGCTCTTCTTTTTCTTGAGGGTCACTCCGCTGATTCACTGATAGTAGTCAGTCATGGAGTATTCCTGCGAAATTTGTTGGCGCGTGTTATCTTTGGCAGAAACCTTACCGGACCAGAGTGCACCGCGATTCTAGAAGTATTTGTGGCAAGCAATACCGGAGTTACCGTACTAACATATGATCGTGAGCGGTCTGCACCATGGCAAGTAATTTCTTGGAATGACCACGCTCACTTGGGGTAGGTGTAATTGAGCTCTGGTATACTCACACACATGGATTTAGCAAAGGACCTACAGGCACGCGGGCTCGTAGAGCACACGTCAGCAGATATTGAGAAGATTCTCGGCGCCAAGCGTACGGTGTACTTGGGCGTGGACCCGTCCGCAGACTCTATGCACGCAGGGAACCTGCTCGTGGTCTTGTTCATGCGTCGTCTCGCACAAGCGGGTCACACCATCATTTTGCTTGTTGGAGGAGGGACGGGCATGATTGGAGACCCTCGTGAGAGCGGTGAGCGCACCCTTGCTGACAAGAAGCTCGTGGAGAAGAACAAGAAAGCACTCAAAGCACAGATGCAACGCATCGTAGGCGTAAAGGTGCGCGTGGTGGACAATGCCGATTGGCTCCTAAAGGTGCCGCTCGTGGATTTCCTACGCGACATTGGCAAACACTTCACGGTAAACGAACTTATCAAGCGCGACATCATTAAGCGCCGTATAGAGGACCCCAACGACAGCATTTCATACACCGAGTTCGCGTACTCACTCCTCCAAGGCTACGACTATCTTGTACTCAATAAGAAGTACGGCGTTGACCTACAAATTGGAGCAAGCGACCAGTGGACCAACATTCTCTCTGGCGTGGAGCTTATCCGCCGCAAGGAAGGGAAGGAGGCATTTGCCATAACCTGTCCGCTCGTGACTGAGGCAAATGGAAAGAAGTTTGGAAAGTCTGAAGGGAACGCGGTGTGGTTGGACGCTACCAAGACCAGCCCGTACCAGTTCTACCAATTCTGGCTCAATCAGCCGGACGAGATGGTGGAGAAGTACCTGAAGTTCTTCACGTTCATGTCTACATTTGAAATTGAAACCATGATGGTACTCCACGGCAGAAACCCAGGGAAGCGCGAGGCCCAGAAGATGCTTGCGCGCCTCGTTACAGAGATTGTCCACGGCACTGAAACCGCGCTACGGGTTGAGGCAGCATCAGAGGCAGTGTACGGATCCACACCGTTAGCTGAGCTGCCAGCTGCGACATTAGCGACTGTTCGCAAGGAAGTACCGAGTGCAACGGTATCCGTGAGCATGAGCGTCGTTGATGCACTCATTGCGTCGGGGCTTTCAAAGTCAAAGGGAGATGCGCGTCGGCTTATTGAGGGGGGTGGGGTATCCGTAAGTGGAACAACAGTGGATTCGGCCGAAGCAACGCTCTCGGAGAGTCAGTTTGCAGGCGGGGTGGCACTCCTACGCAAGGGAAAGCAGACTGCACTTCTTTCACGAGCGCAGTAAAAGTACAGGGAGAATTATTTATTCACAAGTACAAAAGTGGTTAACATAGAATAGCTGTATAATGTACTAATGGCCAGACGCTGGAACGCAGCAGAAGAGAAGACGTACAGAACTGAGCTTGAGCGTTTGTACGTGCGCGAAAATAAATCAATTTCTGAAGTTGCACATATTCTGGGCATAGCACAGAGTTCGGTTTTTCTGCGACTTAGAAGATTAAACATTCAGAGCTCTCCCGAACTAAAGAAAGGCTTCCGAAATATGAGGCGAGACATTCGAATACCCACCGAGTACTCCGCACCTTTGGCAGAGTTCTTTGGAATTATGCTTGGTGACGGGCACATATCACGCTTTCAAACTATCGTTACTCTTGGCACAAAGGAGCTTGAGTACGTTGAGTATGTTGCTTCGCTTATGCAGTCTTTGTTTGGTGTAGAGGCAACTATTCTTGTACGGCAGGACGGGTACAGAGATGTCTACATTGGCTCAGTAGCTCTAACCTCTTGGCTCGAGAATGAAGGGTTAGTGCGAAACAAGGTTGCTCTGCAGGTGGACGTGCCTTCCTGGGTGTTTAAGGAGAGGGAATATATGACTGCTTTTCTGCGGGGATTTTTTGACACAGACGGTTCCATATATAGAATCCGTCACGGTATACAGGTCTCCCTGACAAATAAATCCTTACCCTTACTTCATTCTTTACGGAGGATGCTACTTACGCTACAATACACACCATCCGAAGTTGGTTCGTGGAGGGTGTATCTAACAAGAAGACCAGACATTAAAAGGTTCTTTCAGGAGATAGAACCTGCCAACACAAAGCACCTTCGGAGGTATAGACATATTGAAAGCGTCGGTGTCAGAGCGGTCAATTGAACGGGACTGTAAATCCCGCGGCTTCGGCCTACGAAGGTTCGAATCCTTCCCGGCGCACAACTGAAAAACCCCGTCAGGGGTCTTTTCATTTCCCGCCCAAGCTCAGCTATACTATAGATACTATGCGACGCGCTTTCGCCCTCATGCTCATTGTGCTACTTAGTAGCGCACCAACTTTCGCAGTTGCTCAGGAGGCACCCGAACAAACGCTCGTTGTAGAGACTTCCACTGAGCCAGTTGCGAGCCCAACAGAGATACTGACTATTGTATTGGAACCGTCCACCGAACCTATTGAGAAGATAGAGCCGCTCTCTGGCACCTATGTGGAGGGTGAGGTGATTGTAAAATACAAGGAATCCCGTATAGACCTGACAGACCACGCAGACCAGCAGAAGGCGGAAACGGTGACGGAATCTCTTTCCTTGGAAACTGTTGACATCATTCACGGCATGAACATGGCCGTGGTAAAAACTACTGCGCAGTTATCAGTGGCACAAGCAATAGCTGACCTTGAATCTAACCCTGCAGTGAAGTATGCGGAGCCAAACTACATCCGCTCCGTAGAGGTGCTTGCGACAACGAGTGTGGAGCTTGCAAACTCGTGGGCACTCTACAACACAGGACAGACGGTAAACAGCATAACGGGTACCCTGGGTGCTGATATTGACGCACTGTCCGCATGGGACATTGCTTCAGGGACTGCCGTAACCGTGGCTGTGATTGATACGGGCGTTGACTATACGCACCCAGAGCTCATGAACAACATGTGGGACGGAAGTTCCTGCGTGAGCGAGACAGGCACCACTTCGTGGAGCTGCATACACGGATACGACTTTGAATACAGCACCAGCGACCCACGCGCTACCACAACCGACAGCACGAGCGCGCACGGCACACACGTATCCGGCATTATTGCTGCAGTGCATGACGACGTGGGTGTGGTTGGTATTGCATATGGAGCAAAGATTATGGCGCTTCGTTTTGCTCTTGATACTGTGACCGAGATACGAGCCATAGATTTTGCCATAGCAAACGGCGCAAAGATTATTAACGCGAGCTTCGGAGGCGACAGTTTTTCGCAAGCTGAATACGATGCTATAGAGCGATTCCAAAATTCGGGCGGCTTGTTTGTCGCTTCTGCGGGTAATGGCGGCAGAGATCTAGATGCCCCCGAAAACCCGGTGTACCCCGCAAGCTATGATTTGCCAGCCATCATAAGTGTTGCTGCGACCGACGCTTTTGACTCCCTCACCTCTTATTCCAACTATGGAACAACGAGTGTGGACTTAGCTGCTCCTGGCTCAAACATCCGGAGCACCATTCCGCTAGGCGGGTACAGCTATAAGACTGGCACTTCCATGTCAGCCCCCTATGTTTCGGGAGTAGCGGCACTGCTGTGGTCGTATGATCCGTCACTCAGTGCAGCACAAGTGAAAGCCGCACTTATGGACAGCGGGGATGAGCTTGAAACGCTTTCTGGAAAAACCGTCTCAGGAAAGCGTCTCAACGCATACAATGCACTTGTCTCAGTAGTTGCAACGACCACCCCAATAGTCACCGACACAGAACCACCCATCATCACCCTCATTGGTAGCAATCCCATGCATCTCACCGTCGGGGACGTGTTCACCGACCCGGGCGCTACCGTGACCGATAACACAGACGCGACCACCACGATAATGGGAGTAGGTAATGTGAATACAAGTGCTGCTAACATATACACCCTCCTGTATAACGCGACAGACACGGCGGGGAATATCGCAACAACAACGGAGCGCAACGTTATAGTCTCTGCACCTGTCGTAAGTAGTGGGGGAGGTGGTGGAGGGGGCGGGGGTGGAGGTTCATCATCGTCTCGTGGTGGTGGAGGGGGAGGTAGTTCAACCATCACCCGTGCAACGACTCCTGTATCTGTTGCGCGACCACTTACCGCGGTACAGGAGGCTCCGCGCGTACTTGGTGCAGCGACATACACCTTTGCTCGCGATCTTTCGGTAGGTAGCACCGGAACTGACGTGACCGAGTTACAGCGCACCCTCACTTCTCTTGGATTTTATACAGGGCCAATCACAGGCTACTTTGGCCCCCTCACGGCAAGCGCTGTTTCAGCTTTCCAGGCTGCGCGCGGACTCCAGTCAGTCGGAAGAGCGGGTCCACAAACCAGAGCACTGCTGAATCAGGGTCAGACTGGTACGCCCGTGGCGACAGTATCTCCTACGCCATCTATGGCAGACATGCAGGCTAAGCTTGCCGCACTTCTCGCGCAACTGGCAGCCCTCCAAGCTAGACAGCAGACACTAAGCGATTCTGCTTGTATGGTTGCCACTGGTTGCTCACACAAGGTGAGCCCTTTTGTTTCATTGTAATGTCATGGAGGATGTCGTCATGAGCGACGCCAAAGCCAGAACTACCTTGTACTGCTCTTTCTGCAGTAAGAGCCAACACGAAGTCCGCAAGTTGATCGCCGGACCCACAGTCAACATCTGCGATGAGTGCGTCGTCCTCTGCGAAGAAATCATCAAGGAAGAGATTCAGGCGACTGGCACTCTCGACCTCAACGCTAAGATTCCTGGCTACATCTGGGACAAGCTCGCCGAGGAGCAGGGGGAATCGGTGGAGGCTATCCTGACCGAGGGCGGGTACGTTACGGACGGGGAAACGGTCAGCGTCACTGCGCTTTTGCGCAGTATTCTGACGAACGCCTCGGACCGCATCAACACCGCGGCTCCTGTGCGCGCCCGTATCAAGGAGCTCGAGACTCTCATTGAAGAGCGACGAACCGCGGTTCAAAGGGCGTTTGACGAGGACACCCAAGGTCTACAGAGCGAACTTCAAGCTCTGCGCCTCGGCACCACCACCAAGAGCGGCGAGCTGGCCGAGCTTCCTGCACCCGAACCGCGTGAAGACCCCGGTCCGGAGCTGGCTGTGGAGACCCAGCTGAGAGCGAAAGGCGACGACGCCGAGTAGGGCATCACAGGGCGAGCACGTGTAGCGTGCTCGCCCTTGCGTTTTACATTTTTAGTCGTATGATACTTATGCGGCCAACCGGCCGCATTCATCATTGAAATAGGGGGACATATAGTGTCCATGAAAGTTTGTACAAGAAACGGCATGAAGGCCGCCCAAACCATGCGGAGCCTGCTGAAGAGCACGCTCTGCGAGCCGATGAACTCGTTCACCGGCACGGGGAATAACTCAGTGAAAAACGGCGAGAAGGGGGAACTGTATGACACCTTGCTCGCCGAGGCTACGGGCAGCATTTCGCTGACACGCCTGAACATGTTCATCGCCTCGCACGTGCAGGCCATGGTCTCGCCCGAGATCGACAAGACCTGCGTGGACCGCATGGTCACGCTGGAGTACGACGACGAGGAGGGGGAAACCAAAACCCTGAAGTACGTCGTCGGCGGGGAAGACGAGCCCCAACTCTACATCCAACAGGGTGTACGGGTCATCTTCTACGAAACTCCTCTGGGCGCCGCCCTGGTGGGCAAGCGCGTCGGCGACGATCTCACGATCAAACTCGGCGGCAAGAGCTACGACGCGACCATCGTCGCGATCGAGCACACCCCCGAGCCCGACCACGAAGTCCACGCGGAAGACGCTCAACGTCAACTGCCGCTGAAAGTGGCGGCCGCCTAGTACCGACAACACGCTGAAGCGTGGAGTCACTGGAGCAGAAGCTCCAAGCGCCGCGAACCCTTCACCGGGTCCGCGGCGTGTCTATTTCTATACACAGGTCCTTCTAGCTATTGAAACTCACAGGAGTATGCTTCTACCCAGGCTCTGTACATTTGGGCCAACAAGAAACTACTCGAGGAAACCACCCAGCAACAGGGGGAGTACATGCAGTGTCAATGCTTTAAGGACAAGTTTGTTACGGCAGCGGGTCAACATCGACTCGACCGACAGATTGCGGACTGGACCAAGAGACTGAAACGGCTTCAGAGCGAATCCTCTGACCGACAGGCTCGTGATTCAGGAAGCACTGGTGGTGGAATGCGTATGCAAGACGCTGCCACGTGCGAGAACGAGTCGAACCGCAGACTCATCGACCGTCTCACGCTCATTCGGAAACAGGCGCAACTTGTGCCTGTCCCGACTGAGCGTACGCGGCTTCGTATCGGACTTGCCGGCGTGTTCCAATACTGGACTCGCAGCAAAGGCAAATCCCGTCGCGTGCAACGCGTCGTGGAGATCGCCGGATACGAGGACAGCGATTGCGATTCGGTTCCTCGTAGGGTTTCCTACGAGCTTCCGTTCGCCATCGCGTTTCTTGGGGCCGCACCGGGCACCAAAGAGCTCGTTCAGCTCGACGGCAAGGTCCGGCAGGTAACGCTGATCAGGATTCTGTAGCCGAGTTGGCGGCTATCGCTGCAGACGAAGCAGTACATGAGGAAAGCGCCGCCCCGCAGAAGCGAGGCGGCGTTCCCACATACATTCCTGACCAGAGCCGTGCTATCGTATTTTCATGAACAAGAAGCCTATTCTACTTTCTGGCATTAAGCCAACAGGGGAGCCACACATTGGCAACTATTTTGGTGCACTCAAGCAGTTCGTGGATATGCAGAATCGCGGCACCCATGAGTGCTTCTTTATGATTGCTGACTACCACGCACTCAACAGTGTGCAGAATGGGGAGCAAATGCGAGCACTCACGCTAGAGCTTGCTCGCACCTTCTTGGCTATAGGTATAGACCCAAAGAAGTCAGTGATGTTTAAGCAGTCAGATGTTTCTGCCCACACTGAACTGGCGTGGATTTTTGACACCATCACCACCATGCCGTACTTGATGCGCGCACACGCCTTTAAAGACGCAGAAGCAAAGAATAAAGAAATTGTCGTGGGCACCTTTAATTACCCCATGCTGATGGCGGCCGACATTCTGCTCTACGACACGGCCACGGTGCCTGTGGGGCAAGACCAGAAGCAGCACATAGAGTACGCGCGTGACGCTGCGGAGAAGTTCAACCGCACCTATGAGGAAGTGTTCCGACTTCCTGCAGAAATGATTGTGCCCGAGGTCGCTATTGTGCCAGGAGTAGATGGGCAGAAGATGAGCAAGAGCTACGGCAATACCATTCCTCTGTTCGCTAGCCGCGAAGAAATTACTCAAAAAGTTATGGGTATTGTCACCGACTCTGACGGAGATGTGCCAACCAACGTGTACGCGATTCACAAGCTGGTGAAATCTGCGGAACAACTCGCGCCACTCTATGAAGAGCACCGTGGACGCTACAAGGCGCTCAAAGACGCGCTGGTAGAAGATTTGGACGCGTTCATTGCACCGATGCGTGCGCGATATGAACTACTCGGGAAGAATCCAGAAAAGGTTCTAAAGATTTTGAACGAGGGGGGTAAGAAGGCCAACAAGAAAGCGGAAGAGAAAATGAAGCAGGTACGAAAGGCAGTGGGTGTACGCTAGATTGCGCAATTAGTACAAGGTTGTACTATCGCCACAGGGTTGCCGCGCCGGCAACACGAAATGGGAGGCACCAATGGCTGAAAAACTTGAGGCCGCGTACGAGCCGAGCATCGAACGCATCCTTGAACACTTGGCGGCTCAGAACGGGCCGCTCAAACTCGCCGAACAGCAGGGGCTGATTATCTGCCTCACCAACGAACTCGGGTTCAAGCGCCAGACGCTGACCCACAGCTTCGACGTCTCGGGGCTGTTCACGATCACCGTGAGACTGGTGCAAGAGATGGCCGACGAAGAACCGGTCCAGCGACTACTCATGATCGGTCTGCTCAAGGTCATCACCGACCAGTTCCTGGAGGACGCCGGTGCTGCGGCAAGTGCGGCTATTTCCGAAGCCGCCTGAAGGTCGCGCCCATCTTACAACAGGGCAGAACGCCCAAATCGCCCCGCTGGGTAAAACTCAGCGGGGCGTGGTATTTTATAGCTATATGGAACGCACACTTATTGGGGAGCTTGGAGCACACATTGGAGAAACGGTCACTATTGGCGGTTTTGTTGAGGTGCGTCGCGACCAGGGCAAAATGGTCTTTTTTGATTTCCGTGACCGCTCGGGCGTAGTGCAGGGCGTAACGCTCCCGAACTCTCCCGCGCTTGAAACTGCCAAAGACGTGCGTCACGAGTATGTTGTGAACGTCACCGGAATCGTGAACGCGCGCCCGGAGAAAAACGTGCAAGCAGACAAGGTTAACGGCAACATTGAACTTGAAGTTACTAGTATTGAGATACTTTCAAAGGCTGCTGAGCTTCCGTTTGATAAGGATACGGATTTGAATATTGATACTCGCTTTGACTACCGCCCCTACACGCTTCGTAGCCAGCGCGACCGCGATATCTTCACCGTGCAGGCAACCATTGTAGAGGCGTATCGGCACTCGCTCGCACGCCAAGGCTTCATGGACTTCCAGGCGCCCGCACTTGTGGGGGGTGATGCAGAGGGAGGTTCAGCCGTATTCAAGGTGGAGTACTACAACGACCAAACCGCATACCTTGCAACCAGCCCCCAGCTCTACAAGCAAATTATGGTGGGCGCCTTTGAGCGCGCCTACACCATTGCAAAAATCTTCCGTGCGGAGAAGAGTGCAACCACCCGACACCTCTCTGAACTTACGCAGATGGACTTTGAGATGGGATTTGTAAAGGACGAACACGATGTCATGGAAGTACTGGAGACCGTCATTCGCGATGTCGTAAATACTGTTGCGCAAAAGCATGCTGATGTATTCCCACGCCTTGGCACAAGCGTGCCGCTTCTTGGAGAAAAGTTTCCGGTGCTGACACTTGCGCAAGCGCATGAAATCCTTGGCGTTGAACCTGCAGACGACATGGAGCCAGAGCACGAGCGCAACATTTGCGAGTGGGCAAAGAAAGAACACGGCTCCGACTTTGTATTCATAACGAAATTCCCCGTAGCGTCTCGTGCTTTTTACACCATGAGCGACGGACCTGTACTTAGTCGCGGGTTTGACCTTCTCTTCCGCGGACTGGAAATCAACAGTGGTGCGCAGCGCATTCACGACTACGACGAAATGGTCGCGCGTATTGAAAATCGCGGCATGGATCCAAAGAAGTTCTCCTTCTACCTTCAGGCCTTCAAGTACGGCATACCACCGCACGGAGGCTGCTCTACCGGACTTGAGCGTCTCACTGGACGCATGCTCGAGCTCGCGAACGTCAAAGAAGCATCAGCATTCCCACGCGACATGAACCGCATTGATACCCGACTATCAGCAGACACACCAACCGAATAACTATGAAGTTCACGTTCACGAGCGGGCCTCTTACCAAAGCACCGAAGGGATTCACCCGTGTACGACTCACCGAAGACCAAAAGGGAACGCGCCGCCTCGTGCGCGAAGGGAGTGAAGTATATTTGGAAATAGGAACAGGTAAGCGAAGCGAGATAGCACTACGCACCTTTGTGCCACTCGTGCGCTCTATTGCACAAACTGCAAAGAAGGAGCGCGTAAAGAAAATTGCTTTTGATTTTCCACTCGCTGTGTTTCCAAAACTGAAAAGTATAGAGGCGCCCGACCTCGCCTCGCTCATTGCGCAGAACTTGCTAATGGCGACCTACGAGTTCACTACGTACAAGACGGAGCCCAAAGACGGATTCCGTGGAGTCACCGACGTATGCATCTGCGGAGCAACTTCGAAGGCTGTTCAGGGTGGGTTTAAGAAGGGGCAGGTGATAGGTGAGGAAGTAAATGCTTGCCGCGAGCTCGCGAACACGCCAGGCGGCGATATGACCCCTAAAAGCCTCGCCAAGGCGGCTAAATTGGCCGTAGCGGGCCTTCCCGTGACGGTGCTCACTCTGGGAGTACCCGAGATGAAAAAGCTCGGTATGGGGGCAATTCTTGGGGTGGGTCGGGGCTCGGTAGAGGCGCCGACTTTTACCATTCTTGAGTACAAGGGTGGGGCAGGTCGGCCCGCCTCGCCGAAGAAGGCGAGTCGAGGCGGGCCAATTGTGCTTGCTGGAAAAGGCATCACCTTTGACTCGGGAGGCATCAACCTAAAGAACGGCGACGGGCACGAAATGCACATGGATATGTCGGGTGCTGCCTCTGTCATACATGCTGTTGCGCTTGCAGCTAAGCTGAAGAGTGAGAAGCACGTCATCGGACTTATCCCTGCTGCAGAGAATATGCCGGGTGGCAATTCACTACGTCCGCACGACATTCTCACCTCACTTTCTGGCAAGACTATTGAGGTGATTAATACCGACGCAGAGGGGCGCCTCGTACTTGCTGACGCACTCACCTATGCAAAGCGTCTCGCTCCTTCTGTAGTGATTGATGTGGCAACGCTTACCGGCGGTTCGCTTTCAGCACTTGGCCTGTACGCAAGCGGACTGTTGACGCGTGACGACAAACTCGCCGATCAGCTTCTGACACTTTCTGAAACAGCGGGGGACTACCTCTGGCGTCTTCCTATGTGGGACGTGTACGAGGATTCGGTAAAAAGTGGTGTTGCCGATGTTGCTAACTCCGTATCAGGAGGAGCTGGTCGCTACGCGAGCGCTACTAATGGCGGCATGTTCCTCTGGCAGTTTGCAAAGGAGCTTGGGTGTCCGTGGGCACACTTGGACATTGCTCCTCGCATGACGAGCGCTCCTGGCGACGAGCTTGCCAAGGGTGCGGCTGGGGAACCAGTACGACTGCTATATACATTTATAGAATCGTGGCAGAAGTAGCCGAGCCTCGCGTGTAATTATGCAAACTAAAGCAATCAAAACACTACCATATATGGTAGTGTTTTGATTGCTTTAAAAGGTAGTTCGTGCGTGAGGTCTAGTGATTGACGCACTCAGAGAACACTTCATCCGCACCTTCTCTCAGTTTTTTTGTACTATACTCATAAGATAGATATGCCTCCTTCTCAGCAACAGCAGAGCTACACCATACGTACCTCAACCTACGAAGGTCCGTTTGAATTGATTCTAGATTTGATTGAAAAGCGAAAGCTCTCAGTGAACGAGTTGTCGCTCGCACAGGTGACCGACGACTACATTCAGTTTGTGCGCGGGCAAGGGCAGTTTCCCATGGAAGAAGCTGCGCACTTTATTGGTACAGCGGCCACGCTCCTACTTATTAAATCAAGGTCACTCATTCCAGAACTTGAACTCTCGGGAGAAGAAGAGGAGGATGTGGACGACCTTAAGAAGCGACTCGCAGAGTACGAGCGTGTGCGCGAATGCTCCCGCGAACTTACAAGACTCTTTGGAAAGCAGGTGATGGTGTCCGCTGGCGAGCGAGTGCCCGAGCCGTTCTTTGCTCCGTCTCGCGACCTCACCGTACCTGGTCTTGAGCTTGCGCTTGCTACCGCACTTGCAGCACTTGAAAAGGCGCAGGAAAAACTCCCTGAAGCAAAAGTGCGTACTCTCATTTCTATTGAGGAAGTGATGGATACACTACTCACGCGGGTACAGAAAGCAATGACGCTTTCATTCAAGGATTTCTCTGGAGACAAGGTTGAACGTGTTGAAGTTATTGTGTCGTTTCTCGCACTTCTTGAACTGGTGAAGCAGGGCGCGGTGGACGCACTTCAGCACGAGAGCTTCTCTGACATACGTATTACCAATACGAGCAGTTCTGTGCCGCACTACGGCTAGCCCCGCGTCCCCATGTGGGCGGGTTCCGTAGCCTTGGTCTGTGCGGTATTCTATATCTACCTATGACACTTTCTCCTTCGGCACAGCTGGAAGCACTCTTGTTTGCAGAAGGGGGCCCGCTTACCAAAAAGCAGATATGCGCTCTGCTGGATTTTTCTGCACACACCCTCGTGCTTGCCGTGGATGATTTGGTAGTTTCGCTTGCAGCGCGCGGTCTGGCCGTCGTTGAAACAGAATCAGAGCTGGAGCTTCGTACCAGCCCGTGGGCAGCAGACATCGTGAAGAAGCTACGAGAGAGCGAGCTCTCACGCGACCTTGGAAAGGCGTCCCTAGAAACACTCGCCATTATTTTGTACCGAGGCACGGCAACACGCACCGACATTGATTGGGTACGTGGGGTTAACTCTGCAGCCGCACTTCGTGCACTTCTGCTTCGTGGACTCATTGAGCGCGGCGAAGACGAGGCAGACAAGCGACGCGCACGCTACCGCGCTACCGTGGACGCGCTCGCACACCTTGGCGTGAGCCGCCGAGAGGATTTGCCGCGCTACAGTGAGCTTGCAGGAGCGATAGCCGAAGGGGAGGCACGTAAGGAGTTAGCAGAAACAGACGTATGAAGCCCGCTCAGTATCCTGATTTAAAAGTGCTCATACAAAAGCTTGATAAGCGCAACAAAGAGCGCCAGGCTGCACGCGTTATTATCGCGGGCTCAGCGGTGCTCGGCCTGCTGGTACTCGTCTCGCCCTTGCTACCAAGGGAAGAAAAGGGGATTGCCGTCACTGAGCCTGAAGTTGTAACAGTAGCCCCTGTGGACGCGTACGGGTCCACACGAATTGAAGGGAGGGCTGCGATTGTGTACGACCTCTCCACCAATGAAGTGCTGTTCCAAAAGAACGCTAAAGCGCAGCTTCCCCTCGCGTCACTTACTAAGCTGCTCACTGCATATGTTGGCGCCACGACACTCGGAGAGGATGGCACGGTCACTATCACTGCATCAGCTGAAGCGGTGGAGGGTGAGAGTGGGTTTTCCATAGGCGAACAGTTCACGCTCGCAAGCGCAGCAAAGCTCGCGCTCGTTGCCTCGTCTAACGACGCTGCTGCTGCTATTACGGAAGCTGCGGAAGCAAAGGCAGCGACAAGCAAGAAGAACCTTATGGCTTCAGCGGCCTCTGCACTGGGTCTTCCTCAAACCTACGCAGTAAATGGAACTGGCCTTGATGTAAACACGACGCTCTCAGGGGGGTACGGCTCCGCATACGATGTGGCTCAGTTGGCGGGCGCACTCGTTGCTGTTGCTCCAGATATTGCGCGCGCTACTGCAGAACATAGTGTGAGCGTATCTTCTAAGGCAGGTGTTACCCACACGCTCAAGAACACTAACCAGGGCGCCGCTCGTGTACCAAACTTACTCCTATCAAAAACAGGCTATACAGACCTGGCGGGGGGCAACCTTGCCATTGTGTACGACGCGGGCATTGGTCACCCAGTGGCTATCGTCGTGCTTGGTTCTTCTGTGGAAGGCAGATTCTCCGACGTCTCAAAGCTGCTTTCGCTCACTCGCAATCATTTTGCCGGCATTCCTTACACGTCTGCCCCGTAATACTTTATGCTTCTTGATGCCGCGCGAGTCCTAATTCCCTCTGTCATTGCCTTCGTTATTGGTATCGGGCTAGCACCGGTACTCGCGCACCACCTCTACACATTCCGTGCATGGAAGAAGAAGGGTGGGAAAGGGAAGGGAATGGGAGACGACGCAGGCACTCCGCTTTTTGACGAGCTTCATAAGGAGCGCGAAGTCTCCACCCCTCGTATGGGCGGCATACTCGTGTGGGGCTCGGTGGCGATAACGGCTGGTCTGCTTCTTGTTCTTGGCAGCGTCTTTGGTGAAAGCGTGGCGCAGTTTGACTTTGTGAATCGTGGACAAACGTGGCTGCCACTTTTTGCACTTATGGTTGGTGCGTTCTTCGGTGCAATTGATGACGTGCTTGAAATTACTAAGAGCTCGGGCGGCCTACGCTTGCGCTGGCGCCTTGCAGTGGTTGCCACTCTCTCCGGGTTTATAGGGTGGTGGTTCTTCGCAAAGCTCGGTGTGGCCGCCGTAGGCATTCCGTTTGTCGGAACTATTGCGCTTGGCTGGTTCTTTGTTCCCTTTTTCATACTGGTAGCACTTGCTCTTTACGCGGGCGGAGTCATTGATGGCATTGATGGACTGGCGGGGGGTGTCTTCGCGTTCATTTTTATGACGTACGCGGGTATTGCCTTTGCACAGAACCAGATTGCGCTTGCTGCCTTCGCCGCAACGGTTGCGGGCGCACTCTTTGCCTTCCTTTGGTTCAATATTCCACCTGCACGTTTCTATCTCTCTGAAACGGGCACCATGGCGCTCACGATGGCGCTCGCGGTCACCGCATTCTCCGCAGACGTACTTGGCGACGGGGTAGGGGTGGCCGTACTTCCTATTATTGCGCTTCCACTCACCGTCACGGTGATTACCAGCATTATGCAGACAGTGTCTAAGAAAGTGTTCAAGAAGAAGTTGTTCCGTATTGCACCTATTCACCATCATTTTGAAGCTATTGGCTGGCCTGCCTACAAGGTGACTATGCGCTACTGGGTCATCACCATCATCGCGGGAATTATGGGCCTTGCTATCGCTCTTTTGAAATAGAGACACAATCCATACGTAGAAGGGAAGGGAACTGCGGTTGGTGCGCTAGAATAGAGGGGAACCATGTCATCAAAATTTTTTGGAGATAGAATATTCGCCCTTATTGTGGCGATTCTCGTTGTGGGGGGTACAAGCGTATTTTTCTCAGCAGCTCTTGGACTCCTTGCGCGAGAAGGAGGCTCTATTGGCCATATTGCGCTCACCCAGCTAGCGCTCGGTCTTGTACCTGGCTTACTAGCGCTCGTGTTTCTCCGCTTTGCGCCCCCTGCGTGGATTGAGAAGGCGGTGGTGCCGGTGTTTGTGCTTGCGCTCCTTGCGACAGTCCTGGTGTTTGTTCCGGGCATTGGCCACCATGCAAATGGCGCCTCGCGCTGGATAGCTATTGGCCCGTTCACGGTGCAGCCTGCGGAGTTTCTGAAAATAGCAACTATTCTCATGTTGGCGGCGTATCTGGCAAAGATGCGCACGAAGCTCTCAGATATGCGCTACGGCCTACTTGGGTTCTGCGTGATTGTAGGGGTTCCTGCGCTGTTACTTTTGGCGCAGCCAAACACCTCCACAACCCTTGTCATTGGATTTACGGCGGCAGCACTCTACTTTGTTGCAGGTGCTCCGCTGCGTGACTTTGCGATTTTGCTCTGCATCGCAGTTATTGGGGCAGGCGCGCTCGTTGCTACCCGTCCGTACCTGATGAATCGAGTGCAGACATTCTTTAATCCTGAACTGAACTCGCTTTCAACGGGGTACCAGATTCAGCAGTCTCTCATTGCGGTCGGGTCGGGTGGCATGATGGGGCGCGGGTTTGGGCAAAGCGTGCAAAAGTTTAACTACCTGCCAGAGCCGGTGGGGGACTCGGTATTTGCCGTATACGCAGAGGAGTTTGGCTTCATCGGTACCGTGATTCTCGTGCTTTTGTTTACAGGGTTTGCTGCGCGCGGATTCGCTATTGCGGCGGGTGCTGCTACTAGTTTCGGCTCACTTGCCGCGACCGGTCTCACGCTCCTTATAACCGTGTCAGCATTTATGAACATTGGCGCCATGCTTGGCATCATGCCGCTCACCGGCCTTCCGCTCCCATTTGTGTCTCACGGAGGAACGGCCCTTCTAGCGGCACTTGCCTCAGTGGGCATCATTTTGAACGTAGCTGCGCATCGGCCAAAGCGTAAAGCGCACGCCTAGCTTGTGTGGTAAAATACCAAATACTTAGGCTATGAAAGTTGTATTCACGGGGGCTGCAGGGGGGCACTTCTATCCGCTTATCGCGATAGCTGAAGCCCTAGAGGAAATCGTCCTTGAACGCAGACTCGTGTCTCCACAGATGTTTTATCTTTCAGACCAGCCCAACGACGAGCAGACACTCTTTGCCAGCAACCTGACCTTTGTGCGTATTCCAGCGGGACGCATGCGCCGCTACTTCACCGTAAAGAACTTCACCGACCTATTTGTCACGCTGCACGGTTTTTTTGTAGCACTCTTCACGCTCTTTCGTATTTATCCGGACGTTGTCATATCAAAGGGAAGCTATGCGAGTGTGCCGGTAGTACTTGCCGCACACCTACTGCGCATTCCAATTATCATTCATGAGTCGGACGCGAAGCCGGGACGCGCCAACATCTTAGCCGCAACGCGCGCTACGCGCATTGCCGTCTCATACGAAAGCTCTATTCCATTTTTCCCTGTAAAAACCCGTAGCAAGATTGCGCGCGTTGGTATTCCTATCCGCCGCCAACTTCGCGCGCTTCCAGAGCGACAAGCTTCTATTTCTGCACTCTCTCTGGATCCGAGCGTTCCCACCGTCCTTGTCATTGGCGGGTCCCAGGGCTCACAGCGTATTAATGAGACACTGATAGACGGCCTACATGACCTCGTGCCATATGTAAACGTAATTCATCAAACAGGGCGTGCGCATATTGACGAAGTAGTGAAGCGCTCACATGTGGTACTCAGCAGTAGCCCATTTGCATCCCGTTACCATCCGCTTGGCTACATGTCTGCCGAGCAACTACGCACTGCGGCGAGCGCCTGCGACGTTGTTGTTTCTCGCGCAGGAGCCACGTCTATCGCAGAGATTTCTCTCTGGCAAAAGCCGGCTATTTTGATTCCTATTCCAGAGTCAATCAGCCATGATCAGCGTACCAATGCCTACGCGTACGCGCATACTGGAGCTGCAGTAGTACTTGAAGAGGCGAACATGACTTCCCACGTACTCCAAAGCGAAATTCGCTCTATTGCGGGGTCTCCCGAGCTAGCACAGACTATGAGCTCGCACGCTGCAGGATTTTCTAACCCAGAGGCAGCCCGCACCATTGCGGAAGAGATTGTACGCATTGGTCTCTCGCACGAGCCGCCGACCCCAGCACCTGTTGTATGAGTGTCCGCACCCGATTTGCCCCAAGCCCGACTGGATTCATGCATATTGGCGGAGTGCGCACCGCGTTGTTCGCCTGGCTTTTTGCACGCAAGCATGGCGGACAGTTCATTCTTCGTATTGAAGACACTGACAAAGCGCGCGAAGTGGAGGGCTCTATTGGGCATATTATTGAGTCACTGCGCTGGCTCGGTATTGAATGGGATGAAGGTATTGATATTGGAGGACCGTACGAGCCGTACCTTCAATCTGCTCGCATGGAGTCATATCACAAGTATGCGAGACAACTCATAGAAGCAGGATTTGCGTACCCCGACCCCTACACTGAGGAAGAGGTTGAAGTATTCCGTCAGCAAGCAATAGATGCGAAGCGTCCGTTCCTGTACCGAGAGCACCGCCCGGAAACGTACGGCGAGTGGGACGGCACTCGTTCCTTACGCTTTCGCGTTCCCGAAATTAAGCGCTACACTTGGAACGATTTGGTTCGCGGAGAACTCTCTGCAGGCGAGGAGGCGCTTGATGACTTTATTTTGATTAAAGCAGACGGACTTCCGACCTACAATTTTGCCCATGTCATTGATGACCTGGAAATGAAAATCACGCATATTATGCGTGGTGAGGAGTTCATTTCTTCAACACCAAAATTTCTTGCTCTATATGATGCGCTGGATATTACGCGTCCTGAAATTGCCACGATGCCAGTAATTCTAGGAAGCGAAGGGACAAAGAAGCTAGGTAAGCGGGACGGGGCAAAGGATATTCTTGAGTACAGAGACGAGGGTGTTTTGCCTGAGGCCATGTTGAATTTTCTAGCACTTCTTGGCTGGCATCCAGAAGGGGATCAGGAGCTCATGACTCCTGCGCAGATAATGGAGAAGTTTGATATTACTCATCTACAGAAGGGGGGCGCCAGATTAGACGAGGACAAACTTCATTTCATCAATCAGCATTGGATGCGCCAGCTCTCGGACGAGGACTATGTCCGACGTGGTGAACTCAAGACTTCTAATGAAGAAATACTGAAAAGGGCAATCCCGATTTTAAAGGAGAGAGCACACACATTTGCAGAGGCACAATTTGCACTCGACCACGAGCTTGATTTCTTATTCACTCCTCCCACACCAGATAAGGCGCTTCTCACTGCGAAGGAGCCATCGGAGCGACCAGGCTGTACCAAAGAGATGCTTTCGCTCGTACTCGCCACCCTAAAGACAGAGAGCGACCAGTCCACCGCAGAGGCAGTAAAAGAGCTTCTTATGCCCATTGCGGACCTAGAAGAGGCAAAGGGGAAGGGAGGACGGGGGGCCATGCTCTGGCCACTTCGCTATGCGCTTTCCGGTAAGGAACGGTCTCCTGATCCGTTTACTCTTGTAGCAGTCCTTGGTACCGAGGAAGCAATTTCTCGAGTTGAGCACGCACTTGCTATACTCTAAACAATGCACGCTACTGTTCGTTCTGTATCAATCATCTTTGTTCTCGGACTTCTGTTGATAGGCCTTGCGCAGATTCCTGCGCAACTAGCGCTTGCAGAAACAGTAGACGATATTAAGGTTCAGATGGAAGCGCACAACGAGAAAATTAAGGCTATTGAGCGCGAAATAGCCGCATACCAAAAGCAGCTAAACGTTCTTGGTGCACAGGGCCAGACACTACAGACTGCAATCAAGTCCATTGACGTCACGCGTCAACAGACATCGTCTCAGATTAGCGCAACACAGAACCGAATCAGCGCCAGCAATCTAAAGTTGAACGAGCTTGCCTACGAGATAGCAGACAAGGAGGATGTGATACGGCTTGGTCGCGAAGTACTAGCGCGTTCTTTCCGCAATCTGCAGGCTGCAACGGATTCAAGCCTCATAGAACAGCTCCTTGCTACCGACTCGCTTACTGACGCCTGGATTATGGCCGATACGAATGCAGACGTTTCTCGCGCCATACAAGAGCACACTAAAAGTCTAGGTGCAGCAAAAGTAGAGCTCACGGTTCAGCACACATCTGTTGCTGCTACCAAGGCAAAGTTGTCGGACTTGAACGAGGATTTGAAGCAGCAAAAGAAATCCCTGGATCTTGCAAAAGCTGAGAAGGACAAGCTTTTGAAGCAAACCAAGAGTCAAGAGAGCACGTATCAGAGTTTAATTGCAAAGAAGCGTGCTGAGCAAAAGGTCTTTGAGGCAGCATTGAGTGGTCTTGAGAACAGTCTTAAATCTGTTGGTTCCGCCGGTATTCCAAGTGTCGGGAAGGGAGTTCTAGCGTGGCCGTTTAAGCCGTCATTTATGGCTACGTGTCCTGGGAAGGCTGGTGCTCTTGGAAACAATTTTTGCATCACGCAATACTTCGGCAATACCGCCTTTGCAACAGCCAACGCGCAGATTTATAACGGCTCGGGTCATAACGCCATTGATATTGGGGTCCCAACCGGCACCCCGGTCACCAGCGCTCTTTCGGGAACGGTCATGGCCACCGGAAACACGGACGCCATACCCGGCTGTTATTCCTACGGAAAGTGGGTGGTGGTAAAGCACGCAAATGGTCTGGCAACGTTGTATTCTCACCTGTCTTCCATTGGGGTGTCGGCGGGCCAAGCAGTCACTACCGGAGAGGTGATTGGAAACTCTGGCATGACCGGCTACGCAACGGGACCCCACCTTCACTTCAGTGTGTTTGCAGCCTCAGGTGTTCAAATCATGACCCTGAAGCAGTACCGCGGAGCTACCACACCGTGCGCGAACGCTGCTATGCCCGTTGCGCCAAAGGACGCGTATCTCAACCCACTGTCATATCTATAGCTTCTTATAACAACCACTAACTCCTACCAGTACTAGCGTAGCAACGCACCAGTTAGCAGTATTTGGCATGGTAGGATTGAGAATAGTCGCACACGCACATGTTTCAATCACCACGCGGATTTACTCTTATTGAACTTCTGATCGTCGTTGCTATCATCGGCGTTCTCTCATCAGTGGTGCTTTCAGCACTTGGCACAGCCAGAACTAATGGGTTTGATGTAGCTATCAAATCAAATCTTACGGGTGCGCGTACACAAGCGGAACTCTTTTATCAGTCAAACAACAAGTCCTACGATACCGTGTGCACAGATGTAGTGACGCCCGGAGGAGTAAAAAGTATCTATGCTCAGGTGCTTGCTGCAGCCAACATCACCGGTCTTCCAGGGTTTTCAATTGACCACGCCGCAGGCGGCTCATCCAACACCGCCGTTTGTAATGATGGACCCACTGGGTGGGCAGCTCAAGTACCACTAAAGGGCAACAGTGCTCAGTTTTTTTGTGTAGATAGTCGTGGTAGCGGGGTTACTTCTGCCACAAACCTGCTCACTAACGCTCTCGACTACTCGTGCTAAGTGCGTGAATCTCGCACCCTCCATAACACACGGCACGCATAGTACCGGTGCAGGGAAGAGGGCTTGATACTTTCTTCGGTGCGCCATGCTCTCTAGAATCGCTCCGTGATGGGGAAGTGCCGCCGAGTATAAACGCGGGTCAGCTTTTTTTGAGATGAGCGAGCGCTGGGTGGGGAAGTACACTCCCCCTTTTGTTCACCTGCGCTGTCGGACTCGTCTTTTTAGCGGCCATGGCCATAGTATACTTTTTGTATGATTAGATTCATCATTCTGATAGCCATAGGTGTGCTCGTGCTTTCCTATCTGGGCATTTCAATTCGCTCCATTGTAGAGAGCCCGTACGGCCAGGATAACTTCTCGTTCCTCTGGAGTCTCATTTCAAACGGCTGGGATATCGTCGTCGCGTGGATTACCGGTTTTGCCGAGAATGTTAAGAATACCGTCTCTTAATCGGCTTCGTCTTTATGAACACTGAACCCACAAAACAAATCGAAATCGCCATTAGTCCCGACGCTCGTCCCGCCTTTACCAATGCTACTCAAGTGACCGTATCGGACGACTCGGTAGTTATCCAGTTTGCGTACATGCGCCCAGGCACCCCTATGGGGCAATTGATAAGCGAGGTGGTGCTGTCGCCAAAGCACGCCATAGATTTCAGTCGTGCGCTTGACGCGACCATCAAGCAACACTTCACTCGTCACCTAGAAGGAGTGGACAACTAGACCCACACGGGTCTATGCTACGTATGTGCGAGACTTTGTCGCACGTTAACCGGAGGGGTAACCATGCGTACGTGCATGAACCACGTTCAGTTCGACCGCACCATCGGAATCGACCTGAAGGAGCCCACCAACCGGGAGGAATGTGACTGGAAGAAGGACGGCAACGAGAACGCCGCCCCAGACGACTGGTAGTTTAGACTCTAACTCTGGTGGTGTCGTGAAGACGCCACCCAGGATTAGACTCTGAGCGCTCGGTCAACAGACCTTGAGCACATGCTCACTGTCGTTCCCAACACCTAAGTCCATTACAAGGAATAGGTACTACCCACTTTGGACTCCGCCTGGAGTCCAAATCTTTTGTGTCGGGGAAGTGGTCTTAAGAGTTCTATTAAGAGAATGTTGTCAGACAATCTAGAGGGAACAGATGCCCTTACCCAACCATACGCACCTCCACTGGCATACAAGGATAGTACAAGGGAACTACTAGACCCAAACCAACCCAAGGCGCCACAGCGCCTATATACTGTGTAGAATTAGTGCGTAAAAGATATATTGTGCGCACATTAAGCAACGAGCTCCCTCGGGGTCAGATTCAATTTGGGCCGACCCTACCCGTGGTTACCACCCTCCTCTTCCCTCTCTAGGTGTCTATCAAAAATTTCTGCAACCGTGTGCGGCGCTCAACTCCCCTGAAGAAAGTTTAATAAGACGAAAATGAACCACTTCCCCGATTCTTCAAAATTAGCACTAGGGAAGTCCTAAACCGCATAATTGACCACTTCCCCATTACTTGACTTTTTAAACAAAGCATGTACTATATAGGCTGTTGCAACGTCCAAGTAGGAGGGCAAAGAGCCATGGGCGGTGAAAAGTTCATCAATGCCACAAAGCGTAGCGGGTTCGTCCGCATCGCTTTCGCCAAGAATATGCAAGGGCTGCGCGTTCTGCGCAACCTGGTCCGCAGCCACCCCGGTGTGCAGCTGGCTCCGACCGACAAGGCCGAAGTCGAGATGGTTCTGACCCTGGCCGAATGGGGTCACCAGAACCGCTTCAACTTCGCCGGCCTTGGCACCGTCGAGGACAACACGCTCTACCAGTACGCCCGCGACATCGACAACGTCGACTAGCGGGATCCCCGGAATCCTCCGGAAGAGCGCCCTCCCTAACCACGGGTGGGCGCTTCTTCGCATTCCCTCTCCCTAATCTCCTGTGATACAGTCTGTCTTGAGCACATTTAAAATAGAAAGGTCCAGCCCATGGATAGCAGGCAATCAGAGTTGAGCTTTCTCCAGATTCCAGACGTCATGCTGTGCCTGATGACGGAGTCGACCCGTCCCAGCTGCGGCTCTCCCGGAGACGTGTCAGGAACAATGAGAGTCTTTGAAGCCGCACCCCCGACACGACGGTGTGTCGGGTGCCAGGAGCACTATCTGGCTATGAGTGACCAGGAGAGAACGCACCTGCGAGACCTGTTCCTTATCCAGGCCTGACACTGATCAATCCACCCGAGAGCGAATCACTCTCCCACCGCCCCCGGCGAAACGAGAACCAAACCTTCGTTTCAACGAAGGGGCGGTTTTCTTTTTTAGACTTCTTACCTTACTGCTTGACGGGATTAGTCAGCGGAGTATAAATCGTGTAGGTGAACATCTCGGTTCGCTCAAGGAAGGATACGGACATGTCCGACAAGAAGCGTACTATAGGGTTCGGGTGGTGGCCGGCAATCATCATGGCGTTATTTCTAGCCACGTATGTTGTCGGCACCATCAGCTACAACGTGAGCCGCATCGCTGCCCCACCGAACGCGCCTCCAGTGTCCAACTAGGCCCGAGCGCGACCAGAACTGTGCCCGCTCCCAACTTCTCGGAGCGGGCACTTTCACATTTACTTCTCTTTTCTTACTTGACTTTTTGTGTTAAATAGGTATCCTATTACAGGACCATCGATTACTTCACCGCTAAGGAAGGACCCTTCCAGCTATGTCGTCACGACAATTGCCTCACGTCTTCCGCGAGGACACCCGAGATACTCCGAGTGCCGAAAGGCGCCCGCCCAACTCAGTGCAGCTTCTCAGAATCATCAAGGAGTTTCTCTACTGGTTCGGGGGCGTAGTGGTGCTGTTCAGCGTACTGATGCTGTTTCTAGTCCACTGGAGCGACCAGGAATTCTACGCGATTTTTCCCTGGTCTAGCAGCATCTGCCTCGTGTCCCTCTACTACGCCTACTATCTCAAGACCGGATGGCTGAAGAACGGCTTTCTCGTCATAGCCGGTTTCCTCCTGGCTTTCAGCTCGATAAGCCTGGTGGAGTATCTGAATCGATAAGAATTGCAGCCGCCGCCCCCGGCGAGACGAAACCTAAACCCCTTCGTTTCGGCGAAGGAGCGGTTTTCTTTTTTACAAAGTCGTATCCTCTGGTATCGGTTCGGGTTCCTGAGTCTTTTTAAATATGTAGCGAAGCACTGCCTGCGCACCACTTCCTGTTTCCATTTTTTCACCACCGGTATGCCAGGGGTCACTAGAGAGCTCCCAGCCCTTGTCGCGATACATAACCGTCTCCTCGTCGGTGAGTGGCTGCGACGCGTACCGCTCCAGAATGAGCCCGAATCCGTCCTCGGTAATGGTTTCCATACGAGAAGTATAAACCAGTTCCCTTTCTAGGGCGCTACTAGCACGTAACGTTCTTGGTGATGTAGTCGTACGCTTCGTCTACGGAATCAACGATATGGAAGAGCTCCATATCTTCAGGGTCAATCGCGTGATACTTCATAAGTAAATGGTCACGGAACAGATTCACAATTGGGGTCCAGTACTCCTTGCTATAGAGCACAAGGGGTACACGCTTAATCTTCTTGGTTTGAATCAAGGTAAGAATCTCACTGAACTCATCAATGGTGCCAAATCCTCCTGGGAAGTAGATGTATACCTCGGAGGCAAAGGTGAGCATAACCTTGCGTACAAAAAAGTGGTCAAAGGTGGTGGAGTCCGTGACGTACTTATTACCTGCCTGTTCCATTGGCAGCTTTATATTGAGTCCAACCGAAGCACCGCCAGCTTCGTATGCCCCTCTGTTTGCAGCCTCCATAAGCCCGCTGCTACCGCCAGTAATTACCGCATACCCTGCCTTTGCCAAACGACCAGATAGCTCGTTAGCGTCACTATACACGTTTGAAGGAAGCGTATCGCGCGCGGTACCAAAGAACGTAATAGCAAGTCCGTAGCGGCGAATGGCCTCAAAGCCGTCCACGAACTCGGCCATGATTTTAAACACCCTCCAGCTCTCAAGCTTTTGCGGCTTGCAGACGAGTGGTGCTGGATTTTCAGGCATGGACTCCCTACCCTCTTCAATAACACGAGCAAGTTTTGCACCGGTGTGCTGGTGCAACTCCTTATCCGTCATCCCTGACGCACCAGTGGTGGTTGCGTCGGCCGTGGAAAGTACATTTACTGGGTCTGACATGGTGCGTTTGTATTAGTATAGCGTGTCTTACACCGTCTACTCAACTGCGGATAACCACGGAATGTCGTCTGCGCTAAATTCTGGCAGCAGTTTCTTGTTGCGTGCAATGCGTGAAATCACCTCGGCGTGACAGAACGCTCCGGTGAGCGCGTTGTGCGGGCGCGGCTCTTCCGGTATGCCACAGTACCGGAGCGCAAAATCTAGATTGATGATTGAGCGGTGCGTATCTACGGGGAGTTCTACGCCATGCATCGTCATGTGCGCCCACACGAGTGTGTGCACATCTATGGTGCGCTTCCCAAATGGGCACTCAATGCCCGCACGAGTGCATGCAGCCTGCACAAACTCCAAGTCGTAGGATGGGTTCTGTGCGGCCAGCACTCTGTACGTAGGACGGTCCGTGGCCCATGCCACAAACCCCGCAATAAGTTCAGCTTCACTCTTTCTGCTTGGGTCAGTGATTTCCTCGCGCGTAAACCCATTTATGGCGAGCGCCTGGTCCTCAATTACGGCTCCATCCCACACACGACACTCGTCGTAGAACTGGTTAGTCGGCTCGTCTAGATCAACGGCACCAATGGAGAGTATGGAGTTCTTGGTTGCGATGAGTCCGCTGCCTTCTACGTCTAAAACAATCATGTCCCTATTCTACCGCACTATATTCCGGGACAATTTGCTGCAGGCGTTAGCCCCGCCGCTTCGGCGTCAGCTTTCGTTGCATACCACACCCTGTTTTCCTCCTTTATCCTGCCTACCCCACTACAGGTGGGCAGGTAGTACTTGGTACCACTTTTGGAAGCCACAAATCCCTGGCCTGGAATACCCAGAATGGGCGCTATGGCAGCCGCAGGAAGCGCACTAGGCGCCACCTTCATTCCGGAGCTGTCTAACACTTCCAGGCCTCCCTGCCCTGCTCGCACCGGTACCAGGGCTCCAGGAGCGGCCATATCGCGCCCTGCCAGGACTCCCAAGCCAAAGGAGGCAGTGGAAGAAAGTACCAGCGTCAGCACTACGGCTGTGTGGGGTGGCAGGAGAGCCAGTTTGGCCTTGCTCCACTCCCCTATATCTGCTATATTCATAACACCTAAATTATGGCACATACAAAAGCAGGAGGTTCGTCTAAAAACGGCCGAGACTCAAATCCTAAATACCTTGGTATCAAGCTTGGCGACGGCCAGGCTGCTCGCCCAGGCATGGTTATCGTGCGCCAGCGCGGCACCAAGATTGAGGCGGGAACCAACGTAAAGGTTGGCCACGACCACACCCTCTACTCTATGATTACTGGCAAGGTTATCTATCGTAGCCGCCGCAAGACTAACTTTGACGGAAAGGTTGTCCGCAAGAAGGTTGTAGACGTCCTCGCAGCCGCCTAACTCCTACGTTTTGTGCATCAAGAGCCCCGTTTGGGGCTCTTGACTTTTCTGTGTTGTGGTGCTATACTGTATATGTTAGGTCACCGGCATCCCGCCGACAGGACCTTAAGCACATCACCGTAGAAGAAGGAACAATGTCATGACCTTCATGACGAAAGTCTGGGCGCTCATCGCGCTCGTCGTGATGCTGGCGTTCGGGGGCAATGTCCCCAACGCCTTCGCCAAGCCCCCCGCCGAAGTCCGCGCCTGCGTGGACCAGCGCTTCGCCGAAGAGCCATTCAAGGGCACCCTGGAGCAGAAGGAGGCGCAAGCTCGCAACCTTCCCGCCAACAAACCCTTCGGGAAGTCCCAGATCGTTCTGCCCGAGGGCGGCTCGCTCTGGAACTACTGCAAGACCCTGTCTGCTGCCCCTGCGGTCGCGGACACCAAGGTCGCGGACCTCGAGGCCGCAAACGGCGCCCTGAAGCGCGAAGTGAAGCGTCTCGAAGGCCTGGCCTACGAGACGATCAACGCACGCGACCGCACCTCCGGCTTCGTGTCGGACGGTACCGCCTGGAAGGACCGCGCCGCGGCCTACAAGGGTGAGCTCGACACCGGCAAGGACAAGGAGGGTTCGGCCACGAGTGTGGTTGTGCTGCTGGCCATCGCGACTGCTGCAGCCGTGCTCTTTGCGCTCTGGCTGTCCAGCAAGCTGCGCAAGGCGCAAGTCGCTCAGCGGAAGACCAAGTTCGAGTTGGACCTTGAACGCTCCAAGAAGGCGGCCCAGCCCGAAGTCCCCACGCCGCCCCTGGGCGACGCGGACATCGAGCCCCCGACCACGCCGGCCCCCAAGACCGAGCCGGAAATTCCGGCTTTCCTGAAGGGCCTCAAGAAGTAGGTCCAACGGACCGACCTTCTGGCACTTCTACTACCACCCGCTTCAGACCTGCATATGTAGCGCCCACACCTCAATCGGATTGAGGGCTCCCCGTAAGGGTTGAGCGTAGAGGATTAGCTCTGCACGTCACGCAGGACTTCGGTCCTGTGCACACAAGCAAAACTAAAAGGCGACCCACTGGGTCGCCTTTCATCATTTCTATATGCCCAACTACTACTCAGCCTCAATGAAAATAATGATGCTGCCGAAGTTTGGTCCCATTGCAACCGGCACTGCAAACTCTCCCAAATCCTTAATAGGCTTCTCAAGCTTGATAGCCTCTACTGGAAGGTCGGTAGCAGCCGCAATCTCAGCAGCGTCTACCCCGTCGTACAGGTGACCCTGCTCGTTTGCCTTCTTTACAATCACGATGCGCCCTTCAGCAAGTGCGTTCAAACGGCTTTCAATAAGCCTTACATCAAGCTCCTTGCGGTCCTGATACTGCTTTGCACGACTCTCGGCAATCTTAATGTTTGCTGGGGTAGCAACCACCGCAAGACCGCGAGGAATAAGCATGTTCTGTGCGTGACCGTCCGAGCACTCAATAACCGCCCCTGCCCGGCCCGTGTTCTTCACGTCTTTTAGTAGTACGACTTTCATATAGCCCTATCCTAGCGTTTATATACGTATTGCGCAACGCATACTTGACAAAGTGACACTATGTGTGATACAGTATGCATGAAGTGCAATGCTCTATGGGAGATAAACATGAGCGACCAAAAGCGTAACCCCAGCCCGTTGCTGATCATCGGAGGTGCCGCCCTCGTGGCGGGCTTCGTCATCGGCGGAATCACCTTCGCCGGTCTCGGAGATTCGCCGGATCCGTACACGATCCAGGCTGACCTCGCCAGTGAACGCACCGAGGCGTTCGTCGCTGGCCTCTGCAACGGGCAGTCGCCCTGCGAAGGTCGTCTCCAGGTGAAGACCGCGGGGGACAGTGCGATGGAGGAGTATCGGATCACCATGAACCGACTCTACAACGCATACAGTGGCCAGCCCGTGACGGTGTCGACCGCCTGCACCCGGGACCGCTACGTCCTGGGCAACACCTGCGAGTTCATCCCGGACGAGCCGCCGGTCACCGCCTACAACCCGGCGACCGCCGTCAAGTAGCGGCGCAAGCGACACCCCGTCGCGAAAGGGCGGACATCCACCGAGATGTCCGCCCTTTTTCTATTACCTATAAGGACTCCCTTTCACTTAAGGAGCGAGTGTGCAGAAATAATGCGCTAAACCGAAAGCAGTCTGCACTGCACGAAGCCGAGTAGAAAAATAGATTTAGCGCAGCGCTCTTCTATTTTTCGTAGCGAGGCGACAATGCAGTGCGACGCCCTGTAGGACGGGCTGCGCATCATTTCGCACACGAGCGACTACTTCCCTTTTGTAAGAAACTCTATAGCACGTGCCATCTGCGGGTCCTTCCCTGCCTTGAAGTCGTCCGCTGTGCGCTCTACTTCAATATCTGGAGCCAGTCCCCCATCAGAGATGGACTTGCCGCTTGGGGTGAGCCAGCGCGCAATGGTCACCTTGAGCGCTCCCCCATCAATATCAATCAACTCTTGCACCGAGCCCTTTCCAAATGAGCGGGTACCCACAAGCGTTGCCACTTTTCCATCCTTCAGCGCACCCGCAAGAATCTCAGAGGCTGACGCCGAGCCTTTATCTATAAGCACCACCACCTTGGATCCCGCAGGTATGCCGCCCGTACCCCGACTGCGATGCTCGGTGTTTGTCTCTTTACCATTGAAATCTTCAGTGACGATAAGTGTGCCGTCTGGCAAGAAGTGACTTGCCATGGATACCGCCGAGGATAGGTAGCCGCCTGGGTTGCCACGTACGTCAATAAGCAGCAGACGTGAGCCGGAAGTTCTATACGCTGCAAGCGCCTTATCAAACAGTCCACTTGATGTGGCGGTGAACTCGTAGATAGAGATGGTAAACACGCCAGTTGCAGCGTCATACTTGTGCTCAATAGTAGGTACCGCAATGGTGTCGCGCACTACCGTAATATCAAGCACTGCCCCATCCCGCATGACCTTGAGCTCCACTGACGTTCCCTTCTTTCCACGAATCTGCTTTACCGCGCCATCAATGGTGATGCCGTCAGTGGATGTGCCGTTAATGCCAATAATCACGTCGCCCGCTCTAAGCCCCGCGCGCTCTGCTGGTGTCCCCTTAAGCGGCGCAATGATAGTGAGTGCTTTGTCTTTGATGCCCATTTCCATACCCACGCCACCAAACTCACCTGAGATGGTCTCCTGGAATGCCTGTGCTTCCTGTGGCGGCATGAATACGGTGTACGGGTCGCCAAACGACTCTGCCATACCAGCAATCGCTCCCCACAGTTTCTCCTTAGTCGTTGGCGCTGTGGTAGAGCCATGCGTTTGTACAAACCGAGCGTCAAGCGCGTTCCAGGCCTTCCAAAATGCATTGAAGTCCGCGGTTGGGTCTGGAGTCGCGTCGAGCGAGTCTCCAATGAGCGGAATGTTTGAAAGTGAATACGCACCCCCCGTTGCTCCAACTTTTAGCCCGCCTGCAAACCCAACCACGAGTACGAGCGCAAGCACTGCCGCTGTACGCACAATGTGCGGCACGCGCGTACGCGACCGAGACGACGCTGTGGCTTCGTCGGTAAGCTGTTCCTCGTCTACCAAGTGTGGATCGCGCTCCATAGATATACCCATACTACCACCGAGAGATACTTTTCTATACTGTGAGTAATGCCCGTCCTACACACGCGGTGCAGGCTATACTGTGTGAAGCATGATGACCCGACACACCCGCGGCAAGGTTACCTGGATTGACCTTGAATCTCCTACCCACGAGGAGCTAAGTAACGTCATGAGTGAGTTTGATATTAACTCCCGCATTGAAGAGGAGATAATCACGCCAACTCCCTACCCCATCAGTATTACCTTCCCTGAGTACGAGTTCATGGTGCTCCATTTTCCCACGATTGAACGTAGTGAGGTGGCACGCGCGCAGGAGGTGGACTTCATCGTTGGTAAGAATTTCCTCGTTACGGTGCGATATGAGGTTGTTCAGTCTCTCCATAGTCTCCATAGAGTATTTGAGGCTGAGGAGCTTTTGGCCACTCACAGCACCACGTTCTCTACGCAGGTACTTCTAGAGCAAATTTTACGGCGACTATACACCGCCATAAGTGGCGAAGCTGAACAGCTGTTACGCATGCTCGAGAGGATTGAGGACGATATATTCGCAGGAAAGGAGCGCGTAACGGTCAGAAAGATTTCCGAAGTCAGTCGTATACTTCTCCGGTTTGATACTGTTTTGGCGCGACACAGAGAGACCCTTGCGCAGTTCCTTGGCGAGCTACAGACTGCTGCTTTTTTTGGAAAGACGTTTGGAGAGCGTGCGTCCCGCATAGAAGCTGAGCGAGCCCACGCCGCAGCAATTGTCGCGTCCTACCGAGCGGTGGCGAGCGAGCTTCGCATTACCAACGACTCCCTCCTCTCCTCGGGGCAAAACGAAGTGATGAAGACACTCACCATTATGGCCTTTGTCACGTTCCCGCTCACCTTGGTTTCAAGTATTTTTGGTATGAACACCGACATGCTTCCCCTTGTGGGCCTCCCGCATGACTTCTGGATAATAATTGGCATTATGATTGCGTTGGCACTTAGTTTCTTCACCTTCTTTAGAATTAAGAAATGGCTGTAAGTCTTGGTATAGTTAGCGCATGAAATGGTTTCCTGCATTGTGGCGGCGCAAAGACTCAGTAACGACAAGTAACGCGCCCGTCCTACTCACCAACACCCTAACCGGTAAAAAGGAAATATTTACCCCATACAAGGCTGGTGTGGCCACGCTCTATTCCTGCGGTCCAACCGTCTATTCAAAAGCGCAGATTGGAAACCTGCGCGCGTACGTATTTGCAGACACTATTTCCCGCATCCTCACCCAGGCAAACTATCGTGTGCGGCGGGTTATAAACATCACCGATGTCGGGCATCTTGTCGCGGACGCAGACGAGGGAGAGGACAAGATGCAGGTAGGCGCTACCCGAGAAGGGCTGTCTGCAGAGGACATTGCATCCAAATACACCAACCTATTTTTGACGGACCTCGTACTCCTTGGCGTTGATGTTGACGATATTCGCTTTCCAAAAGCCACGGAGTACATCCAGGAGCAAATCGCACTCACCCAACTACTAGAGAAGAAGGGCTATGCCTACAAAACAAGTGACGGTGTGTACTTTGATACTGGTAAGTTTGCTGAGTATGGAGCATTTGACGCGCACCATCCGCCCCACACCAAAGAAACAGCAGTAGCAGACTTAGGGCGACGCATCACCCTCAACAAGGAGAAGCATGCGCCTGCGGACTTTGCACTGTGGCGCTTTAGTACTGGCAGCGGCTCTCGACTTCAGCAGTGGCAGAGTCCCTGGGGTGTAGGCTTTCCAGGGTGGCATGTGGAGTGCTCCGCTATGGCGCGCGCGCTTCTTGGACAGCCGGTAGATATTCATACGGGTGGCATTGACCACATCCCTGTGCATCACACCAACGAGATTGCCCAATCACAAGCTGCCTACGGCACTCCCCTTGCTCGCTACTGGCTACATCAGGCGTTCCTCACCGTTGACGGCACCAAGGTATCAAAGTCACTGGGCAACGATGTGTACCTCTCTGACATAGCAGACCGCGGGTACCACCCTCTTGCACTTCGGTATCTCTTTTTACAGGCGCACTACCGCACAAGCCTATCCTTTACATGGGACGCGCTTGCAGCAAGTGACGAGGCGCTTCGCAGGCTCTGGCGATTGTGTCGCGATGCGCGCGCACTTTCGGGCGAACGGCGAGCGGCGAGCGAGACAAGCAGACGAATAATCGCACTCACCCGCGACGACGTAGGCACTCCCCAAGCGCTCGCGCTCTTGTGGGAAGCACTGAAAGACGATGAGATTCCTCCTGCTCAGGTGTGGGACACGGTGTGCATTGCCGACGAGCTTTTTGGGCTACGCCTATGTACCCCGCCCGCACTTCCCGCACTCCTACCTCTTCCAGAGGATATACAGGCTTTGGTGACAGAGCGTGATACCGCAAGGCTTGCTCAGGATTTTGCCCGCTCGGACGAGCTTCGTATCCACATCCAAAACAGGGGATATCATGTGGAAGACTCACCTTCTGGGACGGTGGTCACCCGGGTGCGAGGTTGATAGACTAGGAGTATGAGTAATACTCCGGTAAATCGCATCCCCCCACAAAGCCTAGACGCGGAGCGTGCACTCCTTGGCGCACTTCTTTTAAAGCCGGACGCGATTCATGATATCTCCGACTTGGTAAAGCCGGACTCCTTCTACGCAGAAAAGCACCGCCTCATCTATGAGGCGATGCGTGAGCTTACTGAGCGTGGTGAGCCTATTGATATGCTCTCGCTCGGCGAACGCTTGCAAGCAAAGAGTCTGCTTGAACGCGTAGGTGGCCGCGCCTACATTGCTGAGCTTGCCGGCCAAGCGCCCTCTCCGGGAAACTTTAGTCACTACGCGGACCTGGTGTCTCGCAAGCACCTCATGCGCTCACTCATTGATGTCACCTACGACATCACGGAGTCTGCCTACGACGAGGCGCGCGACCCAATTGAAGTACTTGATACTGCGGAGAAGTCGGTGTTCGCCATTTCAAACTCTTCCACCAGTCACAAGTTTGTAGCTATTAAGGACAAGCTGGACGCTACGTGGGACCGCATTGAACACATGTCCAAGAACCAGGACGTGGTGCGCGGTACCCCAACGGGATTCCCTGAGCTTGATAATCTCCTCTCGGGTCTTCACCCTTCCGACCTTATTATTCTTGCCGCTCGCCCATCTGTGGGTAAGACGTCCTTTGCGCTTGATATTGCCCGTAACACGGCCATTCGTCACAACACCCCCGTGGGCATCTTCTCGCTTGAAATGAGCTCGGAGCAAATTATTGACCGTATGCTTTCCGCAGAGAGCTATGTTAATTCCTGGAAGATTCGCACCGGTGCGGTGAACGACGAGCAGGACTTCAGCCGTATTCGCGACGCACTTGAGAGTCTGTCCAAGGCTCCTATCTATATTGACGACAAGCCAGGTAACAATATTCTCTCCATGCGCGCGGTAGCTCGCCGCTTGAAGCGCGAGCAAGGCATCGGTCTTATCATCGTGGACTACCTCCAGCTGATGGCACCTACCACCACTAAGGCATCGGACTCCATGGTGCAACAGGTGACAGAAATCTCTCGCTCACTCAAGTCGCTCGCTCGTGAGCTTGAAGTGCCGGTGCTCGCTCTTTCACAGCTCTCTCGTGCGGTGGAACAGCGCGGGGGCAAGCCGAGGCTCTCGGACCTTCGCGACTCTGGTTCCATTGAGCAGGACGCGGACGTGGTTATGTTCATTCACCGTGAGGACCGTACCAATCAGGAAAGTGACCGAAAGAACATTGCAGAAATTATGATTGAAAAGCACCGTAATGGTCCTACCGGAAAAGTTGAGCTGTACTTTGACGACAAGCGCACGAGCTTTATGTCTATGGAGAAGTCAGGCTATGGCGACCTGGGTTCAGAGTTCTAATTCTTTGGTATGTATTTACAGACAACGGAGTCGGTACGAAACTATGGGGGCTCTCGCAGCTGCAGCAGCATGGTAATTCCTGAGCTGAAGAGGGGCTGCGAAGGAATTTGCTGCAGCGAGAGTGAGAGCGTTTTGCCGCTGGGCAAAACGACTCGTACCCCAGAGAGTCGTACCACGTAGTTCTATGTCTGACCGCATTGAAGACCTCGCCCGCGCCTTTGAACGCTTTCCTGGTATAGGACCCCGTCAGGCCAGGCGCTTTGTGTACCATCTTCTGCAGACCAGTCCTTTTGACCGCTCGCGTCTCTCAGACCTCGTCATGCATCTAAGTGACGACATTCATCAGTGCACCATGTGCATGCGCTTTGCGCCAACCGAAACAGATGGCCTGTGTGCCTACTGCAACGACCGCTCGCGCGACGACTCCATGCTCATGGTGCTTGAGAAGGACCAAGACTTACTTGCGGTGGAGCGCGCGAACGCATACCGTGGCCGCTACTTTGTGCTGGGTGGAGTGATTACCCTCTCTGGAAAGGGTCAGATACGAGAGCGCGACTTGATACGCGTCGTAGAGGCGCGCAGCAAGAACGGCTTGTCCGAGATTGTGCTGGCGCTTTCCGCTACAAGCGAGGGCGAGCACACAGCTGACCGCGTGCGTGACCTTCTCTCCCCTCTTCGTGGACCTATTAAGATTTCAGAACTTGGTCGCGGACTTGCCACTGGCAGCGAGCTTGAGTACGCGGACGGCCCCACACTCACCAGCGCACTTCACAACCGCAAGGAGACATAACAGAAACGCGGTCGGCTGTAGCCGACCGCTCATTTCAAGTGTTTCCAGAGTCTGTAGACCTGGAATTCAACCCATCCTACAAAGACGGGGCCTGCGAACAGGAGCATGATGCCAGCATACTTGCCGATCAGCACCAACGCAGGAGTTTCCTTCTCGCGCATGATATTTCCTCTCAAGACCAGTGCCTATCTCCAAGCATAGTCGTGTACGTCATAAAGTCAAAACCCGCCGTGAGGCGGGTTTTGCTTGTCGTATTAGACCGTATCGATCTTAACTTTAATCTCCGGCTGTCGATGTCCGCGGCGCTTTAGGTAGTTACTCTTCGCCTTGTACTTCACCACGTCAATCTTCTTCGCGCGACCAACTGAGTACACGGTAGCGGTGACGGTCTTACCTTCTAGTGTAGGAGTTCCAACAGTGGTCTTCTTGCCGTCGTCAGTCAAAAGCACCTCAGAGAAGGTGACGGTATCACCCTTCTTCACCTCCTGTGTAGCGGCTCCACGACCTAGCTTCTCAATAGTAACGAGAGCGCCTGGGGTCACCACGTACTGCTTGCCTCCTGTCTTAATAACGGCGTAATTCATAGATACTGCGTATTCTATCGGTTTGTGGAAAAAAAGCAAGCAACTACGCGAAAGGCCGCCCCCAGTGGGGAGCGGCCTGGTGGTGGCTAGGTCTCATAACGACCGACCTCTAACCCTTCCTTCTTTTTATAGCGCTTGCGCGCTGGGGTGTCGTAGTTGGGCTTGTATCCAGGCGCTACGCTCGGGGACACGCTCGCCGGCTCAGTCGCCATAGCCCTGACGGGCGGTGCCGACAGAAGCCACCCCAGCGAGAACATAATGAATGCCGCACCAAGGACAAGTCCGACTAGCGGGCGGGTGCGCAGGCCGTCACTGCGAAGGCTATAGAGCCCATCTGCCACAAGCGCCATTCCCACAAGGAGGAGGGCGGCGAGCGCGATGCTTATAACAAACATCTTGTGTTCCTCTCGGGCTAGTGTTGTAGCACCCTAATGAGCACCTTTCTCTATAGTAGCTGACACATCTAGACGTGCCAAAGGACACGAGAACTAATCATCAATGCCTGCTCCTGGCTTCTCCAAAAGGAGCGAGTCAATTCCCACCTTCTCTTCGGTGATGCGGTAGACGTCCTTGTCTATCTTTCCAAGCTCCTTATAGCCGGAATTGTAGTGGGACACAGCCGTGCCAAGCGCATTCCCCAGCTTTTTGTAGTACTCCTCGTAGGCTCCCACGTGCTTGCCTAGCTCTCCTACGCGCTTTTGGATATCCAGTGCCTTTTGCTCTATTTGAAGCGCCTTGAGCCCCTGCATGACCGTCTGAAGGTATGCTAGGAACGACGTAGGAGAGACGATGATAACTTTGTACTTTCCGCTTGCGCGCTGAATCAGGTTTTCGTCCTCCCCTGCTCCCACCTGGTTGGTGAGCAGATCGTAGTAAATACCTTCTGATGGAATAAACATGAACGCGAAGTCCATAGTTCCTTCCTCGGGACGAATGTACTTTGCGGTCTCCTGAATACGAAGTTTCAGGTCGTTTACAAATGCCTTCTCAAGCGCGATGCGCTCAGCACCCTCTGCGTGAATATACCGATTGTAGTTATCAAGCGAGAACTTGGAATCAATGGGCACAATTTTCTTATCAATAAACACCACCGCGTCTACAATCTCGCCGTTTGGGAATGGGTACTGCATTTGGAACATGCCGGGTGGCAGCACATTTTTTAGCACCGTCTCAAGGTAGTACTCACCCAAGATTCCGCGTTGCTTTGGATTTTTAAGAATGTCCTGCAGGTTCTTCAGCTGCTCCGCAAACTTCCCTGTCTCGCGTCCAATTTCCTTCACGCTGGTTATCTCCTCGGTAATTTCCTTAATGAGGCGAGACGATTCTCCAAGCTGACTGCGCATGGTGTCATGCATCTGGCGAGAGCTCTCCGCCATGCGCGAGTCTAGCGAGCGCTCAAGACTTTCCAAGCGCTGCAACATAAGGGGCGCTGTCTTGTCTTCCTCCCTAGACTGCTCCTTGCGGCGAAGCAACAGGTACAGCCCCACCCCCTGCAGGAAAAAGAGTGCCAGTACGATAAGGCCAATGACAAGCGGGTCCATGGTCTGATTATGCCTTGCGGGCCTTGCCTCGCGCACGGCGGCGCTCAGGGCCAATAAAGATCACCTCCTTCGCAAACTCAATAACGGCAATATTTCCGACTCCAAACAGAAGTAGCAGAGACAAATCGGCAAATGAAAGTGGCACCGTCTTTATCACTGCCGCAACAGGCGGCACAAAGAGCGCCACCATGAGCATGAGCGCGCTCACCCCAAGTGAGATGAGCAGAACCGGATTGCCCATAGGCGAGAGTTTCCACAGTGGCGTACCAAAGCTCTTCAAAGAATACGCGCCTGCCACCGAGCCGATTGAAAGCGCCACAAACATGACGGTGCGCAGTTCTGCCTCGGGCACTTGATTTGCCAGGAGTACTGCCTGAAGCAAGAGCAGAAGTCCGCCACTAAGAAGTCCTACCAATCCAATAAGCTTCAGCAAGTCCTTTGACACAATTTTTGCGACGTCAGGGTGCTTTGGTGAGCGCTTCATAGCAGACGGGTAGAGTGGTTCAAACGCGAGCGCGACATTCATAAGCCCACCCTGAATAAGGTTTGCCCACATAATCTGCGTAGGAAGAATAGGAAGCGCCAAGCCAGCACCAAGAGAAATACTAATGACCATGAGCTCGCTGAAGTTTGTGGCGAGCATGTACGCAAGTAGCTTTTTTACGTTGTCGCGCAGACGCCTTCCCTCTTCTATCGCGCGCGTAATCACGGAAAAACTGTCGGTCAAAAGAACAATATCAGCCGCTTCTTTTGCCACATCGGTTCCGCTACCGAGTGCAACACCAATGGCTGCGGCCTCAAGTGCTGGCGCATCGTTCACGCCGTCACCCGTCATGGCAACCACTTCACCAGCATTAGTCAGGACACGGGCAATGCGTAACTTGTCAGAGGGCGACACGCGCGCAAACACTTGCTCGGTGCGAAGCAAAAGCAACAGGTCGCTATCGCTTAAATTCGCTATTTCTGTTCCGGTGACCGCACGCGTTCCCTCCTGTGCAATACCTACCTCCTTTGCAAACCACCTGGCCGTCTCTGGGTTGTCTCCCGTGAGCATGATGACGCGAGCGCCCGCGCTTTGAATGTGAGCGATAGATTCCGCGGCGTCCTTGCGAATAACATCCGAGAAGACGATGAAGCCATACAACTCTACTCCGTGAATAAACTTTGGTAGCTCGTATTCGTGAGGGAACGCTGTTTTGGTGCTTGGTACTCGACCTACCGCGAGCACGCGCTTCCCTTCCATAGCTGCGCGCCCGAGCGCGTCTTCGTAAAACTCGCGCTCATTCTTTGGAAACTTTGCGTGTTCTAGGAATACCTCGGGCGCGCCACTTATATACGTGTTCGCCTTCTTCCCCTCCTGCACGATTACTCCCGCGTAGCGGCGAACCGAGGAGAACGCAAGCTGACTTACGCGTGGTGCCTCTTTTCGCATATGCATTTCTGCAAGCCCTGCCTCAAGCCCAGCGCGAATGATGGCCTGGTCCATGGGGCGCCCACGAACCACGATACTGTCGGAACCCGTGGAGGGTGCGTCTACCTCTTCGGTGAATCCGTCTGATACTAAAATGGCGGCGCGAAGCATACGGCGTGCTGTGTCCCCCTCAATGGTCTCGGTGGTCTTGCCTAGCGTAATGAATCCTACCGCCTCCATTTTTCCCTCAGTGAGCGTGCCCGTTTTGTCCGTCAAAATAACGCTGGTTGCTCCTAACGTCTCAGCCCCAAGAAGACTTCGCACTAGTCCGCCATTCTTTAGAATGCGCTCCATGCCAAGTGCGAGCACTACCGTGATTGCAGCCGGCAGTCCTTCGGGAATTGATGCCACCGCAAGCGCGATAGCCATAAGCAGCACATCGGAGAACGGCAGTCCGCGCATAATTGCAAGACCTACGATAATCAAGATGACTGCGGCAATCACCAAAAGAAGAATGCGCGATACCTGCTTCATATCGCGCTGAAGCGGAGTCTCGGTGTGGCGGGACTGCGCCAACTCGTCTGCGATAGCGCCAAACTCAGTGCCACTACCAATAGCCACCACTATGGCAGTACCAGAGCCGCTGGTGACAAGCGTGCCGGCATAGAGCATGCACGTACGCTCGGCAAGGGGTGCGTGCTCCGCAACTGGCTCCACCGTCTTCTCTGTGGGGACCCACTCTCCGGTAAGAGCAGCTTCCTGCACTTCAAGCCCGCTGGCCTCAAGTACGCGAGCGTCCGCTGGAATCTTCACGCCGGGACTAAGTACGATGATGTCTCCCGTTACAACCGTCTCAGATTCAACTTCCTGACGCTTACCATTACGAAGTACTACTGCGCGCACCGCCTCGCCTTTTGCAAGTGCACTAAAGGAGCGCGAGGCGCGCCCTTCCTGAAATACTCCGATGATCACGTTCACAAACAACGCTGCGGCAATCACCAGCGCATCAGTGAAATGAGAAATAGCCACCGTGGTAGCGGCTGCTGCTAGGAGCACAAATGCAATAGGGCTTTTGAGCTGGCGAAACACGAGCATCCACCAAGGGGTGGGCTTTGGCTTTGGGAGCGCGTTAGCTCCCTTTTGGTGGCGGATAAGCGCTTCCTCTTCAGAAAGTCCCGTAGTGGAATCCACCAAAAGCATGCGCCCAACCTCGCCCACATGTGTGCTGTGCCAAGAAAAGCCGTTCATAGATTCGTACGGACAGTATAGCAAGGGATATGCTACTCTTTTCCCATATGACTATTCATCAATCCATCAAAGCTTCAATAGTTGAAGCAATGCGCGCAAAGGACGAAGTGCGACTGCGCACCGTCCGCTCTCTCGTCACCATGATGACCAACGAGGTGGTTGCTAAGAAGCGAAAGCCAGACGAATTCTTGACCGACGAAGAAGCACTAGCGGTATTGAAGCGAGCTGCAAATCAGCGCAAGGACTCCATTGAACAGTTCACTACTGCAGGCAGGCCCGAGCTTGCAGAGCCCGAGATAGCCGAGCTCGCGGTTATTGCCGCCTACCTCCCTACCCTCATGTCACGCGAGGAGATTGCAACAATTGTGGACGCAAAAATTGCTGAGCTGGGGCCCATTGATAAGGCGGGCGCAGGTAAGTTCATGGGCATGCTAATGAAGGAGTTTGCAGGACGCGCTGACGGCCCCGACGTGAAGGCGGTCATTGACGAGCGCGTCGCTACATAGCCAATATTTTTGTTTTGTGTTCTACTGGCGTCAGAAGGGCGCTAGGCCTTTCTAAGTGATAGTGGGTACAACTCAAACAGCTAGGAGTAATTCCGTGACCACCTTCTACCATGGGCACCTCGTCTATTCTCAGCACCGACAAGGGTTTGCGATTGCCATTGTCCCGTCTGACGACGGGCTACAACGGCTCGCTGTCCGCCCCGGAATTGAGCGACTACTGACGGACACGCTCATCTGCGGGAAGTCCTTCGAACGGCAAGACGACTATCTAGGAACCATGTTTGTCTGCATGGCAGACAACCGGAACCAGGTGGAAGTCGGGTTCGAGATGTACGACCTCCAGGAAACGCTCGAGAACGAATGTGGTTTCGTTCTGCGCGTTGTTGACGAGCGACACTGTCGTCTCATTAGGTCGCAAAGAGCAGCCTAAGGAAAACCAAGACCGCCTCGGACGCAGAACGCGTTCCGCACGGCGGTTTTCCTATTTACATACTGGCCCTCTTTACAGGACTGTGCTAGATTTGCACTTGTCGCGCTATTTGGGCGCGACAGGAAACGAACGGGAGAGAGAATCTTGGCTGAGCAGAACTATAACGAGCTCGAAGCGAGCCTTGCTGCCGCCGCTGATGCGGAGGACAAGGCGCACGCCTGTCGCCAAAACGGCCACTGGCAGGATGCCAACCAGTACGACGCCATGCGCGACGAGCACTTTGGTCGCGCGCTCGAGCTCGACGGCAGCTAGACTGCCACACAGCCTTTAGTCGGGGCCGGCACGCAGCGCGTGTCGGCCCTAGATTTTTATTTGCTACACTCACTCCATGAAGCGCTTTATCGTAGTTGATAAGAAGATTGGCCAGACACCACTTGAAGCACTTACGCTGTGGAAACAAGCGCACCCAAAGTACGCGAACGTGCCTGCAACCTACGCCGGCCGGTTGGACCCGCTCGCCTCGGGCAAGCTCCTCGTTCTCCTTGGTGAGGAGTGCAAGCGAAAGGACGCATACACGGGACTGGATAAAGAGTACGAGGTGAGTGTGCTCCTTGATCTTGCCACTGATACAGGCGACCTGCTTGGCATGCCGCGCTCGTGCGGACAGTCTGCGCCGCCTAGCAAGAAAGAAGTACTACGTGTGCTGGCCCAGCAGCTTGGTACGCGCTCACATGCGTACCCTCTCTTTTCATCAAAGACCGTGAATGGGGTGCCTCTCTTCATGCACGCACTTACAGGAACAAATGTAACTGCCCCCACGCATCCAGAAACCATTCACCGTATTGTTCTTCGCGGCATACGTAGCGAAGACTCGGAAACTATTCAAGCGTATATAGAGAAAGCACTCAGTGTCGTGCCGCGCGACGAGCAGCCGAGCAAAGGGTTGGGCCAGGACTTCCGCCAAGACGCGATACGCAGTAGCTGGAGCGAACTGTTTGCTGCCACAGAGCCTCGCGAATACTGCATCATAAGAATTACTGTCACCTGCGGCACGGGCACCTACATGCGCACCCTTGCAGAGCGTATTGGAGAGGCACTCGGTACCTGCGCAGTAGCTGCCTCCATACATCGCACTCGTATTGGCGTCTACAGACCTGAGCTACTAGGTGGCCTCTGGCTGAAACAATTCTAATACGCTAGACTGCGCTCGGACCGGTCAGAAGGAGTACCGCCATGTCCAACGACACCGCCGTACCCTACGGCACCATGTTCAGTTTTGAGGGAGGGTTCTTCGCCGTTGTGATTCCCGCAGCCGAGGACGAACTCCCGCGCCGCCAAAGTCTTTTCTCAGCGAGCATGTTCCAGGCTCAGGGGCGCGCAATAAACGGCTTCGCCGCCTGCATCGTTGCTCTTCGTGACGGCCAGCCTATCCCGCCCTGGTGCAAAGTCACCGAGCTAGAGCTCCTGTGCGACACTGACGGCAACGGCTTTCTAGACGCGCGCATCTCCGTTGACGCCAGCAGGCTGCCCACCTGAACAAGACGGCGCCCCGACCAGAAATGGTTGGGGCGCGTTTCATTATGAAAAGTGTGAAGGCCCCGCCGCTTTCGCGACAGGGCCCAGATGTTTGGGCGATTCTCCACCTACTCGTATGGAGTAATCGCCTCTATAAGCTTTTTGTCCAGGAAGAGCTTGGTGAATGTCTCCCAGTTGAAGGTGGCGCCGATCTGGATCAGGCGAGTGCGAGCACGAGGCTCGCGCCAGGTGCCAGAATCCAGGACGCCGAGGACTGGTTCTGGCTTTCCGGGGCATTCAAGAATCTTAAGCTGTCCCTCCTCCGCCAAGTCGCCAAGTTGCTCCAGGTGCGGAACACCCGCAACAACCGCGAATCGGACGAGGAACAACTCGCCCGGATGAAACATACGGACAGCGACCCGAAGGTCTAGTTCCGTTTGGGCCTGACGGCCCTCAATCTTTACAGCCATCTAGTACCCCCTTTGTGATTGTCTCTGAATTGAAGCGAAGCACGTACTATATAGTATAACCTACTTTGTACATATAGTCAACATTCCCCCACAATCCCTCTGGCGCAGTTTGCGGTTATACGGTATAAAACATGCACGGCCTCATCGTCTAACGGTTAGGACAGATCCCTCTCACGGATCAAATCGGGGTTCGATTCCCCGTGAGGTCACAACGCCAGAAACGCCCCGCAAGGGGCTTTCTGCGTTGTGACCTCAAGCGGCTTTGGGAAAGCTGCGTCGGGGAATCGAAGACCTTGCGAGCATGATTTGAAGTTTTGCGACAAATCATCCGCAAGGTGTACAGGTCCTGTAAGGACCGAGAGGCGTAATCGCCGGTTCCCCGTGATGTCTGAATTTGCATTGAAATCGGCCAGCCCGAAAGCGAACTTCTGTGTCTTTGCGTTTGTAGTCCTACCTCCTCTTCCACTCCCTATCCTGTCGTACCAAAAGTCTCGCGTCTGCAGGGTCCGCGAGAAGCGCCTCTACCACTCGCTCCATACGGATACTCTGCGAGCCCTTCACGAGCACCACATCGCCCTCACGTATTAATTCCTTAAGAGCCGTGGCGGCTTCCCTACTGTTTGCAAATCCGAGTGCGTCCTTTTCTTGTATGCCTGCCTGTATTGCTGCTTCGCGTAGTGCCACCGAGCGCTCCCCCACCGCAACCACCATGTCCGCATGCTTTGCTACCGAGCGACCAATCCTCTCGTGCTCTGCCATGGAGTAGCGACCGAGCTCTAGCATGTCGCCAATGGCCACAATGCGCCTCGCACCCGGAACCAGCGACATGCCCTGGAGGGCCTCCTCTACCGCCGCCGGAGACGCGTTATAGGAGTCGTCAATGAGTACGGACCCATGCAACCCAGAAAGAACACGAGCACGTCCTGCCGGAGGCACGTAGCTTTCAAGACCCTTGAGTGCCTCGTCGGTGGTCATGTGGAGCATGCCAGAAAGTGAAAGGGCCATACAGGGAGCGTAGAGCTGGGTGCGCCCAAGTGCCTGTTTTGCTACTATCTCGTACGTTTTACCGCAGGTGTGCACCGTTGCCTTCATTCCCTTTGGCGTAAACACAGGGTCAGTGATGCGCAGGTTGGCGTCCTCTGCGTATCCTACCGTGACAACATTTGCCGAGAGGCGCGCAGCCATTTTGCGCGCATGCACGTCGTCCGCTGAAATGATAAGCGGACAGCCAGCAGGCAATGCGTACGCTGGCTGGAACTCTTCGTCTCGCACGGCTTGGGGACTCGCATACGCTTCCACATGTACTGGAATCTCGGGCAGCATTGTGACCACCACGGCGTCTGGGGTGCACATTGCCAAAATGCGCGCCAAGTCACCGGGACTGTCTGCTCCCACTTCAAGCACCAGCAATTGCGGATAGTGACTGGGAAGCAAAATGAGTGCAAGCGCTTCTTGAATCACACGAAGCCACGCACTGGGGTTTTCCCACGGATTCTTTGCACCAATGATAGTGAGCGGAACGCCAAACTCACTGTTGTAACTTTTCTCACTTGCGCGCAAATAGTAGCGCTCCGAAAGTGCAGCGGCTACTGCGTCCTTGGTAGACGTCTTCCCCACACTCCCCGTAATCATCACCACAATCGGCTTGTACTTGGCGATAATCAGGCGTGCAAGTACTGCGAGGAAAGAGGCGACGAGGAGTTTGAAGAATGTTTTCATACGCGGGGAATGGTTACGAGACGGGGGCTCTATCGGGCGGTATGGCGTAGTAGTTAATCAGGAAGTGGGTCAAGTCCATGAACGGATGCGTCAAGGTTTCCGAGGCATACTGGACCCCCTGCGGCTGCCTGGTGTAGAGGAGAATGATATACCTCGGTTCGTATGCTGGGAAGTACCCAAAGAACGAGTGGAAATACAGGCTCTTGGAGTACTTACCTCCAGCGGCTGCAATCTGGGCCGTACCCGTCTTAGCAGCCACACTCATCTCGGGGATTTTAAGTTTACCCTCAGCAAGTTTTGTATCCACCACCTTCACCAGCATGCGCGTGGTCTTCTCGGTTGCGTCCTTACTAAACACGCGCTCAGGGTCTCCCCATGCAAGCTCCTTGCGCACACCCGTATCAAATCGCTTAGCAACCACCAAGTGCGGGGTGACCACCTGTCCTTCGTTTGCGAGCGCGCCGAGTGCCTTAATCATCTGTACGGGCGTCTGTGCAATACCCTGACCAAAAGACGCAGTTGCGTATTCCACGTCACGAGGACTTGTCTCAATATTATGAATGTCTCCTGCAATTTCGCTCGGGAGGTCAATGCCTGTCTCCTCCCCCATGCCCAGATTTCTAAAATATGTCCGGAATTTATCGTGACCAACCTTTAGCGCAACATAGGACGCGCCAACGTTGAGCGACTGCGAAAGTACTTCCTGCATGGGCACGACGCCGCGTGCCTTCAAGTCGTGATTACAAATTGGCTTGGTGTTCACGGTGAAGCAGCCTGTGTCGTTGTAGGTGGTGTCTGGTGTCACCACCCCTGAATCAAGACCCGCTGCTATAGTGAGCGCCTTCACAATAGAGCCGAACTCATACCGGTGCTCTACCAGTGGATTGCCGAAATGATCTGGGTTCCCATTTCTAAAATCACCAGCGTCAAACGTTGGGTATGTGTCCAGTGCCACTATCTCCCCTGTTTTCGGGTCCATAATAATCACTCCGGTTTCAATACTGCCGTAGCGCGTATTAATGTCGCGTACGACTTGACTCACCTTTTCCTGCACCACCGGATCAATAGACGTGACGATGTCTGCCTCTCTGGCCACCGACGCGTCTACCACCACACTGTCTAGGTTTGCAAACAGTTCAGCGAAGAAGTTTCCAAAAAGTCCATTCTCCTTCCTGTTGAGGACTTCTTCGTAGTATCGCTCGAGTCCAGTGCGACCTCGCACTTTTCCATCATCCTCTGCGCCATACGCTACGAACCCGATGCTTTGTGCGGCACCACTGCCGGCCGGATAGGTGCGCCAACGCTCTCGCTCCACCTGCACCCCGGTAATTTTGGCCGCCTCAATGGAGCGACCCAATTGCTCATCTACCCTACGCTTTACCACTTCGTACGGGTCCCCCTCTTTACTTGCCTGAGCGATGAATGCGTCCTTGTCTACGGTGAGGAATGCACTAAGCTTTTCGTACGTCTGGTCTGGATTCTCAATGAGCGTTGGATTTATGGCAATGGTGAAGCCAGTACCAAGTCCCGCTGCGGAGAGAAGCGTGCCGTCTTTACGTGTGAAGAAAATTGAGCCTCGATCATACAACTGCTGACTTGAAGAAATGTACTGACGCTCTGCGCGCAGACTGTACTCTGCTCCATTCACCACCTGTACAAAATAGAGGCGCACCATAAGAAATGACGCGACCACAAACAACCCGAGTGATATGATGCGGAGCTTCCCTCGTATCTCCCTTCGCATACGCAGTACTAACGAAGAGAGAGGCTTGGCGCCTGTGCGAGTGTCGCGTACGTGACAACGGATGGCTTACGTAAATCAAGGCTGGCGGGGTCTACCGCCGCGAGTGCTCCCACCTGCACATAGTATTGCGTCTCAATCATACCAATTTCCGTTTCGGTGTCGCGAACAGCGAGAGCCAAGTCGGTCTGAATTGCGGCAAACGTGACCGTCACGATTACGAGACCGATGTACACGAAGACGCAGCCACCAGCAACGAAACTTAGGAATGAGATAGTTCGATCAGGCATATACAGATGTTAGGTTGCTGGTAGTAAACGCGTTGCTTGCAAGATTTCCTCGCTCAAACACGCGAAGCTTGGCACTGCGTGCACGAGGATTCTTGGAAAGCTCAGCTGCACTTGGAACAATCGGTTTCTTTGACACGAGCGTGCCCACGCCTGCGTATGCCGCGTCGCGGAACATGCCCTTCACGATTCGGTCTTCAATGCTGTGGAAGGTAATGACCGCCACGCGACCGCCTACAGAAAGGGACGCAAGCGCAGCAGACAGCCCACTTCGAAGCACGCCGAGCTCGTCGTTTACCCCAATACGTAGGGCCTGGAAAGTTTTAGTTGCTGGGTGCAGGCGACGATGGCGATACCAGCCTGGGACTCCCTTCTCAATCGCTTCTACGAGCGCAAAGGTTGTCGTGATAGGGGCGTTTTCTCGCATAGCAACAATGCTGCGAGCTATGCCGCGGGCAAAGCGCTCCTCACCAAGTGCATAGATCATGTCGGCCAGTGACGTTTCTGAAAGGTGGTTAACCAAATCAGAGGCGGTCGTCTCTGCCGTTTCTGGGTCGCCATAGGTCATAAGGAGAGGTTCATCCGTCTTGAAGGAAAAGCCGCGCCCCGCCACAAGCTGATACCCGCTCCATCCGAGGTCAAAGAGCACCTTGTCAGGGCTCGCGACGCCCGTCTGCGCCATGATGCTCGCGAAATTTCCAAAGTTGTCCTCTACCAGGTGCACAGTTGGGCGACTCCCTTCTGCTACTGCGTCCACAACCGTTTGTGCGCGAGCGATGGCATCTTTGTCAGCATCTATTCCTACCAACACACCTCCCTTTCCAAGCTTTTGCAGCAATAGGCCAAAGTGCCCAGCACCCCCAAGTGTTGCGTCTACGATGGTATCGGTAGGAGCAATGGCGAGTGCGTCTACTGATTCTTGAAGTAGGACGGTGTCGTGACGAATGGCAGCAGCAGTAGTCATGGTGTTATAGCGCGCCACGGTCGCCCAGCTTTTCTGCAAACGCCTCAGCATCGCGCTCAATGCTCTTGGTGTACTCTTCCCACACGCTCTCGTCCCACACTTCAACACGGTCGGATACGCCTGCCACAACGCTCTTGTCAGAAAGTCCTGCGAAACTCTTTAGATAATCTGGTACTAAAATGCGCCCGCTGCTGTCCACCTCTGTCTCAGACGCACCAGAAAGCATAAGGCGAGCAAGACCGCGGCCTGCAGCGCTTCCCGTTGATTGCGACGCAAACGCTGCAGCCTGCTTCTTCCAGGCTGCCTTTGGGTAAATAAACAAACAATGATCCAAGCCGCGCGTCACCACCACCGAGGTACCAAGTTCCTTCCGGAATTTCGCCGGGAGGGAGATGCGGTTCTTTGCATCAAAGGTGTGTCGGTATTCGCCAATAAACATGTGTGAAGGTAGGGCGCAGGCGGATGGCGGAAAATCTAGTTTCCCACTTCATCCCACTACTTAGGTAGTATATGCCACACTGCCCCACTTCGTGCATGTTATCCCCACATTCATATAGATATTTGCTGGGTTTATTGACAATGCCTCGTGAAGCTCTTATTCTTAGAACACATGACTCAAGCGGTACAGATTCTCGTCGTGCGCGTACTCGTTCTGGTCGGTCTACTGCGACCGGTCAGGATTCCGCTTGAGATTTCTTCCTCCTAAGTACACAGAAAGAAATTTGAATCGGGGCTCCTGACCAGAAACGGCCAGGAGCCCCGATTCGTTCGCTAGAACACTTTGTACCTTCACAACGCACGAGAGGGAGAAAAACGTGCAACAGAAGACTCGTTACGAAAAACTCACCCTGATTACCCGCGGGAACGAACCGCTCATGCAGTTCGCTCGCGACGTCCTCGGACAGCTCACCATCAAGGGACGTCGTTTGGACATCATCACCCACTTCACGGGTGACGTAAGCTACGACGCCGACGCTATTCCACTGTTCATCTACGACGAGTCGCGGATGTGCATCCCGGGCTACCACAGCACCGTCCCGCGACGCTCAACCTTCCTGACGGTGGGTTCCTCGGAAACGCTGTTCACGCAGCTACAAATGGCGCCAATCACTTGGGCCCCTAAGGCGCGCATCTGCATTGCGCTCTGGCCCATCAAGCCCGAAAACCTGGACGATGTGACTAGGCGCAGATTCGCCCTGGTGCTTGGCAAGGCCGTCCGCGGAGCGCGTAAAAAGCTCACCGTGCTGAGTCACCAGACTGGCAGCGGTGTGAAGGAACCCGAGTTCCCGGCCATGAACCGACCGTCGCCCGACTACATTCTGGCGCTCGAAGAACGGCACGGCATCATCGGGTCCTGAGTTCACCCACGTGACGCAACGCCAAAGGGCGGGTCCTACGGACCCGCCCTTTTCTATACAACCGTATAAGGAGCGAAAGAAACGCTCAAATACAAGGCGCTACACACACAGAGAGGTCTTAGAATTGCCCAGATGCTAGGCGTGGGAGGCACAGTTCGCGAGCCGTACTAGTAGTACGGTGAGCGAGGTGTGCGGGACCCGCAACAACGCAGATGGGATAATTCTAGAATTCAGACTAGGAGACCTTTTCTACGGTATAGGTCTGCTTCCCTCCCGGCGTCTCAAACGTAAACACTTCTCCCTTTTTGCGATTCATGAGTGCTGCACCAAGTGGTGAGACGTGTGAAAGCTTGCGCTCGCGCATGTCTGCTTCTTCAGACCCAACGATGGTGTACTCGTGCGCCTCGCTGCTTCCTTCGCGCTTTATCGCAACTTTGGAGCCAAAACCAACGACATCCTTCTTCTTTCCGTCAGTCACAATATGTGCGCGCTTCACCAACTCCTCCAAGCGACGAATGCGCTCCTCGGTAGCTGCCTGCAATTCGCGTGCTTCCTGATACTCAGCGTTTTCCGAAAGGTCGCCAAGGGAACGTGCGTACTCAAGATTCTTTGCAATCTCGGTACGACGCACGGTCTTTAACGTTTCAAGTTCGGCGATCATCTCGTCGAACTTTTCCTGACTCACCATGGTTTCCTGTTCGGTCATCTGAAGTTGTGCTAAACGGACTAATTACTCGTATTGTACGTGCCCCTTTCTGGGCGTCAATGATGCGATCACTTCCTAACCGAGGAGGCTTGTAGTGCTCTGTCTGCTAGGCGCGGAGGAAGCGGTGAGTGAGTCGTACTCATAGTACGGTGAACGAATCGCAGAGGCTCTGCAACAACGCAGTCGGGAGTGCTACAAGCCTACTCCTGAAAGTATTCGGGAGCAGTTGTACGCAATTCTTGCAAGAATTGGTGCATAACGAACACCCCGCCAAGACTGTTACTGGCCGGTCCGCGCTCCATCAGTACTACAAATACATACTTCGGTTTTTCGTAGGGAAAGAATCCAACCAGCCACGAGTTATGCCACTCATTGTTGAACCCAAGCTGCGCTGTTCCTGTCTTTGCGGCAAGCGATACATACGAGAGATCATTTAGACCTTTTGCTGTTCCGTGTGTCACCGCCTGTCGCATTCCTTCTCGTGCTACCTGCAGCGCATGCTGAGAGATAGCTATGGACTGCCCCTCGGGTAGCTTTCCCTTAATAATAGTGGGGCGCACTAGCTTCCCACCATTTGCAACTGCCGCAACCGCGCGCGCAGCCTCAAGCGGTGTCACTTGCATTGCGTACTGCCCGATGGCAGTGTTGTAGGTGTCGCCGAGTCGCCACGGCTCGTTGAAGGTATCCTCCTTCCATTTTGGTGTCGGCACAAATCCCGTCTTTTCTCCGAACAACTCAATGCCTGTGGGTGACGTAAACCCGAAGCTGTCATACCAATACTTCAGTCGCTCAATGCCAAGCCCCTTTATGTGCTCGTACCCTCCTCCTATTGAGTAAAAGAATGCATCAGAAGACACAGCAATTGCAGCTCGCGTGTCAGTGCTTCCATGTGCCTTCCAGTCGTTGAAGATAGATGGCTTTGATGGATTATACGGATTTGGAATACTAATGTAGCCCTTTGAATAAACAGTAGTCTCTGGCGTAATTAAGCCATCACTCAGCGCTCCTGCAGCCTCCATCGGCTTTATGATGGACCCAGGTGTGTAGAGCCCTGCCACTGCTCTATCTAGAAACACTTTCCTGCTGTCCGTTTGGTAGGAAGCAATAACGCTCGCAGGAGTGCCCGACGAAAGAATGTTCGGGTCAAATTCTGGATAGGAAACGAGAGCAAGTACTTCACCTGTGTGTGCGTCCATCAAAATTCCCGCTCCACCCATGTACGGAATTCTTTCAGCCAGGCCACCGACGGCCCTGTGCAGTGCTCGCTGCGCGCGCTCATCAACCGAGAGCGTCACGGTAGCGCCGTCGGTGGCTGGCGAAATAGTGCCCTGCGACTGCACTCTCCCTCGTGCATCCTCTTCAACTAACAGCCTGCCATTTACTCCAGCGAGTTCATCGTTCAACGCTGCTTCCACACCACTTAGTCCTTTTATCTCGGTATCATAATAATTTCCCGAAGAATCTTTCTTCGGGTAGGACACGTACCCGAGCAAGTGACCGAACCCTGGGGACGCATACTGGCGCTGTATCCGCTTGTCATCTCCAACGTGATTGGAAACAAGCGCGATGCCGTTTCTATCAACAATAGCTCCGCGAGACGCAAAAATTACCTCTGGTCGTAGACGATTGCGCTCACTTTGGGCAGCGTACTCCGCACCCTTCACGAGCTCTAAATGCGCCGCTTTACCCACGAGGACGAGCAACATACACACCACAATAATCTGTGCCCCCCGATACGTGCTGGTCGGCACCGGCTTTTCCAATCTTCCCTCAAGGCGCGCGTGATCAAAATCAGGCAAATTCTCCGCGTCTAGCAAAATGTCCTCTGGCGCAATCTCTCGAGCCGTTCGGTGTCCTCGTCGTCTACGAAAGAGTCTCATGCGTTTATAATACGCGCTCGGAGAAATCGCGAAACCAGGTAGCCAATGAGTGATGCTACCGCGCCCCACAGAACACCAAGCGGCAAACTGGCAATGCCCACGGGCGCGTATACCAAATCAATCAGGACTCCAAACACAATTCCAGCGAGAGGGACCATAGTACTCACAACTATCATGAACCCGACGGTCCACTGCCACGGAAGCCAGACAAGCGAAATAGCCGTGAAGACTATGAGTACAGCGCGCATCATAAACCAGCGTGACTGGAAACCGTTACCCAAGTGATGCTAAACGGGTTTACAACGGGGCGAATACGGACACGAACCTCCGTGGCTGCTGGATTAGCATCAATACTAATAACCGCACCTACGGGGAGCGCGCCCGGCCCAGCAACGTAGACCTGGTCACCGACGACTACGCCGGTCTCGCGGGGTACCTCTGCGTAGAAGGCGCCGCTTCCTTGTCCTTTAATACTCACAGCAATCTTTGCTTCTCCTATCCATCCGGCCGTTTCTTTTCCTGGAGAAGAGTAAAGGAGAACGCGTGAAGAATTCTCCGTTGCCGCTGCAATGGTACCAAGCGGCACTCCACCTGCGCCGTACACAAAAGCTCCACTGTTCACTCCGTGTCGGGTACCGCGATCCACTACCAACACGTCATAAGGAGAGACGGGTGGCCGCGCAAGTACGCCGGCAAGTACGCCGGGCGCGGGCTCAGTTCGTGTGCCAACGAGCCGAGTGAGGTCTTCTAAGCGAGCTTTGAGTGCGCTGTTTTCGTTCATGAGCGCACCCGTCTCTTGTTGCAGCGACTCTACTTTCTGCGCGAGCATCTGTTTGTCAGTAAAAAATGTACCTACAGCGCCCACACTCGCCGCAGCAGCGTCTCCCGATTTCCACAGCGGAGTAAATGCAGAAACAAATGCATTTGGAAACACGACACGAGCAACGGTGATAATGACCACAATACCTAGCACGATTGCGCCTCCTCGCAGACTTGCGGGATTAAACAGACGGACACCCCGTCCAAAACCTTTAGCCCTTAGGAATGATGACCTCTTCATGCATGAATGTATCTACCCACGGGCGCGGATCCTCCGTCACAATACCAGTACCGCGCACTACTGCAGTGAGCGGGTCGCTCGCTACGTGCACCGGCACACCAAGCATTTTAGAAAGTAGCTCGGGCAGGCCACGCAGCAACGCACCCCCGCCAAACACCGTGACGCCTCGTTCCAAAACGTCGGAAAGGAGCTCCGGTGGCGTTGACTCAATTACCTCCTTCATAGCCTCCATAAGCGCGTCCAGAGATGGCGCCAGTGCGTCGCGCACATGCGAGTCGGTAAGGGTGATTTCGCGAGGGAGACCGGTGGCCAAGTCACGACCACGCACGGCACGCGAGAGAGGCTCCCCAAGCGGCAACACTGCACCAATAGCTACCTTCGTATCCTCAGCAGTCTTTTCTCCAATAGCCAGCTGGAATTCGCTGCGCACGTAATCAGTGATGTTCTCGTTGAATCGATCGCCCGCTACCTGAGAACTCTTCCCCGCAACCGAACCACCAAGCGCTATCACTGCAATGTCCGTAGTACCGCCTCCAATATCAAGCACCATAGTGCCCACGGCCTCTGTCACCGGCAACTTACACCCAATAGCACCCGCCATAGGCTCTTCCAAAATGTATACCTCGCGGGCTCCTGCATTCATGGCAGCGTCGCGCACCGCACGACTCTCCACGTTCGTCACACCCGTAGGCACTCCAATCACGACACGAGGCCCAAGCATGCGAGAACGTCCGCCCTGCGCTTTACGAATAAGATAGGCAAGCAACTCCTCCGTCACTTCAAAGTCTGAAATAACGCCATGAGAAAGGGGGCGCACCGCACGAATGTGTGAGGGAGTTTTCCCAATCATTGCTTTGGCGTCCTTCCCCACCGCTACCACCTGTCCCGTCTTGTCGTTGACGGTCACTACTGACGGCTCGTTAATCACGAGTCCACGACCACGCACGTACACAAGCGTGTTAGCCGTACCCAAGTCAATCCCAATGTCGCTCGAGAAAAATGAATTCTTTGAAAACTTTTTAGCCATACTGATTTAGCCCACAAGCGCTGCTCGCGATACTTTAGTTACTTCGCCCGTACTACGATTCATAAGCTCTATCTCACCGGTTGCAACGGCGTCCTTCCCGATAACAATGCGCCAAGGCATACCCATCAAGTCAGCGTCGGCAAACTTCTCACCCGCACGCGTATCCCTGTCGTCAAAGAGCACTTCCTTTCCAGCAAGCGTCATGTCTGCGTAGAGTTTCTCCGCAAACTCGCTTACAGCCTGATCATTCCCGCCGAGCGAGACCAGGTGATAGGTAAACGGAGCCACCGACTCAGGCCACACGATTCCCTTCTCGTCTGAGAGTAGTTCAACGATCGTACCCATAAGGCGTCCGGGCCCAATGCCATAACTGCCCATAAACACGTTCTTCTGCGAGCCGTCGCTATCAGTGTAGGCAAGACCAAGTGCAGCAGAAAACTTTTCTCCAAGGGTGAAGATATTCCCTACCTCTGCCGCTTTTGCCTCCACGAGTGCCTCCTTAACAAGCCCGCTCGTAGCGAACACCTCAGGGTCGTTGTATACCTCCTCGTTTACGGCGACCCCCGTTGCTTTGTCTATATAGATAGTATCCTCACCCGCGTCACAAATAGTCTGAAACTCATGTGAGTACTTGCTGAACGAGCCACCACTTGCGTAGGTGAAGTAGGTTTGGTCTCCAATACCAAGGCGCGCAAATACGTTTTTATACGCCTGTGCAGCCCTGTCGTAAAACTCGTCGTGCTGTTCCTTGTTTGCAGAGAAGGAGTACAAGTCCTTCATGAGGAATTCGCGACCACGCATAATGCCAGACTTCGCACGCAGTTCGTTGCGGAACTTTGTTTGAAACTGATACGCCGCGGTAGGTAAATCTTTGTATGACGAAATGTGATCGCGCATCACGTTAGTGAGTGGCTCTTCGTGCGTAGGGGCAAGGCCGAGCACGCTGTCATTTTTAAGTGCCGTCTTAAACCACACATCAATTACGTCGTCGTCAAAACGCTCTGTCTTGTTCCACACTGCAGGGTCCTGCAGCGCAGTGAGTGACAACTCTTGTCCACCAATGGCGTTCATCTCTTCGCGGATGATTTGAACAATCTTTTGGAGCGTGCGGTGACCAAGGGGCAAATAATCATAGACTCCCGCCATCTCCTTGTGGACATATCCTGCACGAATAAGGAGCTGGGCGTTCTTTGAAACTTCGTCTGACGGAGCCTCGCGCCTGGTCTTGGTGAAGAGCTGTGATTGCCGCATATGGGGACAGTATACGTCTCCTCTATCCAGAGGGCAAAAAGAGAAAGGCCGCCCCGGAAACCGGGACGACCTTCGACAGTTTGTTCACAGGATCAGTTGTGCGAGAACGCGTTTGCGGCTTTGACAGACAAATGCACCAAGCCGGTCGGTCAGTATGTGGGTGGCTTCTAGCAGCTTCTCCTGTTCAGCGGATGGCGACCTCCAGGCGTCGCGCCAGCTCTGAAACAAAGAGCCCAGGTGGCCAGTAACAACAGCCAAGTGGAGCTGTAGGAATATGCTCTCAGGCGGCAGTAAGACGAACGCGTCGCCTTTTTTCAAGACACTTACGAATGCGCTGGGTGTCAGGAAACTGGAGGAACGCTCGTCCCCAAGATCGCGCGATGCCCACAGGCCCACTATGACGTTCGCGGCGTCGTTCACCTTGTGTTGGGGATGAAAATGAAAACTACCAACGCGAGTTTTCACCCGCCCGTACATCTCTGTGTTCACCGTGACGTTCAGCAGATACCTGGGCTCAGCGCTCCTTAATTTGGGAGCAATAAGAAACTCTCCCAGGAATCGTTCACAGCCCGAGTGATCTATGTGCAATTCGGACCGCACGAGAACGCTATGATCAGCAATTTCCAGTAGCTCCGCGCGACGCCTTTTGAGAGCGGCACTATTTACACAAGCCATCGTATCCTCCAATCGTCTATCCTCTGTGGGAATCGACTATGGTTATGGCAGCCTCACAGTAAGACCACCCGGCGCAACTATGCAATAAATACGAGAAAATTACAATATCGCCTCTGCAAGGTTCAACCTTGTAGAGAATTGGGATTCTGGGCACTCATTCAAAACAACTTGAAAATGTCACTCGCGGTCACCACCACCATCAATAGGATAAGGAACCCAAAGCCAACCGTGTTCACCGCATTTGCCACTATCGGCTTTATAGGTTTTCTCGTCAGTGCTTCAATAGCCACAAAGAGAAGACGTCCTCCATCAAGCGCGGGAATGGGCAGAATGTTTATGAGCGCCAAGTTTATAGAAATAAGCGCAGTGATACTTAGAAGTGCTGCAAGTCCGTTGGAGGATGCTTGCCCCACTGCTCCCGCAATCCCAACAGGGCCCGATACTTGTGAGAGGTCCGCAGAGAGTGTGAACACGCTCGCAAAGAATCCAACGAGCGCAACCGCGGTCGCCTTTGTTATCTCCCAGGTAAAGATGGCTCCCTGAACAGGCGCTTCAAGCAGTGAGACTGGGACAACACCCACAACGCCAAGCTGCACGCCAAGCGCCTTACGCTCTGGGTCAGCCGCGATGATGCCGCCCGTTGGCGTTGCCGTTAACACCTTCTCCTCCTCACCGCGAACAACGGTAATAGCGATAGGTTCTCCTGTTGTGTCCCCAGCTACAAGCGCGGTAAAGCCTTCGGTGTCAGTTCCGCTCCAGGCTTGCTCCCCAACCTGAGCGCTCTTCACGTAGTCCCCTGCTTTAAGCCCTGCAAGCTCGGCTGGAGAGCCCGGTAGCACGCCCGCCACTGCCACCGATACGTCCTTGGCTCCGGCAATTTCGCTCTCTTCAAGCGCACGCGGAGTTCCCATCATGAGTGTCGCGGTGATAAGCACGTACGCGAGCAGCAGGTTCATGGTGATACCGGCCACCAATACGAGTGCCTGCAAAATACGCGGGCGACTAGAAAACGAACGTGGGTCGCCTACCGTGGGCGCGGCTCCTGGAAGCTTTTCCTCCAAGTCCTCCCCAAATATTTTTACAAACCCTCCAAACGGCAACCAGTTCAGGGTGTACTCAGTCTCCCCTCGCTTAAATCCCCACGCGCGCGGCGGATACCCAATGCCAAATTCGTCTACGCGCATGCCAGAAAGTTTGGCCACCACAAAGTGCCCAAATTCATGCACCACAATGAGTGCGACTAGAACGAGAATGAATACGAGGAGTGTCATTATGCTGCGATTTCAACTTCCTTGCGCTTTGCTTGCGTTTCAAGCCCTTCCACTCCCTTATCAATTTTCTTCTGCACCTCTTCCTTTAGGCGTTTCAGGTCGTCTGCACCCATTCCACCTTCTTTCTCAGCAGCGTCCAAATCTTTAAGCGCATCGGTGCGGTGTCCGCGAAGCGTCACCTTTGCCGTCTCCAGCTTCTCGCGAGAGAGCTTGGTAAGCATCACACGGCGCTCTCCCGTAAGTTCAGGGAACGTCACGCGCAGTCCCATCTCGTCGGTAGAGACACCCACACCAAGGTCGGCGTCTGTGATGGCTTTTTCAATTGCCTTGGTCAGTGTCTTGTCCCAGGGAATAACGCGAAGGGAGCGAGCGTCTTCAACACTTATGTTTGCAAGCTGTGAGACGGGGCTGCGAGTGCCATACGCCTCTGGCTTAATGACGTCAAGAATTGAAGGCGTTGCACGGCCAGTACGCACACCCGTGTACTCGCGAGCGAGCCACTCATCAGTCTCCTTAATTGCTGCGTCTAGTTTAGAAAAGTCGTATGCCATAGATACCTATAGTCTACCAGAAACACGCCCTATGCGAGAGACCGTGGAAACACTAGGAGCAGATGCTCCACAATCAGCTTGAGCGGCGCAGAGCGCTCATGCAGTATGGGAAGAAAGGCGGATAGGTCTTCCAGAAATGCGTTCAGAGAGTCCATATCTTTCTCACTCGCGTTCTCTTTTGCCTGATACGTCTCCCGAATCAAATCCTCAACAAGCGCAAGCAGCTCGCCGCGCGCAGCCTGCTTATCCTCGTCTTTGTCTCCTTTTGTTCTATCAAGCAGTTTACCCAGGAACTTCTCTCTAGCCTCGGGAGTCAGCGCGATGAATGCCCGTGCGGGAGACGTAGAGGTACTGTCTGAACTCAGGACAACGACGCGTGAACGAAGTGTTGGAAGCAACTGCCCTACCGAAGGAACAACGAGAGCCATCACCACACTTTTCGGAGGTTCCTCAAATAACTTCAGGAGCGCGTTCTGTGCCTCATGAAAAATGCGTGTCGCCATAATCACTACCATCTTGGTGTCTCCCACTACCGGCGCACTGCTTGCAAACTGAGCGACTGCGCGCGCGTCGTCTACCGAGAACAAGCCGTATTCAAATACCACAAAATCTGCGTGCGGCTCGCCCACTATAGCGAGCAACTCTGCCGCGTGAGCACGCAGTGTACGTAATGCACTATCTCTCTGTCCTTCTACTACGAGCGCATGAGCCATGATGCTCATTGTAGTGCACGCACAGGGGTGCTGTATACTAGGCCCCAGTTCGCGCGCACAAAGGGAGGAAACCAACATGCGCATCGTACCTTTAGTACTGGCTGCCCTGCTTTCTGCAGGAGCAGCTCACGCCGAAGACACCGTCCAGCAACCCAGCCAGGAGTACACTCCGCCGGGCATTTTCGTGACTGGTGAGAGAAGTCCTGACGTGACGGAGAAATCCGTGACTGGGGCATTCCTCGCGGCCAAGCCTCTGTGTGTGGCGAAAGCGGCGGGCACTGCTCGCCTGCCGAACGAGTCTGACTGGCTGTATCGACAGCATCAGGACGAAGCGTTCGTCTTCTGCATGGCAGAAGAGCTGGCCGGGTACGGACTCTCCGTCACCAAGGACGCCCCGAGGGAGACTCTCCAAGGCACCTGAAGAACGACACGGGCCCCCGCGCTTTTGCGCGGGGGCCCGTTCTACTTCTTCAAACATTTCTTGAGCGCCGCCAGAATCATGCAGATGCGAGGCGTGAGAGGAACGAACGAAGAGCCGTACTAGACAGTACGGTGATGAGTGAGTGATATCTCACAACAAAGCAGGTGCGGATTCTGACGGTGCGAACCTATTTCTTGGAGATGATGCTCTGCTTGTAGGTATCCAAATGCTTCAACGCCACCCCTGTCCCGCGCGCAACACAGAAATACGCGTCGGGCGCGAGCTTTGCCTCTACCCCCGTACGTCGGAACACAAGCTCTGGCAGGTGGCGCAACTGACTAGACCCTCCGGTCAAAATAATGCCGTTATCAATGATGTCGCTTGCAAGCTCCGGCGGCGTCTCCTGGAGCACTTTGCGAATCGCATTCATCATATCGCGGAGCTCTCGGCTAAGGGCCTGCACCACTTCGTTTGTTTTAAGTTCAACGGTGCGTGGAAGTCCGGTCACCAAATCACGTCCCTTCACATTCATAGAAAGCTCCTCCGTTACTGGTACGGCAGAACCAATCTGAATTTTTATCTCCTCAGCAGTCTTGTCGCCAATAGCCAGGTTGTACTGCTTTTTCATATAGTCCACGATTGCACGGTCTAACTTGTTCCCTGCCACTTTCACAGAAGTGGACGCCACAATGCCTCCGAGTGAAATCACCGCCACATCAATGGTGCCTCCACCAATGTCTGCCACCATGCGACCCATTGCTTCGTGGATAGGAATACCTGCGCCAATGGCTGCAAGAATTGGCTCCTTTACTACGTACGCGTCAGCTGCCCCCGCCTTCACCGCAGCTTCAACCACCGCGCGCTTCTCGGTGCTCGTCACTCCGGCAGGCACCGACACCAGCACCGTGGGCTTAAACAGATTCCACTTACCCAGTGCTTTGCGAATAAAGTAGCGAAGCATGGCCTCCGTCACCCGGTAGTCCGCAATCACTCCGTCCTTCATCGGTCGGTACGCAATGATGGAGTCTGGCGTGCGCCCAATCATTGCCTTTGCTTCTGCGCCAATGGCGAGCACCCGGTTGTTCTCGGTAGAAACCGCAACAACGGAGGGCTCGTTCAGAACCACACCCTTCCCCGGCAGAAACACGAGCACGTTTGTGGTTCCGAGGTCTATGCCAAGACGTGGAGAGAATTTTGCCATATCGTCTGGCTATCATACCCCGCTTCGAGCGAGAGCTCAAAACAAGCATCTCCCCAGGTAGCTCTGTTCCCTTTCCTCCTATAGAATTGAGCCATGGCTACAAGTGACCGAAGTACGTTCGTCGTAGAAGGTGGCCGACCCTTGAGTGGAACCATCACTACCAATTCTTCCAAGAATGGTGCGGTGGCGCTTCTCGCGGGTTCACTCTTGAATCGCGGGGTCACTACCTTAGAGGACATGCCAAAGATTGAGGAAGTGAATCGCCTCATAGAAGTACTTCGGTCCATTGGTATTTCCTGTGAGTGGGAAGGAAGGACGCTCACCATTACTCCACCCGAGCAGCTCCAACTTGAAACACTTGATAAAGCTGCTGCCGTGCGTACGCGCAGCATTCTCATGTTCATCGGTCCACTCCTGCACCAGCTTCAATCCTTTGATATTCCACAATCAGGTGGCTGCACCTTGGGCGAGCGTTCGGTGCGCGCGCACTTGTGGGCACTAGAAAAGTTTGGGGTCTCTATTGAAACACTCTCTGACCGCTTCGCTATTTCGCACGATGGTCTGTCCCCTGCTGAAATTGTGTTTTATGAATCAAGCGACACCGCCACCATTAACGCACTCTTTGCAGCAAGTGGTGTGGCGGGTACCACCACGCTTCGTTACGCGTCAGCAAATTACCAGGTGCAGGAAGTGTGCGGTTACTTGCGCGCGCTTGGCGTACAGATAGAAGGAATTGGTACCACCACCCTGACGGTGACTGGCCTCGCAAGCATTAACCAGGACATTACCTACGCGGTTGCCGAGGACCCGATTGATGCGATGTTCTTTATAGCAACAGCGGCGAGCACCCACTCCGCGCTCACCATTCGCCGAGCTCCTATCCAGTTTCTTGAGGTGGAGTTGTTTGTGCTTGAGAAGATGGGGTTGCAGTTTCGTCTAGAGGACGCAGGCCTTGCAAAAAACGGTATCACCAAGCTGGTAGACATTCATATTGAGCCGTCCACCCTAGTGGCCTTTCCCGAGAAAATTCACCCGCGCCCCTACCCCGGACTTAATATTGATAACTTGCCGTTCTTTGCAGTCATTGCAACCCAAGCGGAAGGGTCCACCCTTATTCACGACTGGGTGTTTGAGCACCGTGCCATTTACTACACTGAGCTCGAGAAGCTTGGAGCAGATGTACTCCTCTTTGATCCACACCGTGTGCAAATAACTGGCCCCCGCCACCTACGCGGAGCCGAGCTTATGTGCCCTGCAGCACTTCGCCCTGCCACCGTTCTATTGATTGGCATGCTCGCCGCCGAGGGCAAATCAATGCTGCGCAACATATATATGATTAATCGTGGGTACGAGGATTTGGTACTGCGATTGCAATCTATTGGCGCTACAATTGAAGCTACGAATGGATAACGAACTGTCAGGTGGTATGAAGCGTATCGGCGACATTCTGCCGCGCGCTACCCTTCTGAAGTCACGCAAAACGGAACGTGGCGAGCTGATGCGCTACTTTCAAAAGCATTTGAATTACTCGCGCGCCAACGACAACTTGCCCAAGCTCACCATGGGCCGCATTGGAAAAATCTTGGAAGGTATTCCAACACAGGACCTCTACTACCTACAAAGTGTCTGTGGCAAAGCAAAGAATTTTAGTAAGAAGTTCTGGTGGGAAATAGATCCTAAAAAGCACGTGAAGGAGCACAGCGAGCAGCCGTTTTAATACTTGACGGAACTACTATTGCGTAGTATATATTGCTTGGAATCAGTTTTGCTGGATACCTTGATGCCGCCTCGACAACGGTTATCTGATCTAGTAGTGATTCCTCTGTACTGCAAAGGGGGCCAGGTATAATTGAGCCTAACTGGTGTCAGCCTCCGCCAGAACGGCGAGATGGGCCTTTGGAGCAATACAGTGGTGCGGAACACCGCACGGTGCGTCACCGGCAGTGCCGGACCTCATGACTCTGGGAGTCATCCAGAGCACGTCGGTGGCGCATCACTACCCCCTCGCATCGTCCTTCGGGCCGGTGCGATATTTTTTTGCTATAGTGCGCACAAGGATATGAAAACAATTCTACAGACCGCAAACCCAGAGCAGGACGTTGTACTGCGAGAAACTTCCAAGCCCGTTCCAGACGAGCTCTTTGGCACGCCTGAACTCTCTAGCATGCTCCACGACATGGAAGTTGCGCTCGATAAGGAGTTGAATGGCGTTGCGCTTGCTGCGCCACAGATTGGTCTTCTCTACCGCATATTTATCGTACGGTTTGACCGCATGAACCCGCCACCTCCGGAGGGAGAGCCAGAACCTGCTCCCGAGGTCGGCGTGTTTATTAATCCGTCTATCGTCCGCACGTCCAAGCGTCGCGTTGAAGTGGACGAGGGCTGTCTGTCCGTGCAAACGCACTTTGGTAAGACCATGCGCTACAACCGCGCTACCGTCAGGGCGCAAGACGCACAGGGCGTTTGGTTTGAGCGCGGCGGGGGCGGCATTTTGGCCCAGGCATACCAGCACGAGATTGACCACTTAAACGGCATGCTTTTTATAGACCACGCCACTGATTTGGTGTCTGTTGCTGAGCACCGTGCGCGCAGAAATGCAGAACACGATGACTAAATCATTTGCTTATTTTGGAACGCCCTATGTAGCGAGCGACACACTCGCCTACTTGCTTGAACATGGGTATCGCCCAAGTGTAGTGATAACTTCCCCCGACGCACCACGCGGACGAGGAATGGCACTCACTCCATGCGAAGCAAAAGTAGTAGCGCAGGCAAACGGTATTCCTGTGATCACTCCTACAAAGATCACCGAGGAAGTAGTCGCAGAGGTTGCCTCCTATGGATGTGACTACGGCATCGTGGTTGCGTACGGCAAGATACTACCAGAGTCACTTATTCAGTCGTTTCCGAAGGGACTTATAAATGTGCACTATTCCCTGCTACCAAAGTATCGTGGAGCGTCTCCGGTGGAGAGCGCGCTACGCAATGGCGAGAGTGTGACCGGCGTAGCTATTCAGCAGCTCGTGTACCAACTTGATGCAGGCGACATTCTCGCAAGCGTGGAAGTACCTATAGAGCAAAACGAAACGACCCGTGAACTTCGCCCGCGCTTGGTAGCCATTGGTGCTGAACTTCTAGTCTCCCTCCTTCCATCATTTGAGAACGGCACAGCCGTCCCTATCCCACAGGACCACGCACTTGCAACGCACTCTAGAAAGATTCTTAAATCTGAGGGCGAGCTTAACCTAGAAGATGATGCGCGAGAGAACTGGAACACCTATCGTGCCCTTGCAGAGTCTCCGGGCACCTACTTCTTTGCCGACCGCCACGGAAAGCGAGTGCGCGTGAAGATTCTGACCGCAAGCTTTAACGGTACCGTGTTTACACCCGACCGTGTAATTCCCGAAGGAAAGAAAGAAATGTCTTACAAAGACTTTTTGAAATAACAGACTCGGCCTGCTCCAACTGGAGCAGGCCGTTCTCGTCAGGCTTTGGCGCCGAGCACTACAACTGCGACTTCGTTTGTTTCGTCAGAAACCACGACATGTGCGGCAGTTGCTAACAGGTTCCTCCTGCGAATTGGAACTTTCGGAATGGGTTTGGTGAGCGGCCCGCCCGCACGGTGGTGGGGGCCGTCGCTGACCCTGCTTGCTGCGAGCAAGCTTTCAAACGTTAGCATGATGATTCTCCTTCCAGACGCATCCTACCTAGTAGGATACTCTTTCGCAATTATGCGCGGAAACCACGGAGCATTGATTTGAGCATACGACCTCCCCGCTTACTGAGCGTCTCCTGTTTTGATTTGTGTGTGCGGAGTCCTTGCGATAACTCTGCAATAGCACTATCAACCGCGTCCTCCAGTGACTCCTCTGTTGCGTCAGCACGTAGGCGGGCACCCTCCATATCAAAGTTAATCTCTGCTCGCCACACCTTTCCATGGGCGTGCGCTCCGGTCTCGCGACCAAGTTCTACATACACGTGCGCCGTGTCGTTTCTATCAAATTTCTCAAGGGCTGAAAGTTTCTTTTCAAAGGATGCTCGCGCCTCCTCAGTTATCTCGTAGTTAGTTGCTTTAAACTGTAGCTGCATATATTAGTCAGTATCTAGAATAAATAGTTTCACTGGTGAGTGATGCCCGGAGAGTATGCGCACCTTGTGTAGCGGTAACGCATACTCCAATGCTACCAATTCACGAAGCCGTAGGTTGGCCTGATTTCTTTCTGCTTCCTCACGTACCGATATGAACAACTCCCCCTCCTTACCGCGCACCACGCTCTCCTTTTTACTTCCCGGCTTTGCGTGGACACGTACGTACATTACTCGGGCTTTGCAGCAGTACTGCGCAGGTACGCAATGATGTCGTCCGACTCGTACATCTCAATGGCAGCGTCGCCATCCACCAAGTACGGCATCTGGCGCTTCCCTCCGCGCGTAACGAGCTCAGTCTCAATAGCAGGATCCTCTACGTTCTTTATTTTGAACTCAAGGCCAAGCTCTTCACCTACGGCGAGCACCTTAGCACAATACGGGCATCCTGTTTTGACATAGAGTGTGAGCATAGAAAATGTAATTAGCGAATACGGTAAGTATAGCAAAGTGAAAGCGCTCCGGAGCCTACTGGATCCGGAGCGCTTGTCGGCATTAGGCCGCTGCACGAAGTTGTTGTATGCGTCTTTTCCTCATGCGAGGACGAATGAACCGTGGGCCCCGGTAGTCAGACCGCGAGACGACTCCAAAGAATCCCATCCCGCCGTCAAAAAACGGGATGAGTACCGTCTCTCCTTTGAATTCACCCGAACGGCGGATAGCAACGACAAATCCCTCCGCCCTCCCAAGCACCAAGGAAACCTGCTGCACATCAAATAGCTCCTCAGCTTCCCCCATATGGTGCGACTGACAGGCGTAGATGCCACGACCGATGAAGATCGCAATCTGCTTTCGCGCAGTTCTTTCGGATATTTCCTCACGAGCAAGGCGCTCGAGAATCCCCTCCACCAGGAGCTTCCGCTCCATGGCTTTGGTGTACAGACTGTCTGAATGGTTCACGCACGGTCTCCCCGATGATTTCCTACCCGGAGCCTACCCCTCTAGTTGGTCCTGGTCAACAGGCTACAATTGCCTCCTCCAGAAAATACGCTAGAATACCCAAGTACCGCTCATGCTCTCGGGTGAGGGCGGGACATTCCGCGGTAGCTCAGTGGTAGAGCAAGCGACTGTGGTACGTGTGTCAATAGTATACTCAGTAAAGTATGCCAGAGACACGAACCTATGCTGATCGTGCTGAGTACTTAAAGAAGGCGGTTGCGAAACGACGAAAGAAGCTTCGCGAAATGGCCTTAGAGTACGGTGGCGGAAAATGCATCATTTGTGGATATGATCGGTGTAAACGGGCAATGGTCTTCCATCATCTTGACCCAACTAAGAAGGACTTCGGTCTCTCCATGAAAGGGATAACAAGGTCGTGGAAAAAGACGCTCGTGGAACTGGAGAAATGTGTTCTCCTATGTGCAAACTGTCACTCTGAAGTGCACGACAACATTACGCAGCTCCCCGAAGTAATTCGGAGATGAAAAGGAGGTGAATTGCTGGAAGCCCTAACGAGAAAGACGAGGGTAATCAGCAGCCAAGCTTTCCGAGCAATCGGATTGAAGGTTCAGAGACTATCTCGCAAGAGAGTACTGTCGCGAAAGCGATCGGAAGCGCCTCCCGCCCCAGTTCACAGGAACGGGCGATGATATAGTCCACCCTTTTCGGAAACGATAAGATACGTGTAATCGCTTGGTCGCAGGTTCGATCCCTGCCCGCGGAGCTCGAAATAGTTAGGCCTGATGCGTAAGCATTGGGCCTTTACTATTTCCTCCGCGGGCAGGGATCGAACACCGGAGCAAGGTTCTGCTAGCAGGCAGAACCAGCGAGGTGGTGCCCGACCTAAATTTCTTGAGTGCAGCGATTAGAAATTGGAAGTACTCATGTGGTGCAGACCTCTGGCGAGTGACGACGAGACAGAGAGTCGCGGGCGATAAGTGTACTCACGTCCCTGCCCGCGGAGCAAATTGAAGAACCCCGAAAGGGGTTTTTCTGTTTGCTTCGCTACTACATAGAAGGCGGGTACTTCTTTGCCAACTCCTGAGCAGCTTCCATGTGCTCATCAGCGGCTTCAATGTGAACTTCCACTGCTTCTTTGTGTACTTCGGCGGCTTCTACGTGCGTGCGAGTAGCGCCCTTGTTGGCGTTTTCCTTGGCTATGCGTATGTGTGTATCGGCGGCATCCGCGTGAACGGTTGCCGCTTCAATATGAGCTATCGTGGCTTCATTGTGGCCATTCAAAACGGCTTCAATCGCTCCTTCCACTTTCTCCTCAATTTTTTCTGCCCTTACCTCAGAATCCTCAACCTGCTTATTTGCACTTACTAAACACTCTTCTACTTGCTTTTCGTTGTCCATATTCAAAAAATCCGCTAATAAGTAAACCGACCCTCCACGCGAGATTACTACTGTAGCCGTAAGAAAGCGTACATACTTACACGCAACACAAGAAAGGTGCCAGCGGTCTTTTTCCAGAGTTGCCAGGAAATTGCTATACTGCATACAAATGCAAAACATGAACAAATACCTACTATTGGCTGCAGGCGCACTCGTTCTTGCTGTAGCAGTCTTCTACTTCTACGTGCAGCGAATAGACGCGCCGTCCACGCCAGAAGAAACGGGTACACCCATCAAGCTCTACTACTACAACCCCGCTCTTGATCAAGGCCCGGGCGGAGTGCAGTGCACCAGCAACGGCCTAGTTGCTGTAGAGCGAGTTATTCCAAGCACCGATACACCACTTAAAAATTCCATACAGCTTCTCTTACACGGAGAGATCTCAGAAAGCGAGCGAGCGTCTGGTATTGAAACCGAATTCCCTCTCTCTGGCCTTTCGCTCGTAGGCGCTACTATCACCGACGGAGTTGCGACACTTACTTTTAACGACCCAAGTAACAAAACGACTGGTGGCTCCTGCAGGGTTGCTATTCTCTGGGCACAAATAGAAGCAACCGCGAAGCAATTCCCCACCGTCCAGACTGTTCGCTTTCTCCCCGAAGAATTGTTCCAACCTTAACGACACACCACGTTGTCTTCTATGAACCTCGCAGGTCCGTAAGGTCCGTACAGAGCACCGCGGATTCAGTGTCGGGAACCACGGGCCCGATTCGTGCGAAAATAGCCAAACGGTGGTAGTCTAGAGGAAACACATAAAATTATTACGATATGGGATCAAGCAAACACGGAGTAAGTCCAAAGACGCCTCGCAAGAGTCCGCCAAAGACCAAGAAGCGCCTTGCGATTAAGCTCGCAAACAAGGGACGCGGCCAATAAGATAAAACGCAAAACAGGCACCCGGAAGGGTGCCTGTTTTGCGTTTGTAGACAGAAAAATACTACTCCGCTTGAGCAGGTTCTGCTGCTGGAGCAGCCGCTTCTGGCTCTGCTGCTACTGGTTCGGGCAAGGTGACGTTTAGATCAATTGCCGTACCCTCCTGTGCAGCGGGCGCTGCGTTCATAGCTGGAAGTGCATAGAGCACGAACAGAGCTACTACTCCCAACAGCACCATGATACCTATTACAATAGCTACCCCCCTGCACTTTTTGTACAAGGAAGTCTGCGAGAAGGATTGCAGGTTAGTAGTAAGTAATGGACGAGTGTACCGCACTGCAGTAAGCGTGAAGCTGTACATCAGGACTGCGAACGCTTATTGGCTTGAAACAGCCAGAGAGTACGCAAACGGTCCAGTGGCTCAAAGAAGGATTGAGAAAGTCCAGAGCCACACACTGAGTGAGACCATGACGGCAGGCGAAAAGCCACTTAACTGCGTACTGCGATGTTTGGCGGAGGAGCCAGGCATCGTGGATGTGAACCCGGCTGAGCTTAAAGACGTGTCAATCTTTGGTGAGGTAGTATTCATGAGTCGTCAGTGTATCCAGGAGTCATAAGTGTGGGCCCTGTATTCCGATACGAGTGGGTAGCTACGGAGCCAGTGTTTCCGCGATACAGTTCTGATGGTGGGTCAACGCAGCGAGTGTCCTTTACGGACGACAACGGCGTAAGGCTTTTTGTCACTAAATTTTCCCTATGAAGGCGGGCGCTCCGGCGCCCGCTCTTTCTTATACTTTCGCGTGCTTTGGGCAACGGCAAGGCTGGCAGTGCTCTAGCCAGTACTCTTTTCCGTAGTCGTAGGTAATTTCTTCGCCAGGCTTTATTGCCTTCCTGGCCATCACAAAAATGCGATCCTTGTATATCTCGGTCTCTGCGTTTGGTACGCAGGAATGGTTGATGTAGCCTGCCTTGTTCCACTTTGGCTTCCCGTCAATGGTGAAACCCTTTCGTATTTCAAATAAGTACTTACTCTTACTCGTGTCTTCCTCTTCCGCGCTTACGCGGCGACCCACATATTCAATAATGCACGCACCCTTTGGAATTGCTTCGCTAGCATAAAGACCAAGGCCGGCAGAAGACCTGCCGACCCGGAGCGTAAAGTCTCCCGGAACATATTTCCCTTTCATAGTGTTAGGTCATACTACCGTATCCGGTCACTTTTCGCACAACGTCACTACTCAGAGACCTTCTGGTAGGTATACGTAGAAATTTCCCTGATTACTGACGCAAGCTCATTCTGATTCTTTCCTCGTGTCATTACACAGAGCAAGTACTCTTTTTGCTGTTCGTAAACAATTCCACAGTCATGAAGCTGGTAGAATCCGTCTCTGAGATCTCTCTCTCCAAACTTGTGCGCGATAGGGACAGACTGTGGGACGCCACCACGCAATCCGGCGTTGTAGGTTGCTGCTGCAAGTAAGCCGAGTGCCTTTTCGGACATTGCCTGGCTTAGGAACGAGGCATTATACAAAACCCTAAAGAACGTAGAGTATTCAGCAACGGTTAGCGTCATTGTAACATCACTCAAATTCACACCAGTAACACCGAGGCGCTCAAAAAGGTCTGAGTACTCCTGCTCTGGCAAAAGCGGGTAGAGTACCGCAAGCGCATCATTGTCTGAGTATTTAATGAGATGTTCAAGCAACTGTTCAACGGAGTACTCTTGACCAGAGACCAGAGGTACTTCTGGAAGTATTGTTTGATGGGCTGGTTTAGGCACCCCAGTTTGGTAATAGGTAACTTTCTGAGTCAGAAATCCGGGTCGCGCCTCTGCATGCTTAAGGAATGCCATGAGTAGTGGCGTCTTTAAAAGAGAAGCCGGAAAAAACTCCTTGTCCTGATTAATACCAAAGGCAGGGCCGTTGTTCAGGTCCCTGTAGTAAACCGCCAGTTCAGTAATTGATGGTCGTGCAAGTATTTCATCTACCTTGACCTTTAGGTCTCGCTCAAATCGGATCTTCGGCGAATCCACTGATCCTTGGGCAACATCGCACTCTAGAAGTCGGTTCGTATAGAGTCCGCCGCCCTCCCTAATCTGCCGCGCACTGCCGCGCTCCTGTCCCGTGGACTGTATCCATACGGCAGTTGCTATGACGCCAACGGCAAGGCCGGCAACGAACATGAGAGCAACGTGGATATTGGCCTTTTTAAAACGCATACGTAGCTAGTACCTACTAGTCTACACGTATTAGAGAAAACAAGAAGACTCGCGTGGCACATAACATCAAGGTAACATCTTGGCATGTGGTATAGATTTTCCGTTATCCTCCTTGGGGCCTGTGTTCTGATTCTTTCCGCTGGCCTTGTGTACGGGTGGTATACGTACCGAGGTCTAGAGGACTCGTTTCTTCGCACATCAACCGACCTAGCTTCTACGAGCAGCGCGCTTACCACTCTTAAAGCTGAGGCAGAAGTGCTCCAAACAACTCTGGTAGAGGAGCAGGCGCGAAACGGGGCGTTCGCAAACCAGATTAGTAGCATCAAAAGTACGGTGGGCACACTTGATAAGCTGGCGCGCACTGACAAAGAGCTGTTGGCAAAATATTCCAAAGTGTACTTCCTCAGTGAGCACTACACTCCAGAAGAGCTCAGCACAATCGACAGTCGGTACGTGTACCCAGAAGATAAGGAGCTTCTTTTGCATGCAAAGGTGCTCCCCGCCCTTGAAGCTATGGTGCAAGCAGCCCACGACGAAAAGATAGACCTGCGCGCAACGTCTGCCTTTCGTTCGTTCAGTGCACAGGGCGCCCTAAAAACAGGATACAAAGTCATGTATGGAAGCGGCGCGAACGCGTTCTCTGCCGACCAGGGGTATTCAGAGCACCAGCTCGGTACTACCGTTGACTTCACTACCAAGTCAACAAATGGTGCGCTCGTTGGGTTTGATAAAACTGCCGCGTACACGTGGCTGACTAAGAATGCGCACAAGTTTGGATTTGTTCTCTCGTACCCGAAGGGCAACGCCTACTACCAGTACGAGCCCTGGCACTGGCGCTATGTAGGAGATAAGCTCGCCACGCGTCTCTACCAGGACGGAGACTACTTCTATGAGCTAGAACAGCGAGAAATTGATACCTATCTGGTGTACCTCTTTGATTAAAATCGGCGCGCCTAGGCGCGCCGATTTTGTTATTTCAAAACGGTCCAAAGTGCAGGATCCTGTCCGCCATCAAGCTTAAACACGGCAATGCCACGCACGCCAAGCTCCTTTGCAAGTTTTACCTTTGACTCAATCGCGGTGGCGTCGCTCCACGTGAGCATATAGAACGGTGTCTGCTTCCCCTTTTCTTTAGCCAGCGCAGTGGCGCCGAGCGCCGCCCTTAGAGAAGAATGGGTTCCCTTTGGGGCTTTTGCAGACAGCGCTGCGTTTGTGGGAAGGGGCGCTGGCATCTTTGGCATATAGGTAAACGAAAGCTCGCCTGCGGTGTTTCGTTTTGGCGTTATGCCGTACTCGCGCGCGGTGTCCGTTCCATATTTTGGATTAAATGCCTCCAGCAGCGTATACGAATACCCACTGCCGTCTGTGTGCGGCATGACTTGATAGATGTAGCCGTAGGTAGCAACACCGAGTACCAGCTTATCCTTGTCTATATCCTTGAGCGCAAGCGTTGCTACCTTTCTCACCCACACCACGTCCGCAACGGGCGCGTAGAGCTCCTTGCCTGCGGCCTTGTTTAGCGTCAGGTCGGCACGTTGCTGATCGTAGGTCATAAGGCGCACCCGGTCGCAGTACGTGTTTATGACCTTGAAGTCGTTCACGTATTCCAAGTCAGCAGGGATTGTTTTATACAAATCTTGCGGCGGGGTGCGTGCCTCAATGGTGCACATGAGCCACTTGTCTCCCCTACTCTTTGCAAGTGCTGCGGAGAGCTCTTTTAGAAACGCTGAGTAGCCACTCCGACTACTTACGCGCTTACCCTCGTAATCAATATCAACCCCATCAAAACCGTTTGTCTCAACCATGTTCACAATGGCGGCCACGTGCTTTTTGCGAAGCTTCTTGTTGGAGAGCACGTTGTCGATGGCTTCGGTGTCGCTCCACATAACCGTGGGTACCACGCGCACGTTTTGCTTCTTGGCAGCCGCAAAGAGTGTCTGCCACTCCTTTTTGCCTATTTGTGCAGCGTCGTGTAGTGTGCCGTCCTTCTTAACGGTATAGCCGAACGGATTGACTTCACTGAGCTTGGAGAGATTCGGCATCACGTCGCGTGTGGAAGACCCAACGCGCCAATAGGGTAGCCACCCAGAATACTCAAACGTGCTGGAAGCAACCGTGGGTGTCGCAGCGCGCGCCTCTCCTGCGGGTACCACGAACACCCCAAACACAAGAGATGCAATCGTGACGGTGGTGTAGAAAAATGGCCTCATACGGTACTGCGAGTATAGCAAATAAGAAAGAGCGGACTAGAATAGTCCGCTCTTTCTTGACGTATGAAGTAGGAACTTCTTACGATTGGAGAATTATTTTAATGCGAGTGTTGTTTCACTGAACATGGAAGCGAGCTCCGCTTGCGTGGTAGGCATATTCTTGATATTGACCGAACCAACCACGGTAATCGTCACGTCGCGACACACGCCAAGAGCAATTCCAGGGTTTACTTCGCGTCCGTTTACCGGAACGGTATTCTCCTGGTCGAGGAGCACGTCAATCTTCTTGGTCCAGCGCTGATGCATGGTGTCCGCAATAACACGGTATCCAATCTGCGATTCAACCTGGGAGAAGCGACAGCCCGGCGTATCCGATGCACTACGTTCAATCTTGATAACGGTACCGAATGGTAGCTCGCTAGCCAAGTCACGTGAGCGAGCGGCAACCACCTCAGAGTTTGAGCGGGCACCACTAGCGGTAATCATTGGATCGCCGTCGGTTTGCTCAGGAACTGCGTTGTACGCAGTCATGGAAACCTGGAGGGAAGAGGCTACCCCGCGAGAGGTAGCCAGGCGTTTGGAAGGCTCTTCGCCCTCCAAGACCACTACCTTGGCAGCCGGACCAGTTGTTACTTCAGGTGTCGGCGCCGAGGTGCTCCCTGGCATAAAGATGAAGCCCATGAGGGCTGCTACTGCAATTACAGGCATAAATTAAAGCCGCTCCTTACGGATACGGCTGATAAGCCCATAGTAGCAGACTTGACAAGTCTTGTCAAGAGCGGTGAAGCAGACCACACCCTTTCTGGGGGTGGCCAGGGGCCCTCTGTCAATGCCCGTTTTCCCTTGTTTTATATAGGTTTTCTCGCATAATCACTCGCGCATTCCCCCACCCAAACCCCCTCCACATGGCGCATGTTTTCCGCCCTTTTCCGCCCAGATGCCTGCCAGACTCTCTTCCTCCGTAGTAGACTGTGCCCATGACACTTCTTGACGCGGTACTTCTTGGCATTATTGAGGGACTTACCGAGTTTCTTCCTATTTCCTCTACCGGTCACCTCATCCTGGCCAGCACCCTTCTTGGCATACCGGACAGTGACCTCCTCACCAGCTTTCACATCGCTATTCAGCTGGGAGCCATCTTTGCTGTGGTCGTGCTCTATTGGCGAAGCTTTCTTGAGGTTGAAATAGTAAAGCGAATCCTCGCAGGATTTATTCCAACCGCTGTCGTGGGGCTCATCATGTACTCATTTGTGAAGCAATACCTTCTTGGGAACGAGATGGTGGTGGTGGCCGCGCTAGCGATTGGTGGTGTGGTGCTCATTGTCTTTGAGCTTCTTCACAAGGAGCGAGAGGACGCGCCCGAAGGACTCACCACCATTACCTATCGCCAGGCCATGCTTGTGGGCCTTGCTCAGTCGCTTGCCATGATTCCCGGCGTATCACGCTCAGCAGCTACTATCATGGGCGGACTCATTCTTGGCATTCGCCGCACCACTATTGTGGAGTTCTCGTTTCTCCTTGCCGTCCCAACCATGGGTGCAGCCGTTGCACTTGATGTCTATAAAAACTACCAGCTCTTTACCTACGACAGCGTCGCCACCATTGGTGTCGGGTTCACTGTCGCGTTTGTGGTTGCCCTGTTTGCTATCACCGCCCTCCTTCGCTTCATAAAGAAAGCGACGTTCATTCCGTTTGGTATCTACCGCATTGTTATTGCGGCTCTGTTCTTCTTCCTGGTTATTCTCTAGCTCTTCACACCGACGCCTCGTATAAAGAGGAATAGCGTGACGCAGAAGCTTACGAGCAACAGTCCGCCCATCACGCTAAACGCAAGCGTCATACTTACGTCTGACACGCCGAGGAATCCATATCGGAAGGCGTTCACCATATAGAGAATCGGATTGAACAGCGACAGCATGCGAAAGAACTCGGGAAGCTGGTCAATGGAGTAGAACACTCCCCCTAAGTACGTAAGCGGAGTAAGTACGAACGTGGGCACTATCTGCACCGCATCAAAGGTCTTAGCAAAGACTCCGTTTATAAGTCCGATGAAGGCAAACAAGAGCGCAGTAATCAGGGCTGCTCCCAATACTACCCCTATGTTAAATACCGGGATGCGCGTAAAGAAGAGCGATACCGCAATCACCAGTATGCCCACAATAGTTGCGCGCATGACGCCACCTGTCACAAACCCTGCAATAACTGCCCAGGTAGGCATGGGTGACACGAGGATTTCTTCAATGGTGCGCATAAACTTGGCGAAGAAGAAGCTGAATACGGTGTGCATGTAGGCACTCGTAATAATCGCCATCATCACAAGCCCTGGAACAATAAATTGAATGTAGGACTGCCCTTGAATAGGTGCGACTTGCGAACCAATGAAGGTGCCGAAAATCGCAAAGTAGAGCGACATGGTGATCACGGGTGGCAGCAAGGTCTGCGTCCAGATACGCGTCATATTCACAAACTCTTTGCGAATGATGGTGTAGTAGCCGACGAGTGCAGGAGAGCGTTCCATACTAGTTTTTGATCAAGTTCATAAATACCTCCTCTAATCGTGAGCCGTTGTTCCGAATGTTTGCGATAACAACCCCCACTTTGGTGAAATCGCGAATAGCGTCGTTTACGGAGTCGCCAGGCGCAAGGGTGAGCTCTAGCGTATTCTCGTCTACCTTCTTCACGTCCAAATGGCGAAGGAGCTCAAACTGTGCCGTGGAAATTACGTCCTTTGTATCAACAACGAGCGTCACATAGTTGAGGCTCGTCAGCAACTCTTTCACGTTTCCTTCCTGAATAATCTCACCCTTATTCACAATGGCGACACGACGACATAACTGCTCTGCTTCTTCTAAGTAGTGCGTGGTGAGCACTATGGTCACCCCTTCTTCGTTCAGCTTTCGCAGGAAGTCCCACATCGTGCGGCGCAGCTCTACGTCCACCCCTGCAGTCGGCTCGTCCAAAAGCAGAACCTTTGGCTCGTGCACGAGCGCGCGCGCAATAAGCACGCGGCGCTTCATGCCACCTGAAAGTGACTGCGCTTTATCGTTTCGCTTCTCCCACAACCCCAAATCCTTGAGGAGCTGCTCAACACGCGGCAGAGCTTGTTTGCGCGGAATGCCGTAGTACCCCGCTTCGTTCAGCACAATGTCTATCACCCTTTCAAAAATGTTGAGATTGATCTCCTGCGACACCACCCCAAGAGATGCCTTTGCCGTGTCTGGGTCCCCATCAAGCGACACGCCGTTTATCTCAACGGTGCCGGACGATTTGGTAGTGAGCCCCGAGGTAATACCAATCAGCGTGCTTTTCCCTGCCCCATTTGGTCCAAGGAGTGCAAAGAATTCTCCCTGCTCCACCGTAAGCGACACTCCCTTAAGCGCTTCAGTTCCTGGCTTACCCTTCTCCCCTGCGTACACCTTCTTCAAATCGGTAATTTTTAGTGCAGGAATGGTTGAATTCATAGGTAAAGCACAGTATACCATTTGCCCTTTTCCGCGCTAAAGTGTGTATATGAACCTTGCACAATATGTAGAACGCAAGGCGCTTGTGCGCTTCCTTCGCTATGTGCTGGTGGGCGGCTCCACCTTTCTCTTTGACCTACTGCTTCTGTTTTTAGTGACTACGTACCTTGGCGTACCCTATTATCTGGCGACTCCGGGCGCGTTCTTGGTAGCAGTATCTCTCAATTACCTTATAAGTAGACGCTTTGTATTTCGCGGCACCACTCGCAGACACAGGGTTGGGTACTCGGTCTTTATTGGCGTGGCAGTGCTTGGAGCGCTCGTCACCACGTTGGGGGTCACGTTGTTTGTGACCTATGCGGGTCTTCATTTCCTGGCTGCGCGTGTACTCACCTCGCTTTTTGTGGGTATGGGCAACTACCTTTTTAATCTCTTCTACAATTTTAAAGTGGTCGGACTCCATCACTAATCCCCATACACAAATGGGTAGACTGCTATACTGACGTACATATGTCTGTCCCCCTTGTTGACCGTTTGAAGAAAGAAATGCGTGGAGACGTGTCGGTCTCAGCAAAAGACCTTGCCACCTATAGTAGAGACACGAGTATCTTTACACGCACGCCCGAGGTAGTGGTGTTTCCAAAAGATAAAGAGGACGTGGCGGGCCTGGTGCGCACGGTACACACCGCCAAGCAGGAAGGTATGAACGTTTCCATTTCTGCACGCTCAGCGGGGACCTGCATGTCAGGCGGCTCACTCACCACGTCTGTCGTTGCAGTGTTCACCACATACATCAACAAGGTAATAGAAGTGAGAAATGGGTACGCCGTAGTAGAGCCTGGCTGTTACTACCGCGATTTTGAGAAGGCGACGCTCGCAGACGGGAACCAGATACTTCCCTCCTATCCCGCATCCCGTGAGATAGCAGCGCTTGGCGGAATCGTGAATAACAATTCCGGAGGCGAGCGCACGCTAGAGTACGGAAAGACCAGCGACTACATAGAAGAAGTAGAAGCAGTTTTGGACGACGGCAGCATTGTCACCTTTGGTCCGCTTTCTAAATCAGAAGTGGAGGAAAAGAAGCAACTCAAAACACGCGAAGGCGGCATTTACCGAGAACTGACCGAGCTTTTGGAACTTCACAAAGACGAAATAGCCGCCGCAAAGCCAAAGGTATCTAAAAATTCCGCAGGGTACGCACTGTGGGATGTGATGGACCCAAAGACAGGAACCATGAACATCGCAAAACTTATCTGCGGCGCGCAGGGCACCCTGGCACTCACGACGAAGTTCAAGCTGCGGCTTGTGCGCCAACAAGAGCATCGCGCGATGCTTGTCATATTCCTCTCTGATTTGAAGCATCTACCAGAAATTGTCCGCACCGTACTTCCCTTCAACCCCGAGTCGTTTGAGTCCTACGACGACCACACCTTTTCACTCGCTGTGCGCTTTCTCCCACAGATGCTCTCGCAGATGGGACTTATCCCTGCAATTCGATTAGGACTTTCCTTTATTCCTGAAGTGTTCATGGTGCTCCGTGGTGGCGTACCAAAGTTAGTACTTATGGCAGAGTTTTCCGAGGACACCGCAGAGGAAGCGCTCTTCGCGGCAAAAAAAGCACACGACGCCCTTCGACCACTCGGGCTCACTATGAGCATAAAGCGCAACGAACGAGAAGCGCAGAAATATTGGAAGGTGCGCCGCGAAAGCTTCTCCTTGCTTCGCAAGAGTGTGCGTGGCATGTACGCAGCACCGTTTATTGACGACTTTGTGGTCACGCCTGATTGTTATCCAGAATTTCTTCCGAAGCTGGACGCTCTCCTTGCCGAGTATAAGGACAAGTTTGTGTACACGATTGCAGGCCACATCGGAAACGGAAACTTCCACATCATTCCGCTTATGGACTTAAGTAAGAAAGAAACGCGCGACGTGGTGCTTGAGCTAGCGCCCCGCGTCTATGACCTCGTCATTGAGTACGGTGGGACTACGACTGGCGAGCACAACGATGGCATTATCCGCACGCCGTATCTGCCACAGCTCTTTGGCGCAAAGATGGTGGCGGTGTTTGAGGAAACAAAACGTATTTTTGACCCGCTTGATATCTTTAACCCAGGCAAGAAAGTGCATGGCACCTTTGCCGATATTGAGCGCGACATGATTAAAACCAAGTAGCGCGTGCTACGATATTTTGCATGACGACTTCACACACCGTACTTCCCACCGGCATGCGCGAGAGCCACACTGCGCACGAATCTCTTGTTAAAGCATTAAACGACGACGCAATTAGAAACGAGTACGCAGCGCCCTACGACAACTACAAGCCAATGCTGGTACCCCGAATACTCGGCTGGATACTGGTGACCGCAGGCAATGTGGTGTACGGCCATCGCCCGTCCTACGGAAAGTTTAAGGCGGTGGAAGTCATCGCCCGCATTCCCTACCAGTCGTGGGAAGTAGCCGCCTACACTATCCTCACCTGCTTCTACGGAGACGAGGAGCGTGCAATCAAACTAGCAAAAACAAGCAGCTTTAGCCGCCAAGCCCAGGACAATGAAACCATGCATGTGGTGGTCATTACCCAGATCACCAAGAAGCTGAAGTGCACGGGATTTTTTCGCCACACACTCATACCGCTCGTGTTTGCACTTTTCTACTTCTGGACGATTTGGCTGTTGTACATGGTTTCTCGAAAAGCAGCGCTTGAGTTGAACTATCTGTTTGAGAGCCATGCATACGACCAGTACTCAAAGTTTCTGCATCTCCATGAAGCGCGATTGAAAGACACGCTTATTGTGTCAGACTTCCTTACGTTTTATGGTCGCACCTGTCGCAGCGAGTACGAGTTGTTTGAGTCCATCAGAAACGACGAGCTCATTCACCGCAACCGCTCCATCCGCGAGCTACAGCTGCGCGACTGCTAGCACACTATCCCCACACCAAGGTACACGTGTTGCGAAAACGCCTACTCTGTAGCATAGTAGAGATAACTCGCAAGGCAGGTGAAGCTTATCGTGGCATATGTGCCGCATCAAAGTGTTCGAGCGGCGAGGTTATCCAAGTATCTCACAGCCCCCATGGCAACAAGCAAGCTCTATGTAGGCGGTATTCCATACCGCACAACCGAAGACGAAATGCGTACTATCTTTGAAGAAGCTGGTACCGTAACTTCGGTAAGTATTATCAGCGACCGTATGACTGGCCGCTCACGCGGATTCGGTTTCGTGGAAATGGCGTCTGAGGAAGAAGCTCAGGCTGCTATTGACCGCTGGGACGGAAAGGAATTTGATGGCCGCATGCTATCTGTTTCTATGGCTCGCCCTCAGGGAGAGCGCCCTCCTCGCGAGGAAGGCTCTCGCGGCGGGTACGGTGGTGGTAATCGTGGCGGCGGCTTCGGCGGCGGCGATCGCGGAGGTAATCGCGGTGGCGGTTACGGCGGCGGCTTCGGCGGCGGCGATCGCGGAGGCTACTAAGAGCCTCACAAGAAATACAGCCGGGAGAGCAATCTCCCGGCTGTTTTCTTTATGTCGTGTCGCCCACGCGGTACAGTGAACCCATGGATATTGACCCGGCCGATATTGCACACCTGTATCGCGACAAGTACGCGGGAGACACAAGCGCAGACATGCGTGACGATTTGATTCGCCTTGGCTCGGGAGAGCCGCTCGCGTATGTGATTGGGTGGATACCCTTTTTGGGGCTTTCTCTGCGTCTGGATTCGCATCCGCTCATTCCACGGCCAGAGACTGAGTGGTGGACCGAGGCGCTCATTGCACACATTCGTGAGAAATACACAGAGCCCATCTCTCTTCTTGATTTGTGTGCGGGCTCGGGAGCTATCGGCCTGTCTGTACTACAGGCTATAGAAACTGCGAACGTGTCCTTTGCCGAGCTCTCACCTGTCCACACCGCGCTCATTGCCATGAACGTGGACGAGAACCAGCTGGATAAGGCGCGCGCTACCATTGCCAGCGGGGACTTGTTTGCACCGTTTGCAAGCGAGCGGTTCACCATCATCGCAACCAACCCGCCCTACATTCCGGAGGGTCGCGAGCTTGACCCGAGTGTGATGCACTACGAGCCACACGAGGCACTCTTTGCAGGAAGTGATGGCCTCAGCATTGTCCGTCGCATCGTTTCAGATGCACCCGACCACCTACTACCGGGTGGAGAGTTGTGGATGGAGTGCGACAACAGTAATGCCGAAGGTGCAGCTAGTCTCATGCGTGATCGGGGGTTTAGCGCGGTTGAGATACGCAATGACCACTATGGTAGGCCGCGTATCGTCGTGGGATACTTTCCGTAATGGAACAAGAGGCGTACGTACCGTTTGACGGCATATCTTCTCCCACAGAGGTATTTGGTCCGCTTTTGAGCCAGCTGAACTCAGCGGCCACCATATCGGTCATTGCGTGGATACTTTTCGTCATTTGGCTCATCTACACTATCGTGGCGAGCTATCACCTGCTGCGCTACGGGCACAGCACCAGCGTGGCAGTGCCCGCTATTATTACGCATGTGTTTGTGTCGGTGGTGCTGGCACTCTTTGTTGTTAGTGGCATTACATAATCCTCTTCCTATATGTCTACACATCTCTTATATGCAAGGCGCGGGAAGACGAGGAACGGAGGCGTACTAGCAGTACGACGCAGTGAGGAGTCGGGACCCGCAACGCAGCAGATAAAGATGTTAGGCATATAGGCTATGGAAGAATTTGAACTAGAACCAGGTGAACACATCATGAAAGAAGTACGCAAGCACTGGCTCGTGTTTCTGGGCATGTTGTTTCCGTACCTGTTCCTCGCACTACTACCCCTGTTGTTTCCTTTTGTACTTGCGTGGGGCACATCGCTCTACCCCGCTCTCTCTGGCACGATGGCAGGCCTCACCATTGCAACACCGTGGGTGCGAATAGCTCTTGGTCTCTGGTGGCTCATGCTCTGGGTTGGTGCCTTTAATGCATTCACCAACTACTTCCTGAATGTATGGGTGATAACGAACCACAGAATTGTAAAGATTCGCCAGTATCAGTTTTTTAATCGTAAGGTTTCTAGCTTCCTACTGATGCGTGTACAAGACGTCACTACGGAGACCTACGGCATACTCTCCGATATTTTTGGATACGGCTGTGTGCAGGTAGAAACTGCAGGAACGGCCTCCAACCTTTTTCGCATGGACGGTGTTGCCGACCCGCAAGGCATGCGCGACCTTATCATGAAGGAGATTGCCGTTTTGCACCGAGGAAAGCACGAGGTGTAGCGCTTCAGTTTTAGGACTGAGTCCGGTCTGGTACACTCCTATGTATATGAGCGAGAAAGAACCCCTAAGCACCGAGCCGTACAAGGGTGTACACGACTATTATCCAGCAGACTGGGCAACGGTCTCTGCCGTCTTTGATACGATTCGCGCAACACTGCGTACCTATGGATACGAGGAGTATCAAGCGTCCACCCTTGAGCGAGCGGAGCTGTACGAGAGCAAAACGTCCGAAGAGATTGTGAACCAGCAGACCTACACCTTCACCGACCGCGGAGATCGGAGAGTGACACTGCGCCCCGAGATGACCCCCACGCTCGCACGCATGATAGCGGCGCGTAGGCGCGATATTCCGTTCCCTGCTCGCTGGTTTTCTATCGGCAATCGCTTCCGATACGAGCGTCCGCAAAAGGGCCGGTCTCGCGAGTTCTATCAGGCAGACGTGGACCTTGTAGGTTTGGGTGACGCTCGCGCTGAAGCTGAAGTGGTGGTAGTTGCAGCAAAAGTGCTCCGTGCGTTTGGTGCTACCGAGAGCGACTTTATTGTCCGCGTTAATTCTCGCGCGCTGGTAAACCAGGCCGGCTCGTCCCTTGGACTTAGTACGGAAGAGACTACTGCATACCTTGGACTGCTTGATCGCAAGGACAAAATGCCCGAAGAGGAGTTTGAGTCAGCTCGTGAGGCATTTCGTAGAAACGGTACCGACCCACTTGAATTAATTCTTGCTCGCACGGACGAAGCAACCGACGCTGAGTATGCAAAAGTGCTCGCGCTACTTTCGCAGTGGGAGTCTCGCGGCATCACCAATGTGGTCTTTGACCCAACCATTGCGCGCGGTTTCCTCTACTACACGGGGCTTATCTTTGAAGTCTATGACACGAACAAGGAGAATCCACGCGCACTCCTTGGAGGCGGGCGCTATGACGGACTTGTTGCACTCTTTGGGGGAGAGCAGATTCCTGCCGTTGGTTTTGCCATTGGTATAGAGACGCTCGTGGATTTTCTTGATACGCACAATCTTCTGCCAGTGTCTTCCGCTGCCCCAACCCTCTACATTGGCGTACCGAGTGAGGACGGCAGAGCTCCGGCAGAAGAGCTTGCCGACACGCTGCGCGCTTCCGGCATCTCAGTGATTGTGCACGCAGGGACCAAATCGCTTGGAGACCAAATTAAAGAAGCGGTGCGCCGAACCACTCCCTACTTCCTGGCCTTTGGTGAAGAGGAGCGCAGCTCTGGTTCTGTGAAAGTGAAGCATCTCGCAGACAGTACCGAGGAAGTGTGTGAGGTATCAGGCTTGGTAGAGTTTTTAACCTAGCGCATGCGTGAAATCACGTTTGATATAGAAACCGCTAACGCGTTTCCTACGCTCTCGCGCAACGACCTCTCTCGCATGGAGCTGGCTATTGTCGCTATTCACGATAGCGAGACCGACGAGTACTCGTCGTACTCAAAGGAGGAGTTGCCGAAGCTCTGGCCCATTATTGAAACCGCGGACGTGTTGATTGGATACAACTCAAACTCGTTTGATATTCCCCTCTTGAATAATTACTACCCTGGCGACCTTACCAAAGTGCGCTCACTCGATTTGTTGGTAGAAGTGCAAAACGCACTTGGTAGAAGACTTCGCCTCCAATCGCTTGCAGAAGGGACGCTGAAAGTTGGCAAGTCGGGAGATGGACTCCAGTCAGTGCGCTGGTGGCAGGAAGGGCTCTACGACAAAGTACGTGAGTACTGTATCCAGGACGTGCGCATCACTCGCAGACTCTATGACTACGCACTTGAACACGGCGCTCTAAAATACAAGGATTTGAAGGACAGTAAGACGATTAAAATTGACACCTCTGCGTGGCAGACTGACCAAGACAAGAGCGCGTTTACCCACACTCTGCCCCTGTAGTTGCACTAGGCTGTAATTAGGCGTACGCTCACGTTCATAGGTTAGCGAGAGGCTGGCCAAAACCATGGGAGGCGCTCATGCGCTATGATCTTTTCTTCTACACGCTTGCGCCGAAGGCAGCACGGCAACAGACCCTTGAAGCCCTACAGGAATTCAAGGGTACATGGCCAGGCGCACCGGAGGACGGCACTCCACGCATCCACGCTTCTGTCACTGAGCGCTCTGCACGGGACAACAATGTCCTCGTATGCATTGTGTTCGCTCCGCCCAAGAACTCTAACAAGGAGTGGGTGGAGCAACGCGAGCGTGAGGACGACGCCATGCGCGAAGAGTTCCTGAACAACCTGCAGACACTTCTTGTGTCTGCCTCGGGGATTACCCGGGTCCGGATTGAGAACCACTACGGTACGGTTCTTCGTCGCGAGCGACGCGGCCTGCGTCTACAGCAAACAGCGGCGTAGACCCGTAACGTCGTCTCAGCGCGGTCCCCGTTCACTCGGGGTCCGCGCACTCTTTTTACCTTGCACGCAGATTCTGCGTGCTATTATTTTTTTGTATGGATCAACTCAAATCTACGCCGCCATGGGTACTCCCCGTCGCTATCATTGCAGCTGGAGTTATCATTGCCGTAGCACTCTATTACGTGCGCGTACACTCAGAAGTTGAAAAGGCGACCGGCAACCCGTCTGTAGTTCGCCCAGTAACTCCGCTGGATCATATTATGGGTAACCCAACGGCCACCGTCATGGTAGTTGAGTATGGTGACATTGATTCGGAATACACTAAAAAGTTCAACGCCATAATGCAGCAGATTATGACCGAGTACGCTGACAGTGGCGAAGTGGCGTGGGTATTCCGTCATCTTCCTATCGTGGCGCTGCACCCTAACTCTGCCATGCACGCTTCCGCATCCGAGTGTGTCACTTCTATCGCCGGACCAGAGGCATTCTGGGGCTTCATCAACGGGATAGCGGCACAGGCGCCAGGCAGCAATCAGTTCAACCCGCGCGACTATGAGACCATCACCCGAGGCCTCAACGTTCCAACGGATGTGTTTAATCAGTGCGTATCGCGCGGCACCTTTGAGCAGCGTGTTCAGGACGACTATCAAAACGCGATGCTTGCAGGAGCAACAGGAGCGCCCTACGTCATCCTGCTCACCAAAGGGAAGGAACCTATCACTATTGATGGCGCGCTCCCCTACACCAGTATGAAGAAAGTGCTTGAAGAAGCCATCCGCCGCGCAGGGGCATAGTCTTGACGACTGGCACGCAGTGGTACAATTAGAGAGTATTAGCAGCGTAAGCAGAATATCTATGGAATGGTTTAAAAAGAGGCTCCCGAATGAGAAACGTGAAGGAGTAGAGCCAGTAGTAATGCAGAATCCAACGACTGGTGAGGTGATTCGCGCAGAATCTCCCGATCAGGTTGCAGGTGCAATCGCAGAGAACAACCAGGAGTGGAAAGAGGCAGCATAGTTTCTATTTTGCAAAAGGAAAACCCGCGGTGACGCGGGTTTTCCTTTTTGCTATGCAAAGAGCGCCAATAGATCGTCGTACTCACTCGCTTCTTTGGCGGGGCGCCATTGCCCGGAGAGCATCTCTGCGAGTGCTGCGTCTAGGTCTGCCTCAAATTGGGTGTGCACTTCTGGCGAGAGCAAGATAGGTACTTCGTCCACACCGTCCACACGTACCTGGATGATAGATACGCCGTGCGGCGTCTCACTGTTCTCGCGCAGGAGATAGTCATAGAACGCAAGCTGTAGCGCAAACTTTGGGTCCTCTTCTTTCACGGTTGACGATGTCTTGAAGTCCACGATGGTCTTGCGTCCATCGCGTTCAAGCACCGCGTCTAACTTTCCGGAAAGGTGCACCTCCTCGCCAGATACCGTACGCACGGCGCGGTACGTCTTTTCAATAGCAGTTGCCGTGCCAAATTGCGAACGCACTTCTATATAGGAGGCGAGACGCGCGCGAGCGTCCTCCCCCGCTTGGTCAAACGCGCTGGTGCGCGGCATGAGCGAGCGGTGCATGGTTGCTGCAAGTGCTGCGTAGGCGGCGTCCTCCGTTCCATTCTCTGCCATCAGCGCTGCGATACCTGCGTGCACTGCAGTACCGATGAGCATGCGCGCCTGCTCTGGTTCTTTGAGGTGGAGCACGCGCCTAGCAAAAAATGTAGCCGGAGATTCTAGATAATCAGCAAGTGCTGATGGTGAGAGCCCTTCGCCAGAAAGGTACTCGCGGGTGAGTCGCACGATAAGCTCCGGCGCCTGCACATCCGTGTGAAGGACGGGGAGCGGGTCAAAAGCAGGAGCCAAAACTGAAAGTCCTGCGGGGATAAACACCGACGGCTTTCGCTCGCGACCCTCAAGCGTCTCTGCTGCGTAGGAGAGTACCACTGCATTCTTTGCGCGCGTGAGCGCTACATAGAATTGTTTTGCAGCGTCTTCCACATTCTTGCTCATGTCTACGGGCGATGGAATTTTTGCGGGCATCTTTCCCTTCTCCCATTCATTCTCAGTAAGTCCCACAATGAACACGTGCTCAAACTCCATACCCTTTGCTTTGTGTGCAGTGATGACCGTCACACATCCTTCCTTAGTTGTCGCAGACGACTTCACCCATTCAAGCCCGTGCTCGCGTGCACGGGTCAACGCAAGTACGGCATCAGCGAACGAGATGTTCTGGTCGCGTGCAACAATTTCTTCCAAGTATTCATAGAGTCTGCGCACGAGCGCTACATCTTCAAGATGGTTTGCATGCGAAAGTAGAAATGCGCGTGCTCCCGAGGATACCAAGAGTCGAGAAAATACTGGGAGCGGGCCTTCAGTCTGCGCATAGCCTTGCAGATCTTTCACCACCTCGCCAATCTTTGGGAACTGTTCCAAGAGTGCGCTTTGTAAATCCTTGTCGCGCGTGCGAAGCAAGAATGCAGAGCGCTCGGAAAGACCAGCTTCCCACCACGGTGCGAGCACTGCTTCACGCAGTGCGGCCGTATCAAGCGGATTAGCGCTTGCGCGCATGAGCGACAACAGCGAACGAATAAGCGGGCGCGAAGACAGAGAAATATTGCCCGCGCGAAGGGTGGCAATCCCACGGCCAGCCAGGTGTGTAGCAAACAGCGAGACGGTGCTGTTGCGCGCGGCTATCACCGCAATCTCGTGCGGAGCGACCCCGTCAGCAAGCAGCTGCTCTACCAGCCCTGATACCTGGTCGCGCTCAGCGAGCGGGTCAGGGGCTGCCAGAAGGGCGATTTTCGCGTCGCCCGCTCTGGTAGCCGAGAGTGGCTTGTGCGCCCCGTGGGAGGCTGGAATATGGCCTAGAGCGGCATTGTGGGCCGCTTCCAGAATGCCCGAAAGAGACCGGAAACTCTCGGTCAGCGTCACCAGGGTCGCCCGCGGGTACTTCTCCATAAACTCACTGAAATGGGTGGAGTCGGCCCCCTGGAATCGGTAGATTGCCTGCTTCTCATCCCCCACCACAAACAGGTTCGGGTGCTCGTCAAAAGCGAAACTATCGAGGAGTGCGTGCTGGTATGCGTTGGCGTCCTGATGCTCGTCAGCGAGCACATACTGATACTGCTCCTGCAGTGCAGCACACAGTGCTTCGTCAGTTTGGAGTGCGTCCACGACACCACGCAGCACGTCGTTAAAGTCGTACACACCCTCGCGGTCTTTGCGTTCCTCGTACGCCTCAAACAGTGCGACAGCCTCGTACACTTTCTCAAGACGCTCCAACTTCTTGGTGCCATCTGGTTTGAAGTCTCCCTTCTTACCGTACTTACTATCGCGGGTGTAGTAGTTGCTCTCGTCCGCCTTGATGCGGTCCTCCTCCTCGCGCGCCCACGCCAGGTACTGAGAAAGGGTCACACGCTCACGCGTTAGGTCGCCGTATAGACGCGAAAGCTCGTGCAGGTACATAAACGGAGACTTCGGTGGACGCAGGTGCACCACCTGCGCGTGTTCAATCACTTCGCGCCACAACAGCGCTGCCTCAACGTCGCCGGCCAGGCGCTTCGTATTCCACGATGGGAAATAGTCTGCCCAATTCTTGAGCACGTAATCACAAAATCCATGGAAAGTGTAGATGCCAACGTCACGCGCAACCGTGTCGCCCACAAGTCCTGCAAGGCGCGCACGCACCGTACGCGCAGCCGACTCAGTAAAGGTAAGCACCAAGATGTTGGTGGGCGTTGCTTGCGTCTGGCGCAGAATGTTTGCGATGCGCAGCGTGAGGATGTGCGTCTTACCGGTGCCTGGGCCCGCCACCACAAGGACCGGTCCCTCCACCGTATCCACCGCAAGCTTCTGCGCTTCGTTCAGCTTCTTGTACCCCTCCAGGTATGCCACCGAGTCGTTCATGCCTATAGTTTACCCGATTTAGGGTTATACTGCGCACATATGGAAGATATAGAAATAGAGGAGCCAACCCGCGACGCTTTTGGGCACGAGCTTGAAAACGGTGACGAGGTTATTTTAATTAAGGACCTAAAGGTGAAGGGCGCGGGAGCGACGCTGAAGAAAGGCAGCAAGGCAAAGAACATTCGCCTTACCGACAATCCCGAAGAGATTGAAGCACAGGTAGAAGGAATCCGTGGCCTGGTGCTGCGTACTGAATTTGTAAAGAAAGCGTAGTGGCATGAAAGATGGGCCCGGCGCGCGTAAACGCGGCCGGGCCCATTTCTTGATTTACTCCCGAGCGAACACAAAGATGGTCCTGTCCAAGAAGCGCTTTTGGTATTGGATAGCGCTCACGAATCGGTTTCCCTCTCGAGCTGATTGCCACAGCCCGCACACGTGCGGCTCGTCCTCCAGCGTGTAAAGCTCGCTGGAAACGAGCCCCGCCCCGTGCAGACCAAAGCGTGTGTAGAGGCGTGGGAACACCGCCGACAAAGCGAGCAAGTCATATGCGCCAACCCGCGCAAGACCGAACAGATCTCCCCACGCAATGCCATCATGCGCGGAGTTCTTGGAATTCGGCCCCGCCCACATGAGAACGAAGTGCCGGGTCCGAACACTGGGCTGAGGAGCGACAAATTGATGGCCAATTCCCCAGACCCTGCTCTCCACCGCAGTGTTTGGTGCCCCCGCCTTGATAGAAGAGCCCCACTACCCGAAGGCTTGAAGCCCAACCTTCATCTCCACCACCTTTCCATCAAGCGGCGGAATAAGGCGAGGAAGCGTAGCAACTGCTTGAGCGTGCAGCATGGTAGTCCCCCATAATGACGACCCGATATGGGCCAAGAACAGCTCGGGCAACTATATCGTAAAAAGAAAAATTGTCTAACGTAGTCACATTTTTGAATTCAAAGCACGCGATGCATCGCTATGTTTCATTGTTAGCCAAGCTGGTACCGCGTTCGGATTTCTTTTCGAAGTGCTTCGTGATTTGGGAGTGCTCGCGCTACTTGTGCCCAGAAGCGCGGCGAATGATTGTGTTCAATAGTGTGGCAGAGCTCGTGCACGATTATGTAGTCGGCAAGCTCGTTGGGGAGGAACGCGATGCGGTAATTGAAAGAGAGGTTGTTCCTGTGCGAGCAACTTCCCCACCTCGTCTTTTGATCACGGATGGAAACACTACCATATATGGTAGTAAATTCTTTATTAAAAAATTCAAGACGTGAGAGTACAACCTCGCGCGCTTGCCGGCGCGCTTCCGTATACGCGCGCGAGCCCTTGCGTGGGCGAGGTAGCGGAATGAGGGGCAGACCACCTCGGCGCTTACTCGCCTTTCGCTTCGCCTCTTCTATCCACGCGGCTCGCGCCTGTACAAATTGCTCCACGGAGCGCATGCTCGCACGCTTTGGCTTGGTCACCACTACCTCCCCATTCGCGTCCACCTGTATGCGCACGTACTTGGCACGGGAGGATTCTCTAAGCTCGTACTCGGGCATGTTCTCCTACTCTACGCTATTCCCCACAGCAGAAGAAAGCGCGTATACTGTGGGCATATGGAAACGTCAAAAGATCGCGCTCATTTCTTGCTCGCCCTTCTTATTGGGGGACTCGTGCTGTCGTTTATGGTGATGGCGCCATTTCTAAACACTATCGCACTTGCTGCCATTTTCGCGGTGGTTCTGTACCCATTGTTCAAAAGGCTGCAGAAGCCTCTATTTAACAGTGACGGCCTTGCCGCGTTCACTGCACTCATTCTCGGCTCCTTGATGCTTCTTGTTCCCGTTAGTGTCATTGGCACCATGGTAGTAAACGAGGCAGGCCAAGCATACCAGTCGCTTGCAAGTGGGACTGGTAGTACGTCTGCAGAACAGGTGACGGTGAGCATTGGCGCATGGCTAGAGCCCTATGTGCCTGGCGCCGCTGCATACGCGTTCACCATATCGCAGGAGATAAATGTGTATGTCACCGGAGCGCTTGAGTGGCTCGTGAGTCACGTGGGAACGGCGTTCGCAAGCGTACTGGGCATATTCCTTCGCGTGCTTATCTTTATGATGGCGCTGTACTACTTCCTAAAGGAAGGCATGAAGTTAGAGAAGGTTCTTATCAAGAAGAGTCCGCTCCATGATGACGACGCTGCAACTATTTTGAATCAACTGAAGCGCACCATTTCGTCGGTAGTAAAGGGTTCCCTCGCTATTGCGTGTATCCAAGGAGCGCTTGCGGGCGTCGGCTTCCTTATCTTTGGCGTACCAAACGCAGCACTCTGGGGAGTCAGCACCGCGGTGGCGGCACTCATTCCAGGCGTGGGAACCTCCCTCGTACTTGGTCCTGCAATCATATACCTCTTCATTACTGGCAGTCTCTGGCAGGCCGTTGGCATGCTTCTCTGGAGTGTGTTCCTCGTGGGGCTCATTGATAACTTCCTAGCCCCCCGCCTTATGGGCAAAGGCGCCATGCTGCACCCGCTCGTTATTTTGCTCTCTGTACTTGGCGGAATTGCGCTCTATGGTCCCGTAGGAATATTCCTAGGACCACTCACCATCAGTTTCCTTTTTGCGGTATTCACCGTATACAGCAATAAAAAGACAGCGGAAGCTTAGTCGCCCTTCGCGCGATACTTCGCAATCCACCAGCTCTTAATAAATGGGAGCGAGAGTGTAGAAAGTAGGTAGCCAATGACGGGCACGAGCGCAGAAATATACCAGTTCTCCACCCCGATGATATAGAGCACGAGCGCCACAGAAGCGTACGTGATAAGTGCGATAGTGCCGATGCGGGTGTAGCTTTGCTCCCAGGCTTTATCCGCCTCCACCCGCGCGTTGCGGTCCAGCATTCGCTCAATAGTCTCCCCGATGTGTTCTTCCATACTAGCATTATAGCCACAGAATTGTGTGGTATCCTGCGGGCATATGGGGACGAAGGTGCTGAGGGCACTTACTTCCACCCTCCTTATCGCGGGCGTCTTTTACGCGCCCCTTTCTATCCCCTACTCGTACGCTTACGAGAACGCTATCGCAGCACTTGAAGGTATTAACGAAGAGACTACGACGCCCGAGGAACCAGCTCCAGCAGACGAGCCTCTGGCGAGTAGCTCGTCAGAGGCTCTCCTTCCCGCAGAAACCGTCGCTACCAGCACTCCAGAGGAGCCAGTAGTACGTTTAAGTTCAGATGAGCCAGCACTACTTCCTACGGGCGTGCTGTTTGATAATTCGCTCGCGGACGAAGTTTGGGGCATTGGTGTCTATTACCCACCTGGAAACTATGCATACTTTCCAGGTGGCTACACAGAGATTGGTAACCCGCCAACCGTTTCGCCTGAGGGATTCTGGACTACCACTGGCACCACTACCGTTGCTCGAGTAAAGCGTGCAGGAGCTGACACAACATGTAGCAATCTTAGTTGGGGCGGAACATATGGCCTTTCTGTTTTTACACCTGACTTCGCTTCAAGTTTCGATACGAATCCGTACGCAACGCGCACCGTTGGTGAGTATTGCGACTTCGTTTTCTACGGCGAAGGTATTCCACCCGGAACGGCCCTTGGTGCGGTATTCCTAGGCGCAAACTACATGAGTGTCGCGGGCTCAAGCAACAACCCTGGCACGTCGCTCACAGGTACGTACGAAAATCCACTTCCTGGCGGATTCGCATTCCAGCTTTGTGGCGTTGATGGTTGCTCGGGCGGGTTTGCTACCACCACCGCAACAACAACCCCCGGTGTTGCGACCACTACGCCGCAAGTCTCCAACGTCCTCTTCCTCCCCGGTATCAAAGGCAGCCGGTTGTACGACGCCGTCGGTAATAAAGTATGGGAGCCTGGAAGTGACCAAGATGTGGAGAAACTCTTTCTTACTTCTGCAGGAGTGAGTGCCAATCCTGGCATACACACAAAGTCAGGAGACATCATAGAAAGGATCGCCGGTTTCTCTGAAATCTATGGTTCCTTTATACGCTCAATGAACGAGCTTCAGTCTACCGAGATGATAAAAGAATGGCGTATTGCATCATATGACTGGCGTCTCTCACTCGACGATATCGTCAACAAAGGAGCAGTGCGAGAGGGAAACATTTACTTTGAGGAAACGGCGAATGTTCCCTACCTTGAACTGAATTTGCTCGAACTTGCGTCAAGCTCGCCAACACATAAGGTCACTATAATTGCACACAGCAACGGCGGACTCGTAGCAAAGAAGCTACTAATGAAGCTTGGAGATGCGGAAACTGCCAGACTCATTGATAAGGTGATATTTGTCGGCGTTCCGCAGAGCGGCGCGCCTCAGGCATTGGGAGCACTCCTATTTGGGTACAAAGAGTCGCTCCCCTCCTGGTTCCCATTTGTTGTTCATGTTTCGACTGCTCGCATGTTCGCCGAGAACTCCCCCATGGGATACCACCTACTACCCTCGCAGCGATACTTCGATGACCTTCTTGACCAGGAACGCGCTGTTGTCCGATTTACTGCAGCGAGCACATATGCGGAGGAGCGTGCTAAGTACGGCAATGTAATAGACACATGGGACGAGCTTCGTGCGTTTTCACTCGCTGAAGACAATGGGCGCGTTAAGCCTGAAGCTGTGTTGTTTTTTAAACCAAATGTTCTGAACGACCTTTTGCTTACGTACGCAAAAAGAACGCATGACTCTCTTGATGCGTGGGTACCTCCTGCAGGAGTTACGCTGTACCAAGTGGGAGGGTGGGGTTTAGACACGGTCTCTGGGATTGAATTCTATGAACTATGCATTCTTTCAGTATGCAAGAAAGAGTACCGTCCCACGTTTGTTCAGGATGGTGATGGGGTGGTTCCAATTGCAAGTGCCCTCATGATTAGCACTTCCACTGAAAATGTACGGAAATACTGGTTGGACTTAATTCCTTATGAATTTGGCCCGATTAATAAGGACCACGGAAGCATCCTTGCTGTAAAAGAATTGCAAGATCTTCTTGAAGCCATACTCGGCGGGGATTCTAACGTACCCAAGAATGTATACACTGAGCAACCCACGAGCAGTACTCCAAATAAACTTTTGCGGTTCATGCTCCACTCACCCCTCACTCTGAATCTGTATGACACTTCAGGAAACCATACAGGACCAACAGCGAGTGGAGGTTCTGAGCAAACCATTCCCGGCTCTGTGTACGGGCAGTTTGGGGAGGTGCAGTACGTGATCGTTCCTGCTGGGCCAGAATACAGGGTAGAAATGAACGGCGTTTCTACCGGAACATTCTCGCTCGATATTCAGGAAGTTTTTGGTGGGTCAATCGTAGCCAGCACCACTCTTGCTGGCGTCCCAACACAAGCGGGCACCATTGCTAGAATCACTATCGGTGAATCTCTCGCAACCGCCTCGAGCCTTTCCGTGGATTCGGATGGAAACGGGGCCGCTGATTTTGTACTGCCAGTCTCGCAGAATTCTATTAGTTTTTATCAAACGCCCGTCAAGGCTGTTACGGTAGCCACAAGCTCAGGAGGAAGTAGCAGAAGCAGGACGCTTCCACCTCCTATTACTGAGACCATTGGTGTTAATGCTGTACCCCTACTTGGCTTACCCGGCATACTAAGTGCACCGCAACTAACCAAGAAGATTGCTCAGACAGCAGAAGCAACTCAAGGGGCACCTGTTGTGGCTACTCGAGCCACAGATGAAAATCAGAAAGGAAACAAGTCTCAGCTCGCCTCTCCGCTCTTAACTTTTTACGAAGTAAAGTATATCTTTATTTCTTTGCTTGCTGGGGTGTATCATTTCATTATACGAATTGGTAGCTTCCTATTCGCTCACTGATGCTATGAAATTCACACTAAAGTATTCCTGGACGCTTGTGCTCTTGCTTGGGTTACAAGCAGTTACGTGGACATTAGGGCTTTGCGGGATAGACCGGTCCTGTGAGTTCTATGAGCCCCTTTCCCCGTATTCTATTTCTCTGCTGAACCCAATCTTACTCTTCTCGCTATATTCCATTCCTCTTGGAATTGGTCTTTTATTTGCAGGAGAAAGGGGTTTCAAGACTCTGATGCGCTTTGCAAGGTGGTGGATTCCTCTATCGATTCTAGTTATTGTTTATGCGCCAAAAAATAGTAACTCGTATCTTCCATTTCTAGAATTAACAAAAGGAAGCGCCAGTACTGTGCTGGGGATTCTGTTTTCTATTATTGGACTAATAATTATCTCAAGAAGAAAACGTGAAGCTCGTTGATGCCCTAGAAGAGAGGAACTCTTCTGCGATCGGATGAAAAAAATAAGCAAAAGATTCACTACACTACTTTCACATGCTGCAGCAATTGCGGCCCTTTTATTCTTTCTTCTCTCCGTCTTGGTTTATAGCTTTGAGAGCAGCATTGTATACAGATTGTGTGGTAGTTTCTTTTATTCCGAACCTCATATCATTTGCACAATAGTGGATGGGAAGCTGGTTTACTTGGCTAAGTTTCTTCTGTCTGGGACGTCGCTTATCCTTGCCCTACTCATCCTTCTAACGACGAGCCAGAACCGACGCCGATTCATTTGGTTTCTCGCACTCGTAATACCCGTCTCTGCTGTCGTGCTCATAGCAAGCTATTTTATAGAGTTTTGTTTTATGTACAGCTGTTCGAACGTATTGCCACTGGGCATCCGTCTCGTTATCTCCCTATGGGTTCTGGGATTTTTGGTTCTGATATCGTGGTCATTGTTTAAGGGACGAGAGTATTTAATAGTCATACTGATGTTCTCCTTGTGCCTGGCCGTAGGGCTTATTAATCATTACGCTCGTCTGTACGATTTACAGGATAAGGATTTGCAGGGTTTGCGGGCCAGCCCAAGATCTACTGAAGATTGTAGTGCCGCATATTTCCTAGCCGAGCGGGACAAGTGTTTGTTTAATTACAGCATTCGGAACGCATCTACGGATACTTGTGCCCCGATTCTAAGTAAAGAATTGCGGTCTAGTTGCGTGGCATTTATTTTGAGTAATAGAGCCGTTGCAGGATTAGATGCTTCTGCTTGCCAGAAAGTTTCGGTTCCTCAGCAAAGGGAGCTTTGTATCTCACTCATTAGAGAGCGGCTGGAGTATATAAATCTCCACAGACCTAGATAGGAGACAGGACGAAATAGACAAGACCCCGATGCTGCGTGCAGCATCGGGGTCGGGGTCTTCAGCTCAGGAGCGAAGCCTCGGTGGCCTTGCAACTGTCAGGATCAATCTGCGTGAACTCCATTCGTCCATCAGAGTGCCAGATAGCGCTGAGGTAGGTGTCGCCTTCCCGAAGTTGCGCGTTCACAGCACTGTTCGGAAGAAGGAAATGGAGGGTCCAGGGAATTCCCCGAACGTAGCCCATCTCAGCGGTGAAGAAGGTTCCCGAATAGGTGCCGAGTGAACCTCGGCGTCCCTTATGCAGTCGTCCTTCCACCAGCATATGGGTGAAGTCGATCCAGTCCCGCTCTCCCCTCGTTTTCAGGAAGATAACCGCGAGCTGGTGGATGACCATCCGTTGCTCCCCGGAGAGCGGAGCGGCCGTCCAGTTGATGTTGATTAGGTTTTCCCTCACGAGCGTCTCCTTGCATGGGGATTAAACTTCCGCACGTACTAAACCATACATAGTTAGTTGTGTCTATGCAGTACTGACGCGCTAGTATAGAAACATGAAAGAGAAAAAGTACTGGCTTATGAAGTCGGAGCCCGAGACATACGGGATAGACCATTTCAAGGCGGACAAGAAAACCGCCTGGACTGGCGTGCGCAATTTCTTGGCCCGCAACTACATGCGCGACGAAATGCGGGTTGGCGACCAGGTGCTTTTCTACCACTCCAGCTGCAAAGTACCGGGCGTATACGGCATCGCCAAAGTCGCTTCAGCTCCCTACCCTGACCCAACTCAATTTGATGCAACCTCCGACTACTACGAGCCTCGCGCCACAAAAGAGAAACCGGTCTGGTATTTGGTAGATATCGCTTTTGTTAAGAAGTTGAAGGAGCCCGTCACCCTCACCGACATTCGCGCAAATCCAAAACTGAAAAGCATGGTCATTCTCCAGCCCGGCTCTCGTCTTTCTATTACTCCAGTCGCTTCTGAGCATTTCGAGGAGATCACTACTTGACTTTTGTATAGATAAGTGTTATTGTGTTTGTGAACCAGTTCCAACAAGGAGACAGAGATGTCGGTATTCGCTACGCGCGCTTTTCTTGATCGTCGTGATCGCTATGTTCGCGAACTCGAGGACGGACCTCCGGAAGAGCTCCGCCTGCGGCTCGCGGCTATGGCGCACGCGCTTCAGATGACGCTCGCACTGCCCTCTTCAGGCGCCGCCGCTCCCGATCGCTACGCGCTCGAGAACATCATGCGGTCGGTCGCTCACAACCTCGAAGGCGACAAGAACAAACGTGGATACGTCGTCCACAAGCTCGAAATCGGCCTCGACATCCTGAGGGGCGTAAAGGAGTAGAGCCAGTCGGCTCTACAAACGAATGCAGTGGCGGCCTCCCCGGGCCGCCACTTTCTTTTATATAACGGGTTTTGAAAGGAGTCCTGCAAAGTCGCCCTAGGCAGCGCTGGCGGTTTTTCGGCATATTGCTCTGTGCGCTATCTCAGAACCTGCGTAACGAGTGCGGTCATTTGCTCTTTTTTCTCTGACTTGCTTTCGGCTATCAGTAGCGTGAGTGCAGTGAGTGCTGCTGGATTGATATTCTTTACAGACCTGCTTCCCGTCTTTCGCAGAAACCAGATAAAGGCGAATGCTCCCGAGCGCTTATTGCCGTCCACAAACGGATGGTTCTTCACCATGAAGTACAGCAGGTGCGCAGCCTTCTCCTCAATAGTTGGATACACCGGAGCCCCGCCAAGCGACTGCATGACGTTTCCTACTATTCCTTCAATATTGCCTGTGGCACGCTCTTGAGCGAATATCTCTGTGGCCTCACCTTTCTTTAGAAGTTCGGTGCGTAGATTACCTATCGCTGCGTTCAACTCAGTACTACTGAGCTTGATTGCCTTCTTGGAAGTTCCAACGGGAACGAGTGCATCCTTGTCGTAGGCATCGAGTGACATCCAGGTACTAGAGAACACCTTCACAAGCTCAAGTATTGCCTTCGGATCAAGCGCAATGTGCTCGGGAAGAAGCGCCTGGACAGACTCGACGTCCTTAAGGAAAGCTTCCCGATTCTTCGCAATCTGCTTGCGGTTTATGGTGTAGCCCTTCACGAGGTATTCACGAAGTGTTCTGCTAGCCCATCGCCTAAAATCTATAGCTCGAGCGGAGTTTGATCGATAACCTACAGAGAGGATCACATCGAGCGAATAAACTGCAACAGGTTTATCAGAATTTGCAATGTGCATTTTTTGCACATTGCTTTTCTCATCTACCTCCCGGGTCTTCAGAATGGAACCGATATGCTTCGTGGCCACCGAACGCTCAATATTGAAGAGTTCAGCAATTTGCGCCTGGGTAGCCCAAAGAGTGTCATGCGCAGAATCACCACGTAGCTCAATAGCTCCGTTCTTTGCCTGATATATAAGTACCTGGTTCAGGGTCTTTTTTGGAACGCTCTTCTTTGCCATACAGATTTAGTATACAAGACCGTATCTCCTCGTATTCCACATCATGCCAAGGCGACGCCTTGGCAATTCTCCAGCCCGGCTCTCGCCTTTCTATCACTCCTGTATCGCCAGAACATTTTTCAACTCTCTCGGTTTGACTCGTTTATCTATTTGTGTTTAAGTGCGTACAGAAAGGGGGACATTCACATGACCCAAGTCATTAACCGGACTTCGTTCTTTGAACGGGTTCAGAAGTGCGGCCTGAGGGACAGTCTCCCCGACATCCAGGTCGCCTACTGGCTCGCCAAGGAAGGCCACCGCGTCCAAGCGCCGCGCGACAGCGGCGAACGCTACTTCGAGCACCCGCGCGAGGTCGCCTGGCTTCTTCTAGACTACGGCTACAACAGCCGCAAGGCCGTCGTCCTGGGTCTCACCCACGATGTTGTGGAGGACACCTACGCCCTCCGGGAGGTCATCGTGCGACTGCTCGGACAGGAGACCTTCGACGAACTCTGCTTGCTGTCCAAGCAGATCCCGATCTTCGATCCGGCCAACGGCAGGCTTCTGGACTACAACGTGAAGACCAAACCCGAATACTATGGCGCCATCGCCCGAGGACCGCTCGAGGTGAAGGTGACCAAGGGCGTGGATCGCATCTGCAATATGCGTTCCATGGGCGAGGGCTGGCCCATCGATCGTCAGAAGGCGAAGGCCGAGGAGACGCGCGAGTTCATCCTGCCCTTCATGTGGGACACGGACGAGCGCATCGCTGAAGAGCTGGGCAGGCTCGTCACCAATATTCTGGCCCAGTAGGAACGGGCCAGCACAGTAAAAGGGCCGCGTACATCTTGTGCGCGGCCCTCAGTCTTTCTATATATGGAAACCGAGCATTCCCCACAAATTGTGCTATAACACTCTGGGTGGCGGGATTGGCTCGTCAAAGTTTCTGGCCCAAGGAGGCCTATCATGTCGAACACCGAAATCGAGAAGCGTATGCGCGTGCGTCGTGTGTGGCGCGCCGTTGCGTTCGGCGCATTTACCGCACTCCTCTTCTTCATGACCGTCCGACAGACCATGTCGAATACAGCCATGAACGAAGTCATCGCCGGAACCGTGGTGTTAGGCCTCATCGGCCTGGTCTGCTGGCTCTGGCCCCGTTACGTCGCCACTGGCTTCCTTCTGTTCGTCTCGGCAACGCTCGCAGGCAGCTTCCTGGGGTCGAGCGAGGTCAACTGGCAGAACGCTATCGTCATGCTGGTTCCTGGCCTGGTTCCGTTCCTCCTCTTCAACGTTCCCGACTTTCTGCGGTGGCTGAAGACGCGGCAGGGCGGCATGGCCGGCTAGCCAGTAGTGGCAACAGGGCCGCGTACATCTTGTGCGCGGCCCTCAGTCTTTTCACCCAGCCCCGAGCAACCGCTCGGGGCTGAAATTGTATACACGAGTGTAGTGTTGCATACGACCGCCCGAGGCGCATACTTATACATGGAGCTCCCGGAGCTGTTTTGAAAGGAGGACAGCTTTTAGTAAAGAACAACATAAAGGGAGCAACGAGCGCGGAAGTCTGTCTCTGGGTTTACCTGGCAAAACGCCACAACATCCAGACCCCAGAGTCGCTGAAGCTGATAACCTTCCCGGGTTTTCTGCAGGAATTCGGGAGGTTCTAACATTGCCTTCGAAAAAGCAGGCTGCGTACAGCTCGTTATCTATTGTCGGCCGCCCTCTCGGGCGGCCTTCGTTTTTACAGAATCGAAAGTTGAATAGACACAGAGTCACCGCCGGAAATATCTTCCTTCTTTCGCACTTCCGCTTTCATGGGCAAAAGATACGAGCCCGATTTCTTGTCCGGAAATATCGATGTTTTCCACGTCGTACTGCCCACCGTCACACTCACCGGAATAGACCCCCACCCCACACGAGGAGCTCCCGCGCGTTCCTCGCGGATCGTAGCTGCCACAGCAGCGTCTACCGTCACAAAATGCCACGCCGCCATCCCCGGCCATTTCCACACCTCCGCCGAAAATTCGTGCTTCATTATTCTTATTCTAATCCACCGACGACCGGACAACTTTTCTAAATTCAGTTCTTCTCAACCGCTTTTTCTAGAGGCTGAAAAAGTGGAGCGAAGATAAAACGAAAACCAGAAGCAGAAAGATCCCAACCCTTTTGAGAGTCGTGAGTCCACCAAGCTACCAAAAGTCCACAAAGCAGAATTGGAATTACTATAACCATTAGCCCGGACTCGAATGGGTTGTTTGTCTGTTTTCTCATGTATTATCGCCAGCAGATCACTGGTTCGTCCTGGAGGACTTCTCGTAGATGCTCGAGCACGGTTGGATACGTTCCGAGCGCATCAATAAGTCCGAGCGAGAGCGCTTCTTTACCAAGCCAGGTCGAGCCGTCAGCAAGCGCTTCCACTTTCTCTATCGGCAAGTCGCGGTTGGTCGCAACGGTTTCGATAAAGTTATCGAGTGTTATGCGATTGCTTTTCTCAAGCGCAGCTCGCTCCTCGGCGGTGAGTGGCTTGTCAGGATTGCCCATATCTTTGTATTTGCCGGTGGAGATACTGTTGTACGTGATTCCGTCCTGCGCGTTCTGGCGTGAGTAGTCGGTGTAGGAAGAGGTCACCCCAATACTGCCAATGTCAGACTCCTCGGAAGCAATGATGGTGCTCGCGGCACTCGCTACCCAGTACGCAGCAGAATCTCCGTACCCACGAATCCACGCAACGCTTGGAAGCCCGGCCATAGTAAGCGCGTCTTCAATCTCAACCGCAGCCTGCGCCTGCCCGCCCGTAGAATCAATATCAAGAAGCACAGCGCGGATGTTGCTGTGCTGGCTTGCCTGTTCAAGGGTCCCAATGATTTCCTCGGATACCGCTATAGCGTCGCATCCCTCAGGTACTCCAGAAGCGCCTTCGTCCGCCGCAGGCGCGTACGTCATGATGCATCCATGCACGTTAATCCCCACCACGTTGCAGCCAGCAAAGCTCTCCTCGTCCTGGCTCAAGATCCACCAAGCCGAAACACCCACAAGCACCACCACAACCCCAACAACCCCCCACCCCACGTACCGCACCACTCCCTCCTTCCCTATCCCCGTCCACTGAGTTTTCATAACGATTTCAACCTTTCTGATAAACCGCTCATGTCGCGCACAGGAGCCAGGTAGATTGCTTCGCCAATTGCAGTAAAGTGCTTTTCGCTCGCTCTAATCTTCAATTGCTCAGAAATCGAAAGCTCGTCGGCACGATCTGTTCCCTTGGTCTCAGCTACCAAGTACAGCTTGGAATCACCACGGAAGATGATAGCCCAGTCGGGATTATAAGAGCCTAGCGGTGTTTCTATCTTGAATTTTGACGGTAGCTTCATATAGAACTCAATCTCGTCTCGCGCCTCAAGCTCTTCTGCAAAACTCATCTCGACATTAGAATCGCAGACCACAAAGTCATAAATAGTCTTCTCGACCACTTCCACTTTCCTCATATTAGTAAGATACGACTCTATTTCTGCGTCCTTGAAAATCTGCATCTCGTACTCAGAATCCGCAATTCGCTCGTACTTAATTCCGTCAATAATCATGAATTGCATCACGCGCTTTATTTCCGCTACTGCTTGATCCATAACGTACTGAGGGTTTGAACGAAGTTTGCCGAAAATATCTGAGTCCTTCAGTAGACGGACCACTGTTGCTGTACGCAGTTCTGTGTGCTGCGAGATATAGCTCAGCACATCTGGAACGGGCAAGGACTGTCCGAAACTTCTTCCAGTTCGTTCTGATCTCTTTGTGGTCAAGATTCCCTTGCTCTGGTCAAAATTAAGCGAAGCAACGTCAACTCGTATACGTGGCTCTTGAGAAGGTATATGGGACAGGGCTTCAGTTGCTTTTGCAAGAAACAAATCCATATCCAGCGTAACCGCATATCTAGTTCGCTTATTAATTCGCGACCACAACTCGATAAAGTGTTCATCCAATTCCCAATGCTTTCTAAGTGAGACTTGCTTTCGCTTGCGCTTATCAACAATTCTCTCTCTTCCGAAAACTTGTCCAGTTTCTTCCTCAATTTCTTGCTGAAGCGAGCGGGCAAAGGTTTCATAGCTCTCGTTCGCAATGACTGTGAGAGTGTTTATGGATCGATCAAATATCCTATCTCCCTGCTGGTTAACTGGCAGACGCAAGCCACGCCCAATTTCCTGACGCTTCTTTACATATGATTCTGCTTCGTTCAGTGTACATATTTGAAAGACGTTTGGGTTGTCCCAGCCCTCTTTCAGCGCAGAGTGAGAGAAAATGAACTGCAGCGGTTCATCAGAAGAAAGAAGACGCTCTTTGTCTTTCATGATGCGTTCGTATGTAGAGCGGTCCTCTTCCGTACTTCCTTTCGTGTCCTTGAGTGTTCCCTTCTTGTCTTTGGAGAAATAGCCGTCGTGAACTGAGCTTACCGGTGGAAGTACGAGCGAACTGTAGCGCGGTAACTGCCTAAACTCCTCGTACACCTCTTCAAACCACAGGGCGAGCTTCCCTGGCGCACCTGTCTCATGGTTACGATAATTTGCCACTCGATCTATGAAAAAGAGCGATAGCACTTTTATGTCCTGCCCAGACCTTACAAACTTGAGCATTTTTTCGAAGTGCTCTCGTACGGTCTCCGCTACTTGCTGCTTCATGATCTCATCCTTCATCTCCCCCACAGCAGCATTCCTCGACACAACAACACCATTACCAAACTCCACCTCGCCCAATTCTGCATCGATGCGACTAAGCGTGTAGCCATCGTAAGCGGGTAGGTTTCCTGACAATGCATACAAATCAGATTCTGTACCCGACGTTGAACAACGAACTTTGGTTTTCTTGATCTCACCCTTGTGGTTGGATTCTATCTCGAGATTAGCAACGATTGATCTCTTTCCAGCCTTTACATCTAGTATCTTTATGTACGCGTCGTTCTGACTTCCTTCTTCGGCTACAGATGCCACCTCAATTCTTTTTACCAAACCCTGATCATATGCCTCCACAGGCCCAAGTCGATAGATTTGATTATAGAGATTTCGATGGGTAGCAGAGTATCGAAGGGTACAAAGTGGGTTAAGTGCTGCAATAGCAGCCTGTGCAGCTGGAGATTCCATATTTTGCGGCTCGTCCATAATTACTATTGGATGCGTCTTCTGGACAAGCTCAATTGGGACTCCTCCTATCGAGTCGTTCGCACGATTTATGATGTTGTCCTCGGTATTAAATGCTTCAATATTTATGAGCATCACACTAAGCGCATTTGAGGTAGCAAATGCTCGCAAGTCGGCTGGGCGCTTACTGTTATATGCAAAGAAACTATAAGGCGGGTTCCCGTACAGGTTGCGCAAATGCTCCTTAGTGATTTCGAGAGAGTTTAAAACACCCTCACGAATAGCCTTGCCTGGTACTACAATGATAAATTTTGAAAATCCGAAACGCTGGTGGAGTTCAAATATAGTACGCAAGTACACATACGTCTTACCTGTACCTGTTTCCATTTCTATGGAGAAATGCTTTCCAGCAAGCTCCGACTGTATTGGGAGTTTATTCTTTTCCTGCACGCTCCTCAAATTCTCGAGTAGCGCCCCCTCGTCTATCTGGAGCAGATTACCTATTCCACGCTCGTTCTGAAACATGCCAAGTGTTGACTCTCCAAAGAGTCCTGCGCCAGACGTGGTCTGCTGCCCCACAAACAAATCCGCTACAGACTCGATTGCATCAAGCTGAAATTGCTGTTCTGCATCGAATTTAAGCTTCATGTTACACGGTCTGAAAGACTACTTTTTCTTCTTTACATCGAAGTGCGAAGTTTATCTTTTCATCGTCGTTAGCAAATATGCGCTCGAGTACTATCACTATCCTTGGCTTTGTTTGGAATACCTTATTCAAATCCTGCGCTTTAAAATCGTCTCGAAGGATAAGTGCAATAGAACTATCAGCGAGCAAAAACCCATCAGACTGCTCAATGGAAGTATTTAGGTCGTGACCAATCTTCAGTAGCACTTCCGTAGCGCGTGCACGCTCGTCTCCTCCAGCCACACGGCCCACGTGCGCAAAGAGTGATTCCTCCAGCTCAGAGTCAGAGTCGAACGAGCGCGCGTGCCATTGTGGAAAGTTCGAATCAGTCACACAGTAAACACGCACACCAAGGTCACCGGAGTAATCTGGTTTCTCGCTACGGATCTTGTTTGCGGCGCGCTTGATACGCTCGATAGCAATATCGGAGATTTTTGCGAATTCTGCCTTCCGTGCCTCGCTCTTTTCAGATGTCTGTTCAGGCATCTGTACGCAGATGTAATGACGATTACCTCCATCTACTGCATTTTGCGCCATTACTGCGTGAGCAGTAGTTCCCGAACCTGAAAAGAAATCAAGTACTAGATCTTCCTCGTCTTTAGTATCCCTGAGAAAGTTAAGGAGGTATTGAATTAATGAAGGTGGTTTTGGGTGGTCAAAAATTTCTATCTTACCAAAAAGACTATCCAGCTCATCACTTGCAGCCTCATTAGTACCGACACCGAAATCCCTGTCGATTAAATTCCACGGCGCTTCAGGTGCATATTCTTCACGCTCGTATGATGGCGAAAGTGAGGTAGTTCGAATTGAGATCTTCGTACCGTCTAAAATTTCTCTCTCAAGATTTGCCTGAGACCATTTAAACTTCCCCTTAAGAATGACTGACGTTACAAACCTCCCATTTTTGACTTCTGCGTCCTCCATTAACTCAATAGTATAACTATCTGTTCCGTACCTTCCTTTTGGAAGCATCCCGTCACTTATTGCAGTTTCTGTGACATCCTTAGGAAAAGTAAGTATCTTTTCTGAATTAGTTTGGTTCATTAGACCATTACTACTCGAACTATTCTTACTCAGTCCCATTAAAGTACTGCGTTTGTACGATTTCCTGTATGCAAGCACGTATTCGACACTTTTTTTTGTTAATTTTGAAAGATTTGGTGGGGTTTCTGTCTTCTGCCAAGAAAAAATCTCGATGAAGTTTTCCTCACCAAAAACTTCATTCATGAGTGCGCGCAAGTTGTGAACTTCGTTATCGTCAATGGAAACGAAAATGACTCCATCATCACGGAGAAGGTTGCGTGCAAGGTACAGACGTGGGTACATCATCGAAAGCCAGTTTGAATGATAGCGACCTGAGTCCTTAGTGTTCAGTTTGTACGCGCGCTTCAAGTTTCCATTCTCGTCCACATTACAAGTATCCTCGCAATACTCAGCTTCTGTTTGACGGAAGTCGTCGTTGTACACAAAATCCTTTCCCGTATTGTATGGAGGATCAATGTAAATCATCTTCACCTTCCCGAAATATGCCTTCTGGAGCGCGCGCAATACTTCTAAGTTTTCACCTTCAATAAATACGTTTTGCGATTGTTCAAAATCTTCAGATGAACGATCTGGGTCAAGAGTAAGTGTGCAAGAAGTTCTCTTGGCGATTTCATCAAAAACCTTGTGCTTCCCTGCCCATTCAAGACGAAAACGTTCACCCTCTTCGTCTCCTGCTTGCACCTCCTCAGAGAAGAGAGCTTTAAGTTTGTCCACGTCCAATTGCCCTTCCGAAAAGGCCTCTGGAACTACCTGCCGCAAAGCTTCTAAACGCTCAGCTTGAACATCAGCCGATAAACCATCGATTTTCTCTCCTCCTCCGGCTTTTTTCATATCTTTAATAATAGCCCATACGGGTCAATTCAGGTATCAAGGGCAGTCAAATTGCTTCTCTGTGGATATCATTGAAAATTCATCGAAACTCTGTATAATACAGATGTAAGCAACGGCTTGCCGGATTTTGATCGAAACCCCGCTGAAAGGCGGGGTTTCTGATTGCGCTAGTAAACGCGCATTCGGAGTCGGTATTCAAAGTCTTCTGCAAAGAGGAGTTCGTCGATAATACCAGAGACTCTAGCGTCTATAACTTCACGAGCCACGTGACCTCGAGCACTCATAACTATACATTCCTTAGAATGAAACCGTTTTAAATACTGCAACACCGGCACTAGATCTCCATCACCTGAGAGCAGCAAAACAGAATCGTAGTTATCCTTTTCTCGTATCAGGTCAACGGCCATTTCAACGTCAAGTTCACACTTGGCTAAAAATCCTGTTATGTAATCTTGATTATGGATATATTTGACTCTTTTTGTAACTAGTTCAAATCCATTCATGCGTGCACGGGTCAGGATGTTTTCCGACCATACCGTTCGCTTTATGGAGCGTTCATCTGGCCCGTAATCCTCGCCATAATAAAATCTGCGTAAAAACTTTTGCCGTAGGAAAAGTGCTTGATGAGCTGAGCCAGTTCCTGGATACCGACCTTCCACCCAAGACTTTCTTTCCACTTATCTACGTTGCCAAAATCCACTACGACAATAGTTCGAGGACGCTTTGCCTTATGCCTTTCAAGCAGACTTGTAATTTCTTTCTTGTCCATTTTCTAAATTATATACCAAGTGTGCAGAATTGAAGGCGCGAACCCTAAATGATCCTGTCTGCAAGCGAAGTAAAAAGGCCCTAGACGCTGGGCGCGGGAAGTCCGCCGAAGGAGACGTAAGTGTACGGCGGGCGGGGTATATTGGCGCATAAAGGCTCCTACTTTGAGCCCACTTAACTACGCCTCTCCTGCGGCATATTTCTATACTTCTTTAGTCTTGAATATAGCCTTGGTAACTTTAATGGATTTCTTTTCAGTTTCCTCTATAAAATCAGTTTTATATATTCCCGCATGTTCATTTTCCGCTCGCTCGAGTAAGAGAGAACGTATTTCCCTACCTACATTTGAAAATACAAAAAGTCCAAGATTAAATTTTTTACTGTTCTCCTTATCTTCGTTCTGAAGAATGAACCATTCTCCGCCGATATTAATTGGATGTTTTCCTTCCGGTTTCATCTCAATGTTATAAGAAAGCATTGAAGATTGATTAAATAGACCGATTGAAGACAAGTCTAAGTAATCACCAAAATTCAGTCCATATTTTTGAAGCGATTCGCTACTTCCTCCGTGTAATTTTATTACACCTACTTCCGTAGAAAGAGCTACGAACTTTAAAAACCTTTCCAAGTCTCTCTGTGACAGATATTTAACGACCTCTAGAGTCTGATAAGAATAACTACCTGGTTTTTGGATCTCTCCAGATAGAATCTTTGCAAGAACATCCTGCATTTCGTCTCGACTCACATTCTGGGCAATGTCCAAGAATCGCATCGTCCAATCCTTATCTACCGCCTCATCAGTAACCTCTTTCTCCGACAAATCTTCTCTAGATTTAACTAGTATATTCTCTAAATTAATCTGTTTGTTGTATTGCTCTAGTGCAAATCTTATTTCTGCCCTACTTAAAATTTCTACCGCTTTCTCTTGAGCTTCAGCTTGTGCAATAATCTTGCCCTTTTCGATCTCTGCTTCTGCTTCTCCAATTCGTTTAATTTTTGCAACATCAAATTTAAAGAGGTGATTCCCAACAACCCCAACTCCTTCGGAGACGGTTTCAACTAATTTCTGTAATGGCTTTTCGAGCCCTGTAAGATTTTCGACTGCCACAAAACTATTCTTGATTTTCCAACCTGCGACGACGTTCATCCAATGTTTCCCCTTGATACATCCAATATACTGTTCCCTGTACATTGTATGGGTAGCCAAGTACCTTCTGCGCAGCCGTTGAAGGACTAGTTAGTTCCCCATTGAATTCGATACTTCGTTTGCCACTCAATTTAACGACTTTCGCGCGAATATTCTCATCGTTCACAAAAACAATCTCAGACCCGACCGGTATATCCACCATGCCGAAGTTAAAAGCAGATCTCTTTTCGCGTGCCTGATTGAGTGCCTTCTGATCTTCTTCTGATTCAACAAAGTCTCGTTGCGGTGTTACATTCTCAACTTCGGCAAGCTTTATAGCAGAAACTACGCGCTCAGGGGAAACTTCAAAGAACTCGCGATTTGATCGAACACGATAATCAAGGAAAGTATCGTGCAGAAGTTTTTCTACCATCCGACAATCATTTACCCTTGCGGCATAGAAACATTCAAAAGGAAGTGGCACACCTGTTGTATCAAGCGAGCGAATTCTTTCCTCGAGCGAGCCACTTGTCAGACCTATTTTTACATAACCCGGCATCGCTTCATTTATTAATATGTATACGATTTCGTCCATATGCTTATTATATCGCTTTTAGCGTATTTGCTAAGCAAAGCATCGCGAGCGCCGGAAAGCCCGCAAAAGGGCTCAGGGACAAGGCACGGGAAGCGCGGGACCTGAGGCGTATGAGTGGTACGACGAACGGGCCCGCGAGGGACCCGTAACGACGTAGCTGAGATGCTTTTGCGAGGAGAAAATTAGTAACTCTTGAGTCTTCGTGACTTCTCATGAGTTCTAATTTTCTCCAAGGCTTTCGCCTCGATTTGGCGAATACGCTCACGTGTTACCCCGAACTCCTTCCCCACCTCCTCAAGCGTGTGGTACACACCGTCGAGCAAACCATGACGCATCTCTAGGATCTTGCGCTCCTTTGGAGAGAGGTCGTCCAGAATGTCACGAACCTGCTCACCCAAGATGCGCTCTGAAGATTCCTGAATTGGAGACGGAATTTTATCGTCTGCAATAAAGTCGCCGAGCGTTGAGCGGTCGTCGTCGTCTGAACCAATTGGGTTCTCAAGAGAAAGAGTGTCCTGATTGATTTTCTCAATCTGGTAAATCTTGTCTACCTCTACACCCATCTCAATAGCAACTTCCTCTGGCTGTGGGTCGCGACCAAGCGCCTGCGCTAGGCGGCGAGACACCTGCTTGTACTTGGCGATGGTCTCCACCATGTGTACCGGAATACGAATGGTGCGGGACTGGTCGGCGAGTGCGCGCGTGATAGCCTGGCGAATCCACCAGGTAGCGTAGGTAGAGAACTTGTATCCCTTCTTCCAGTCGAACTTGTCTACGGCCTTGAAGAGTCCGAGGTTTCCTTCCTGAATAAGGTCTAGGAGGGTCAAGTCTGGAGAGCGTCCCACATACTTTTTTGCAATAGACACCACGAGGCGGAGGTTAGAACGCGCAAGAATGTTGCGTGCCTCGTCGTCGCCTGCGTCGATGCGCTGAGCGAGCTCGCGCTCCTCAGAGGCGGTCAAGAGCGGGTACTGACCAATCTCGCGGAGGTAAATCTGAATAGAGTCGTAGCCCGAAGAATCGCGACCCTTGATGTTGCGGGTAGCGAGGTATTCGTCTGCGTTGTCCTCGAGCATACCGCCCTCAAGAATATCGATACCAGAGACCGCGAAGCGCTCGTAGAGCTCCTCGAGGAAGGACACGTCGTCCTCGATGTGTGGGAACTCGCGAAGGATTTCAGAGTAGGTGATGTACCCACGCTCCTTACCCTTCTTGATAAGGTGCTCGGCCTTGGTCTCGTTCTGCGCAGCTGCCTTTGCCTTTGCTCCGGTCAACGCAACCTTTACCACCTTCTTCATTCCTTCCTTCTTTGCGGAAGTTTTCTTTGCAGCAACCTTCTTGGGCGCGGTCTTCTTTACAGCTTTTTTTACTGCCTTTACAGCTTTCTTTACCACCTTCTTTGGAGCAGCCTTCTTCACGACCTTCTTAGGTGCTACTTTTTTGGGTGCAACCTTCTTAGTTACTTTTTTTGGTGCAGCTTTCTTTACAGGCTTTGCAGCCTTCTTCACCGTCTTCTTCGTTGGCATAGGAAAAGGAGTTAGGGGCGCACCTTGGTAAATCGTACTTAGGAAAGTGCCGACAGTCTTCGGGCCAGAGTGCGACTTTCGTCTGCGAGGGCGCGTGCATTCATTTCGTCGCCAGAGGCTTCCGCGAGGCGGAGCTCCTTAGACACGTGTGCAAGGCGTTCCCCGAGGGTCGCCTTCTCAAGAGCTCGTATTAGATCGTCAGCTGCGTGCTCGTCCGGATTCTCGCCATAAGCGATACCTGCCTCAAAGACTTCATGCTCGGGCAGTTGGTCGTCCGGAAACGGTGAGCCGATAATACGAGAATACTCGGTTTCCAGCCTTTCGGCAAGCGTTGTCCCAGGATAGCTCACAGCAATAGCTCGGACTAAAATTGCGTGCCGCTCCCCCACACTAGATGCTGGGATGGGCACCTGTTGTAGCCGACCTGGTTCGGCTTTTCTTACACCCTCGTGTACGGGTCCGCCGTCCTGCTCCATGCTTTTTCGGGTACGCTCTAACCCGTCGCGCACCGCGTCGGGTGTGGACTGCAGTGCTCTTGCAACGATACCCACAAAGTGCTCGCGCTCCATAGCGCTTTCCATGCTGGCAATAAGCGGGAGCACGGCGCGCTCGCTCGCCACTATCAAGCGAAGCGAGTCGGGATAGTTCTCCGCAAGTACCAGTAAGAAAAACTCAACGATGGTGTGCGCGTCTGCAATGCGCTTGGTCAAATCCTTTGGATCCTCCAGCGCCAGGTCTGCTGGGTCTTTCCCCTGCGGCATACGTACGGCCTTTACACGCATACCAGCCTTGAGCGCGGTGATGGCGTTCTTCTGGCTGGCCGCGAGTCCCGCACGGTCACTATCTAGCGCCAACATCAAATTGTCGGCGTAGCGCTTAATAAGTGCGAGGTGCTGGGGCGTGAGCGCTGTGCCAGAGAGCGCGATGGCGTTGGTGAATCCAATTTGGTGGAGCATGAGCAAGTCCATCTGCCCTTCCACCATAAGCGCAAAGCCACGCACGCGGATGGCGTCTTTGGCACGGTCCATACCAAAGAGAATTTCTGACTTTTTATACAAATCCGTCTCTGGGCTGTTTAGGTATTTGGCCTGGTCGTTAGGATCAAGTGCTCGGCCCGTGAACGCAACGGTGCGCCCTGCAGAGTCGCGAATCGGGAACATGAGTCGATTACGGAATCGGTCGTAGTAGGTGCCCTTCTTCTCGTCGGCTTCCTTCACAAGCCCCGCAGCTACCAGCTCCGCTTGGGTAAATCCGTCTGCCATCAATTTCTCCAGGAGTCCGCGCCAGCCATCGGGTGCGTAGCCTAGGCCCCAGTTCTTTATCGTCTCGTGTGAGAGTCCGCGCGAAAGCGCGTATGCGTACGCACTGCCTGGCACTTCCTTTCCGTCCATCAACAGCCCGGTATAGAAACTTTCTGCACGCGCCATTGCCTCATACAGGCGATCCTTCTTTCCCTTGTCCTCCTTGTTGCCTCCACCCTGGTACACAATCTCCACCCCTGCTTTGTCTGCAAGAATTTTGAGCGCACCCTTAAAGTCCACGCCCTCCATTTTCTCTATGAAGGTAAACATGTCGCCGCCCTGACCCGAGGAGAAACAGTAGTAGCTGCCGCGCTCTGGGTTTACGTAAAAAGATGGAGTCTTCTCTTTGTTGAATGGAGAGAGGCCACGATGGTGCTTGCCTGCACGCGTCAGTTTTACGTAGCTACCCACCACATCTACAATGGTGAGTTTCTGCTTTATCTGCTCGACGGTGTCTACGGCCATTACTCTCTAGTTTACCGCCAAACCTGCGCTTTCGCGCGGGTACTTTACAAAACACTATAAAGTGCTATAGTTTAAGTACGGCTAAACACAAGGAGGTGTTATGAAAGCCACATTCGGAAAAGCGCTCGCGGTCTTCGTGGGACTGACTATGGCCAACTTCGGCTATGATCTCTTCAGCGACACGACCACCTGGGCCGACTCGCTCGAACACAGCATCTTCCAGTTCATCGCGATTGTCGCCATGGTGATCACCGACTTCGTCGCCAAGAAGATGAACGGAGAACGCAGCACTTGATGCCGCCCAAGGAGGACCCGCCCCGGTCCCAACCGGGGCGGCCTTTTTATAGAATGTCAGCAAGACTGCGAGCGTTACATTCTTTTATGTCGCCTCGACCTTCTGTATATAAAGCACAACCACCCGCTCGTAAGCGGATGGTTGTGTGAGTCTATCAAAGACTGGAATTCTATGATGCTACGCATGGGTGCCTGCTAGCCGTCTTTTATATCTAGACTGTATTCCTAGCGCGAAGCACACTGTAACTCTATAGACTGGCGGTTCGTGGCCCCTGCAGGGAGCGCCGCACCAACGACCGTCATACAACATAAGACGGCCCTCTTCCCCTTTTCTTACACGTTCGTGCATCGCTGCATTACTTGACAAATACACTGTATGGTGTATACTTTATATATTCTGGTTCGTATGAGCTAGTCGTTCCGCTCGCGGAATAAGGAGGTTCGGTTCCCGCCTCATTCAGGGGACCATGTACACCGGAGGGTCGTATGACCACCATTCGTAGCGATATCGCCCAAGGCCCGTCGAAGTTCGACTTGATGCTCGCTCTGTTTGATCGCAAGTCGATCAATACGCGCGCCGTCGAGTTCAAGCTCGCTGGAGAAGGCAATATTTCGGCTCACGTCGTTCTGAACGGCGTCGAGGTCGAGAGCGGGTGTGGCGAGAGCTGGATCTTCAAGGGCTATGTGCGGGGAGCCTCTCCCAGCCTTGAACGAACTGTTCCGGCGCCACCCAGCAACTGCCTGGGCTACTATCGCACCGACACCCGCAAGGGATGGATCGAACTCGTCGACTGACGATCGGGCCCGGACTGAGATTAATTTCTCGCTCCGGGCCCAAACTATTTGTATACAAACAAACACCGCGCCCCTGGGCGCGGTGTTTTGCTATCTCTCCTTTCAGCACGGAGCGAGTTGAGCGGAAAAATCTGCTAAACCGAAGGCAGAGCATCAGTGCAAGGAGCCTATAAAGAAATCCCCCGTCTAGCGAAGCGCTTGAGGGGGATTTCTTTTTTAGTGACTATGCACTGAGCGACACCTGAGAACGAAGCTGCAGATTTTTTGCTCTACGAGCGTAGCTTTATTGAACTGAAGACTGGAGAGTCTCAGCCTCCTCCGCTAGACGCTCCGCATCAAGCGCGCGCTGCGCAGCTGCGCGGCGCTCCTGCATCACATCAATAGCAGCGAACTTCTTGCTTCCACCGAAACCAGTTCCGGCAGGAATCAAGCGTCCAAGGATAACGTTCTCCTTAAGACCACGAAGCGTATCAACTGAGCCCTTAAGAGCTGCGTTGATAAGAATCTTCGTTGTCTGCTCGAAGGACGCGGCAGAAAGGAATGAACGACGTGAGAGTGCAGACTCCTTGATTCCAAGCACCATTTCGCGTGCCTTTGGTGGAATCTTTCCATCTGCCTCCATAGCCTTCACTTCCTCCTCCATCTCCCAGTGCTCAACCACGTCGCCTACTGACCACTCAGAGTCACCAGTCTCCGTAACCTTTGCACGAGAGAACATCTGCTTCACGACCACTTCAAGGTGCTTGCGAGAAACGCTTGCTCCCTGGAGCTCGTAAATCTTAGAGGTCTCCGCAATGATGTACTCCTGTACCATCGCGCGTCCTGCGTACTCGAAGAGATCATCGAGGTCTGCAGAACCGTCGGTAAGAAGCTGTCCGCGTGCTACTTCGTCACCTACCTTCACAAGCGCCTGGCGAGGGTATGGTGCTACGTACTCGGTAGCTGAACCATCCTTCTTGCCCTGACCCTGCTTTGGAGAAACAACGAGCACCTTGTCGCGGCCGTTCTCGCGAATCTCTGAAATGATTCCGTCGAACTTAGATACCACAGCTGGGTTCTTTGGAGAGCGCTTCTCGAACACCTCCTCAACACGAGGAAGACCCGAGGTGATGTCTCCACCCACCGACGCCGTTCCTCCGGCGTGGAAGGTACGCATCGTGAGCTGGGTTCCCGGCTCTCCAATAGCCTGTGCGGCAACAGTTCCCACTGCCTCGCCGAGATCAACGATCTCCTGCGTAGTAAGGTCCATTCCGTAACAGGTTGCACAGATGCCGTAGCGGGTCTCACAGCTCATTGGTGAGCGCACAACAACGCTAGTAACATCGCTTGCTGCAACCGTGCGTGCGTCTTCTGCAGTTAGGTAGTGACCCTTCTTGAAGCCAGCGGCTTCAGCTGCAAGGGTGCGTCCGCGAACCGCGTCAGCGAAATCAATCGTGAGTCCCGACGCAGACACGCGGTTGATGGTGATGCCACGCTTGGTAGCACAGTCCTGCTCCGTGATGATGGAATCCTGCGCAACGTCAAAGAGACGACGGGTTAGGTATCCTGCGCGCGCCGTTCCAAGCGCGGTGTCCGTAAGACCCTTACGCGCACCGTGCGTAGACATGAAGTACTCCACCGGAGTAAGTCCCTCGGTCATAGAGGACACGATAGGCACTTCAATAGTGTCGCCGGCGGTGTTCTGGATAAGTCCCTTCATGCCTGCCATCTGGGTCAGGTTTCCGATGGAACCACGAGCACCAGAGCGCACCATGTCGTGCACGGACCCTGCTGGGTCTAGTGCTGCCTCAACAAGCGTCTCTACCTCGGTCTTAGTGTGGTGCCAGATTTCAATCACCATGCGGCGCTTCTCGTCTGCTGAGAGAAGACCCTCGCGGTAATCGCTCTCTACACGCTCCACCTTCTCGCGAGCAGCTGCAATAATTGCACCCTTGCCCTCTGGAACAGATACGTCGTCCAAGCTCCATGAGACACCCGACTTGGTGGCGTACTCAAAGCCGAAGCGCTTAATCTTGTTCACAATGTTTGGAAGGGCATCAATACCGTAGCGCACGATACAGTCTTCCATGATTGCGGAGAGCACCTTCTTGCTGATGGCGTCGTTTACGAATGGGTAGTCGCTTGGAAGCACCGTGTTGAACAAAAGTCGTCCCACGGTAGTCTCAAAGGTTCCTCCCTTTTCAACGAGTGCTGCGTACTTATCCTTTCCAGGAAGTGGCATCACGTTAATCTTGGCGCGCAGATCAATGCCCTTGTGATCGTAGGCGAGGATGGCTGCGTTTGGAGACTGGAAGTACTTTCCTTCTCCCTGCTCGCTAGGCATTGCTTTGGTGAGCCAGTAGGTACCAAGCACGATATCAAGCGGCTTCTGCACCATCACAATCATCTTGCCGTCTCCCGGCTTAATGATGTTCTTGTTGGCACTCATCATGTTCTTTGCCTCCCACTGTGCCTCCTCTGAGAGTGGTACGTGGATAGCCATCTGGTCGCCGTCGAAGTCTGCGTTGAACGCTGGACACACGAGTGGGTGCAGCTGGATAGCATCGCCTTCAATAAGACGTGGGCGGAATGCCTGGATACCCTGACGGTGAAGCGTTGGTGCGCGGTTTAGGAGCACGTGCTTTCCATCAATCACTTCTTCAAGAATCTCCCATACCTCAGGTACGGAATCCTCAATCAACCTCCCGGCCCCGCGGATGTTGAACGCGAGCTCACGCTGTAGAAGTCCTGCAATGACGAATGGACGGAAGAGCTCAAGTGCCATGTGCTTTGGAAGACCACACTCATCAAGCTCTAGGTCTGGACCAACCACAATCACGGAACGACCAGAGTAGTCCACGCGCTTTCCAAGCAAGTTCTGACGGAAGTATCCCTGCTTACCCTTTAGGTAGTCAGCGAGTGACTTCAGTGGGCGACGCTGTGCGGGAGTAAGTGCTCCACCTGCTGCTCCCGACTTTCGAATAGAGTTATCAAGGAGTGCATCAACCGCTTCCTGGAGAATACGCTTCTCGTTGCGAAGGATAACTTCTGGAGCATGAATATCGAGAAGCTTCTTCAAACGGTTGTTGCGGTTGATAACACGGCGATACAGGTCGTTCACGTCAGACGTTGCGTGGCGTCCACCCTCGAGCGCCACCATAGGGCGAAGTGCTGGCGGAATCACCGGAATCTTGGTGAGGAACATCCACTCAGGGCGAATGTCTGCTGCGGTCATGCTCGTAATAAGAGCAATACGCTTTGCAAGCTTCTCGCGCTCTGCGGCTGCTGCCTTTGGATAGCGCTCTTCAAGCTTCTCCTTAAGGGCAACTAGGTCCATGGTGCGGAAGATATCGTAGATAGCCTCTGCTCCAATCTTTGCCTCAAAGAGTGTTGAGTAGCGCACGCTAAATCGGTGGTAGGAGATTTCGTCAAAGACGCGTCCAACAACCACAGAATCAATTTCCTGCTTCGCAACCGTCATGCGCTCCTTCAACTGCTCACGCGCAGAGTCGGTCTCGGCAAGCTTGTGCTTGGTCTTGTACTCAGCCTCAAGCTCTGCGAGAAGGCGCTTCTTGGTTTCCTCGTTCACCTTAGTGACGATGTAGCCGGCGAAGTAAATAACCTTCTCAAGGTCAGTAGCAGGAACACCCAATATGAGTGCCATGCGCGAAGGCATTGAGCGAAGGAACCAGATATGAGCCACCGGCGTCACCAGTTCAATGTGACCCATGCGCTCGCGGCGCACGATGGAGCGAGTGATTTCTACACCACACTTGTCACAGACGATGCCCTTGTAGCGAATACCCTTGTACTTGCCACAGTAACACTCGTAGTCGCGCTCTGGTCCAAAGATTTTCTCGTCGAACAGACCGTGCTTCTCTGAGCGCTGGGTGCGGTAGTTAATCGTCTCCGGCTTCGTGATCTCTCCACGACTCCACGAAAGGATTCGTTCTGGGGACGCGAGTGAAAGGCGAAGTGCGCTCCACTCATTCTTTCGGGGACCGTATGCACGCTTCTGGGGATAGGTAGCCATAGAAGAAGAGATTATGCGTCTACGCCCTCAATCGGCTCGATGTCGAGCGCGAGGCCGCGGATTTGGTTAGTAAGTACGGAGAACGATGCTGGGGTGCCCGCGTGTGACACTGGCTCGCCCTTCACGATGGCATCAAAGGTTGCAGAGCGACCCGTGATATCGTCGGACTTGATAGTGAGCATCTCGCGGAGTGTGTAGGCAGCTCCGTATCCAAGGAGCGCCCACACTTCCATTTCTCCAAAGCGCTGACCGCCGTTCTGCGCCTTTCCACCGAGCGGCTGCTGGGTGATGAGCGAGTACGGACCGATAGAGCGCATGTGAATCTTGTCCTCCACCATGTGGTGCAGTTTCAAGACATACATGTAGCCCACGGAAATAGCCTGTGCGAACGCGTCACCGGTGCGTCCGTCAAACAGCTTCATCTTTCCAGAGCGACTGTGCCCTGCAAGCTCTAGCTCATCGCGAATCTCGTCTGCAGTAGCTCCTGCAAACGGAGGCACGATAGCCTGGTAGCCAAGCGTGTTTGCCGCAAGGCCTAGGTGAAGCTCAAGAATCTGTCCCAAGTTCATACGGGACGGAACGCCAAGCGGAGTGAGAATCACGTCCACCGGGTTTCCGTTCTCGTCGTATGGCATGTCTTCTACCGGAAGCACGCGAGAGATAACTCCCTTGTTTCCGTGACGACCAGCGAGCTTGTCTCCCACCGATACGTTACGTACCTGGGCAACGGTCACCACAATCTTCTTGATGATGCCGCTTTCAAGCTGGTCTCCCTTCTCGCGGCTGAACACGCGTACGCCGATAACACGGCCACGCTTTCCTCCCTCCATACGAAGTGAGGTGTCCTTCACGTCTTTTGCCTTGTCGCCAAAGATGGAGCGAAGGAGGCGCTCCTCAGGAGTGAGCTGTGTCTCTCCCTTTGGGGTCACCTTTCCAACAAGAATGTCGCCAGGGCGAACTTCAGCACCAATGCGCACCACTCCTTCCTCGTCCAGGTTCTTCAAGCGAAGCTCTCCAACGTTTGGAATGTCGTGCGTGGTTACTTCGGCGCCAAGCTTGGTGTCGCGCACCGCACACTCAAAGTCCTCAATGTGAACGGTGGTGAACTTGGACTCCTCTACAAGACGCTCAGACACAATGATGGCGTCCTCGTAGTTAGCACCGTTCCAGCTCATGAACGCAACGCGTACGTTCTGTCCGAGTGCCATCTGGCCATGGTCGGAACTTGATGCGTCTGCGAGCACGTCGCCCTTCTTTACCTTGTCACCCGTGTGTACTACAGGGCGCTGGCTGAAAGCAGAGTTTTGGTTGGTCTGGGTGAGGCCTGCGAGCTTGTACTCCTTTACCTTGCCCTTGCTGTCCTCTACCTTGATGCAGCGAGCGTCGGCGTAGGAAACCGTTCCAGACTCCTCCGCCACCACTAGGCGGCCGGTGTTAATGGCTGCGTGTCCCTCAATACCAGTAGCCACCAGTGGTGCCTCCGGAATAAGAACCGGCGTTGCCTGCTTCTGCATGTTGGAACCCATGAGTGCGCGGTTCGCGTCGTCGTGATCCACGAATGGAATCATCGCGGTAGCTGCAGAGAACATCTGGTAGGTGGACGAATCAATGAGGTCAATCTCATCGCGACGAACAACTGCAGGCTCTCCACCTTTGCGTGCCTCAATAGACTCAACCGTGATGCGACCCTTGTCGTCTACCGGTGTCGCGCCATGCGCGATAACGTGCTCCTCTTCTTCAAGCGCGTTCAGATAGACAATCTCCTCGGTAATCTGACCCTTCTTAACAACCGCGTACGGAGTTTCAATCACGCCGAACTCGTTGGTACGAGCATGGAGTGCAAGACGAAGGATAAGACCGATGTTTGCTCCTTCTGGCGTGTGAATTGGGCAGAGGCGTCCGTAGTGCGACGGGTGCACGTCGCGCACTTCAAAGCCTGCGCGCTCACGAGTGAGACCGCCCGGACCAAGTGCTGACACGGTGCGCATGTGCTCAAGCTCAGCAAGAATGTTCTGCTGGTCCATGAACTGTGAGAGCTGGTTTGCCGTGAAGAATTCACGGATGGACGCCTGGAGCGGGCGCGGGTTCACAAACGCCATAGGGAGTGACGTCTCTGATTCAATAGTACTCATGCGGTCCTGGATGTTTCGCTTCATGCGACTCATTCCAACGCGCATGCGTGCCTGGAGCAATTCTCCTACGAAGCGAACACGACGGAATCCGAGGTGGTCAATATCGTCTGGCTGAGCGTTCGGGTCCTGGTTCAGGCGTGCGATTTCTCCCACGATGCGAACGAGGTCGTCCGTAGTGAGTGCACGCTGATCAAGTGCCTTCTTGTCGGTTGAAAGACCGAAACGCATGTTGAGTCGGTGACGACCAACACGGGATAGGTCGTAGCGGTCAACGGCAAAGAGTGCGTTCACGTACTGCTTTGCGTTGTCTGGGGTCGCCAAATCACCGTCGCGCATGCGGCGGTGCACTTCTACATACGCCTCGTCGAGCGTCTGCGCAGTGTCGTTTGCTAGGGTTGTTTCAATGGCGCGAACAGCTGCCTCGTTGCCCTTGAACTTACCAATAAGCTCCTCGCGAAGCCCAGCACCCATGATGGCAAGGAGATTGGTGACCGGGAACTTGCGCTTGCGATCAATCTTCACATAAATAGCACCGTCCGCATCTGACTCAATCTCAATCCATACACCACGTGCAGGAATAATCTTTGCGCCAAACCACTGCTTACCCTTGTTTTCTTCTGCGACGAAGAACGCACCAAAGGAACGCGCGAGCTGCGGCACGATAGAGCGCTCAACACCAGAAACAATAAAGCTTCCGTGTGGCGTCATGATTGGCATGTCTGCGAGGAAAATCTCCTGCGTCTTCTCGCTACCGAAGGTCTTGTTGACCAGCGTAACGGATACCTTTACGGGAGCCTCGTAGGTGCGCATGTTTTCACGCGCCTCCTCCTCGGTACCCTTTGGGTCGCCAATTTCAAACCCGTCAAAACGAAGCTCAAACTTTTTACCTGAGTAATCGGATACGGGTGAGAACTCCTTGAAGAGCTCCATCAATCCGTCCTTCATGAGCCAGTCAAACGATCCCCGCTGGTGGCCAACCAAATCCGGGAACGGTACGCGCGGTGCCTGGAATGCACCGAACGTCTTCTGCACGAGCTTTTTTTGCTGCATGTCGTTTTCGGTTTATGGTCTCTAAGAAACGCCAAACGGGCCCGTATGCACCACGAGCCACGTCTCTCGTATTTCCCGAGACGCTGTTAAAAAATTCCCTATGTATTTGTTCTACTGCCCCGTACCCCCGTTACTCATTCGTTGTAAGGAAACTATACCCCGCACGGCATATGGGCGTCAATGGGTGTGGGGACAAGGAAAAAGGGCCCGCTTCGTAGAAGAAGCGGGCCCTTTGGTGCCCCCTGGATTGGGGCGATGGGTCAGGCGACCCGGTCGACCAGGCGTGGCTTGGCGATGCGGATGAAGGTCCGCGGTGCCGTCACGCTTGCGAAAAGCATGGCGGCCGCCATGAGCACACCCGAGACGGCGAGCAGCTCCATGCCAGTTTCGGTGCGGAACTGCAGCGACACCATCGCGATGGTCGGGATCATGAAGGCGAAGATGGTGCGAACCACTTCGCTCCAGACGACGACATCAGACGGGCTGGCGCCCTTCTGGAGAGCGGCGGTCGCAGCCAGCAGGCCGATGACCGGCGTCGCGAGGAGCAGCCAGTAGTTGCCGTCCACGTTCATCTGTGAAAGGCCGGCGGCAAGCAGGCACAGACCCACGACCGCGAAGTCGTGGCCCACGCCCGGCTTGACCGAGTTCGTCAGGTTCCAGACCCGGCTGTTGCGTTCTTCGCCCAGGAGCTTGAAACCCCTGAGAGCGAGGAGCAGGCCGATGCCGGCGAGCGCGAACGGAAGATACTCGTTGGCGACGCGAAGCGCGACGGCGACGAAACCGAAGGCCGCAAACAGTTGCACGAAACCACGCATGGTTATTTCCCCTTGTGTAGAGCAATGATGACGTCCGTAGCCGAAGCTAGGCTCACATGCATTATACCCCCATACGGGGGTATTGTCAATATGCGTAAACTATGGCGCAATTACTTCTTGCTGCCCTTCTTGGCACGATACGCGTCAATATTCGCATGGTTCCCGGTCGTGAGTACTGCAGGCACTTTGTGCTTCTTTCCCTCCCATTCAATGGTTTCAGGGCGCGTGAAAATCTCGCGGCTTGCAATGCGACGCTCCTCTACTGACTCGTCCTTTCCAAGCACTCCTGGCAGGCGGCGCGTGACGGCGTCCACAATTGCCATGGCTGGCACTTCCCCTCCGGTGTACACCGCTTCACCCAGCGAGTAGGTGTGCAGTTTGCCAAGTGTCTTTGCGATAGACTTTGCGCGCGTATCAATACCTTCGTAGCGGCCACAGACGAGTACTACGTCGTCAAACTTTGCGAGCTTGTCTGCCTCTTTGTTATCAAACGCTTTTGCACCAGGCTCAAACCAAATGATGGCGTTCTTGCCGGTACGACGAGAAAGCGACTTCTTGATAGCCTTCACCACTGGGAGTGCGGTCATTACCATGCCAGGACCTCCGCCATACGGACGCTCGTCTACCTTGCCCCACTTATTGGTTACAAAGTCACGCGGTGTCTGGTAGTCCACTTTGATCTTCTTGTTCTCGCGAGCACGACCCAAAATAGACGCGGAAAGATACGCGTCGCAGGCTTCTGGAAATAGCGTGATGAGATGGAATCGAAGCATATGCAAGGAAAGCGGCTTTCGGCCGCTTTCGTTTGTGTTATGAGCCGAGGCTGCCGAGCACGTCGCTTAGGTCTTTCTTAACCTGTCCGTCGTAGTGCTTGCCACCCATTGGCTCGTTAATCTTTAGGCTCACATTCGCACTGTGCTTAAAGCCAACGGCCTTAAGTAGTGGACGGATAGATTCGGTAGCGATGCGACCGTTCTTTCCAATCACCTTACCCATGTCGTCCGGGTGGACAGTAAGCGTAAGGAGTACACCGAAGTTATCGTGGGTCTGCGTGATAACCACGTCCTCGGGGTGATCCACGAGGGCCTTCACCACATAGTCTAGAAATTCGTAGTAGGGATCCATAACAGAGTAATCAGTAATACAACGGGTGCGGATGCGACGCCTTTGGTGTCGCTAGCTACATTACGCAGCAGGAGTTTCTTCGGTAGCAGGTGCAGCCTCCTCAGCAGGAGCCTCTGCAACAACTTCCTCAGCTGCAGGAGCCTCGGCTTCTGCGGCTGCAGCCTGTGCTGCTGCTTCTGCTTCAGCCTTTGCGGCCTCAGCTGCCTTTGCGTCTGCTGCTGCCTTAGCAGCTGCTTCCTTTGCTTCGGCCTCTGCCTTTGCCTTGATGTTCTTCTCAAGGTTCTTCTTTGAAACTACCTTCGCGGTCTTTGTTCCCTCGATGGTGCCATTCTTCACAAGAAGGTTGTGGAGGCTTGGAGACATCTGCGCACCCTTAGAAACCCAGCCCTTAATCTTTTCCGCATCTACGGTAATCGCCTTGGTCTTTGGGTTATAGGTACCAACGAGATCAACATACTTACCAGCCTTTGGGCCAGAAGCCTTTGGAAGCACAGCCATACGAAACGCCGCGTCGTTTTTACGACCAATGCGCTGGAATCGGATCATCAACATAGTGAGTGGAACAGTACCAAAATACTGGCTATAGGTCAAATGGATAAAAATGGGCGGGCTCCGAGGAGCCCGCCCGAGTCTGCGCCACGGGCGCGATGGACGCCCGAATCGGTACAGTACCAGATAGGGCCTTGGTCTGCTAGAGTTAGAGCAACACTATGACTGACACACAGACCTTTGAGGGTCCCATCACCATTATTAAGACTGGCAAGGGCTTTTTTAGTATTGATCCTGAGCAGGACGACCTCTTTATTCCGGGCGAGAACCTAGGCGGCGCCTTCCCTGGCGACACCGTAAAGGTACAGATTGCTGGCGAGGACACTGACCCACGCACCGGAAAGACCAAGAAGCTTGGCAAGGTGGTAGAGGTGGTACACCGCGCGCGCGAGACCTTTGTGGGCACGCTCGTTGCGGGCGGGCCTGACTTTGGTGAGGATTCCATCGGGCACGTGATGCTCCAGCCTGATTTTAAGAAGATGTACGTGCCGTTCGTCGTAAAGGGCGATTCACTCCCCCTTGGCCACAAGGTAGTCATCCGCTATCAAGGCTGGTCCTCTACACAGCCGTACCCATGGGGCATATTGGAAGAAATTATCGGACCAGCCGGAGAGCACGAGACGGAGATGCGTGCACTCGCACTCGGCAGTGGATTCCGTAGCGACTTCCCGCCTGGTGTTGTGAAGGAAGCTGCGCGCCTGGAAGAAGTTGGGCACGCAGAACTCTCGCGCATCGCGGAAGAAGAAATTGCAGCTGGTACCCGCCGCGACTTCCGTGACGCAACCACGTTCACCATTGACCCGTACGACGCAAAGGACTTTGACGATGCACTTTCGGTACGCACCCTTCCAAACGGCAACTACGAGATTGGTGTGCACATTGCGGACGTTTCAAGCTTTGTTCGCCCAGGCACCGCACTGGACGCGGAGGCGCGCAACCGCGCGACTTCGGTCTACTTGGTAGACCGCACCATACCGATGCTTCCAGAGGTACTTTCTACCGACCTTTGTTCACTTAACCCGAACGAGGACCGTTTGTCCGTGTCAGCTATTTTTGAGCTCGACCAGAACGCAGGCATTGTGTCGCGTTCCTTTGGCCCGACCGTGATTCACTCGGACAAGCGCTTTGCGTACGAGGAGGCCCAGGAGGTGCTTGATACGGGCGAAGGGCCACTCTTGGCAGAGCTCACCCTGCTACGCGACTTGGCGTGGAAAATCCGTGACCGTCGCGTAAAGAACGGTGCCATTGCGTTTGATACCCCAGAAGTAAAGATTAAGTTGGACGAAACAGGCAAGCCTATTGCGGTACTTCTGAAGGAGCGCAAGGACACCAACCTCCTTATTGAAGACTTCATGCTTCTTGCAAACGTTGCGGTGGCAGAATTCCTTACGGAGGAGATGAAGAAGGCGCACCTCACCGGTTCTACCATCTACCGCGTACACGACCGCCCCGATGGTGATCGTATTGAAACGCTTGGACAGTTCCTAAAGGTACTCGGCTATCACTTGGAGATGGCACCTGGTGGCAAAGTGAAGGGCGCAGCAATCAATGCCCTCTTGGAGGAAGTTGCCGGCAAGCCCGAGGAGTACCTCATCAAGGTGGCCGCACTTCGCTCTATGGCAAAGGCGGTGTACAGCACGAAGAATGCTGGGCACTTTGGACTCGCTTTTGATTTCTACACGCACTTCACCTCCCCTATTCGCCGCTACCCCGACCTCCTTATCCATCGCATGGTAAAGCACTACACCGTGGGTGGTGTGTTCTCCAAGGAGGAAGTAGCCGAGTTGGACCAGCTTGCGCTTCGCTCTTCTGAGCGCGAAGTGGCAGCAAGTGAAGCGGAGCGTGATTCTATCAAGATGAAGCAGGTTGAGTTCTTGGCAGGCCGTATTGGCGAAGAGTTTGAAGCAGTTATCTCTGGCGTGTCTGATCGCGGACTCTATGTAGAGCTCAAAGAGACGCGCGCGGAAGGCATGATTCGCATTCGCGATATTGGCGACGACTACTTCGTATACGACGAGAAGCGCTACCGCATTGTTGGTGAGCGCACCAAGAAGGAGTACGCGCTTGGCGACCCTATCAAGGTAAAACTTATGGCGGCACGCATTCCTGAAAAGGAGTTGGACTTCGGTCTTGCGACCAGCGCCTAACAAAAAGCCCCGGCATGTGCCGGGGCTTTTTGTTAGAAACTGCGACCGTCGATGGGAAGGCGCTTCAGTGTTGGGACATCAACTTCGTCCACCGAGCGCACATTCACCGCAACCGTTGGACTGCCGTCCTTCTTCTCGCCACGACCAAATGCCTGGATACCACAGACCTTACAGAACAAGTGCGCAATCTTCTCGGTGTTAAATCGGTATTCCGTAAGAAATTCTTCGCCTGACTCAAGGGTGAACTTTGATGCGTCCACAAACGAAAGCAACATACCCTTTGCCTGGCAGTGCGAGCAATTGCACTCAAGCACCGGTGCAAACAAATCTAGCTCGGCCTGATAGCGAACCTTCCCACAATGGCACCCTCCTGTATACGTTTTCATAGGTCTATACTATCGCGCTTCCAGGATGCGAGAGATGGCGAGCGCGTACGCAGCCTCGCGCAGCGTGACGCCACGCATGAGCGCAAAGTCAGCCACATCACGGTATGCGTCGTGCATCACTTTCTCAAGACGCTCATGAATCTCTTCCTTACCCCACGACTCACCCGCCTTGTTCTGTAGCCACTCAAAGTACGACACCGTCACTCCACCTGCGTTTGCGAGAACATCGGGCACAATTGCAGCACCACGGAGCGACAAGATTGCATCCGCCTCTGGCGTCACGGGACCGTTGGCAATTTCTAGAATGATTCCCGCCTGCACGCTCTCTGCATTGTCTGCACGGATCTGCTCTTCAAGTGCAGCCGGCACCAGCACATCTACGGGAGCACTCACAATAAATTCTGCAGGCAGCGCGTCACCAAGCGCCGCGGCGTCATGCACTGAACCCTTGTCTTCTTTAATAGAAAGCACCGCATCCACAGAAAGACCGCCCTTGTTTGCGAGGGTGCCCTTACTGTCACTTATCGCGATTACACGTGCACCACCGCGCTCAAGCAGGCGTGCTGCCTGCGCGCCCGCATTCCCCGCCCCCTGCACGGCAGCGGTGAGCTCACCCATATCACGATGTTGGTCGGCCAGAAGCGCATCAAGCACCATAATGGCGCCATCAGCGGTTGCGGTGTCTCGCCCAAGACTTCCCCCATTCTCTAGTGGCTTTCCGGTGATGAATGCGGGCGCCGCGTGCCCCACCATTTGCTCGTACTCGTCCCGCATAATCGCCATGATGGCCGGGGTTGTGTACACGTCTGGCGCTGGCACATCTACGTCTGGCCCCAGGTGCTCACCAAAGGCGCGCACGTACGCACGGGACAAGCGTTCAATCTCTGCCTCTGAGAGTTGCTTTGGATCTACCGCAACACCACCCTTCGCTCCACCAAACGGAATATCTACCACGGCACACTTAATAGCCATCATGGCCGCAAGTGCAGACACTTCGTCCTCGTCAGCGTCTGGATGGAAACGGATACCACCCTTGTATGGTCCGCGCGCATTATTGAACTGCACTCGGTATGCGGGGTAGGTAGCAGTCTCTCCGCTATCAAGCGTAATTGAAAGCTCTGCACGAAGTACACGGTCGGGCGTCTCGAGCTTTGCCCGATCTTCTTGCGAGAGTCCGAGCAAATCTGCTGCCTTGTCTACGTTCTCCTTAAAGTATTGAAATGCGGCCATAGGTGACTAATTAGTGATATTGATACAGCTTACCTCCCTTCATATCAAAAGTTGGGGATAAAAGCTTCGTTCGCAATTTGAATCTCAACCCTCTAGTTAAGAAACATAAGAGAAATAAGTCGCTTCGCTCTGTATTTCTCTAAATTTCTTACGGGTTAAATTTAGAAGTGCGCAAAGCGAAGCGACACGCACTTCTTATGTGTCCTCACCAAACGGCTCACTACGTTCCGATGAATTCATTACTTAGCTACCTGCACCGCCTCCTCAAACCGCACGGAAAGGAGCTTAGAAATGCCATCTCCGCCCATGGTGACCCCGTAGAGGATGCCGGCGCGGCTCATGGTCTCGCGGTTGTGCGTAATCACGATAAGCTGAGACTTCTTTGAGAGACTCTCAATCATGTCTCCGTAGCGACGACTATTTGCCTCGTCGAGCGCTGCATCAGTCTCGTCCAAAATAAGGAACGGTGGCGGGTTGACCTGGCTCATAGCAAAGATAAGCGCGATACTCGTGAGTGCGCGCTCACCACCAGAGAGCTGCATGAGCGATTGCAAACGCTTCTTTGGTAGGTGCACCGAGATTTCAATACCTGGCTTCATGTTTCTCTTACGCGATGGCTCTTCTACCTCGTATTCGTCTTCCTCTTCACTACCTGGTTCTGGCAACTCCTCAAGCACGAGCTTTGCGCTTCCACCTCCGAACATAAGTCCAAAGAATTCGCTGAACGACTCGTTCACCTTCGCAAGACCTTCTGCAAAGGTTTTGGTGAGCTCTGTATCAAGGTCTGCAATAAGCTCGCGCAAGCCAAGGGATGACTTGGTAAGGTCTTCAATCTCGCGAGCTAGGAATTCCTCGCGTTCCTTTGCTTCCTTGTATTCGTGACGCACATCCTCACCCGAGCCACCCGCTTCCTCCACGCGAATCTTAAGGCGTTCAAGGCTACGCTTACGGTCTTCTTGTGCTCTGCGGTCCTCGTCAGGAAGTCGCTCCAGCTTCTCAAAAGAAAGAGCGGCTGCACCAGCAAGCGCTACAATCTCGCGACGGTCACGCTCATACTCTTCGCGCAAACTCTCCAATTCTCCGAGGCGAGACTCAACACGCACCACTTCGGTCTCAAGCTTTGCTTTCTTATCAGCAAGGTCAAGCAAGTGACGATTCTGCTCGCGACCCGTTTCCTGGTACGCCATGGTTGCCTCGCGCGCCTTCATGAGCGTGCTCTTTGCGTGCTCTACACGATCACTTAAATCTGTTTCCTTCTGCGCGATTTGCGCGCGCTCTGCCTCAAGCCGCATGACCGTCTGCTCTTCCTCTGCTAGATAATCGTCCGCCGGAATTGCGTAGCGTTCAAAGAACGCCGTGATGGCGTTGCGCAGACTGCGAAGGACCGCAGAGAGTGCCTGCGCATCATTCTCGTCTACTACTCGCTCAGCCTCTTCCTTCAGTGCTGCCAGATCCTCGCGCGGCACCTTTGCATACGGGTCTTGCATCACACTTACGCTGCGACGCTTGGCAGATTCTAGCGCGCCCTCAATGCGACCAACGTCGCGCGAGAGCTGTGCACGCTCACCCAATAGCTTTTCAAGCTCGCGCTCGTGCGCACGCACGCTTTCGCTGCGACGTGTACCTTCTATGTCGGTGGTAGCACGCTCTTCAAACGAATGTAGCTCGGCAACCATCACCGCAAGCTGTTCACGAACCTGTACCAAATGCATCTCTGCTTTATCTTTTTCCTGCGATATGTACGCGTCCTCTATAGCAAGATACGTCTGGCTCAAAGTGCGCAGCTCGCTTGCAAGTTCTTCTGCCCGTTCCAGCTTCTCTACCTGCTTCTGCAAGAAACGAATGTGCGGCGCAATCTCTCGGCGCAGCGCCTCTACTTCGCGCATATTGTCCTCGGTCTTCTCAAGCTTGCGTTCCGCTTCCTGCTTCTTGAATTCAAAAATCTTTAGGCCAAGCGCGTCCTCAAGCATGGCGCGGCGCTCACGCGGCGCGCTAGAGAGAATGCGGTCTGCCTCTCCTTGAGAAATAATATGGTGCCCTGTCTCGCCAATGTTTGCGGCAGACAAAAGCTCCTGCACGTCGCGCAGGCGCACACGGGAACCGTTGATAGAATACTCGCTTGAGCCATCACGGAATACCGCACGCTCGATGGAGACTTCGTCGTACTCCATTCTAGGAAAAATTTTCTTGGTGTTATCAAATACGATAGTCACCGACGCGCGGTTGGAGCGCGCAGTCTGATGCGAACCGCTCCAGATAAGGTCTTCGCTACGCTTGCCGCGCATACTCTTCATGGACTGCTCACCAAGCGCGAAGCGGAATGCTTCAGCGACGTTTGATTTGCCCGAACCATTAGGGCCCACAATAGCGGTAGCCGCGCTAGAGAAATCCAGCGTGGTCTTCTTGGCAAATGATTTGAATCCCGCGATTTCTAACCGCTTCAACATTGCTTGTAGTATACCGCACGAGAACGGCCACCCCCATTGAAGGAGGTGGCCATTGGTTGAGGGCTGCCGCTCACCCGAAAGCGAGGGGCCAATAGGGCGACCAGAGCACGCACTCTACGATAAATGCGAGCAGGCCTAGCACCGAAAAGAACCCCGACGCCTCGTACTGCCCGCGCGCAGCCATGACGACGCCGGCAGAGGCCAGCACCAGAAGCACAGTCGGCGAGACGGCAATCCAGAAGAGCATGTCTGCCCCGCTGAACACCCAGAAGCTGGCTGCGCCAAGCGTCATGATGAACGCGATAATGGTGAGCACCCCAAGCCAGCCCCATCCCCTGGGATACAAGTTGAGCATACGTGTTGCCATGGCTTTCGCCCTCCCTAGTGGCCTCACGTTTAAGGCCACTTCTGGACCGACTATACTTACTTCCAGCTCGTTTTGTCTATAGCTGCCTGTGCTGCGGCCTGTTCAGCCTCTTGCTTGCTTTTGCCGTCTCCACGCGCAATTTCCTCGGTATTCAAAAATACTCCCACCGTAAACACGCGATCGTGGTCGGGCCCTGTTTCTGCAAGCGTCTTGTAGGTAGGAGTGACGCTGCGCTTCTCCTGTGCAAGCTCTTGGAAATTACTTTTTGCGTCCTGGTAGGCGCGCTTTGCGATGATGTCGTCAATCTTTGGATAGAGATTCTTTGCAAGGAATGCTTCAACCGTATCAAAGCCCTGGTCTAGGTAGAGCGCACCAAGGAGTGCTTCAAATGCGTTTGCAAGGATAATCTGGCGCGCGCGGCCCGTGTCCTTTGCTTCTCCCTTAGACAGAAGGAGCATGTTGTTCATGCCAAGCTCCTCTGCGGTGTCAGCAAGTGAATAGGTGTTCACCAGTGCTGCACGGAATGCCGTAAGGTCGCCCTCGGGCTTGCTCGGAAACTTATGAAAAAGGAAGTTGGTGGTAGCAAGTTCAAGCACCGCGTCTCCGAGGAATTCTAGGCGCTCATTGTGATTGCCTGCGGTCTTGTTCTCGTTTAGGTAGGAACGGTGCGTCAGCGCTTCTTCAAGAAGCGCTGCGTTAGTAAACGAAAGGCCAAGCTTGGCCGCGTGTTCTCCTACCTGCGTCATATGTATATTATACCAGATTCTTGTGAAATAGGAAACCGTCCCTTCGGACGGCTTCTCTCTAGCGGCGTGACGACTTATCAAGCAGCTTCTGTACGGCCGCGGTCACAATCGGCAGCATGTCGTCGTAGAAGTTTAGGTCCAAGATGTCGGTCAAACGGAACCAGCGCGCATCGTCTAACCCACCCTTCTTTTCAAGCGTAATTTCCTCGTACGGAGACTCCGCAAGGAAGTAGGTGACGTGCTTTCGGGTCTTTCCCTTCTCTGGGTGCGACGCGATGTATTCGTTCTCTCCAATCTTGTCTTTAATTTTTACCGGAAGGCCAAGCTCGTCTTTAATCCCCTCCACGGTACCGTCCTCTACACTCATGCCCTCAGGAATTTTTCCTTTGGAAAGCGTCCAGTGTCCAAACACGTCGTGCACGAGTGCAAGGTAGTACTGACCATGGTGCTCAGCATAGACAATGGCTCCGCCAAGCTGTTCAAGCGGCAAGTCTTCGCGACGTACGCGTTCCTTCTTCCCTACTTCGTCCTTACCTGGCTCACCAAGCTCCTTGTACACGGCGCCAAGTACGCCGTTTATAAATCGTCCGGAAGAGTCTCCGCCAAATACCTTGGCCAGTTCAATTGCTTCGTTGATAGCAACTTTTGCCGGCACCTGTGTGCGGTCGGCAAACAAAAGCTCGTACAAGCCAATGCGCAAAATGTTTCGGTCTACGGGTGCAATGCGATCAAGTGGCCAATCCGGCGCTGCCTTTTCAATTACTAAATCTAGGTCGGGTCGCTTTGCGAGCACACCCTGGAGGAGTTGTTCCATAAATGGAATGTCGGTGTCGCCGCCGCCAAATTCTTCAACGTTACGCTTCAACATTTCTGTTGTTGCGTCGTCTGTTGCGTGCGTAGTGTCCCACTCAAAAAGAGTTTGTAGAACTACGGAGCGGGCTAGGTGCCGATTTGCCATATATGAAAGAGCTTACTTGGAAGTATACGCCACGCACGCATAAAGGTGCTAGTACTTTTCACTGTGTATAAAGGGTCGTTCGTTGTGGCGTACGCGAATTTTTAGTACAGAATAATTTTCTGCTGAAAATTTTCTTCTTGCTCGAACCGACGTTCTGCGCAAAGCCTAAAAATTCGCGTACGCCACTCCTCACTAGAGAGCAGAGGTTTTTGGAAAATTGCAGCAGATGCTAGGCAAGGAGGAAACGGCGACTGAATCGTACTTATAGTACGAAGAAGGAGCCGTGGAGGCTCCTTAACAACGCAGATGCTGTGATTTTAGGAAAACCTAAGCACCGCCACCGAAACCTGAGCGACTCTTTGCCTTGCCCAGCTGCATGCGTCCTGCAAGACCCTTGCCTGCCTTCTTCTCCGTCACGTCTTCCACGTGAATTGGATCCTTGGTACCGATAGTCTTGTCCTCGTGCTCGTGAGCTTCAATGCGTGCCTGGCGCTTCTTGCTCTCTGCCTTTACTTCCTTCTTAGGTACAATTTGCTTGCCACGATACATACCGGTGGTCTCATCAATACGGTGTGGGAGGCGTAGTGCGCCTGACTCCTTATCCTTTACGATAGCCCCCTCCACGAGAGCGTGGTGGCTTCGGCGGTTTTTAGTATGGGAACTGGTGTGGCGCATTCGTACTGACATATAGAGCCTACCTTACCATTTGGGCTATAAAAAGCAACCGCCCGGGTCTTCGTTCTGAAGATCCGGGCGTTTGGGCGTCACTCTTCAGGGAGAGTGGGCCTTGAAGCGCTTACAGGAGCGCACTTCGGCAGCGATCACGGGGTCCGGCCCGCGACGGCTGCATTTTATTCCGACAGAAATGCCGTACTTCGGTTCGGGCAGCTCAACAAGAGTGCTCGAACAGGTACACGCATCACCATTCTTCACGCAGGCCGTAAATCCGGCCTGAAGCAAAGCAGGTGCGCGCTGGCGCGCTTTGTCGTAGTGCAAAGAGCTACAACCACAGCCCATTATTTCCTCCCAACTTTTTTATTAGCACAAGTTGTTATTATGCGCTTATTTAGCACCGTTGTCAAAGTGAATGAAACTTTTGCGGTGGATAACGCACACACCATATTCATGAATGGCAGATATGTGCGCTTTCGTTCCGTATCCTTTGTGCCCCTCAAATCCGTACTGCGGGTACTCTTTCGCGAGCTTAATCATGAGTCTGTCACGCGTCACTTTTGCTGCAAGCGCGGCGAGCATAATGACGGGCTCTTTTCCGTCTCCTCCTATAATTGTTTCTTGCTCGTATTCTTTCGGTGCCTTAAGCGACCCATCAAGAAGCACTTTCCCTTCGGCAGGGTCTGGCAACAACGCTTCTAGCCCCCGAGAAAGAGCCGAGCGTATCGCGTACGCAATTCCCTTTTCGTCTATGACCTTCTCGCTTGAAAGACATACCCGCACTCGCACATTCCCCGCAGAAACTTCCGCCTGCAATATCTCAAACAGCGCGTCGCGCTTTTTCTCGGTGAGCTTTTTGGAATCGTTTAATCCGGGAAAAGCCTCCAATACGTCGTACCCTTCCGCGACACGCGCTACCCCCACAGCCACCGGCCCTGCCAGTGGTCCGCGCCCCGCTTCATCAATCCCTACCAGGTACTTCATAGGTAGAGCATACCAAAATGCCTGGTAAGGTGTTCCGTTCTAAGTTTGGTATCCTAGAGACATGAGCGAGCGTTTTATCCACCTCCACACCCACTCCCACTACAGCTTCCTCCAGGCGCTCCCGAAAGTGCCCGCACTTGTAAAAGAGGCAAAGAAGCACGGCATGGACGCAATTGGACTTACTGACGCGGGCAACATGCACGGCGCGGTTGAGCTGTATAAGCAATGCGAGAAGCAGGGATTGAAAGCCATCATTGGTGTGGACGCGTACGTTGCGCCAAACTCTCGCCACGAACGCGACCCACACGCAGAGAGTAGACGCTCGCGCCTGGTGCTGCTTGCAGAGAACAACACGGGCTATTTGAATTTGATGAAGCTCGTGAGTATTGCCTTTACCGAAGGATTCTTTGAGCGTCCGCGCATTGATATGGAGATATTGCGCGAGCACTCGGAGGGGCTTATTGCTATCATCCCCTCTTTTGCAGGTTCAGTAGTACAAGCGATTCGAGCGGGGGACCTGAACGGTGCAGCGGCCGCACTTGCTGAGTACAAAAGTATATTTGGCGAGGGAAACCTATTTATTGAGGTGAGTCATCACCCGCGCGTAGAGGGGCACGAGAAGCGCATGCAACAATTGCGCGAGCTTGCGGACAAGGAGGGCGTGCCGCTCGTCGCACAGCACGACGTGTACTACCTGCACCCCGACGACCACGAAGCGACCGAAGTGATGCGTCGCATTGGGCATGGGGGCGAAAAGGGTCGCAACGAAGGAGAGGACTTTTCATTTACGACACAAGAGCAAATGCTCTCCTGGTTCAAGGATATTCCTGACGCGGTGTACCGCTCGGGCGAGATTGCAGACCGGTGCAACGTCACCCTTACTCTTGGGAGCTGGAACTTCCCTGCGCTCGCTCCGGACGAAGGAAAGACGTACGAGGAGATGCTGCGCGAGCGCACCTATGCGGGTATCAAGACACGCGGACTGGAAGAGTCGGAAGAAGTGGTAAAGCGTATTGAGTACGAACTAGAAGTTATTAACGGTAAAGGCTTTGCGCCGTACTTTCTAGCGGTGTCAGACCTGCTTGAGTATGCAAAGTCGGTTGGAATCCTCGCTACCACGCGCGGTTCGGCCGCAGGTTCCCTGGTGTCGTATCTAAACGGCATAACTACCGTGGACCCACTTGCCTACAAGTTGCCGTTTGAGCGCTTCCTAAACCCCGAACGACCAAAGGCGCCGGATATTGATATGGACTTTGCCGATAATCGGCGCGACGAAATGATTGCATACGCGAAGGCAAAGTATGGCGACGACCATGTTGCACAGATTGGTACCTTTGGAACGATGATGGCGCGTGCTGCTGTGCGCGACGTGTCGCGTGCGCTGGGGCACGCATATCGCACCGGAGACCGCCTCGCAAAGCTGATTCCTATGGGAAGCCAGGGATTCCCCATGACGATTACGCACGCCCTTGAGCTGGAGCCAGAGTTGAAGGAACTCTACGACGGGGACGACGAGTCGCGCGAGATTTTGGACCTTGCGATGCGCATTGAAGGCTGTGCACGCCACACAGGAGTGCACGCTGCGGGCGTGGTGATTTCTCCTACGCCGCTCACCTGCTGGACACCGCTTCAGGTGGACCAGAAGACAGGCAAGCTCATCACACAGTACGACATGCATGCAGTAGAAGACGTAGGACTTCTGAAGTTTGACTTCCTTGGTATCAAAAACCTGGCTATCATTGCCGACGCTGTCGCGCGCGTTAAAGAAGGCAGGGGAGTAGAAATTGATATTGAAAACATCCCGATGGACGACGAGACGACCTTCCAGATGTTGGCTCGAGGAGAAACGGAAGGCACGTTCCAGTTGAACGGTTCGGGCATGACGCGCTACTTGAAGGAACTGCGCCCCACCACCATTCACGACATCAACGCGATGGTGGCGCTGTATCGCCCTGGCCCGATGGAAGCGATTCCGCAGTACATTGAACGCAAGCGAAACCCTCGCCTGGTTAGCTATCTGGACGAGCGCATGAAGGACTACCTTGATATGTCGTACGGCCTCTTGGTGTACCAGGACGACGTGCTTCTAACAGCAATCACCCTTGGCGGATACTCTTGGCTTGAAGCAGACAACTTGCGCAAGGCGATGGGAAAGAAGATTCCTGCAGAGATGGAAATCCAGAAGGAAAAGCTCTTGCAAGGGTTCATTGAGTACGGAAAGCTTTCGCCCGCAAAAGCAGACCAGATTTGGAAGTTGATTGAGCCGTTTGCTGCGTACGGGTTCAACAAGGCACACGCTGCGTGCTACGGAAAGGTGGCGTATCAGACGGCGTATCTAAAAGCTAACTACCCGGTGGAATACATGGCAGCCCTACTCACTGCTGACGCGGGCGACACCGAATCCATCGCCATTTTAGTGGCAGAGTCAGACCGCTTGAACATTCCCGTTCTTCCCCCAGACATCAATGAGAGTGGTGCGGACTTCACCCCATTAGAAATTAGCTCCGAGGACGGTGCATTTCTAACGGGACAAGCCCAGGGGACGGGAGTAAATGCTATTAGATTCGGACTCACGTCCATCAAGAACTTTGGCGAAGGAATTTCGCAAGCAATCATCGCTGAGCGTACTAAAAGCGGACCATTTACTTCCCTCTCTGATTTCCTGGCGCGTATCGGAAGCAAAAACCTGAACAAGAAGTCGCTTGAGAGTTTAATTAAGTGTGGAGCCCTGGACAGCTTTGGTAGCCGCGCGCACTTGATGACGCATATTGAAACACTGCTCGCGTTCCATCGGGACGCAACCGCAACCGCGCCGCAGGACTCGCTCTTTGGTTCCCTTATTTCTACCGCGCCAGTTCTCACACTGCCTGCTGACACGCACGAGACCACCCTCACCGACAAACTCATATGGGAGAAGGAACTCCTTGGTATCTACGTATCCGGCCATCCGCTTGATAGCTACACTGAAAAGACAGGCAAAGCGGGCATTTCTATTAAAGAGATTCTGGAAGACCCGAAAGCTGGTATGACCGTTATACTTCCGGTACTGGTACTGGAGTCCCGTCCGATTCTAACTAAAAAGGGTGACAAGATGGCCTTTGTAAAATTTGAAGACAAGTCCATGAGTATTGAAGGCGTTATTTTCCCGAAGCTCTACAAGGAGCACGCAGCCCTTATTAGTACCGGCACTTGCCTCCTCCTTAAGGCACAGGTATCAAACCGAAATGGCGAGATTTCCCTTACTGTAGAGAATTTGAAGGCGCTGTAGTGCCAGGACTCTAGTTGCCCGCTGAATTGTCCGAATGTGGTATTCTCCCTTTATATGGCATCCCTAGAAGAAAAGCGTCACACCCTCGCCCACTTACTCGCAAGCGCCGTGCTTGAGCGCTACCCGCACGCGAAGCCAACCATAGGCCCGGCTATTGATACCGGCTTTTACTACGATTTTGACTTCAGTGGAGGCGAGGCTCCTGGCGAAGCAGACTTGGCTAGCCTTGAGGAAGCTATGCGCCAGATGCTGCCGTCTTGGGAGGGCATGCAGGGAGTTGAGGTGTCTGAGACTGACGCTCGCGCTCGCTTTGCAGACAATCCCTACAAGCTAGAACTTATTGATGGCATTGTGGCCTCTGGCGAAACCATCACCCTCTACACCTCGGGAGGATTCACCGACCTGTGTCGTGGTGGCCACACAGAGAATCCTTCGCACGAGCTTGCGGCTGACTCTTTTAGTCTTGAGCGTATTGCAGGTGCGTACTGGCGCGGAGATGAGAAGAACGCAATGCTTACCCGCATCGTGGGACTTGCCTTTGAAACAAAAGAAGAGCTTGAGGCGCACGTAGCGATGCAGGAGGAGGCAAAGAAGCGCGACCACCGCAAACTCGGCGAAGAGCTAGACCTATTCACTTTTGATGAAGCAATTGGTAAGGGTCTGCCTATATGGCTTCCAAAAGGAAACATCATAAAGGAGGCGCTTGAGGACTGGGCGAAGGAAACGGAGTCTGCATGGGGGTACCAGCGTATTACTACGCCCATCATCACCAAGGAAGACCTCTTCTACACATCAGGACACCTTCCGCTGTACAAGGACAGCATGTACGCGCCGCTTCAAATTGAAGAGGAGAACTACTACATAAAGCCAATGAATTGTCCGTTCCATCACCGTGCTTTTTCTGCTCGTCCGAAGAGTTACCGCGACCTCCCTGTTCGCTACGCTGAATACGGGTGGTGCCACCGATATGAAGATTCTGGTAGTCTCTTCGGCCTTATGCGCGTACGTGGCATGCAAATGAATGATGCTCACATTTATATTCAGAAAGAGCATGCGGTTGAAGAGTTTGTACGGGTAATTCAGCTGCACGAGTACTACTACAAGACCCTTGGTATCAAGAACTATGAGATGGAGCTCGCGTTGCGCGACCCAAAGAAGATGGATAAGTACCACGGTGATGAACAAGACTGGAAAGACGCAGAACAGATGACTATTGAGGCAATGGAGAAGTCTGGCGTGCCGTACAAGGTAGTGCACGAAGGTGCTGCGTTTTATGGGCCAAAAATGGACTTCCAGATTTACTCCTCTATTGGCCGCTCATTTACTGCTTCTACCAATCAGCTTGACCTGTTCATGGGAAAGCGCTTTGGACTTGAGTATGTGGACCAGGATGGAGAGAGAAAAGTGCCTGCGGTAATTCACCGAGCACCCCTTGGCACTCATGAACGCTTTATTGGCTTCTTGATAGAGCACTACGCAGGTGCATTCCCTACCTGGCTCTCCCCTGTGCAAGTGCAGATTCTTCCGGTGTCTGAGAAGCACGCGGAATACGGAGCAACAGTACTAGCAGCCCTCACCGCGCAGGGAATTCGTGCAGAAGTTGACGCTAACGAGTCTCTTGGAAAACGCATTAGAGCTAGCAAGATGCAGAAGACCCCGTACGTACTGGTGGTTGGTGACGCTGAAGCAGCTGCTGGCACCGTGTCTATTGAAAGTCGCGACAACGGCAAGCAGGAGCCAGAAAATCTAGAATTGTTTGCAACGCGTGTTGCCGAAGAGATTCGCAACCGAGCATAAAACTGAAATGTGAAATTCAAAACACTACCATATATGGTAGTGTTTTGAATTTCACTATAAATAACTGCGGGGCGAATACGTATGCTCTGTGCGGCGTAAAGAAGAAACGCCGGCCCACAGGGGTCGGCGTTTTCAGTTTCCGCTTCCCGACTTAGTGCCGAGTAAGCGATGCCATTATGCGGTTGTCATAGGGCGTTTCGTACTCAAACGACTTGTTCACGACAGTGACGATGAGCAGGCCCGCCGCACCCAGAAGAGCTAGGAGAAGTATGAGCTCCGAGCCCCTGTTTTCAGTTGGTGGCATAGCGTCTCCTCCTTGAGACTAGTACTTGGAAAGTCGTTGCTTCCCTGCCTGGACTATACGCCCAGATAGACAAAAAGAAAGCTCTCCCTAGGGAGAGCTTTCTTTTTGTAGCCGCGCAAGAGGCCTCAGATACTAGGCGCGAAGAGGAAATGTTTGGAGGCGTACGAGTGTGTACGACGACAAACATTTCTGACTTCGCAACAACGTAGATGAGGTCTATTGCGTGGTTACCCGTTTACGACGGCGAGTGCGCGCGTCAATGCCAACTTCACTCCCGTAATTCCCGTAGAGTAGCTACCATCAACTGCAGTGGTGAGTGACGTTACGACACGCTCCAGGAATGATGGGTGGCAATCTGCGGTTACGGCAAGAATGTCTGGGTGACAGGTAGAGCCGTCTACACGTGAGCGGTATGCATCATCAAGTGCGCAGACTGCATGGGTGAGGAATGCCTCCGAGTCGCCACCGTTTCGGGTGATGCCACGGATGGTTCCAAACACACTCTCGCGGTCTCCACGAAGGAGCGCCTCAATGAAGGTACGAACGTCCTCGTTGAACGGAGTTGCGTGCGCAGCCTCTGCCATAGGACGAGGGGTTGGTGCCTCCTGCGCAACCTGTACTGGTGCTGGTACGTACACTGACTCCTCTACTGCTGCCACAAATGCAGGAGTAAGTGAGTGTGCTGACGCAGTTGGGTTTGCAGCTGCTTCGCGCGCAAGACCCTTCACAATGTCGTCGATGGTGAGTGTCTCACCTGACGCGTATGCACGGAATCCGTCATGCTCAACCACTGGAGCCTTGTGCTCAACTGGTGCGTGGTGTGCTCCGTGTACTGGCGCATGTCCGTGACTTGCTGCGGGTGCGTGCGCAGGCTTTGCTGGCGCGTGAGCTGGTGCGCTTTCCATAACCTGGTGCACTGGCGCTGGCTGATTTAGCACGTCCTTCACACTCTCTCCAAAGCGTCCAATACGGCGGTATGCGAATGGAAGCGCGTTGAAGAAGACAAGGTAGGCAGCGGCAAAGCTCCACAGTGCAATCATTGCCCAGTAGAATGCGGTGCCCACAGGACCGAGATCAAGACCAGTGTAGGGAACCTCAGAGAGGTACACGAAGGCAAGAGGCTGGTCGTCAGCAATCTTTAGAGATGAGAGGACAACGCGCGGGTTGCGGCTACCTCCACCTCCTCCACCACCACAGTTCTCGGTACATACACCATTGTCATTGGTAATCTGAAGCGTTGCAGCACATGAGAGTGTCTGTCCGTTATTGGCAGTAAAGGTACCGGTGTAGGTGGTCGTAGTCTCTGGAGACACGTTCACCGAGCCCGTTGCACCCTTTGCACCGATGCCCTGGTCAATAATGACGCTCGCGATGTTGGTGCCGCTCCATGAGAGAGACGCGGTGCCTCCCTTCACCACCGACGTAGGTGAGACAGTAAGTACACACTGAGGTGCTGGTGGCACGACGGTCACCGTCACCGTAGTTGCACAGGTGACTGTTCCTCCAGGACCCGTTGCGGTTCCGGTGTAGGTGGTTGTGTTTGCTGGCGTAACTGACTGAGAACCTCCTGACACGGTTGCAACTGCTCCAATTCCCTGGTCAATAGAGAACGACGTTGCGTTCTGTGTGGTCCAGGTGAGGGTGCTTGAGCCTCCCTGCTGAACCGAGCTCGGATTTGCAACAAGCGTACAAATAGGCGCTGCTGGCGGCGGAGTGCTTGTCACCGTGACCGTAGCAGCACAGGTGACGGTTTGACCCGTCGCACTCGTAGCTGTTCCGGTGTAGGTGGTCGTGTTCGCTGGAGTCACCAGGTGTGAGCCTCCTGAGACTGCGTTCTGTGCTCCGATTCCCTGATTAATTGAGAACGACGTTGCGTTCTGTGTGGTCCAGGTGAGGGTGCTTGAGCCTCCCTGCTGAACCGCTACAGGGTTAGCAACGAGCGTACAGACTGGTGCGGGTGGCACCGTTGTTACGGTGACCGTAGCGGTACAGTTAACCGTGCCTCCGGCTCCGGTGGCAGTACCGGTGTAGGTGGTGGTGACAGTTGGACTGACATTGCGAGATCCGCCAGTTACTGGAGTAACAGAACCGATACCCTGATTGATAGAGAACGAGGTTGCATTCTCGGTGGTCCAGGTAAGCACGGATGTGCCGCCGTTTTGAATGGCTGTGGGGTTAGCTACGAGCGTACAGACAGGTGCTGCAGGTGGCGGCACGTTGGTGACGGTAACAGTCGCCGAACAGTTGACGGTTTGACCAGTGGGACCAGTGGCCGTACCAGTGTAGGTAGTAGTGACGGTTGGGCTCACTGAGCGAGAGCCACCAACGACAGGTGAGACGGCACCAATACCCTGGTTGATTGAGAACGAGTTAGCGTTCTGTGTGGTCCAGGTAAGGATAGAGCTTCCACCGTTTTGAATGATGGTTGGATTAGAGACCAGTGTACAAACGGGGCCAGGTGGTGGTGGCGTCGCAGTGACGGTAACACTTGCTGTACAGTGCACGACCGCGCCATTAGTCCCCACAACAGTTCCCGTGTACGTGGTGGTAACCGTTGGACTCACTACGCGTGAACCGCTTGCAAGTGGGCTTACAAGGCCGATGCCCTTATCAATAGAGAAGGATGCAGCGTTCTGCGTGGTCCATGAAAGGATGCTTGAGCCACCCGTCTGAATAGCAGTAGGTGAGGCTACGAGCGTACAGGTAGGTGCCGGTGGTGGTGGTGGTGTAATAGTCACCGTCACGGTCGTAGGACACACCACAGTGGTTCCTCCTGCTCCGGTTGCGGTGAGTGTGTAGGTAGTGGTGAAGAGTGGTGAGACTGATACGGAACCATCAGCGTTCACGCTTCCCACGCCATTATTTATAGATACGGATGTGGCGTTGTCGGTGGTCCAGGTAAGGGTACTAGAACCGCCAAGCTGGATTGATGTTGGATTTGCAACAAGGGTACAGACGGGTGCGACATAGATAGTCACACAGTTTGCATCGCTGGTGCGCTGCATGCCCGTTGGCACCTGCGTCTGAATACCATCAATGTTGATACACATATCAAATGTAGGAACGATAGTTGGAGGAACTACCACCACCGGGGTAACGGGAGTGGTTGGAGTGACCGGCACGGTGCAGCAAGGCACAGTATTAATGTCTGTAACAACTGGTGGCTGCGCAACCACAATAAGCGGAGTCACTGTCGTTGGGTCTGTTGGCAGGGTGCAGCACGGGTCCGTGTTTGTATCGGTTCCCGTTGGGGGGTTGGCTGTGACAACGACGCCAGTCACATCGGTTACGCCGTCAGTTCCAGTCACACTTGGTGCGGTAGGCTGCGTTGAGCCTTCTGGCAGTGGGTTTGCTGTGACAACTACGCCAGCAACCTGAGTAGCTCCCCCGGGCGTTGTTACGGCACCTGTGGTGCCTGAGCCTGTGGTTACTGGGTTTTGCCCCGTCACGGTCACACCTTCTACTTCAGTTTCTCCTCCACCAACTGAAGGTCCGTCACCAGAATTCTGGTTTCCGTTTCCATCACCGTTTCCGTTGTTGGTCGTATTGGTGTGGTTTGTATTCGTGACGGTGTTTACCACCGCATTTACTACGGTGTTTACGGTGTTGACAACGGCGGCAGTCACTGCGGTAGAAACCGCAGCCGAGGTAGATGTAACGTGTGTGGCCGTTACCGTAACAGCACCGACGGTTGTCACCTGCGCATTAGCAGGAGCAGGAGCAGCATATCCAAGCGAGAGAGCAGACAGAGAGCCAAGCGCAACAACACCGAGAATCACAAAGAGGCCGATGCGAATCGGGTGGTCTTTCACGTACGAGCGAGTTTCTTTCATAGACATAACGGTAGTGTTGTTGCGAGTAATAAGCTTGGAATCAATAAATAGTGCCCTGCTCTACGAGAGAGCGTACAAAAAAGAGAAAAGTGATGGTTGGTGGCGGACGGGACGCGAGGTCCCGTCCGCACCTCCCTAGTCAGCCGGGACCCTTCCAGGCGTCAGTACCCACGTGCGCAGAAGCGCACGTTGAGGAACCGCGCTCGGCTGGTAGTTCGGATAGCCCACGAAGGCCACCATGCGGCCGTCGAAGCGAGCGTAGTCGATCTTCGTAATGATCTTGCCCTTGGACTGAGTGCCGTCGGGTTTGATCACGCAGAGGAGGACTTCATTCTCCGAGTCCAGGAGGAAGAGCGGCAGCCGAAGCTTGTGCCACCCCTCCTTCTTGGCCTTGTAGCTTACCCGCAAGCTAGGCAAGAGTGGTTTCCCACGAGCCTGCACCGGACCGCGAGCGTCACAGACATAACGCGGACACTCGTCGTGGAGCACGTTACTCCACTCCACTTCGCCAGCCCGCTGGATTCCCAGACAGCCGGTTATCGGGAGCGGGTCCTTGCCGAGCATGAAGATGTGCACTTCGTCCTCCACCATCAGGTAGTAGTCGACGTAGAGGCACTCCTCAGTGTCGATCAGCTCCCCGATGGGGTTGGCGCAGTTGTTCGCGAGAACAAAGCGTCCTGTCTTCGGATTCTTCCAGGCCGGCTCACCTTCTTCAAGGGGCCGGGTCAAGCAATTCCAGACCATTTCACGGGTGCCCTTCTTAAGGCACGCCATCCAGGCCTCTCCCTTGAAGGAGTCGCGAACGAGGGTCTCCAGGTAGTCCGGAAGATCCTTCACGGTCTGCAGGCCCGCTTGCGGGTCTGCTTTCTTGAAGCCGGCGAGGTACTGCTGCGCCGAGGCGCAAGAGTATCCGTTGGCCAAGCAGCGCTTGGACACCGGACTCTTACCTTCCGGATCGGTCTTGAAGTACTCGCGCATATCCCGCGCGAGCTCTCCAGGGTTTGCGTAGCCAACCCCAAAGGGTTGACGATCGCTTGCGAAGGCTGCAGTCGCCGCTCCTGCAAGGAGCGTGCTGAGCACGAGGCGTCGAGTAGGGACGTTGGTCATCACTTCTCCCTGTCGAAGATCTGTGTTTCCCCTTCCACTGATGTGGCGGGTAGTCGAGCATTTGCAGCGACCTATCCAGAAACGAGCTATTAGCTCGCGTTCGGATAGCTCTCTACAAAACGTGCAGTAACAATGAAGCGGTCACTCTTGGTGCCAAACGAGTCACAGGTAGCAAGCGTCAGCATCTTCCCCTCCACAGTAAGAGGAATGCCGTCCACCCCAGCATCAGCAGAGGTTACACTCTCCACCTGATACACAAAGGTATGGGTTTCTCCCTTCACAATAATGCGGTCCTGCTTCGTAAGCTTCTGAATCTCATTAAAGGCCTTGAACGCAGGATTGTTGATGACCGGCAAGTAGCTTGAGTGACCAAAGAGAATTACGTTCCCGTCAGCCCCAAGCTTTGCTGAGGTTGGGTAGCGGACTGCCCCGTCATTAAGTGCAGCATCAAGTGTTGCCACATCCGTACGTGTTGGGTTTAGCACGCTCGTCTTTAGACCTATGCGTGCAATCTCAATACTCACGGGGAGTTCCGGCGCCACTACAGACTGCGGCGGTGTTACCGCCTCCATTACAGAAGCCGTAAGGGCCGGCGTACTCTTTCGCTCCGGGATCAAATCAAGGGTAGCCAGGACACTTACCGATACAAAGAAAATAAGCAGGGTGACCACGCTGTAGCCAACCTTGTGTCGCCACGCACGCGCAATTGCGCGCAGTAGGGCTGCTGTGTGATTTACCAATGCCATATATTCCTATACATATTTACACCAGAGTTTCTACTTTGTCAAGTCGGACCCTATAGGGCGCCATAGCGGGTATTTGACAAAAAATATAGGGTGTGGTACATATTGCTTATATGGAAACGACCACTATTACCACCGAAACAAGCCCGTCACCAAAGCGTGTTGCGGTGAACGCACTCGCCATAGTCGGTTTTATCGTACTAATTGGTATTGGCATGATGCTTGCAGTGTACGCAGCTACCTTTGTGCCTACTGCGGTCACTCGCCTTGGCAGCGCTGCGGTATACCTCTCTTCAGTGTTTGTGCCTGCCCAAAAGCCAGCAACACTTGAGGTGGTAGAGCCTGGGACTACGGTTCCCTTCGCAGAAGCCCCGCTCGTAACAGGAGCTACCACCACCCCAGAGGTTGCCCCCACCCCCGCTACTGCGCCCGCAGCAATAGCACCCGTAGCAGGCCCAACTAAGACTACTGTCTATAATGTTGGAACAGTTCCAAAGCCTACCCCCGTACTAACCGGCCTTCCTGACCTTACAGTTGAAATTGTGGCAACCGGCTACCTTACCTCTTCTGACACCTCAACGTTTGTTAAGTCAGACACCGTACCAGATGATTTGCGTCCAGCAGTGAAGTTCAGTATCTCAAACAAAGGAACGAACGCATCTGGCCGCTTTGACTTTGAAGCTACACTTCCTACAAGCCGATCCTACACATTCACCTCTGACATGCAGGATTCCCTGCTTCCTGGAGGCCAGATTGACTACGTTCTTGGATTTGACCGCGCTCGCTCTGGAAGCAACCGAGTCATCAGCATCAGTGTTGACGAGGACAACGATATTCGCGAATCAAACGAGAGCAACAACTCGGACTCTGTGACTCTAGAGATTGAGTAATCTCTCTACCTAATACGGGAAATTAAAACACTACCATATATGGTAGTGTTTTAATTTCCCACTTACTCCGGAGCGAGCTGTTTCAAAATGCGAGACTAAACTGAAAGCAGCCGAATAATTAGGGAGAGGCTAATACAAACATCCGACCGAGTCCGCGAGTGGCGGTGTTTGTAGATGAGCCTCGACTATTATTTTCGTGCGCCCTGGAAGCCGGGCTTTCTCGCATTTTGGAATATGCGAGCGACCCTCTTATACGTCGAGGTTCGCCATTTTCGCATTAGACTGAATAAACGACTTTCTGCTTGGCACGTCCGTACCCATGAGAATATCAAAGATGCGGTCAGCCTCCGCTCCGTCGTCTACTGTCACTCGCTTCAACACACGATTAGCGGGGTTCATCGTAGTCTCCCACAGTTCACTTGGATTCATCTCTCCGAGACCTTTGTATCGCTGAATGGACACCTTCGCTGTCTTGCCGCTTTTTGCAGCAGACTTGCTGACCGCACCATCGGTCTCCTCTCCCTCCTCTTCCTCCTCCTCTTCAGGCTCGTCAGTTGGAGTAGCGAGGTTGGCATCTGAACCTAGAATTCTGAACTTCTCCTCGTCTGAGTATGCATAGTGCACCTCCTTTCCGCGCTTAATCTTGTACAGCGGTGGCTGAGCAATGTAGATGAATCCGCCATCAATGACCGGGCGGAAATGCCTATAAAGCAGGGTCAGCAAAAGCGTGCGAATGTGTGCTCCGTCCACGTCGGCGTCTGTCGCAATAATAACCGTGTGGTAGCGAAGCTTGGTGATATCAAATACGTCGCCGATAGCCGTACCGAGCGCAATCACCATGTTCTTGATTTGCTCTGACGCGAGCATCTTATCAAGACGTGCGCGCTCAATGTTTAGAATCTTTCCGCGCAGTGGCAAAATTGCCTGCGTCTTTCTATCGCGGCCCATCTTTGCCGAACCACCTGCGGAGTCTCCCTCCACAATGAAGAGTTCGGAGTCAGCAGCATTCTTGCTCTGGCAGTCAGCAAGCTTTCCAGGAAGGGTCATACCCTCAAGCGCGCCCTTACGCAAAACCGAATCCTTTGCTGCCTTTGCGGCCTTTCTCGCCTTCAAGGCAAGAAGCACCTTGTTCACGATTGCGCGCGCGTCGTCTGGATTCTCTTCAAGGAAGCTTGCGAATGCAGAGCCGAACACCGTCTCGGTAGCACCGCGTGCTTCAACAGAACCGAGCTTGCCCTTGGTTTGCCCCTCAAACTGAATCTCGGGCATCTTCACCGATATCACTGCGGTGATTCCCTCTAGCACGTCGTCTCCGGTGAAGTTCTCTTCACTCTCCTTTAGGATTCCGGCACTTCGTCCGTACGTGTTAATGGAGCGCGTAAGAGCGGTCTTAAAGCCGGTCACGTGCGTTCCATGCTCTGGGTTGTAAATGTTGTTTGCAAAGGCAAGCAAGCGCGGCGTCAGGTCGTCCGTGTACTGCAGCGCCACTTCCACCCCCACATCTCCCTCAGAAGCGTCTACATAGAAAATATTCTTGTGCGCGTGTGTCTGGTGCTTGTTATAGAAACTGACCAGTGAGCGAAGTCCACCCTCAAAGTAGAAGGACATGCTTGGCACATCAAGCCCAAGGTCGCGTAGCCAGTACACGCCAGGGGCCTCTAGCTTCTCTAGCGAGCGAGCGTCTATCACCGTAATGCGTGTACCCTTCACGAGGTATGCCTGCTGGCGCAGGTGTGCAACGATGCGGTTCCAGTCGTACTTAATGCCGTCGGTGAAGATGGTCGGGTCTGCCTCAAAGGTAATGATGGTGCCGTGCGCGTCCGAGCTGCCAATTTTCTTTACCGCCGACTGTGCCTTACCAATCCTGTACTCCTGCTCAAACACGCCACCATCGCGGTGCACCTCTGCACGCGTCCAGGTAGACAGTGCGTTCACCACGGATGCACCCACACCGTGGAGTCCTCCGGACACTTTGTATCCCGACTCGTCACCACCGAACTTTCCTCCGGCGTGGAGCGTGGTCATAATCATCTCCAGTGCAGATACTTTCGTCTTTGGATGCTTATCTACGGGAATACCACGACCGTTGTCTGCTACGCGAATGCGGTTGCCTGGAAGAATAACCACTTCGATGTCGTCCGCGTGCCCTCCCATTGCCTCGTCGCGCGAGTTATCAAAAATCTCCCAGATAAGGTGGTGAAGACCGTCGGGGCCGGTAGTACCGATGTACATGCCCGGGCGCTTGCGCACCGGATCAAGTCCCTCTAGGACCTGAATACTGGACGCATCGTAGCTACCCTTTGCAGCCTTTTTGGGTTGTTTTTCCTCACCTTTTGCAGCCATAATGTTACCTATAGTATAGCACGAATCTGGCCTGAACAGGGGCCCTTATGGGCACAAAACGCTTCGCTTTAACGTACTTCAAAGCCGGCATCCGTGAGCGCCTTGGCGACGGCCTCCATGGCTGGCTCTAGGTCAGTATCAGCGAGTGTCTTGTCCTCGGCTTCAAACACGAGACGGAATGCGAAGGAAATTCTATTGTCCTTCTCAAAGGTGTCAAAAAGGTCTATGCGCACAAGATAGTTCCCTGCTGCACCAACTATGCACATCGTCATCTCTGATTCTTTCGTGCCCGTTGGTACCCACACCGCCACATCTCTAAGGGCAAATGGGTATGGTGAAAACGGAATAAAGCTCCCCTGCGAAGCAGTCCTTGGAGTGTAGCTCACCCCAAAGGCGTGCAGCTGTTCTTCTGACAGATGAAACTCGCTACACTCTTCGTTCTGCCCGACCGGGACAATGCTGAAGCTTTCCTCAAGATCATCTACCACCTGCGCAAGAGGGCCTGGTGTTGCCTTCCCTTGTGTAGTTTTGCGTCCCAAAGTAAGTGCGGTAGTCTCGCCTGTCGCAGTGAATACTGTTCCTAGCTCAAACAATCGCACGTCTGGTGTGGGACCAAAGACTCTGGGTGCTACATGCGCTGCACGCGTAAGTGCCTCTTCCATATTTGCTACCAATGATGAGCGGAGCCACGGCTTCCCCTTATCAAGAGGGTTTGCCAGCTGAATGTCACCGCTTGCAGCAAAACTCTGTGTACTGATTTCCGTGAATCCTCGCTCTGTAAGAAAGTCCTTCAGTGCTTCCGCACCCCGAAACACTGCCTGGTCCGGAGCATCATCAACGTGAGGAAGCGCTACTGGAGCAACGCGGTCGTATCCAACAAGACGCCCCACCTCTTCAATCAAATCCTCCGGTATCAAGATGTCGCGACGCTCAAAGGGAGGAGTGACGGTGTACGCGTCTCCGTCCTTGCTAAAGGAAAATTTCAAACGATTAAACGTTCCTTCTATTTCCTCTTCGGTGAAAGCAGCTCCTAGGCGGGCCTCTATCTGCGCGCAAGATACCGACACTGACTCTATGCTCTGCACCGATGGATAAACATCAACCACGCCCACCAGCTCGCCACCAGCCACATCGGTGATGAGCTTTACGATGTCACGCATACCGTAAGGCACGAGCTCTGGAGAAAGCTTGTTCTGATAGCGAAGTGACGCGTCAGTCCACAGCTTTAGCTTCTGCGACATCTTTCTGATTCGTGTTGCGTCGTAAGTTCCAACAGAAACAAACAGGTCGGTAGTCTCTGCAGTAACCCCAGAGGTGAGTCCACCCTTAAGCCCTGCAATATCTAGTGCTTGTCCACTTGTCGCGTCTGCCACTACAAACATGTCGCTTGAAAGCGTATACGTTTCTCCCGTAAGCACCGTCGCTTGCTCCCCCTCTGTAGCTGCGCGAATCGCTATCTTGGTGATGCCTCCCTCTTTCGTAATCTTTCCTAAATCAAAGGCGTGCAGTGGTTGGCCAATATTTAGCATCACCGAATTGGTCGCATCTACGATGTTATTAATGGAACGCTGCCCCACTGCTTGAAGCATGTCGGTAAGCCACGTCGGCGAATCCTCCACTTTCACCCCTCGTATAATTGCTCCCATGTGACGAAGTACGTAGGAGTCGTCCACCGAAACAGAAAGCAAGTCGGTTGCAGGAAAAGCGGGTAGCTCTTGTACTAGAGGGTCATAGCGAAGCGTTAGGTTGCACGCAGCGGCTATCTCAAGCGCGATACCACGATGACAGAGTGCATATGCGGCACGGTCGGGCAAAACCTTCACGTCAAGCATCTCTGGAGTTACTTCTTCAATCTCGCACGAATGAAACGTAAGCGCGTCAGCAATCACCTCCATTTCAGGAAGTGGTTCTACAAAATAATTCTGGAGCCAGGCGCGTGAGACTTTCATATCTGCCAATTATTGAATGGTCTGATCAAACCCATGCACAAACCGCGTGTCGCCCGAGTGGAAGAGGCGTACGTCTGGTACGCCGTGCTTTACCATAATCAGTCGCTCAAGCCCGCCACCAAATGCGTAGCCTGCGACCTTCTCTGGGTCTAGCCCCGCGTTCTTGATGACGTTTGGGTGGAGCATGCCTGCGCCACACATCTCAAGCCACCTACCCTCCTTGCCGGGTGCCTCAAACCACATATCAACTTCAACTGAAGGCTCGGTGAACGGAAAGAAGCTCGGACGAAACCGCACCTGCGTCTCTTGCCCAAAATATTCTCGGTAGAACTGATCAAACATGCCCTTCAGATGCGCCAGCGTCACCGTACCCACAGGGCCAACGGCGAACCCATCAAGCTGATAAAACTGCGCCTCATGTGTCATGTCCGTTGCTTCGTTACGAAACACTTTTGCGGGAGCAATGGCGCGGTACGTATCGCACCCCTCCTTTGCCATTTTTTCAAGGCAGCGAATAGAAACTGAAGTGGTGTGGGTGCGCGGTGCACGGGCAGTCGCCTCCGTAGTCCAAAAGGTGTCTTGCATGTCGCGCGCAGGATGGTCGGCTGGCACGTTGAGCGCAGTGAAGTTGTGCCACTCGTCTTCAAGCTCAGGACCCTGCTCAATCGCAAAACCCATACGACCAAAAATCTCCGCGATTTCGCGAGTCGCTACCGTTATGGGGTGCAGTCGGCCAGGAGGCATAACGTTTTCACTATACAATGTCTTACTGGAAATAACAGCTTGATATTGCTACTCTGATTGTATTCGGTACGGCTCAATCGGGCTCGTATGCTAGGCGCGGGGAGGAGAGTCTTTGAGGCGTACTAGGAGTACGACGATAAGACTCTACGGGACCCGCAACGAAGCAAGCGAGCATGAGAGACCGTGCCCCTACCTATGCAGATTGAATACATCGCCTACCCCTTTCTCTTCATAGCGATATATTTCGAGATTTTTTTGCTGCTCACGTTCCTGGGTAGCCACGGCAGAACCTCTCGTGCGCGCGCCCTTGCAACGCACACACCAAAAGTCGCCATCATTGTGCCGTGTTGGAATGAAGAGACCACGGTGGCCGGCACCGTGCACTCTCTGTTAGCCCTCGATTACCCCGCTGACAGACTGCAGATTATTCTGGTTGACGACGGGTCCACTGACGGCACGGGTGCTGCTATGGCGCAGTTTGATACCGAACCACGCGTACTCGTATTGCGAAAAGAGAATGGCGGAAAGCACACCGCTATTAATGCGGGGATTGAACTGGCAGGTGACGCTGACATCATTGGTTGCTTGGACGCTGACTCGTTTGTAGACAGGACTGCACTGCGAGAAATGATTGCGTATTTTGATGATGCGAAGGTTGCGGCCGTCACTCCTGCCATGTCGGTCAATAACCCGCGCACCGCGCTTGAGCGCATGCAGAACGCTGAATACATATTCGGTATTGGGTGGAGACACGCCCTCGCGCTCGTGAACGGCATTTTCGTAACTCCTGGACCGTTTTCTTTGTACCGCAGAAGTGTGGTGGACGAGCTTGGTGGCTTTCGGTATGCCCACCAAGCAGAGGACATGGAAATGGCACTTCGTATGCAACGCCATGGGTGGCATATAGAGAACGCTCCTCGTGCTCGGGTGTATACAAAAGTACCAAGGAATGTCTTCCGTCTTATTAAGCAGCGTACCCGCTGGACCACTGGTTTTTTGCGCAATGTTCTTCTTGATTACCGAGACCTCGTAGGTAACCCGAAACACAAGGTGCTTGGTCTTATGGTGCTCCCGTTTGGGTTCTTGGCAGTCTCGGGCGGCATCATGCTGTTCTGTGTCGCGGTGTTCATGACCGCCAAACAGCTGGTGACTACGGTAGCTACCGTAAACGGAGTTCCGCTCTCGTATGTGTTGACTCCGCACTTTTCACTCGGCTGGTTCTACGTTCCTATTACCTTCCTGGTGCTCCTTGGACTTGTCGCTTCTGTCTTCTCCATCACTTTTATGGTGCTTGGAAAACGTATCTCAGGAACTCCAGGAAATTTGTGGCTAGACATGCTTGCCTACTGTCTTCTTTATGGACTCGTGGCTCCGTGGTGGCTACTACGCGCAGTAATGGACGTAGCATTTGGCACTCGTCGCTCATGGCGATAACCAGAGCTTGTATCTGGAGTTTTTATAGTAAGACGTGTATCGTTTGACTATATGTCACTTGCTACACGAAATGCCCTAATAGCACTCGCCGTCACTATTGTGGTGGTAGGTACTGTTATTTATGCTGTTAACTATCTTGACCAGCGTCGAGTTGCCAACCTGTCCTCTATTCAGGACCAACTAGCTACCGACACCCTTTCTGTAGAAACGCAGTTTGCGCTTTTGGAGGAGGCGCCGTGTGAGTACATCACGGAGAGCAACACGCTCTCAGCAACGCTCGCTGACCTTGGCGCTCGCCTTGTGTTTGCTGAGGAGCGCCTCGGCGCCACCGACCCTCAAGTGCTACGCCTCAAAAAGCAGTACACTCTTTTGCAAATTCGTGACTACCTCCTTACCAAGCGTCTTGCTCGCGTGTGTGAAGCTGACTCTCCCGTAGCGCTCTACTTCTACTCAAACGTGCCGGGGAGCTGTGCGGACTGTAATCGGGCAAGCTATGCACTCTCCTATCTTCACGAGACGTACCCAAACCTCCGAGTGTACTCTTTTGACTACAACTTAGACCTAGGCGCGCTCAAGACCCTTATTGCTATGGAAAAAATACGCTCTGAGTTCCCTGCCTTTGTTATTGAAGGAAAGAGAAGCTACGGTTTCACTTCTCTTGATGTTCTGGAGAAGGAGTTTCCAAAAGGCGCTCTTGTTGCAAGCACCACCGCCTCTACAACACAGAAGAGTCGGTAGCTGCCAGACGAAGCAAATAAAAACCCGAAAGCTTTTGCTTTCGGGTTTTAATGTTTCCAAGGTGTGAGCCGGGAGCGAGATTCGAACTCGCGACCTGCGGATTACAAAGCCGCTGCTCTACCAACTGAGCTATCCCGGCTCACACGTCAGAAACTAACTGAGCTGCCCTCTAAGATTCTGTATCCTTCTTGGCCTTGCGGCTGCGGGGGGCATGAACCTTTTTGAGCGTTTTTCGGAACCCTTGCAGTGTCTCACGAAGGGTGGCTCGCTGTCTACTCTCCGTCTGTGTAGCTACAATACCGACCCGACGCTCGCGCAAGGAGCGAACGGTTCGTGTTAGCAGGCGCTCAACAAACCGCACAAACAAGAGCGAGGCGTGAGCAATATCATGAGCCGCGCGCTCTACAAACGTGCCTACAACATGCTTTATAAACGCACTCCAATCAATGTGCGTGGCTATAAAGCCAAGGCGTGCAATGTGCCTATCAAGCGTGCGCCGTACGGGCTCCAAAAGCCGCGAACCAGCACGTGCCTCAAACGCAGTAAGTAGCAGAAATCCTCCGAAAAGGATGCTGGCGAGCCCAATGAGAATGAGAAGTGACATAAAATAGCGGCACTCTGCCGCGCCCCGCTAGCGTGCGGAAAAGCGCGCAAACTTCGTGACCTCTACGCGCTCACCAAACTTCTGGCTCGCCTCTGATATCAGGTCACGAATTGTTTTTGACTCGTCCTTAATGTATGGCTGCTCCATAAGTACCATGTCGCGGAAGTAGCTCTGCATCTTTCCAGCGAGAATCTTTTCCTGCATATCTGCTGGCTTGTCAGCAACCTCTGCGGTGAATACTGCCATGGCGGCCGTTCGAGCCTCCTCTCCAATCTCCTCGTCACTTAGGTACGTTGGATTAGTGGCTGCAACCTGCATCGCAATCTCGCGGGCAAGCACGGGGAATTCCTCGTTGCGCGCCACGAAGTCTGTCTCGCAGGACAGGAGCACCATCGCCCCAATCTCAGCTCCGTGCATGTAGGAACCGATAGCACCTGCTCCGAGCTCTCGGTCAGCCTTTTTCTCAGCAGCCCCGGCTGAACGCTTGCGCAGAATTACCTCTGCCTTATCAATATCTCCTTCTGCTTCCTCAAGCGCTTTGCGACACTGCATAACGGAGATGCCGGTTCGGTCGCGAAGCTGCTTAACAATTTCAGTAGAAATGTCCATAGAGTAAGGAAGATAGGGTTAATTAATAGGGCGCAGTGCCCTCTACACGAAACTATCCGCGAATCCCACTTTCAAAGGCGGTAGCGAGCTCGTCTAGGATAAGGGCGATAGACGCGCGCGACGCGTCGTTCACCACAATAGGGAACGTTGCATCTTTTACATCACAGTCAGAACTCATGATGGCAATGATTGGAATACCTGCCTGGCGGGCCTCCTTGGTAGCGTGTGTCTCGTGCTTGGTGTCTACGATAACAAGTGCATCAGGACGCTTTGCCATACTCGTAAGTCCTGAAAGACGAATGGTGAGCTTTGCAATTTCGCGGTCAATACGAACACGCTCAAGCTTTGTGTAGAGCTTGGAAAGCTCGCCGGTTTCCTTCTTACCAAGAAGGTCAGCAAGGCGGTCAATGCGCTTCTTAATCTCTACGAAGTTTGAGATGGTACCTCCGAGCCAACGCCCAGCCACAAATGGCTGACCAAGTCGGGTACCCGTTGCACGCACTGCGTCCGTTGCTTCGCGCTTGCCACCTACGAAAAGGACTGACTTTCCGTCGCGACCAAGAGCTGCCATCGCGGTCTTTGCGCGCGTGAGCTGCTCCTCGGTCTTGGTTAGGTCAAAAATCTCTACGTTTGCCTTAGACCCAAGCACGAAGGCGCGCATAGATGGGTGACGGCGACTCTTTACCTGTGCAAAATGAGCCCCAACGCCAAAAAGACGCTCAATTCCTGCCCCTCCTTGCGTAGGAGCTACCGTTTCTTTTATTTCAGTCATGATAGTAGACAGCGTACCACAGGGAGTCCAGGGATTCAATGGATAGGCGGGTCCTTAGTCCCCCTCCTCGGCAGCCCCAATACCACCTTCCTTTGCGGCCTCTTCAAGGGCCTCCACGATTGGGTCTATGCCCCCGAGCATGATTTTGGGCAAATTGTGCCAGGATTGCTTCAAACGGTGGTCGGTCACGCGGTCCTGCAGGAAATTATAGGTACGAATCTTCTCCGAACGGTCAGCGGTCCCAATTTGGCCACTACGCAGTGCTGCGTGCTTCTTAGCCTCCTCTTCCTCATGAAGCGTCTCAAGCTTCGCTGAGAGGATTTCCATGGCCTTCAAGCGGTTGTTGAGCTGACTGCGTTCACTTGTGGAGCGCACATCTATGCCAGTAGGCTTGTGAATCAAGCGGACAGCGCTTTCCACCTTGTTCACGTTCTGACCGCCTGCCCCACCACTGCGTGAGAATTCCATTTCAATATCTGCGGGATCAACGACAAACTTAGGTTTTGCTCGAATGGGAAGCGCGGCTACTGACGCGGTTGAGGTATGAATACGCCCTGACTTTTCAGTGAGCGGTACGCGCTGCACACGATGCACGCCTGTCTCATACTTAAGGGCCTCGTACGCTTTTGCTCCTAGAATTTCTAAGGTCAAGTCGTCAATAGTTTGCACCCGCCATCTCTTCCCCTCCGCATACTTCATGTACATATCACGTAGCTCCTTAGCAAAGAGCGTCGCCTCGTCCCCACCAGCACCCGCTCTAAATTCAAGCACAATAGCCTTTGCCTCAGCAGCCACTTCCTTATCTTTCTCCACAATCATTTCAATTTCAGCCAGAATTTCCTGCTGGCGAGTGTGAATACGGGCCTCGTCCTCGCGTGCCATATCCATAAGCTCGGCGTCACTTTCTGCCAGTGCACGAGCCTGCTCCGCCTCCTTTACGAGACGCTCGTACTCTTCGGCCAAGTATGCCGTTTGGTGATTTGTTCTAAATTCAGGCGAGTATTCCATACTTCTATACTAACGCATGAGCGCCTCGCCAGTTCGGCGAGGCGCTCATGCAAAAACCAACGTTATCCGCGCTTTGCTGCGGCAGCGCGCTGCTTGAATTTCTCTACGCGGCCAGTCTTATCCAGAGTGCGGTCTTCACCGGTGTAGAACGGGTGAGAAGCGCTTGAAATCTCAATAATGACCTTTGGATAGGTCTTCCCATTATAGGTACCCTCCTCCTGGGTGCGGATAGTGGAGCCCACCACGAAAGCGCTCCCTGAGGCAATATCCTCAAAGAGTACTTCGCGGTAATCAGCTGGGTGCGTGTCCTTTTTCATGTGGGTAGAGAATACCACAACACCCCGTCCCGCGCAAAGCGGAACGGGGTGTTGTGAGAGCAGTGCTCTAGAACTCCTGGATAACCGGGATGATGTTCACAATCGCCTTTGCGGTAGCTTCCACCTCGTCACACGTGAACGTGTACGTACTCTGGTTTTGAATAGCAAGTGTGCTTGTCGTTGAGGAAGCCACTACTCCATTTACTGGAGTGAATTCGCGTGTCACGCCAGGACCCGTAAGGGTACAGCTACTATCAACACCAGTAGCAGAGACGGTTATTTGTGTTGTTCCTCCTGGTACCACACGCTCAGGAGACGTGATGATGATTGGCTCAGCAGTTCCATACTGAGAGGCCCCCACCACAACGTTTGGACAGTTTACGCTACCTCCGCCAGCAGTTACCGACATACCGTATGTTCCTGCGGAGTTATACGTGCGGTTAAGTGTTGACCCTGTCCCACCAGGCGCTCCACCTTCAGACGGCGCCCAGGTGTAGGTACCAAGTCCTGATGGAGAGGCCGTCCAGGTGACGGGTGTGCCCGTAGCTACTGAGTTGGACGATACCGTACACGAAGTGACACCTGCTCCTGCTGGATTGTTGATGGCAATTGCTTTCCACGGACCACAGTTATTACCTTCGTTAATTTCAGTAATAGTGCCTGCCATGGCAGCGTTGTTGTCTGCACAGACGCGCATGTACTTAACGCCGGTAGTAGTAAAGGTGTAACTACGTGTTGCCGTGTTTGAAGAGCCACCTGCAAGTACCGGATTAGCGAACGTACCTATAGAGATTGCTCCTGTTCCTGATGCGTCGTTGGCCACCTGGAACAGATCGGTAAAGGTGGTTCCCGTGGTGACCGTACCTATGTTTGAGATAGTCGCAGTGAAACTGGTGGCAACATTTACCACAGCAGAGGACTGCGTTATGGATCCTGCGGTTAGGTCTATCCCCGAACCAACCCCAACAACGTTCAGTCTCGTCCATACGCCACAGTTGTCAGACTCATTGCTCTCAGTAATGGTGCCAACCATCGAGGCATTGTTGTCCGCACAGGCTCGCACGTACCAGACCCCAGCGCTTGGGAACGTATATGACAGAGTCGCAGCTCCCGAGGTTCCTGCAGCGCGTATTGGACTGGTGAACGAGCCAATGACGGTGGCTCCAGCTCCAGCAGCAGACGTTGCTCTCTGGAAGATGTTTGAGAACGTGGTGCCGGTTGAGGCGTTGCCGTTGTTGGTGAGGGTCGAACTAAGGGTGACGGCTGTTCCCGCTGTAGCGGTGGTTGGGGTGATTGCTCCTGCGGTGAGGTTAGGTCCTGTCACCGTAACCGCCGTCCACGCCCCACAGTTGTCACTCTCGTTGGACTCATTAATGGTTCCCACCATTGAGGCATTGTTGTCCGCACAGGCTCGCACGAACCATGTTCCAACTGATGGGAAGGTGTACGAGAGGGTTGCGGCATTACTTGTTCCTGCAGTTCTAATTGGGTTAGCGAAAGTGCCAATAACCGTGGCGCCAGCACCAGCTGCTGAGGTTGCTCTTTGGAAGGCGTTGGTGAAGGTTGTGTTGGTAGAACCATTTCCTGAGTTGGTAATGGTTGAAGAGAGCGTTACCGCTGTGCCAAGTGTTGCAGCCGTTGGGGTGATTGCTCCTGCGGTTAGGTTAGGTCCTGTCACGTTGACCGCGGTCCACGCGCCACAGTTGTCACTTTCGTTTGATTCAGCGATGGTGCCAACGAACGAAGCGTTCTGGTCAGCACAAGCTCGTACGTACCAGACCCCAGCGCTTGGGAACGTATATGACAGAGTCGCAGCACCCGAGGTTCCT
>CAMTYL010000002.1:0-41339 GCA_947085985.1 uncultured bacterium | reverse complement strand
TGCTGCGCGAGCGCGAGCGTCGGTGTAGTAAAGGTTAGAGCCTTCAGATAGGTCTGAAGTGGACTTGGTTGCGAGCCATGCGTTTGCGGAGGTGGTTGAGTAGAAGTTGTTTTGGGTCTTCCAGTAGTCTGCGGAGGTGGTTGCGAAGAAGTACCCCTTAGCGATGGTATCTAGGTATGTCTGCACGCGTGCGTTGGTGTAGTACTGATTTGTAACACCCTCTGCAAGAGCGTCGGTGGTGGTGCCTGCAATCACAGAAGCAACACGAGCAGGAGTGTAGTAGAGGTTCGTGTCTTCAGTAACAAGTGATGTTGAGTAGTCTCCAGACTGAGCTGTGACCGCGCCAGTTCTTCCAAAGACTGAGTCAACTGCCCCGCCGCCAGAAATGCCGAGGGTAGAGGTTGCTCGTGTCTCCCATGCAGAGCCGTTCCAGCTAAGCAAATCTCCATACGCGCTTCCGCCAACATGTGGAATGGTAGATGAGCCGCTGATGTAGCTTCCTACACGAGCATCGGTGTAATACCGGTTCGTTGAGCCCTCAGCAAGTGCGTCAGTGGTAGTGCCAGCAAGTGCTCCTGCAAACCGTGCGAGGGTGTAGTAGAGATTTGTACCTTCGGCTAGGTTAGTCGTTGATTTCGTAGTGAGCCAGTAGTCAGTAGACGTTGTCGCAAACTTGTTGTTGAACGTGTTCCAGTCAGCGGCAGTCAGGAATCCAGCCTGCGCTGAGGTAGCCTTTTGTGCGTTGGTGTAGTCAATTGCAATGACGCCGCTCGTTGCGTCAAAATCGTTTGCAGTGAACGATGCGATTCCCTTCGTAGAACCGTCTGCATTCGCGTCTCCAACAGAAAGTGAGCCCGAAGCAAAAGTGAGTGGTGATGTTACTGAGGCTGAAGAAATAACCCCGAGTGAGTTTGCATACAAAAGCGTACTACTGAGTCCTGTAAGTGAAAGCTGACCCGCACTGTTAAAGGTGCTTGTTGCTGTTCCGCCAAAATACGCAGTTCCAAATACTGAGACTTGAGTTGTAGATGCCCCTCCCGCAAACTGCTGTGTTTGGCTCCAGGTATTTGCGGTGGTAGTACCAAACGCAAGTGAGATGGTGTTACCACTATTTTGAATTGGGTAGGTGAATGTGAGGGCGCTCTGCTTTGCAGCAAAGGTTGCGAAGTCAATTGCTGAGAGGTATCCAGCCGCCGTAGATGACGCCATTGGAAGTGAGAAGGCTCCCGTTGAGCTGTTGTATGCAAGTGGTCCTTCGGCAGAAACAAGCCCGCGAACATAGGCATCAGAAGGTCCGTTTAGTGTATTGCCAGACCATGAAAGATTAGTCCCTGCAGTAATGCGGGAAGACGGCGTAGTGTAGAAGGTGCTCCAGTCAGTAGTAGAAGCAGTGAGCGGAATATTGTATCCGCTGGTTAGTGAAAGTATGCCCGTTCCGCTTGTGTAGGTGAGGCCAGTGACGGTAGATGAGTACGCTGCGCGTGCGCGTGCATTGGTGTAGTACTGGTTTGTAGCACCCTCTGCAAGTGCGTCGGTTGTGGTGCCCGCTATTGCGGCAGCCACACGAGCAAGGGTGTAGTACTGGTTAGACCCTTCAGCTACGTTTGTTGTGGTAAGCCCAAGAGATGATGTTGCGACCTGTGTAAAGCCGGTGCCAGACGCATTTCCTATAACGAGCTGATTCGCTGTAGCAGATGAAAGTCCCGTTCCTCCACGAGAGACAGCGAGTGTTCCTGTCCACCCAGGAGTGAATGTGTGCACACTTCCACTTGAAGTCACTGAAAGTGTGACATTGGTATCCGTTGACGTCGCAAACGTTTGGCTATTTGAGGTGAGTCCATTCAAAAGAGTGAGTCCGGTACCACCCACTCCACAGTCGGCTCCTGAGCCAGAGATTACGCCAGCAGCATCTACACGCAGACACTGCGTTGAACCGGTAACACCAGAGAGTGTGACAGAACCATCAAGAGTGACGTTTCCAGTGACCGCAAGGGTGCCACCGAGAGTAGTGTTACCTGTTATAGATAGCGAAGTCCCCGTGATGCTCGTAGCAGCAACGCTTCCACCCGATAGGTTGGTTGCAGTGTCTGATGTAGCGCTTGAGCCACCAGAGCCGCCACCCGATCGGTTTGTGCGATCAAGACTTTGAGCAAAGATGTATGCGAGACGTGCCAACTCACTATCAACATATTCACGCGATACCCCGATGTTCGTAATGTGCGTAGTTGGATATGTATACGTATTTGTGGTGGTGGTAGTAGTGGTAGGACCATACGAGACGACCACCGGGTTCGGCGTCTCCTGAGTATTGCGGACAGGCTCCTGTATCACGTCGGGCTCAGGCACTACTACGAGTGTTCTCTTGGACGGCGTCAGTAGTTCCCAAATGCTCTGCGCAATGTTGTTTAGAGAGGTACTCACTCCAAGCGCTGCAAGCGGTGAAGCCATGTTGCGCGACCCAAACACTGCTGCAGCGTCCGCTACATTTGCAAGGTTGCGGTCGGTCTCTACCGCCACATGAGAAATTGCACGACCACTTTCATTCTTTGTCGCTACTGCTCCGAGTACGATGCTGTTACCTACTGCAAGTTGCGCTTCGGCTACACCAGTGGCAACAGCGGGTGCAGTAGTGACGTATGAAGCAATGAGCTGTTCGTACACGTGTGGCGCACCAACAACAGTAGCAGCAACACGTACAGCAATGGTGTCGCCAAGCCCTGCAAGCGCCTGGACAACATCTGCAGGCTTGCCAACAATCACGTCTCGAACAAACACTCCTGCATCAATTAATGATAGTTCCCCTTCTCGCCTTGGAAGGATTCTTGCTACGTGTGAGGAAGTGGAAAATTCCGCTGCAATACTTTCCATCTGCACAATGTTCTTTCCCGCTTGTGGAGGCACCATTGAAAGCGCCAAGAGACTTGCGCGGAATGTCAGACTCTCACCGGCAGTAGGGGTTCCACTAACTGCAACAGTTGACGATGCAGTCCGTTCAGCCTGGCGGCTCGCTAGGTGAGCACCCGCCTTGCTGTGTAGCGCCTCAAGACCTAGTGCAGCGCTCTGCGCCCCTAGCGACAAAATGCCAGCCTGCGCAATTCCGTACCCGCCCGCCATGATGACTGCGGTGGCGAGTACTGCTGCTGCAGGCTTAGTAGAAAACGACCTAACGGTCTCAATTGACAAAAAACTCCCAGTTAGCCCAGTAACTACAAAAGTGCGAGGCGCCTTTGGGGCAGTAGTTTGGAGGGCTGCGCGGTATTCGCGCTCGCGCTCGCGCGCTAGAGCCTCAGCAAACTCACGCTTCTTCTCAGCCTGGTCCTTAACGAAGGCCGCGAGTGAGTCCCGAGAGACAAACCACATGCGACCAATCTGTGTAGACTCCACTTTTCCTTCACGGCACAAACGAGAAAGGTAATCAGAATGGTACCCAGATTGTTCTGAGGCCTCCTTAGTAGAGATAAACTGTTTTTCGTTGAAAGGATCCATGTCGGATAACCGAATTAACTATAATAATACTACTCAAATCGGTAATCACATGAAAATGTGTGGGGATAGCGTAAGACGCATAAAGAGCGCAAAAAAATCAAAAATCTAGCTCTCTTGTAGGATATGAGTGAGCGAGTGTCTTTCTAAAAAATGCGGACAGCAAGCAGAGTTTCAAACATGACGGGGAGGGAAATCTGCTCTACCGAAATCACTTCTGCGACGGGTGAAGGTGGCTCAATAAATTCACCCAACCTACCCTGATGAGCACGAGTACATATATATAGGTATATATAGCTCACTAGGATCACTGCTCTTTATAGGCCAGACACACAAAAGAAGCCCGCAACATGTTTTTGCGGGCTTCTCATAACTTCACTCGTGCATCTGGCGGACTCCAAGCGCGTATCCTTGCGCGCAGCTCTATACGTTCCCAGGTTCTTAGTACTTCGTGCTCTAAACGTTCTCTTGTCGTTGCCGAGATGTTTGCTCGTCTTGCCGAGACGAGATATAGCTTATTTACTACTGTTTATGTACACGCTTTCCCCACCGAGATACTTGATGGTCTTTCCGAGCTGACTTTCAGTACCATAGCTTTTACTCAGAATGTCACCAATGACTCCGGTGCCTACCAGCGCTGTTGCGCCTGCAATGAGTGCTACACCGATGAACATTGCCCGCAGTACCGTCATTGACCCCTTTTGGGCGTTTCTGTCTTGGTAGTGAGCATGTACCTCCTCCTCTTCTTCCTTCCCCTCCCCATCCTCTTCTAACGTAGGAGCTGGTTCGTACGACCTGGAGAGATCCATTACTTCTGTCATTGCACTGTAGGAGTATTCAGGCTCTGGGAGCACTTCGTGATGAACTATAGGGGCTGGCTCTTCATAAACGGCAGTAAACTGGACCTCCTCTTCTCCGAGCTGGTATTCCTCTTCTGGCGCGTCAATTTTAGCCTCTTCGGGCTGCTGTGTTGCCTGAAGCGGGACTGGCTGCTGGGCGAACCATTCCTGCCACGCAGCCTGCATCTCGGAAACAACCTTTCGCGAAGCAATTACTTCGGGTTCTTTGCGTATCAGTGAGGGGACCGGAACAGGATCCTCTGCAACATATGTCGGTGATTTCCATTGGTACGTGTCCTTTTCTGGCTCCTGCGCAGCCTTCTTGTCCTCCTCAACCGGGCCAAATCGGTGCTCCGTGATAGAGGACTCAAGCACGTACCAGTTTCTACCCACGAGTCTCGCCTCCACACGCCCCTCTCTACAAAGCTGACCAACATAATCCTTAGCATAACCAGTAATTTTGGCCGCACGCTTTGACGAGATATATATCTTGTCTCCAATAGTTAGCTCATCCATATTGCTAGTATAAGGGTATCTCGCCTCGTATCAAATAGGTACAAATCTTACTAGGGAAAAGTGCTTCGTACATATCAAAGCACCCCAGGAGGAACTCCTGGGGTGCTTTGGATTAGACGCGGTACTCGTGTCGGCTATTTTCCAAGCTCCTCTACGAGCAGATTCTTAAGGGCCCCGGGATTTCCTGAACCACGAGTTGCCTTCATAGACTGCCCCACCAAGAATTGGAGGGCTGACTCCTTGCCGGCACGATACTCGTCTACTGCCGACTGATTTGCGCTGAGGACTTCCCGAACAACCTTCTTGAGCGACTCTGGGTCAGAGTCTTGTATGAGTCCTCGCTCTACCGCAATCAACTCTGGCGAGCGAGCGTCTCCTTCAAGCATGGCGAGGAGCACATCCTTAGCACCACGGGAAGAAAGCTTTCCATTCTGAATAGCCGCAATGAGTGCGCTTATCTGTGCTACAGCGAGCCCTTCATACTCCTCGCGATCATTCTTGGCGTACCAGCCTGCAACATCAGAGATGATGTAATTTGCCGCAAGCACGATGCTTTCTGCCGTGCCATCGAGGGCATCTAGTACTTCATCAAAAAACGCACCACGTACCTGGCTGCTTGCGAGTGCTGCAGCCGCAGCTTGAGAAAGACCGAGGCTCACATACCGCTCTCGCCTGGCAGACGGAAGCTCGGGCAGGCTAGCCTGAAGCGATGATAGTGAGAACTCAGGCACCTCTGAGAGCTTCATTTTTGGAATATCTGGCTCTGGGAAATAGCGATAGTCTGCACTCCCCTCCTTAACCCTCTGCGAAAACGTCTTCTGCCCCGCTTCGTCCCAACCGCGCGTCTCCTGAACCACCGCTCCCCCTGATTCAATCAATGTGCTTTGGCGTTCTACCTCATACGCGATAGCACGCTCCACCGAACGGAAGGAATTGAGATTCTTCACTTCAACTTTCGTACCAAAAGTGTCGTCCTTGGAAACTGATATGTTTGCCTCTATTCGCATTTCCCCCTTCTCCAGATTTGCTTTAGACACCCCGAGTGTGCGCAAAAGAAGCTGCAACTCCTTCGCAAACAGGCCGGCTGTTTCAGCGTCGTGCATCACAGGTTCAGTCACAAGCTCCATGAGCGGTACTCCTGCACGATTAAAATCAACGAGGCTCGTTCCTGTGGCGGCGTCGTGAGAAGAGCGAGCAGTATCCTCTTCAAGGTGTATTCGTGTGATGGCGACACCCGCGAGAGTCCCACCCTTCACGAGCGGGTGCTCAAACTGACTAATTTGATACCCCTTTGGAATGTCTGGGTAGAAGTAGCTCTTTCTATCAAACTCACTGAAGTCAGCGAGTGTTCCGCCAATTGCCGCACCAACACGCAGTACTTTGTGTACCGCGTCTTTGTTTGGCACAGGGAGCGTTCCTGGGTGAGAGAGGCAGACGGGACACACGGTGGTGTTCGGTGCCGACTCGTGCGGAGCGTTTGCGCACGTACAAAACATCTTGGTCTTCGTCGCCAGCTCTGCGTGTACCTCAAGTCCAATAGTTGGGCGATACGAGTTCATAGAGGCATGCTAGCACCGCTTTCCGGATGCTACCAGCCCTACTCTGCCACCCTAACCGTCTGCCCCAACTTCTGTGAGAGTGTGTCGGAGAACTGCTTCACAAGATTGTCATCAATTATGGAAAGTGGGATTACAGGAACCCCTACTGCGGCCTGAAGTTCTCTCTGAATTCGCTCGGCGTCACCCGGAGTGAGCATGTCCACCTTTGAGAGCACCACGAGCTCTGGCTTCTCAGGCAGCCCCCTACCGAAGGCAGCGAGCTCGGCGCGTATGGCCCTATAGGCTGCGATGGGGTCTTCTTGTTCAGCCGAGACGAGATGTACAAGTAATCCAGTGCGTTCTATATGCTTGAGGAAACGAGAACCAAGTCCGCGCCCAGACGAGGCGCCCTCTATGAGGCCAGGAATATCAGCCAAAACGAACCCGAAGAACTCACCGAGGTGAGGATCAAGTGTGGTGAACGGGTACGCACCCACCTTTGAACGGGCGCGCGTAAGGGTATTAAGCAAAGAAGACTTACCTGCGTTTGGAAAGCCAATAAAACCAGCGTCAGCGATGAGTTTTAGGCTGATACGAATATCACCTGACTCACCCGCCTTACCTGGCGTAGACTGGATTGGGTTTCGGTTCTCGGCGCCTCGGAAGTGCGCGTTTCCATACCCCCCTACCCCGCCGCGCATGACCGTCACGCGTTGGCCTTGCTCAAGCAATTCAAACACTTCCCCGGTAGTGGTGAGTGTCGCTACAGACCCGACAGGGACCTTGAGCACAACGGGCTCTCCGTCCTTGCCGTGGCAATTCTTGTTTCCCCCAGATTCGCCATTCTCTGCACGAAACTTCTTGGCGTACCGATAGTGAGCAAGAGCAGCAAGGTCTCGTACACCCTCTAGAATGATGTCTCCCCCTCTGCCACCGTCACCACCTGCAGGCCCTGCCCGCTCAAGACCCTTAAGATGCAGCCAACGAACAACCCCGGCGCCGCCGTGCCCTGCCGTCGCATGTATGTGGAGTTCATCAACAAATGCCATAGTCCCCCACTCTACCACACTTTTTGAATAAGTATAAACTTCAAATACTACCATATATGGTAGTATTTGAATCTACAAACATATCTATATTCTATGAAGAAGAAAGTAGATGACCTTTCTGAGCAAGAAAAAATTCAGACCTTGGACGCACTGTACACTGCAGCAAGCAGTGTACGCGGTCGCGGGCCAATGAAGCTTTTTTTGAGAGACTTGCTAACGGAAAGTGAGCGCATCATGCTCGGGAGACGTATTATTATTGCTCGTCTACTTCTACAGCGAGAGACTCTTGATTCAATCCGCGCACGTACTGGTGCGGGGTACAGCACGATACGCAGAGTGCAACAGTGGCTCCAAGACCAGCTTCCTGGATACGAAACAGCTATCAGCGGACTTGAGACCGAACTAGGTAAGCGTGAGGCACGTCGCAAGCAAGGCGTGGGCGCGATACAGAGATTGAAGAAGCGCTACCCGCTCCACTTCCTCCTGTTTCCAGCACCGAAACAGAGAAAATAGGTCGAGCAAACACTACCATATATGGTAGTGTTTGCGGTTGTTGTACGTGTCGTAGTTGCAAACAGTACGAACGAAATAGTGCGAAAAAGTACGAAAAGGACCGCTTGGTTAGAGCGGTCCTTTTCTATTGCTCAAGACTCTTCTTCTACTCAAGACCCCTCTTCTATCAAGACTCACTTACTTGGAATCTATCTCCCAACCTTCAAGCAGGAGTGACTCTGCTTTCTTGTACTTCAGTGTTTGCACTTCCTCACCCTTTCGTATGGTGACTTCATCGTTGCGCCCATATGTATGCCCCAGCACTACGGTAGCAGGGCTAGCTTCGCTTCCCGCTGCACTGCTCGCTAGAATAATTCTTCGAGCTTTCTCCTCTTCTGCTCGGATGCGCGCCTCGTCGGTCATGCGTACATGTGGGAGTGCGTCGGAAATTTGCGCGTCCACCGCTGTTTGCATGGTGTTGAAAAGGCCAAGACCTTCGCGACGATACTCAATCAACGGGTCACGCTGACCGTAGGCCCGTAGCGACACGGTGCGGCGCAAATGCTCCATGGTCTCAAGGTGCTCCAACCAGAACGTATCCGTCACCTGCAGAATAAGACGACGCATAAGTGGTAGGAATGCTTCACCGAGCTCGGCTTCTCTAGCAGTGAGTACCTGGGAAAGGTCAGGGTTCGTTGCTACTATCTCGTCAAGACGCGCACGGACATCTGCGTCAGAACCGGTAAGCGCAATGCGGCGCTCAGTATAAATCGCGAGGCGCTGCGTATTGAGCACGTCATCGTATGCGAGCACTTGCTTGCGCGCATCAAAGTTAAAGCCTTCAATGCGCTTCTGTGCAGTTTCAAGTGACTTCGTTATCATGCTGCTCTCTATCGGTTCGTCCTCTGGAATTTTGAACGAGCCCATTACCTTTCTAATCATTTCTGACGCAAAGATACGCATGAGCTTGTCCTCAAGCGAAACGTAGAACCTGGTCTCGCCAGGGTCCCCCTGACGACCAGAGCGTCCACGGAGCTGATTATCTATACGCCTGGCTTCGTGTCGCTCGGTACCAATAACGGCTAGTCCGCCAAGCTGTCGTATCTCTTCTCGCTCTTCGGCAGTTGCGAGCGGTCCTCCAAGCTTAATATCAACACCGCGACCCGCCAGGTTGGTTGCAACCGTCACCTTTCCGCGCTTTCCGGCCTCAGCAATAATTTCTCCTTCACGTTCGTGATTCTTTGCGTTCAATACCTCGTGCGGAATTCCCTCCTTTCTAAGGTACTCACTTACCAGCTCGTTGTCTTCAATAGACACGGTACCCACCAAAATCGGCTGACCCTTTTCGTGAATTACCTTGATGTTTCGGGCGAGCGCTGTCAGCTTTCCGTGTACGCTTTGGAAAATAAGATCGTCGTAGTCAACGCGCGCGATTTCTCTGTGTGTTGGCACCACGACCACATCAAGTCCGTATACCGTGTAAAACTCTTCTTCAGAAGAAAGACCGGTTCCGGTCATTCCTGCGAGAGCTTCGTACATGCGGAAGAAGTTCTGGAACGTGACGCTCGCGTACGTGCGTGTCTCCTTCTGCACCGGCATGCCTTCTTTTGCCTCTACTGCCTGATGCAAACCTTCTGACCATCTGCGGCCCGGCTGTAGCCGACCCGTGAACTCGTCCACAATAATGACTTCGCCGTCTTTTACCACGTACTCCTTGTCCTTATTAAAGAGAGCCTTGGCTCGCAGCGCCGTATCAAGGAAGTGCACGTAGCGCATGCCTCCTTCTGCATACAGGTTTTCCAGGCCGAGCGCTTGTTCTGCTTTCTGTATTCCCTCATCCGTTATCTGTACGGCTTTCTGCTTTTCGTCCACGGTATAGTCAGTTCCAGCAACAAAGGAAGTAACGATACCAGCAAAGCGCTCGTAGAGGCTTTCAGACTCAGCGGCGGGGCCAGAAATAATAAGTGGCGTGCGCGCCTCATCAATCAAAATAGAGTCAATCTCATCCACTATTGCGAAGTGGTGCCCGCGCTGGACTATTTGTGCCGCGTCATACGCAGTATTGTCGCGCAGGTAGTCAAAACCGAGCTCGTTGTTGGTAGCGTACGTAATATCAGCTGCATACGCCTCCTTCTTCGTGGCGGGGCGCAGGAACTCGTAGAAGACTTTGTACGAGCCTTGCGCGTCTCGTTCTCCGTCCTCTTCTTGCGTCACGTGCGAGGCATCATATATATAGGAGCCGCCAGAAATGACCACCCCAACAGAAAGACCCAGGTAGTCATATATTTGACCCATCCATGCAGCGTCGCGACGCGCGAGGTAGTCGTTCACCGTTACCACGTGTACACCCTTTCCTGAAAGTGCGTGCAGGGTTACCGGCAGTGTTGCAACCAGCGTCTTACCCTCTCCCGTACGCATTTCAGCAATGCGCTTTCTCGCGAGCACGAGTCCTCCGATTAGCTGCACGTCGTAGTGTCGCTCCTTTAGCGTCCGGCGAGACGCCTCTCGCACGAGGGCAAACACGAGGGCAACGTCATCATCCTTGGTCGGGACTCCCCCTGTGCGTTCGCGCACCTCATCTAAGCGAGCCCGCAGTTCGTCCTGACTGAGGGACTCTAGCTCGCTGGCAAGCTGATTAGCCCTTACTATGACCGGCTTTGCTGCCGTTAGAAATGAGGCTGACTGATTTTTGGTAAAAAGATTGCTCAAAAAGGGTGCCATATATAGAGTGTGTACCCCACTATACCGCGGGTGCTCTTCAAACGGTAGCCTGCAGTTTTTGGTCAACAGTATAAGAAACAGCCCCCAATGGGGGCTGTTTCTTATAAGAACTCCGGAGAGGACTACTTGCGCTTCGTTGCCTTGCGCTTGGTGGTCTTCTTTGCGGCCTTCTTTACAGTTTTCTTGGCTGCCTTCTTGACTGTCTTCTTTGCCGCCTTCTTTGCAACACGCTTCTTTGGTGCTGCCTTCTTTACGGCTTTCTTTACAGTCTTCTTTGCGGCCTTTTTCTTTGCTGCCATAGGTATCGCGATTGACTATGACTAATAGTGTCGACCCATCAGCAAGAATATTTTATAAAAAACTTTCTCGTTGATGTGCTATTGATTATTATTGCGTGCATTCGCAAATTATTTTTGTACAAAGAGTTTTTTTGGGGATAACTTTTTTTACAAAAACTTTTTTACAGCGCTTGCACTTCGCGTTCAATCGCAATACCTGTCGTATCAAAAACTTTTTTTTCTATCTCTTGTGCAAAGACGTCAACGTCATGTGCTGTTGCGCCAGCATCAACAACAATCACGAGCGGTTGATTCCCGAAGAGTGACACATGTCCGCGTGTATATCCCTTTAGGTTTAGAATGCGGTCAAGTATGAACGCAAGAGGAATCTTTATGCCTCCTACTGCAGCGAAGCTTGGTATAGCACCATAGGTAGAGGAGAGCGTAGCGAAGGTATCGCTTGATACTATAGGGTTTTTAAAGAACGAGCCCGCGGTCCCTTGCACTCGCATGTCTGGAAATTTCTTAGCTCTAACTTCACGCACTGCCGCGCCTATGCGACTCGGTGTACTCATATCCACTCCATCGCGCACCAACTGCGCCACATCGCTGTACCCTAGTTGGGGCTTCGCTTCACTAGATACTAGGTATGTCACGCTGCAGATAATGAGATTTCTGTTGTGCTTGAAGACGCTGTCACGGTATCCGAAGTCGCAGTCTTCCTTTTGAAACATAACCGTCTCCATCGTTCTTGTGTCTACTACCTGCGCGGTCACAAAGGTGGCGCTAATTTCAGCTCCGTACGCTCCTATGTTTTGAACAGGCGCCGCCCCTACGGTTCCCGGAATTCCTGCAAGATTTTCCAAACCCCATAGGCTGAGCTCTGCCACAGCTCTGACGAGCTCGTCCCATGCAACTCCCGCTCCAACGTGCACCAAGACGCCGGAAGAAGTTTCTTCGTAGCGTATACCTTGAATGTTCATACGAATGAGCACACCCGCATACCCCGTGTCATGCGCTAGCACATTGCTTCCTCCACCAAGAATGCGAAACGGTAGCGCCTGGTCTTGCGCAAATGTCACCGCTTCAATCACGTCTTCTACTGAAGCCACCGTACACACATAGCGCGCAAGCCCACCAACCTTTAGGGTGGTGAGCTTTGCGAGCGACACGTTCTCTTCAACCAGCATTGCTGCTATGGAAGTCTTTGAATAAACGCACTAATTTCCGCTGACGCTTCTGGGTGATTCTTAAGAGCTTCTTGCGCGGTAGCTCGTGCTTCCCCAAACCGGCCTGCGACCGCGTAGCCAGAAGCGAGTCGCAGGTACGACTCGGGGCCAGGACGATTAAGCAGTCGAAGCTTCAGCACTTCAATCAAGTCGTCATACTGCTTTGCCTCGTAGTACGCGACTACGAGAATCTCACTATCTATATGTATAGTGTTGAACGCGTCCTTAAGAATCTTGTCTGCTTCCTGCTTGTTACCTGCAACTATCTCACCGGCAGCGGCATACGGAGCCAGGTCCTTGAACGTAGAGTCTAGTGCATACATGTCGCGGAACAGATCTCTCGCTTCGGGCTTTTTATTTGCCTCCCACAATTCAAAGCCACGCTCTATCATGATGGTCTGTTTCTTTGGTGAAAGAACGAGCGCACTTCCACTCTCTTCAAGCGCCTTTTGCTGTTGACCGAGCGCACGGAGGCCCGTTGCGTACTGAACGCGGAGACGAGCATCGGTTGGCGTCTTTACCACCTGCTCCTGCATGCGCGTAAGTGCCGCCATAATGATGTCTGTGCGAACTTGTTCAGACACATCAGTTCGCGAGCGCATGCTTGATGCAAAGGTAAGGAGTTGCTCACTCACCTCTTGGTCTCCCAGTCCCCTATCTGCAGCCGCCTCCTTAAAGATTGCCAGCGATTCAGCTGGCTTTTGCTGTGCGTATCCAAGCGCTGTCACCAGGCGTGAAGCTTGCGCAATGCTTGGCACATTAATCACCCACACGAGGACAATTGCTACGACACCAATTACGGGCGCCAGTACCGCAGCAGCGTTCTGTGTTGATACCTGTGGCATCTCATCAAGGGCACGAATTGGCTTGCCAGAAGCAGCATGGGCGGCAGCCAGAAGCGCAGCCAGCCCTATGTAGCTCATCAAGTTATCAAACACGAAGAGTGCCTGGAAAGAGTATGCGGCAAGTGCAGCAATAAGAATTATTCTTTCTGGACGCGATACCGACTTACGATAGAGCGCCACTACCGCACTTACGAGAAGCCCGAGAAATAGCAGTAATGCGGGAATACCTCCTGCAATCAACCAGTCAATGTAGGTGTTGTGTGCTCTGTCAAACCACGGCTCTTGGGCGTAGAGGCTTGGACGATAGTACTTCTGAAACACGTAGTTGAATCCCTCCTGTCCCCACCCAAACACTGGTCGCTCGGCCACTCCTTCTGCTGCCATACTCCACAGAGTGAAGCGCGTTGCACCATCAGCTGCACTAATAGACGCGATGCGCGAGAGGGTTGGGTCTTGCTTGATGAAGGATGTTTCCTTCAAAGAGAAGAAGGCTCCAACGAGCACCAAGAGTCCGAGCAATACGCCCCCTGCAGCAAGGCGGGTTTTCTTCTTCCCTGCTTCAAGTATCCAGAGAATGGAACCTAGACCAATTGCACCAGTTAAACCAATGACAGCACCACGAGTTGCGGTAGCAAAAATAATAATTGCGCAGAGTGCAGAGATACTAAGGAGAGTGTAGCGAACCCATCCCTTTGACTCTAACCCTTGCCACAATGAAATGGCAGCAGCGAAGAGGAGGTACACCGCAAGGTACGCAGCGTTTCCTATGCTGGCGTCAACACGCGAGCTTCCCTGGTGAATCTCTGCCATACCCGCAAGCTGCAAGAGTGCGTGACCACAAAGAACGGTGGCACCCGCGACAAAGAACAGAGACCACTTTCTCCAAAGCTTCTCTACGGTGAGGACGGTACCAAGGACCAAGAAAAAAGCGAACACGTGCACGAGCGTCACGAATCCATCCATTCGCTCAAAGTTGCTCCAGAAAGCCTTGTGCGGATTTACCGCAAGCGCGTTCGCGAGAACCATCCACCCGACAAGCGCTGCGTAGAAGACCAGTATCCATGAAAACTTTGGTCGGTAGCGCTTATCTACACACGCCAGGAACACGTAGCCAGCCAAGGCAATTTCAACGAGGATTCTGAAAGCAAACCCCTTCCCCGTTATAAACGGAAAGAACAGCTCGTTTGCTACGTAGAGCGGGATAAACGGTATTAGAAATAAAGGAATGAGGGTGGCCCAGAGAGCAACTTTTTTCATAGTGCTGATAGTATATACCAGTATTCCCTCTCCATGCACAAACTAACGCAAGGCGCCCTATGGCTCGTACAAAGAGCAGAAGGAGCAACGAAAACAGACTTACGGTACTTTTTTTCGGGGGGCCGGTGGCTGTTGATTGGGTACGCTCTTCAGGTAGCAACGGGCCTCATACTCTCGGTCGCATTTGCTAACCTTTTACCAAAAGAGTCCTTCGGTACCTACCAGTTCATTCTCTCCATGGCCGCGATTGCGAGTGTGTTCACGCTCACGGGCATGGGAAGTGCCATTATCCAGGCAAGTGCAGGTGGCTCGCAGAGTGCGCTTCGATATGGATTTCGCGTACAACTTTTGTGGAGCTCAGGCATTGCGCTCGTGTGTGCCGTTCTTACGCTGTATTACTTTACACAGCAGAATACTGTTTTGGGCTGGTCATTTTTGGTAGTCGGTCTTCTTCAGCCATTTATCATTGGTCTCAATCTGTACAAGTGGTATTTGCAGGCTCGCGAGCTTTTCCGAGAGAGTGCGGTCATTGAAACTCTTCAACGTCTTGTTCCTTTCGTTGCAGTTCTTGGCACTCTCTTAGTCACGACAGAGCCTTTCCTACTTATTGTCGCGTACTTCACTTCGTCGGCAATTTCACTTTTGTGTGCGTACGTGTATGTCGTTCGCACACACAAGCTGACTAAGGTGGCAGACCCCAAGCTTGTCAACTACAGTAAGCATTTGAGCGTGATGGAGTCTTTTGCAGAAGCAGCAAATGCTGCGGACAAAGCACTCATCTGGTTCTTTCTTGGCGGCGCACCACTTGCAGCGTACGCACTTGCACAGCTTCCGGTTATTCATTTACAAACTATTTTTGGGTTTGCTCGCCCACTCGCCTTCCCAAAGCTTGCTCGCAAAAGCATGCCGGAGATTAGGGCGATACTACCCCAGAAGGTGCGCCTGTATTTCTTCGTAGCGGTTGTTGCTGTCGGTTTCTATATTCTAATTGCCCCAACCTTGTTTGCGCTTCTGTTTCCTTTGTACCCAGAAGCGGTGCTTTACTCCCAGCTACTTGCCCTTTCCGTCTTAGCCGTACCCCGCTCTTTGGTGACACAGGCATTCATAGCGCACCAGAGAAAGCGCGAGCTCTACATTATTAATGTATCGGTACCCGTTATAAGGATTGGTCTGCTTGCGATACTGCTGTGGCAATTCGGTATATGGGGAGCTATTGCCGCAATTCTCATTACTGAGTTGTTTGCTGCTCTTGTTCAGTGGTATTTACTTGCTCGAATCAAGTGAAGTCCCTTTCCATAGTCCAGCACGTCGCGCGTGTCGAAACGTGAATAGGAAGTTCATACTGAAATTAAATACGGACACGATTCCCACAATAAGAATCTGGGTTGCCACGTACCAACCAGCGAAGAAGTCAACGCCAATAATACCGAAGAGTTCTTTTGCGCCTGCAAGCAAGAGCGCATTAAGTGCGAGACCAGAAAGCGCAACAATTGTGTATGAGAGTGCTTGTCGCGGTGAGCGTGATTCCCTGTCACGAAAGGCCCAGAATTTTTGTAGCAGAAACGAGAGTATGAGCGCAGCAATAAAACCAACTACCAGACCGATGAGATAGGTGTCCGTAAGTCCAAGCACCGTCACCCACACATACAGCACCACCGTCTGAGTAAGTCCTCCCGCAAGGCCCGATAGTCCGTACCGAAGAAGAAAGAGTGCGCGTGGCTTATGAACCTCGACGAGTGCGTGAAAAGTCATTGGGGCCATCGTAGCACGAAGTGCGTCAGTATTTGCTTATTTTAGTAAAGTGTAGTATAGTGATATCAGACGGGTTTGCGTCATTTCTCATCAACTCAAGGTTTCTGGGAGGCATCAGTGCCACAAGCAGTTGTAGCAGCCTTTGCATTCGGCATGTCGAACACATCGCTGCCAAATCTGCACATCGCTCTGTTCGCAGCGCACGCAGCGCGTGAACTGGGTGCGGTCATATTCACGCAGGGTGGGGAGTACCTCGACTTCGGCGAGCTGCCGGTCCAACGGGTCGACGAAGAGCCCAACAAGCCAGCCCCGACGCTTCGCATCGCGCGTGGCGCCGTAAAGCTTGCAAAGACGAACGGGACCAAGGACATCTATCTCGTGTGCGCACCATCACACAAGCCGCGGTGTATCCGTGATCTGCAGGCTGCTTCGCGAGAAGCAGAAATCAAGATCAACATTCATGTAGTGGACATGAGCCAACACGACGCGTGGTTCTTGTCCAATGCGGGTCAGCTGCACACCCGTTTCAAACTCGTGTGGCATGTGCGTGAAATGATTCTAATGCGCATGCCGTTCTCTCTGTATGAGCGGGTCGCGGGATAATGACACGGCCTCGGGACATTCGTTCCGAGGCCGCTTTCTATTTCTTGCACGCAACCAACACGATACTGAGTCCAAAAGGGAGCGGAAGGAAGCGAAGTACTGCGGCTTCAATGCGGACGACAAGCATGAGCATACTGTTCAACACTGGGTGCGGCGAGAGCCCTCCTTCCCCACTCTTTCCAAGGAGACGCAGGAGTGCAGCAGGCAGAAGAAGTGATGCGTTCCAGTAGCTTGCGTAGTCCACGTTGTATCCAGCTTTTTCAAGCTTATCCCGAAGAGACCTGACGGTATACCGTCTAAAGTGGTGGTGCTCAACATCATGCGCACTCCACAGCATCATATACGCAGGGACGGTGAACACTATGTGCCCACCAGGAGCCAGTGCCACTTGTGCGCGAACCAGGAAAGCTTCGTCGTTCTCTATGTGCTCAAGCACATCAAAGAGACCAATAAGGTTGCACGTGTTGGCAAAGGCTGCAGTCTCGTCTGTAAAAACAGAAGTATACCCCCGAGATGAAGCTGCGCGAGCAGCTTCAGTATCAGGCTCAAACGCGTCTACGCGGTCTGCAAAATTCGCCAGCGTTGCTTGCATGCCGCCGTATCCAGCTCCGTAGTCAAGCGCTGTGGCGCACCTCTTCACACCAGCGCGTGCGAGCGCTGCGCGTACTGCAAAAGACCGCCCTGTATACCACCAAGAACGTTCCATTCGCTTCAGAAGCTCGTATGCGGTTCGTTCCATATCTACAGTTTAGCGAGTCGCGCCCGAATGCGCACCATAGCAACAATTGCTCCAATCCCGTCACGCACTAAACGTAGTTTGCTGACACGACCAACAAACGCCTCCTCATTCCAGTGAACCGGTACTTCGCGAATACGCAGGCCCGCGCGCTCGGCGCGTGCCAAAAACTCAATATCAAGAAACCAACCGGTTTCAGTGCAGGCACTAAGCACTTCTCTTCCACGTGCATTCATGACCTTCAATCCACACTGACTGTCTGATACTGAAATTCCTACAATCGCGTGACGTGCGTAGTTGAAGACTCTAGATGAGAGTGTTCGAAGTGGGCCTCGTGCAACAACACGAGTATCAAGAAGTCGGGAACCAACAACTACATCGGCTTCGTCTGCGAGTATAGGGGCAAGAAGCGGGAGAATGTCAGCGGGATCTGCAGAAAGGTCGGCATCAATAAATCCGAAGAGCTGGGTGCTGCTTCTCATTGCCGTATGCACAATAGCCCTGCCCTTTCCTTTCTCTGCAATACGCATCACCTGCATGCGCGGGTCCCCCATACCCTCTACCACCTCTGCCGTACCATCTGTTGACGCATTGTCTGCAACGACTATGCGCCAATCGAGCGTGCTTGCGGAAGCAAGCACGCTTCGGACGTGCGAGAGCGCATCCGCTATAATTCCCACTTCGTTATACGCGGGCACACACAGCTCAAAGGTTTGCTGCGTCATACAAAGAGGCTACTTGGCGTAACAAACTCAGCATCAAGCTCACGTGCACGGGCAATAATTTGCAGTAGTCGCTCCTTCTTCTCTTCAGTATAAAAATGCAGGTGCGTCACCACAACAAAGATACCATCCTTCTTGTGCGCATAGTCTAGACCTTCAAATACGTCGGTGTCCTCAAGACGATACGAGCAGACTTCCTTGTGCTTTCCGAAATCAAGAACGTAGGGGTATGCAGGAACCCTCTTCCCAAAAACCGTAAAAGAAAGCTTGAACAAGAGCATGTGAAGAAACACCCGCAGATATGCAAATCGCGGAAGCATATTGCGCAGCCCCGCACCGCGCCCTCGAATAACATTCAGGTTTGCGGCTTCAACTGCAAGAATACCTGCCGTTCCAATCCAGTCGTGCGGAGGGACAAACACTGTGACCGGTCTTCCAAATGCACGTTCAAGTTCCTGTTTACCCCGCAATGCCTCTCGCACAGAAAGGCGTGAGTCCTGGTACTCGTATACCCCTGCCCTTGTTTCGTGTGTCGTTCCGTGCTGAAGCACTTCAATAAGAGCCTGGCTCCCGACATACTCAGTCAGTAATTCATTCTCACGTATTGGGTGCTCCATATTCGTAACAGGCACATCAGAAGAAAAAGCGTCACCAGCAGGGTTAATAAACGGAATTGCTGAGAATCCAACTGGTATCCCGATATTGAAAACGTCCTGGTACCACTTTTGTATATCTTCAGGGGTGCTGAAGTAATTTAGATCATCATCTCGTATAACAAATTTCATATTTAGGTTACTGTTTCTTCTTGAACAAAAAATTTGTGTCCTTTTGCTCTGATGACAGCCATGTACGCAGATATTCAGCAGTTGTTTGACTTAATTGTCCAGTCTCAGTGATAAAGAACGGTTCGTACCCGAGCTCATCCAATAGGTCTAGTGCCCGCAACGATAGCTCCGACAGTCCTGCTCCCGACCAGAGTTCAATAGCAACGCGCGGAGCACTACTTAGAAGTGTACTTTTCCCGCCAGCCAAGACCTTGGATTCTGCTCCCTCCACATCAATCTTTATGAATGTCGGGTGCTTATGGGTCTGACAGTACTCATCCAGGGTAATTGCTGGTACCGTAGTCGCCTTATAGTTCCAGCGATGCTTAGCAGCTATACTCGTTTCAATCGTACTCTTACCACTACTGGAGTCATCGGCGCAGTCAAGGAATGTGACTTCACCCTGCACATCAGATAGAGCAACCCTGTTAAGAATTGTTGGACAATATCCGTGCTCTATTTGTGCAAGATGCGGGAAAACAGAACTACTTGGCTCAAAAACATGTATCTCACCCGTGACAATAATCTCCTGCGCGAGTGTTGAATAGAATCCATAATTCGCACCGATATCGTAGAATACATCATCCTCCTTAAGTTCCTTAATGAGATATTGTATTAAACTATCTTCATTTTGATCCAGCGTACCAGATTCGTGTACTACTTTCGCTGTTGCGTCTGATTGCGGTAGAACTAGTTGTCTCCCCCAAAATGTTGTTGCGGTGCCGACTACTCTGCGAGAGACGAGACTCCTGCGCACGCGAGCAATTATATGTCTAATATAATCACTCCTATATGTAAGCAAACGCATAAGCTGCAGACGCAAACCAGAACCCATGTGCTCTAGTTCTGGTCGAAAAACAGCACCACCTCCTACAGGCCTTCGCCGCACAGCTGCAAACTTCTGCAGAAGTTCCTCTTTACTAGTCTTGAGTTTCATTGAAATGTAGTTTCTCCTTTCTGAGGATATCTTGGTAGATGTCATATACTGCCTCTCCAAAAGGTACTTTTTGTTCTACTGCTCTTCGCGCCTCAATACCCATCTCCTTTACTACCTCACGATTATGATACAGGTAGCTAAATTTCTCGCTAATAGCGTGTGCGTCTCGAATGGGCACCACGAATCCTGTCTTTCCGTCTTCTACAATACCCCGAGCATTCTCGGTGGTTATGACCGGAATACCGCACGCCATCGCCTCAAGCGTAACCCTGCCAAACCCTTCGGTAAGTGAAGGAAATACTAAACACGTCGCCTTCTTGTACCACTTTTCTGGATCGGCTACTGCTGGAACCGTCACGATACGGGAGTCGCTATGGATTCTGGCATCATAGCGCTCGCGAAGCGAAATCGGCATTTCTCCGTATCCTCCCATAATTACCAGCCTTGCATCGCGTCGCGGAAATGCCTCCCACGCATCAAGGAGATATCCCAGACCCTTCAGGGGAGTTGTATACGCAGCGTACAGTACCGTAAATTCTTGATTCCGTGACTCTAATATATCTGGACGAAACCTCTCTGTATCTACATCAATTTCTGCCACGTATACTTTGTCGGCACTTACACCGAATTGAACATATGTCTCCTTTGCAAAAGCAGAGCTAGCAATGATGTAATCATACCTGTCAGCCACAATCTTCTGAGGCAAAGACTCTGGGTACTGATGTTGAGGTAACCCCAACCGTTCAATTTCCTCACTGTACAGCCGCTCTGCAAAAAGTGGATGTGCGGAAGCTGCGATCCCGACTACAACACTCCCTTGACGTCTCGCTTTCTTAACCGTCCGAGGAAACAATGCTGGATGGAAAATCACTACCTTAGTATTCTTTAGATACCAAGCTGCGATATGGTCTACGATTGATTCTGTCCACTCACGAGACATATATCTTCCTGAAAGCATTTCTCCGAGTCGAACAATAAATCGAACTGGCGCAGGGTAGGCTGCATAAGTCCGAGGAAACAGAGACGCTTGTGCTACCTGACAGATGACCTGCGAGAGTACACCCGCACGATTAAAAGTTTCAATAACAGGCGCAATGTCAGCAGTCTTAAGGTTCGCTTTTTTTCCTATATTCGCAAACGTTACCACCGCAACAGAGTCAGTAGAGGCACGGCTCATAGAAAACTTTGCGCTAGTGCCTCATAACGTTCAACGGTACACTCAATGGAAAACGCTTCGGCTCGCCTCCGGGCATTTTCCGAGAAACGCTGATAGTCAGCCTGCAGTAACCTATTGCAACCTTCTACCACTGCTTGAACATGTGGCTCCACAAAATAGCCATTTTCTCCTTCAAGAATCATAACGTCCGGCCCAGCAGTTCGTGTCGTAACAATTGGCAAGCCAAAAGAAAGTGCCTCTGCGTGTACTAGACTAAATCCTTCAATTCGAGAAGTAGAGATAAAATAATCAGCCGCGACATAGAAACGAGCAACATCGTGGCGAGCACCTGTAAATATGACTCGATCCGTAATACCCAAACGGACCACATGTGCTTCAAGTTCTGCACGCAACCCCCCCTCCCCGACCAGCACCAGGTAATATTCGTCGCGTTGCTTTTCCGACAATAGTGCACTGAAACTATCAAGAAGAAGCGAGTGACCCTTCTGTCCTGTCAGGCGGGCGACATCAAGGAATACACGAGCGTTGTCAGGTATAGAAAATTCTGCGCGAATTCCCGCTCGGTCTGCAGGCGTGACCATTGCGTGCAGGCGCGGTATATCCACACCACTGTGAATTACCATGAACCGCTCTCTCTTGATTCTTTCTTGCTTAGCAGTAAATGTAAGAACCGACTCTGATGTGCACACAATCTTCTTGGTAAGAAAAGAGAGTAGCCAGTCAAGAAACATAAAGATGTGCTTCTTTTCATCGTACGTATTCTGCTCCACCACTACCACCGGGCGCCCATGAAACGGAATGGTAATACGAGCCGCAAAATTTGCGAGGAAAAGCGTAGAAAATACAATGCCGCCCTTTTGCACGCGAAGTGCTTGAATAAGTCGCAACCAACCTGAAAGACTGTATGCAGATGTAAAATCGAGCTGAACAACCGATATCGAAGAGTCAATAGTGTCGGTCAATGAGAGCCTGTTGGGCACAACTGAAAGTGAAATGAATACAACCTCATGTCCGCGCTCGGCTAACTTATTGGCAATATCTATGAACAGCCGCTGCGCACCACCGATAGTTAAGTCATTACTGACGAATGTTAATTTCATGAGTATCGGACTGGTTTTTTTCCAGTAATACAGTAGCCAAGTGCGTAGTCGCTCGGTAGGTACTTCTTTCCAAGGGTGCGGGCCAGCATAGCAAAGGTAGCATCGATCAAGGCAACGCAGTGTCGAATGCTGTGGTATGAAAGAAAACGTAATGGCGCAGGAAGTACCCTATCAAGCATTACATACCGGGCGGCGAATACTCCGGAACCAAGCGGGTCGATGCGCACGTCAGAAAGTCCTAGGAGTTCAAATTCTTTCTGAAGAGTCTGCCCGCTAAAGCGCCAATAATCATTTGGGTCCGGGTGTACCGGAAATAGGAACGGCACCACGACCACCAGCGTGCCTCCGGGCGTAAGTACACGGACCGCCTCAGCAAGAAGCTGTCGATACTCATATACATGCTCAAGCACATTTATTAGAAGCGCCGCATCAAACTCTCCACTTGTAAGTGGTAAAGGCTTTTCAAGGTCGTGTATTACGTCGGGCTTCGTGCTTTCGTCCAGGTTCACCGAAGTAAGGGTGAAGGTGCCCCTAAGATGCGCAAGGTATGCTCCGTTGGCATCTCCACCAAGGTCAACCACTCTACCCGAGAGCGTCACGCGGGAGAGTGCCTCATGCTCAGCAATCCGCAACAGTGTAGGAGTACTCATCATACTGAAGGTGAATTAGGGAGTCTGATTCTCGTCATGAGCGCAGTCAACGCAACACCAACTGCAATGAGTATGACTGGATACATCGGCAATAGCACACGCACCCACGACGCGCAGAAGTTAATAAGGATAGTCGCGCCAAGCATTGCAAATAGTGGCAACACTTTCCAGCGAAGTACGCGGTCGCGAAGCAAAAGTACCGTTCCAGCAAACGTGAGCAAGAGCGCGAGAGTCCACGCCATAACGTCAATCTTTAGAATCAGCTGGTCACGTGCTTCGTTTGGACCCGCAACAAAACTCGCGATGAGTCCGTACCCATGCCCATAGGACTCCTCGTTATTCTTCTCCAGAAAGCCAAACCATACAGTTGGCGCACACATAAGCTGCCTAGTCACTAGCTCCGCATAATTGGTGCGTGCAAGAATGTCTCGCTTCGTTTCCTGGAGCATGTCGTATGCGTCTGTGGTATAGGCATACCACACAACGTTTGTGTGTCCGTTATATCCAATATCGGTGACTGTCTGGTAATACTCCGCAGGCACCGTGTCTGGAGTCCCCGTGAAATAGATGAAATTATAGGCACTACTTGAGGACACCGTGAACGCGCCTGAAAGTTCGTAGTTGCGGAGCATCCACGGCACCAAGGTGAGTACGCACACAAGTATCGCGACGGCAACACGCACAAGGCGCTCACGCCATGTTCCTTGTGCAATCAGCACCAGAAGGAGTAGAAACGGAATCCACATCATTGCCGAAGGCTTCTGCAGCACCAGAAGTCCCAACCCAATGCCGTACAGTGCTGCACGAGGGAAACTATGTATACCCTTCCCCACAAACACACCTGCAAGAAGTGTCATCACAAGAAGCGAAGTGAGTGTCTCTGTCATGGTGTGGAGTGTGTAGAGCCACTGAAGTGGCTCTAACAGATACACCGCCATGAGTACAAGTGCGATACTCTCCGAAACACGAAAAGCCCTGAGTATTTTAAATAGCAGTGCGGCTGCCACTATCAGCATGAGCGATTGCAACAGTACGATGCCGAGCCCACTCTCCCCATCAAGTGCGTAGGTGGTTGCGAGAATGGCTGGATACAATGGTGTGCGGAGCATCTCTGGTGCTTCAAACTCAGGTGGCGCTATTGAGAACACTCCATGATTAAGAATGTTGAGAGCCGCGAGCCGGTAGTCCAGCGGGTCGGGAGTAGTGGAAATAGCCTCGGGACGAAGCATAAATACCCCCACCGCAGAAACAAGGTGTATGGCAAGGGCTACGCCAAGTACACCAAGCACCAGGCGCTGCATACGAGGATTCTCAGAAAATACCGGGAGGCGCATGGGCAGATTATAGCCTAGGAACTAAACGTTCGCCGAGCCGGGCAAGACGGTGCTCTGCGACATACGAGGGGACGCCGGAAGACGCCGCACTAAAGGCTGTACGCAAGCGCGCAGCCAGTGATTCGCTTGTCTCAAAGTAGGCGTCCTTGCCAGCGAGCTCTGCAAAGTCCTTGCTTGCAGCCAGAACCTTCGCTCCACATGCTGCCGCCTCGAACAGTGTCTTATCAAACATGCCTGACGGAGAAGTATTCACAAACACCTCGTGCGCACGATACAAATCCACGGTGTCACTATTGGCAACCGCGGGAAGAAACCTGACACGATTGGAAAGACCCTTTGCTTGCACAACCTGCTTTAGATTCTCGTAGTAGGCTAGCTGATCAGGTGGCGGTGAACCGACAAATGTTGCGGTGAAGTTTAGTTCTTCCGCAGCAAGGAGTGCGAGCGCATCAATGAGCATTTCTACTCGCTTTGCCGGAGACATGCGCGCGAGAAAGAGAACTGAGTGCGGCACTCGCGAAACGGCCTCATTCACAAAGAAGGTTTGTGTATCAACACCCACTGGCATAAGCTCAGTCTTTTTGAAACGCGCTGTGTAGGAGTGTTTTGAAGTACAGAATATGCGGCGTGCACATAGCGCTGCGATATGCGTACCCAGTGTGCCGGTTGGATAATTTCGCCACAGAGACACGCGCTTCCCGAGTAGGCGCCAGAGCAGGCCTGCGAGCACCACGTATTCCTCGTTCATGTGCACGAACACTACATCGTACTCTGTTCGTAGCGACCATACGTACGAGAAGAGCCGCGTCACATATTTCAACCGAGACGGCCCACCCTCCTTACCTAATGAATGCACCTGCACATTTGCAGGAAGATTATGGCGTCCTTCGTACAGACAAATGACGTGCACGCTCTCTGTACGAGAAGCGAGTTCTTCAATCCATGCGTGGAAGAACCCAAGGACTGGGTCGTCCAAGTCGACTGCTTGGGTAGTGATGAGAAGCTTCATGTCAGATACCTACCTATTTCACACAAAATACGTTGTACCCACTCGCCTGCTTACTGTTTGGGCGAAGCCATTTGTCGATCGGGTGAAGCCACTCCACTCGGTCGGAGAAGAATGGAATTAGATTGATCATGGCGGCAAACGGACCATGCACGGGTGCAATCTCGCGAGACGTAAATTGACGTGTCAAATGCCCCCATCCATCATACGTAATTCTGTAAAAGTCCTTATAGTAGTCCCCTTCTGCGTGGTAGTAGAAAATAAATGGCGCATAAAAATATGCATACCCACCCGGCTTAAGCACGCGATATATTTCTTCAACCGCTCGTATCGGGTTTTCTACATGCTCTAGCACCGAGGAACAAATAATTGCTTCCACACTGTTGTCCTCAAACGGAAGGTCATGAATATCACCGACAATGTCTGGGTTAAAATCCGGGACCTTGTCTAACACCTTATATGACACTCCAGGAATGTACTGCTGCAACCATGCATTTTGCGCCTTGATACGATTACTACGCCCCCCATCAAGCCCTAACGTTCCCCCAATATCAATGACTTCCTTCTTCTCTTCAAAGATTTTTTTGGCTTTCTCCCGGAAAAAATCATTCCATTCGTTCATGCGTATTGTTAGTTAAAGTATGGCACGGTGAATTACGTACTACCAGCAACCATTTCCGAAGTAGTATCTTTGTAGAAAGAGTACGTCTGCGCGAAATACTCATCCTCATCATCATACGTTGCCAGTTTCAGTATTCCTCGGTTTCGTGGTCCAGAAAGCCAGTCAACGAGCGCTTTTCTGTAATCGCCCTCCACGATTATTGCCCCAGCTTCCTTCGCTATGCCAACATCGTATGAAAGAACTGGCACCTGTGCAGCCAGTGCCTCTACTATTGCCATTCCGTACCCTTCGTATGCTGACGTTGAAAGAAGCAGCTCAGCGGTTTCCAAGTATGTGCTTGGATCCTGCCATCCAGGAAACGTGACGTATTCCGCTACGCCGAGCCTTTCTGCAAGTACCCGCAGCGAAGCCTCTAGAGGGCCGCTGCCGAGCATAACAAGCCGAACAGCCTCCCCAGTATCACGAGCTATTTTGAGCGCCCTAATTGCGATATCCGGGCGTTTCTCCTGTGCAAAGCGACCAACCCATAGAAGAGCTCCGGCCTCGGGTGTGTGTGGCAACTGGGCAAAGCGCTTGGTATCAACAAAAATAGGAAGTACCTTGAATGGTGACTGGGGACGGTATCGCTCGTTTACAGCATCTCTAACCTGAGCCGAGACACAGTAGCCAGAACGTGCGCTCCGAATAACCGTTCCAATAAACAAGCCACGTATAGTGTTAAGAAGTGAATGTGCACGAAACACATTGGCAAATATGTCGGTGTGAACTTCAACGACATACGGAACTTTCAGAAAGTGGGCAGCGACGCGCGCTGCGAGCCCTGTCTCAAAAGGGTCCTGTGCTGAAATGATGTCTGGCTTAGAAAGACTGCGCGCAATACGTATAGCGTCCAATCCGTACAGCAATCGTGACTGAGACTGTGTTGCATATGCACGCATATTAGGAGCAATGACAACACGGTCGGCAACGTTATGTGCTCGTGTCGAAAACACAACGCTCTCAAAGGTATCGCCAGGATACTTGGCTGCAAAGCGCGCAAATCGTGCGTACACGCTGCTGTTAGCAGAGAACAGGTTCCGGTCGCTACTGAAAAATATTATGTGCATAGGCTCTTAATTTCTGCCGCAAACTCTTTTGCCGACGCATCTATAGTAAAGCGTTGTGCCTTCTCCTTCGCCCTACTACTTCTCCCTTGCCACATAGAAGCATCTGCTTCTATGCTCTCTAGTGCCTGCTGGAAGGCGTCGATATCATTGGGCTCGCAGAGAACTCCTTCAACACCATCGGTCACCAACTCCGGAAGACTTCCTACACGCGTGGTAATAACGGGAACACCTGCGGCGAGCGCTTCAAGCACTTGAAAAGAAAAACTTTCCCAGTGCGTGTTGTAAACGAAGGCATCTGCGTGTCGCAACCAGCCAAGCACTTGTGCACGTGGTATTGCACCCAAAAATGTGACACGGTCATCTACCTTGAGTTCTGCTGCGTATTGCTCAAGGCGTATCGCATCGGGACCATCGCCAGCAATAACAAGGCGCCACCCAGGCATTCTTGAAAGAAGCTGAATTAGCATAGGGAATCCCTTCCACGGGACAAAACGGCCCATGGAAAAAAGAATCTTCGCTTCCTTTTCCTCCTTTGGCATTTCTACCTGCTCGTTCGCTGGGAGCCCGAGATATATTCGCTTAAGTCGCTTCTTGTGCACCCCCCACCCTGCAATAACATCGGCAAAATAGTCACTCGGCGCAACAACAAGACGCGCCTTTGTAACAACGAGTTTCTGGACGCCGCGCAACAACTCTACACGTGTTCCGTACGTCTTTGTTTGAAATTCTGCCATTGAGTCTCTGACACCGTACCGCTGTGTCCCCTGCTCCCAGGCATAGTCTCCAGGGACACGCACAATAGAAGGAATCCCGCGCAGATGTGAAGTTATGAGTGCAGGCAAGCCAACGGAAACGGTATCAAAGGAGACGATGCAAGAAGCCCCGCGGCTCATTTTAAACAGTCCCCAGGTGTAGAGTACGTGCCGTATCCCGCGTGGGTACTTGCGGACCGCAGAGAACGGGTGCACGACTACTTCAACTCCTTCCTTTTTGAGTTGCTCGGCAAGTGCAGCAGCATCGGTTGCGGGGCCACCTATCTCTGGGGGATATAACGGGGTGCTAATGAGGATGCGCATAGCCATTGGTCTTACGGTAACTCGGAAAGCGTTCTAATCACAGACCACCTCCCCTCCCCCTCCTCTCCGCCTCGTCGCATCTCAATAATTCTTGCGCCGGGACAACGGGCAGAGAGAATTTCTAGTTCAATTACTGAATCGTCAATGAACGTTGGCGAGTGTCCATACATACCAATATGTGGAGCAATAAAGTCTCCCTTCCGTACGTCGCCAGTGTAGTGAGTGGTGATGCGCGGAATACCGTACAGAGCGCTTTCAATCTTTACCTTTTGAAATGCTGGGTTTCCAAAGGTTAAAAGCATCACGCCATTCTCTTTGTCGCGCAAAAAACGAGCAGCATCTTCATAGAGAAATGGCGACAGTTCGCCCGGTGTAAACGAAAGCGAGCCTTCCCGCACAAGCCTGTCCATGTGCGCACCGAACTCAGCGTTTGAAAGATCTGCAACATCCGTGCCCACAAATCGTTCACGGAGATACGGTGTAAAAGAATCTGTATCAAAGGTGGTCCTATCAAAATCAAGGAAGTACATCATGCAAGAAAAGGCGTAAGTGCCCGTGCCACCAAGCAAGGGTCGTGACGCATGAGTGATCGACGAATGGGGTCGTTTGGAAGTGGTGGCACTACATTCACGGAAGCAAGCGGCAGTCTCAGTACTCTGCCATCGTCGGCAAGATCGTCCTCAATAGGGTACTCACCTTCTTTTGCGTACCACTCCAATACTTCTTCAGAAAAATCCCCTTCGTGCACAAGAAGGCTATCCATGCGCCGGCCAGCGTAGCGCTCTACCTCTGCAACACAGTGCGAGAGCGTGTACCCATCAGTCTCGCCAGCTTTAGTAAAAAGATTAGAGATGTAGACAACCCTTCCTGAAGACGAAGCAATGGCCTCTCGCATACCTTCACCCAACACTGCTGCAATTGTGGAAGAGTATAGGTTGCCTGGTCCAAGCACAATCAGATCTGCGGCAAAAATAGCCTCGCGTGCAGCACCCGTGACCGCAAGGGGTTCGGAAAGGCTGATATCGGTGATGTGCACCGAGCTTGTGCCTGTTTCGCTAATAGCATTCTGCCCAGAAACTGTTGTGCCGTCTGAAAATTGTGCAACCAGTGTCGCCGGCTTCTCCGTAGCAGGGATGACTGTTCCTGCCACTCGCAAAATCTTTGAGGCTTCGGCGAGACCTGCCTCATTTGAACCAAGCAAATCAGTGAGTGCTGTTAGGAACAAATTCCCCAGATTATGGCCGGCTATGTCGCCTTTCTCAAATCGGTATGCAAACAAATCTCGTAGCACGTTTCCGTCCTCAGCAAGTGCGACGAGTGCTTGGCGCGCGTCTCCGGGCGGAAGAAATCCGTACGCGTCGCGAAGCCGACCCGTAGAGCCGCCGTCGTCAGCAGCGGTCACAATTGCACTGAGTGATACCTGCGACAACGTTCTGAAAGCAGATAACACGACGAACGTGCCTGTTCCCCCACCTATAGTCACCACCTGCTTCATACTGCGCACCACGCCCGAAAAACCCTCGTATTCAAGAAAACTGTTGGAATCATATGCCTATTCTAACCCGTGAGGCGACCAAAAAGTTCCCGCATGGAAGAGGCAATGGTGTCCCAATCAAAGCCCGTGAGAGCTCGTTTTTTGGAGTTTGCGACCACTTCGGCGACCTTCTGCGGGTTCGCCAGGACGTCCTCTACGGCACTTGCTATCTGCTCTGGAGAGTCAGCATCCACTGCCCAACCGGTAGCGGGAGTGCCCGGGTTGCGCACTCCGTCAAAGAGGAAGTCTGCAATGCCACCCTCTTGGGTTGCAATCACCGGGAGACCGGCCGCCATGGCTTCAATGAAGGAATTACCCATACCCTCAGAGCGCGAAGGTCTAATAAAAATGTCGCAGCACGCGAGCATGAGCGGCATTTCTTTGTGACCAATCTCACCCATGAACCGAGCACGCCCTTCAACTCCGAGTTGTTTTGCTAACGCTTTGAGTTTACCTTCGTCTGGTCCGATACCGTAGACAAGGAACGAGACGTTTTGAGGTAAGCGAGTAAGCGCCGTGATGACATCGTCTATAGCGTTCTTGTGTACGAGACGCGAGGTAGTCACCATAAACACATCTCCTTCTTTCTTCCCGAGCGTTGCCTTCATACTCGCAATCTCCCCTACACTAAACGTTTGCGTAAAGCGGGCAGTGTCCACGCCGTTTGGTATCACACGAGCCTCACCCGTAAAACCCATGCGCTTGCCCCAATTCAGAAGAAACGTAGAGATGGGTTGGAGCGCATCTGCACGCACAAAGCCCTGACGAAAGAGTGGCCATACCGGCTTCATCATTTTTTCAATGTGTTCTGGCGGATCTCCTTCTTGAAGCGTAAGCAGGTACGCTACGCGCGGATTAAAACATTTGAAAAGGCCTGCAGGGATTGCTGTAGCGTGCGCCATCATGGCCCACGTCATATCAAAGGTATGCTTTCTGCGGAGTGAAAGAGCGTACGGTACTGCAAGCAGCTGAAATAAATACTTATTCAAATGCAGTGGCATCTTTTTAAGGTCAGCAATACTTGGGGCCTTTGTTGCAAGACCAATGCGATGAACAATAACGTTTCCGATTCTCTCCGTCTTTGGGAGTGTGCTGTCAAAACGACTCGTCACCATATGGAACTCGTACTCCTCGGGAGAGATACGGTCAGTAATTTCTTTGATGGCGACTTCTGCCCCACCTACAAAAGGATAGTATTGGAGCGAAAATATAAGCACCTTTTTCATACACTCGTCACTGCTCGAATGTATTCAGGCAACTCATTGCGACACTCCCAACCAAGAAGCTTCGTCTTACTTGCGTCTATATCGGAGCTCATTCTATTACCAGCCACTTCTGGACCCATCGAGATTGGTCCTCCGAACATTTGAGCAACCTCAAGTACGGTATATGACTTCTCACTACCTATCCCAAAAGAATCTCCTTCTCCACGCTCTCCGACCAGGACAAGACCTTCCACGATGTCGTCTACGTGTGTAAAGTTCCTTTTCTGAGTTCCTGGTGCATTTACGGTTAGTGTCTCGCCTTTAATTTTCTTTTGTTTAAAGATTTCAATCACGGTTCCGTATACGCCAGCTCGCTCGCCAGGACCGTACACATTATAGAAATAGGTAATTGCGTACGGCAGACCATACCAATTTCCATAGTTCTGGACCAGCTCAGTATTGGTTGCCTTGCTCCATGCATAGGGACTTTGATCCCGACCCATTCCTCCATCGCCAAATTTTGTAGAAGACCCAGCGTACACAATCTTAGAGCTTCGCTTTCGAGCAAATTCAAGTACGGCAAAAGTTCCAACCTTGTTCAAATCCCACACGAGCGCAGGCTCCTTCAAGCTTTGCTCAACACGCGAGTACTCGCCGAGATGGTAAATCAGCTCTGGCGACTCTGGCACCAGAGACTCTATGTCTTTTGTGTGACCCTCTCGGTACTCAACGCTTTCAAGATGGTTATCTTTACTTCCAGTAAAGTAGTTATCTAAAGAGATAACCGTGTGTCCTTCTGCAACTAACCGTTTACAGAGATGGGTACCTATAAATCCGGCTCCACCGGTGACGAGAATGGTCTTAGACATGAACGTGATTAGAGTATGACAAGAATTGAAGCGGCTGCAACTAAAAGGCCCATGAAGGAGAGGGTCCAGGGCGAGGTAAGGAGTCCGGGCACACTAGACCCTGCAGACGCCCCAAGCGCGGCAGGTACTACTGTCGCGCTTGGGGCAACTATGGATGGTACATACGAAATGTCGCTAATGTTTACCTGAGGCAGACGAGGCGTCTCCTTCTTTTGAATACCCACCATCGGCACAATAGGTTGCACCATCGTTTCCGCCGTCACTTGTGGTGGCTCAAAAACGCGTACTTCTGCAGGAAGAATGTCCTGAACCGGTTCCACCGCAACGACTGCGTTTTCTACTCCATTAGGAAAACGGAGCGAGAGCTGCGACGTTGAGGTGCTAAGTTTCGTGATGCTTGCGGGAAATGTTGCTTCCTGCCCTTTCATGAGAGTCGTGTACTGAGGAATAACAAAGGAAGTTTCTCCCTTGCGTAATTGCCATGAAGACAAATCGAGTAGAGTTTCGCCCACGTTCTGTATGGTAATTCTGTCGTTGCTTGCGCTACTGACTACAACGTTTGAGTCAGAGACCTGGGCCATAAGAAGTGACACGACTGAACTCTCGCCCGCTCGTGCGTGTATTGCAATGGTGTACGTGCCTGGGTACTCATATGTGTGAGTGACCTCGTCTCCATGCTCCTCGGCACCGTCTCCAAAACTCCAAGTGAAGCGAGCATCTCGACGAATACTGCCGTCGCTGTCATATGCGTGCGCTGAAAAACTGCTCTCCACCTGTGTGGTGAGAAATCGCCCTGGTCCGGCGTCTACATACAGTCGAGGTATAGGGTTTCTGGGCGTAGCGGTGACAACGGGAGAGCCGCCAACGCTCGGTTGCGGAGTGAGCGGGTCGGTGGAGGTGCCGATAGCACCGTCTCCACCACCGCCAGGGCTACCCGACACTGAGGCTGCTCGGGGTGTGGGTTCGGCCGTGGTCCAGGTACTGCCTGAACGTTGGGGAGTTTGCTTTGTGGTGTTATCGCCTCCAATGCTTTTCCAATCGGCACCACCCTCTACGGTATCAATAACGGTGCCCGCTTGGTCTTTGAGTAATAGAGTTAAGCCGGTATTTGCGAGTGCTCCACTGTATATCTGGTCCGCACTAACGGCGGGTACACTTGCGTCGCTGGTGCGTTCAAGCAGGTAGAAACCACTGGCACCTATGACTCCTGTTAGCGTAATGTTGGGTGAGCCGCCTGTCGCAACTAGCGTCCAGCCAGAAAGGTTCACGTCGGTATTCTCGGTATTCTGTAGCTCAATCCATTCAGCGTTTGCTGAAGCACTCGTGCCCATCCACGCAATTTCACTAATAACAACTGCCGCGTGAGCGGCAGTTGGCGCTAGAAGCGCAATCCCTATGAGCACAAAACTGATAGTGTCCCTATACATCCTCTTTAAAAATGGAACGGAGGGTGTCCTCGGGAACTTCGAACGGTTTCTTATCTGCGGGCGGTGCGTTTCGCTCCGGGATAATACGCGGAGCCTGCGTAACAGGCGGAACCGGCGGAAGTGCAGCAACGCCCGACAATGCGTCGTGAAGTCCGCGCTCCTTCTTTACCGCCTTCTCTCCCCTCTCCCCTTCTGCCTTTGCAATGGTTGAGCGAAGGATTGCTTTCAGGTCTTCTGCGGTCTTCTCCTTTGGTGGAGCTTGCTGCTCCCGTGGAGCGGGCCGGTCAGCACGAGGCATACTACGCTCTTGCCTAGGAGCGTCCGCACTTCGTCGCTCGCCTGACGGAGTCTCTGTTCTTGGTGGTCGTGGTCGATCTCCCCCTGACTGTGCACGCGGCGCTGGCGCTCGGTCTGGGCGAGGGCGCGCTCCGTACGGTGGGCGCTGGCTTGGTGCGGGTGGCTCTTCGTCCCCTTCTTCAGTGACCAGTGCTTCGCGCACCGACGACTCAATTTCTTCTCTCTGTGCACCATACTGCTGACGTGATGCTTCAATCACCTCTTGTTTAAACGTACGTGCTGGTGCTTCTATTGGTGGAATGGTTGTCGCAGAAAATGGCCGCGAACCAATGCCATCAATCATGAGTGACAGGTAAATTTGTCGCAGACCCAGGTTCACAATGTCTTCTGCTAGAAACTCTGGCGTGAACACCGTTTCAAGCGTCTCGGCATCAAAGGGGCCGACGCGGAACGTAATGGTGGTACCCACGTTTCCAAACACCGCGTCACGTACCTCCTCCTCCATCTGCTCAATGTACTGGTGCGCAATGATAAGGTTCAGATTGTACTTACGCGCCTCGGACAGAATCTCGGCAAACGTCTCGTTCGCGAAATTCTGGAACTCGTCCACGTAGAGATAGAAGTTTGGAAGTGAGTGGAGCTTTTCTTGTGAAAATTCCGCTCGGCTCATAGCGGCAAGGAAAATGCGCGTGGTGAGCATGGACCCAAGAAGGCGCATGTTTGTTTCTCCCACCAGACCCTTTGATAGGTTGATGATGAGAATCTTTCTGGTGTCCATCATCTCTCGAATATCAAAGGACGATTTTGGCTGCCCAATGATATTTCTAATAAGCGGGTTTCCGGTGAACTGCCCAATCTTGTTTTGAATAGCAGGTGTTGCTTCCTGGGTGTAGCGCTCGCCATAGTTTGCAAACTCTTTTGTCCAGAAGTCTTTCACTACCGGATCCTTTACGTTCTCAATCACCTTCTTGCGGTACCCTTTATCGGTGTACATGCGGTTCACGCCAAGCAATGTTGCGTCTGGATACTCCAACAAAGCCAAGAGTGTATTGGTGAGAATGTACTCCATACGGGCACTCCACGCGTCCTCCCAAATCTTCTTAAAGGTCGCCATGAGACCAGACACCACCAAGTGGCGCTTGTCGTAGCCCACATCTTCCATCACGTTAAACGCAATCGGTCGATCAAGGTCAAACGGCGCAAAATAGACCACGTCCTTTATGCGGCTCTCAGGAATGTATTCAAGCAACTTGTCGGCCGTGCCGCCGTGCGGGTCAATGAAGGTAAGCCCCTCGCCATTTCGGATGTCTTGAATGGCCATGTTCTCAAGGAGCGTGGACTTACCCATGCCCGTCTTACCAATCACGTACATGTGCTTGGAACGGTCCTTGGTCTTAATACCAAACGGTACGCGCTTGCCACGGCTGTCGGTTGCTGCAAAGTACGTGACGCGCTCCGGGTTATACATCTCTGTCAGTATACCGCGCTACGAGACGCGCATTCAAAAACACGTGTAGAAATTATTGATACTGGATAAAGATTGGCTGCGGAGTGAGTTGCAATAGTTCTTTCGGAGTGAGCAGGCGTTCGCTTGGCGGCTTCAAATCGTTCTTGTAGAAAATCTTAAATCCGGTGAACTGCACTGGCTCTGGATATATAAAGCTCCTGTAGGTGCCAATCTTTCTGGCTGGTGTTCCCCACCCGTCCATCACCATGACCACCTGCACTTCAGGGAGCGGCGTTATGTCTTCAGCGTTCTGCACCATACGCTGGGTAAAGCGGTGCACGATAAGCACCTTGGGTGGCAAATTATGCTCTTTCACCAATTGCGCCAAATAGTTAATGGCGTAGTTAATGTCGTTTGCGTTAAACGAGCCAATGACGTCGCCCGGCTCTTCCCCGCCCTTCATAGAAAATTCTGGGTCAAGTGCCAGGTGTACCTGTGGCATTTTTAGGTACGGCTCCAGTGCTGGAATCTCAGACTGTAGTGTAGATAGGCCCACTTGCACGTCTAGAATAACGATACCGTCCACTTCCTTTGCCATCGCAATTGCTTTATCAATATGCTCGTCTGGCATACGTGCTCGGAACAGCCCGCTTTTACCTGCGTGCTCTTGCGCTACTACGGCAATGTATTCAATCGCTGGAACAACCTTAGTCGTTGGGTCTGCTGCCTCCCACTTCGCAACTTCTGCGCGTAGCTTGTCTAGCACAACGGGCGGTTCAAACTCTCCCAAAATTCCCATTTTGGTGGAGTAGTAGTTTCCGTAATAGGAGATGATGCGCTTCTCTGGAAGTATGGCCCCCACCATTGGATAGGGCGCCTTAGCGGGCCAGATTCTTGGCGTGGTAGTAGACGTCGTGCTGGCGTAGTTTGCGTTCTTTATGAGCAGCTCGTCGTACTTTTTTGTATCCAACACTTTCGGTGCCTCTGGGATTATTTTCTTCACTGCGCCTACTAACCCAGGCTCCCCCTTTACGTACGTAGTTGCTCGTGCGTGCGGAAGCGCAAAGGCAACCACAACCACAACAAGCACGCCTGCTGCTATGATGCGGGCGTGTGTATTACGACTCAGGTTGTGGAGATGGTGCTTCATGGGTAGAGATTGTCACTCGCTTCTTTCTGCGCACGAGCGTCACGCCAATAAGCGCAACGAGTGCTCCAATAATAGGGTACCCGATAGACAGCCAGAGAAGAGGGAGCCCCACAAACGGGAGCGCCATGATGAGAAGCCCGAGCAGTATAAGAATTGATTCACGCGACATACTCCTCCAGTATACCGAAGTACGCTACGGAGCAACAATAACAACGAATTCTCCGCGCACCTGGTCCTGATGCTCCTTGAAATAGTCCACAACCTCTTGCGCAGTCCCTTCCACCACCGACTCGTGCATTTTGGTAAGCTCGCGTAGCGTGGATACTCTACGGCCCTCAGGAAGTACTTCGGCGAGGCTCTGCAGCGCCTTTTCTATGCGGTGTGGGGACTCATAAAACACCATGGCCCGCTCTGCCTCGCTAATTTCAGTGAAGAGCGTCTGTCGCCCCTTTTTGTGGGGCAAGAACCCAAGGAACGTAAACTCGTGGGTGGGCATGCCAGCGATGGAGAGCGCTGCCGTGAGCGCAGCGGGTCCTGGGATGGCCTCAACGACTACGTCGCCACGAAGTCCGTCGCGCACCGCGCGCACGAGCTCGTTTCCTGGGTCTGAAACCCCTGGCGTGCCAGCATCTGTCACGAGCGCCACATGCTTACCTTCTCCCAAAAGCTGAAGGATGCGCGTGGTCGCATGCTTACCGCTTTGTGCGTGGAAAATTAACAGTGGCTTCTGAATCTCGTACCGAGCAAGTAACTTGGCAGTAACCCGTGTATCTTCACAAGCAATAACATCGCACGATTTAAGTGTCTCAAGCGCACGAATGGTTATATCTCCCAAGTTTCCTATAGGTGTTGCGACGACAGAAAGTGTTCCCATAGACACACCTTACCGTAGGGTATAGTTTTGTAAAATATGGACATCCTGGTTTCATCCGATGGAATACTTACCTGGAACGGAAAGCGTTACCCATGTGCTCTCGGGACCGGAGGAATATCCCACAACAAAAGAGAGGGTGACGGCGCAACACCCACTGGCTGCTTCCCGCTTAGGGAGGTTTTGTATCGGGCTGATAGAGTTGCGCAACCAGTAACTAAACTATCGGTGTCCGTAATTGAAGAAAAGGACGGCTGGTGTGACGACTCAACGTCATCCTCCTATAACAAGAAAATTGTTTTGCCAGCTCCGATGCGACATGAAGTGCTGTGGCGAGAGGACGAGATATACAATATTGTGGTTCCCTTAGGATATAACGATGCGCCAGCCGTGCCTGGACACGGAAGCGCCATATTTATGCATATTGCTCGTCCTAACTACACACCGACCGAAGGCTGTGTTGCCCTGTCTTTGCAAGATCTCCTAGAAATTCTTGCGGGGATTTCTACAGAGACGCGAATATGTATAGAGGAGTAGAAATTGGGAAGGCGCCGCGGGGGCGGCGCCTTTTACTCCAGTTTTGGGTTCCAGTACAGAGCCGCAACGGGATATACCCGGTACGAGTGTAGCTTCGGCACCCCTTCTTCTGAGTTGTTACTGATTGCTGTGCCCGGCCCGCGATAGAAGCCGATGTGCTGATGGGCTCGGCCTCCGGTGTTCGCGTTCCAAACGACAACGCAGCCAGTACGAGGTCTTCTGATACGCACCCATCCAGACTCTTCCATGTCGCTAATGGTTCCTGCGACCGTAGCGTGTACAGTCCCGATGAGCTGAAACCCAACCAAAACGGTGGAGACAACGAGGGCGCAGGAACGGTCTCCATTGCCCAAGATGTCCTGCTTCACGCCATCGACGCCGCGCGCATAGAGGTTACGAAACGTCTTCACCCCAAGCACCCCGTCAATGCGCGCAAGATATGACTCTTTTATGAGAATTCGCATTGGCCCTCCTAGACCTGACACTGCAAACAGTGTGTGAATGAACAGAGCAAAATTCTACAATTACTTTAACGTGTGGTCAAATCTCCTGACCATCTGCTGAAATATTCAAAGTCTCTGCAAGCTGCACGGTAACGAGACGGACAAGTGGCACGACTTCTGGTAAGGTCTGCGTTTCTTTTAGAGAAAAGAATTTTCCATAATCGCCCTCACATACAGTTATGTTCTCTTCAAAGTCATCGGCAACCTCTTCCAAGAAGACGTGACAGATGTCGCCTGCGGATTCGTACCTACTGAAGTAAACCGCCCTAGACGGAATATACATTAACTCCTCCTCTGTTTCGCGAAACATAGCAACCTCGGGAACTTCACCTGACTCTAGACCACCACCAAACATGCCGACTCTTCCAGGAGCAAGAGGTGCATCGATAGTTCTTTTCTGCAGAAAAAAGCATATTGAACCTGCGGTTATCTTGTACGGCACAAATCCTGAGGATTCTCGCTTATCTTTGAGCTCAGGTACCATACCTTACACAATGATGACGTCTGCAACCTTATAGATATCTCCTGCACCCATAGTGATAACGGTATCTCCATCTGTCGGCTCGCTGCGAAGCACTGCCTCAATCTCTTCAAACGAACGTGCCCGTGCCTTCGTTCCTTCAGCACTCACGCGTTCTGCAAGGAGCTCACTTGAAACTGACCCGTCATCAATCTCTCGGGCTGCATAAATAGGAGCTATGAGCACTTGGTCCGCGTCAGTAAATGCTCGGGAGAATCCATCAAGCAAATCGCGAGTACGACTATAGAGGTGCGGGTGGAAGGCCACAAATACTTTTCCGCTCACCTTCTCACGAAGCGCATGAAGTGTTTCCTTAATTGCCGTTGGGTGATGCGCGTAGTCGTCGTACACGTCGGCTCCTTGTGCGGTCTTCCCTTTGTACTGGAATCTGCGCCAGGTCCCCTTAAACTCCTCAAGCGAAATAAGTAACTTCCCAGGCGTGATGGCAGGGACGACAAGCCTTGCGGCTGCTGCTGCAGCACGTGCATTCATTTGATTAAACTCCCCAGGGAGTTGCAGGGGGAACGCTGGCTCGCGCGTGTAATCAACAATAGTTGCAGCAAGACCTTCCAAAAGAGGTGCGATGCTTGGGCGCTCAGCATCCGTCACAATGTAGCCGTGTGCAGGCACCTTTTTCATAAGCGTGCGGAACGCGTCTTGAACGTCTGCCAGGTCCTGGTAGTAGTCTGTGTGATCAAACTCAAGATTGGTGACTACCAGTATTTCTGGCGTGAGGTTTAAGAAGTGTCGCTGGTACTCGCACGCCTCAACCACAAACCAGTCCGACTCCCCGGACAGATAGTTACTGCCAAAATCCTGAACAATAGAGCCTACTACTGCCGATGGTGACACACCGACGTCGCGCAAAATCTTTGCCAGCATACCTGTCGTAGTCGTTTTGCCATTAGTGCCAGCAATCGCGATAGTGCGTTTCTGCTCCGAAACACTTCCGAGCATTTCAAAATAGGACACCTGTGGAATACCCAGCTCTGTTGCGCGCATGCGCTCTGGATTGTCGGTATGCACCGCCGCTGAATACACGAGAATGTCGGCCTGCCCTGGCACGTTCTCTCTCGTCTGCCCTATCATCACCTTGATTCCCCTACTTTCAAGCAGTCGCGTAGTTGGACTCTCTTCCCGATCAGAGCCCGTGACTACCTCTCCACGCTCCGCAAGTAGTTGCGCAAGCGCCGACATGCCAATGCCGCCAATGCCGCTCATGAAAACTGTGCGCTTGCTACTTGTATTTGACATAGGTCTCTATAATTTTTGACTCATTTAAATCTTCTCGGTTGGCTTGAGTACCCTGCGTCTTCATTGTTGAAATAAGTTCAGCTGGTTCCATCCACACAAGTTCCGTAAACGACTCTTCATCGTCCATTGGTCTTGGCCCTTGTCGTTGAAGTCGTGCCAGAAAATAAAGCGTGGTCTTCTCAAATACGCGAGTACGTGCGGCCACTGGGGTACTTATAGCACCGAGGTATTTTACCAACTCTCCCTCTACTCCAAACTCTTCTCGCAAACCTCGAGCAACACACTGCTCCAAGGTTTCATCATTCTCAAGCGACTCTCTCATGAGTATATACGCCTTATCAAGACCACCCAGCAGGTGAGCAAACTTCTCTGGAATCGTGGCGCTGTCTGTTTTGTGTACGAGTATCTTCCCTTCGTCATTTACTAAAACTACCCCTACTGATATATGGAAAGGATTTTCTTCTGAGTGTTGAAACAGCTTTGTCATAGCTCTCTGACTATTACATTAAATTGATCGCCTCGGTCATATTCATTCTTAAACATACCAAAGGAGGCGAACGCTGGAGACAGAAGTACCACATCCCCTTCTTCGGCAACACTAACTGCTGCCTGCACTGCGTCAGAAACACTACTATATATGGTAGTGTTTCTGACCTTGTCTTTGATGCGGTCGGTTCCCGTACCGGCAAGGAGGAACACATTCTTGGTTAGATACGGGAGCTCAGCTATTAGCTCAGTCATGTCCAGTCCCTTGTCAGAGCCACCCATGATGAGGGCAACGCGACCCTTGGGCAGCGCGCGAAGCGCTGCAAGTGTTGCGTCTGGAGTTGTCGCGTTGGTGTCGTTATAGATTTTGACACCATTCACTTCGCGCAAAAACTCAAGTCGCCCTGGTACACCCCTAAACGATTCAAGGGCTACTCTGCTGTCCTCGTCTGAAATCCCAAGCGAGCGCGCAGCAGCGAGTGCCAGGCCTGCGTCGTAGCGATTGTGCATTCCGGGAATTTGCAGAGTCCAATCACCTGGAAGTGTGGCGTCACTAGCCACCACAACATCGCTGCTAAGGTTAGACCCGTATGCTTCACGCACCACCGCTTCGCACTGTGTACCTAGAATGAACGTGTCTCCAGGTTTTTGATGAAGAAATATTTGCGCTTTATCTCTTAGGTATACCTCCATGTCGTCCTTGTAGTAGACCATGTGGTCTGCCATGAACGTGGTGAACACAGCCACCTGCGGACTCATCTTGGCGTCTCCAAATCCCTGGCACTGCCAGGAATCGAGTTCAAACAATGCGCAGTGCTCTGGGGTAGCATCATCTAGGAGTGCGAGCGTGGACACCCCGCGTACGTTTCCACCAAGCAACACCTTCATGCCTGCCTGCTGCATAATCGCGTGAAGCATATGGGTAGTCGTAGATTTGCCGCGCGTTCCCGTAATGCCAATCACCGGAATTCCAGAGAGCTCAGCGAACCACGATGCGCTCATTTTTATAGGAATACCGGCCTGCTCTGCCTCTTGAACATAGACAGAGTCCAGTGGCACACCTGCAGCCTTTAGTATGAAATCTCTTCCTCGGAAGTCTTCCAGACGATGCTCGCCAAGCACATAGGCGATGTTCGGAAAACTTGCGAGCTGCTCAAGCGAAACCGAAAGTTCCTCACTACTCTTCAAGTCCGTAACAATAATATCGGCTCCCTGTTCTGCTAAGAATTTGGTATCCCCTACACCACGCCCAAGAAGCCCGAGCCCCATGACGGTAATTTTCTTTCCCCTAAGTTGCCCGTCTAAATCCATACAGGCATCCTAGCGCACTTCCTACAGTCCACGAAA
>CAMTYL010000001.1:0-1609 GCA_947085985.1 uncultured bacterium | reverse complement strand
TTGAAGGCTCTGCATACCTTGACCGTGCAAACCACACGGGTACCCAGCTTGCTTCAACCATCTCTGACTTCTCAACCACCGCACGTGGACTCTTCTCAAGCTCAGCAACCGGCCTCACCTACACCTCAGGCACCGGAGCCTACTCACTCACTGCTGGATACGAGATTCCTCTCTCTGCGAGTACTACAGAGTGGGCAAGTGCATACGCTTCTCGCATTACCTCAGCAACATACCCACTACAAATTGCCTCTAACGTTCTCTCTCTTGCGTTTGGTACGACGACTGCTAACAGCTGGTCAGCGCTTCAGCAGTTCAATGGAAACGCATCCTCAACAGGCTTCTCCTCAAACTACGCAGCCTTTGGTGCGACGGGTACTACCACGATTACGAGCGCGGGGTGGGTTGGGGTTGGTACTACAACTCCGCAAGTCGCACTTTCTGTTAACGGAACGGTGAGTAGTGGTGGCTCATCACTGGGAGCGTACCAGCTCCTCAATAATAGTGGGGCGCTTCGTGGAACGCTTGCTTACAACGGCACAACGCTTGACCTCAGCTCTTCGTCAAGTATTGATCAGACCTTCGCGCCTGGTGGCACTGAGCGCGTGCGGTTCACATCTACAGGTAACGTCGGTATTGGCACAACAACGCCAGCAACAACACTCCATGTGAGAAATAGTAGCTCCGGACAAACTTTCAGTAACAACACTGGCCTTATTGTGGAAAACAGTGGCTCATCATCTGGTACTAGTATCGTCGATGTGGCAACGGCTGTCGGAAAACTGTTCCAAGTTAGGAACTCGGGTGCGGTTCTTGTTAACACTGGGACGCTCACTGTGGGTGCGGGCTCAATTCCTGGAGGAAAGTTCGGTGTCAGTGGCTCGGCAGGTATTGGCGCTAGTTACTACACCGTCGCTCCGCCAACCAACGGTCTCATTGTTGAGGGTAACGTCGGTATCGGTACCTCGACACCAACACAGCTTCTCCATGTTTCTCAAGACCTTTCGGGAGATAACTTCCAAGCAAAGATTGATAACAGAAACGCGCTCGGAGGTGCCGGCCTCATTATCGACAGAGGAGTAGGTACGACACGAGCAGCACAAATCCAATTCTCAACCGCAGGCACTGCTAATTGGTACGCTGGCGTGCTTCGGAGAGGGGGGTCGGCAACGACACGTTTCGCCATTAGTTCAAACTCTGACATTAATGCCGGAGGCGCCGAGTTCGTAATCTCAGATAGCAACGTGGGTATCGGCACCACCTCTCCATACGCAAAATTCTCTGTCGTTGGTCAAGCAGTTGCTGAGTACTTCACTGGCACTTCAACCACCGCGGTTAACACCTTCCCGCGCGCACTCTTCACCAACGCCACCACCACCGCTCTTGGCATCAACTCTGAGACCTTCACCGACCTCACTGGTTCAGGCCTCCTAAACACTGCAGGAGCGCTCACCCTAGACCGCACCGGAGCATGGACCGGTACCTTTGACGGTATTGAAGGCTCTGCATACCTCGACCGCGCAAATCACACAGGCACCCAAGCGGCTTCAACTATCTCTGACTTCAACTCAGTTGCTCGTGGTCTCTTCAGCTCTTCTGCAACCGGCCTCAC